>NZ_JAMYJW010000005.1:0-337255 GCF_024136975.1 Haladaptatus sp. AB643
CAGTTCCGGTGGAGGCTCCGGTGGAGACTCAGGAGGCAGTTCCGGTGGAGGCTCCGGTGGAGACTCAGGAGGCAGTTCCGGCGGAGACTCTGGCGGCGATTCCGGTGGAGACTCCGGTGGTAATTCCGGTGGTAATTCCGGTGGAAACCCCGATGATAACTCCGGGGACGACCAGAACGACGACCGCTGTTGATCCTCTTGACATCCTCTCCGCCCTGAAGGGCGGAACTCCTCACGTTGGGGGTTAGTGGACGGGATGGCAGTCGATTGATCCCTGTGAAAGCTATCAGCAGCGTTCGAGGGAAAATAACAGCAACAGAGTGTAGGAGTAGCTTGAGGAATCGACTCAGGGAAACGCACTAGGGCGGAGATTTCGTCCTTGATACCTCGCTACACTGCTGTCATTTGTCGCTCTCTCCGATAGTCAATTGTTGGTGAAGCCAAACATTGGCATGATGGCCAACCATCACTCCCTGACTGGCCAACGTGAGTTACTCGGTTCGCGTTGAGGAGAGTGACAGGCAGTAACCATCTGGCGGCATTCTCACGACGAATGGTGGCATTGGTATGCTAGTAATGTTTTAGTAATGATTTGACAATCCATGTATCTCCGAGAAATTGGTGGGCTAGTGGCTGGAACAGCTACTTAGTAGTATCTTCACACCAAGGTAGTTGGTGGAGGAGCGGTTAGCTTAATCTGAGATGACTACTGACATCGCTCAATGCCCTGAATGTGGATGGACTGGAAATGCAACGAATTGTGTGATTGATGGGGACGAACGGCAATGTCCTGTCTGCCAACATTCGATTCGACGTAGTTGAACGTCTCGTCGTTCTTATAGCACCCGGCGTCGTCTCTGTTCGTTCTGACGAGACGGCACAGAAATGCGTACAGGCCGAACAATTTTCCCTCGACATCGATGCCACCGAAATGTCGATGTCACTAACGAGTGCCACGAGAATCCCGCAGGCCACCAATACGTCGTCACGCTGGACGACGTGACTGAAGAACTCATGGCTTGCACCTGCCCGCACCACGTCCACCGGGACGCCTTCTGCAAGCACATGGCCGCCGTCGAGAACGCACCCGACGGCGGGACGTTTGACGCATTCCCATCGGACGACGACCATATCAGTGGCCCGCACACTGGCTACGACACGTACGGCAACGTCGATCACAACTACTGGAAATGTGAAAAAATGTGGCGCGGAAGCCACCCGGCGCACTCTCCGACTGCTGCTAACCCGTCTCTCTTTTCCATTTTGTCACGCCAAACAACGCTGTCCCGGTGGATGTTTCTGTAATGGCTTTAATTAAAACGTGAAACCGGTGCTCTCAAATCGATTGTTCAATCCCTCGTGTACTCCCAATACGTGGAATTTCAATCGCAACCAGAACGATGAATGTTCCGGCAAGTAGTAGTATTGTGAGTAATACTCCGAGGTGGCTACTTACGGTTGCAAGAACCAGGATGATACTCGCACCAACGAATCTGGTTACAATCGTAGAACGTGGAAGGGCATGGAGACCTGCCCATTGAATGATTGTGACCGTGACGAGGAATCCGGCCGTGCTACCGAAAAGAATGAGTTGGCTCGCACCCACAAATTCGTGACCTTCTGCACCCGCGACGATGGTGGTCTCAATGCCAATTCCGAATGCTGTGATACAAGCGAATACTGGAAGATGTCCGTAGACATAGAGACTTCCCCGAATGGCTCCGATCCAATCGCTCCGAATAAACCGATTGACGATATTGCTGTCGGAGTACGCAAAATAGAGCCACCAAAAACACACGGCAATCAAAAATCCCGCAACAGCGATTATTGCAGCGGTGGCCTGCCAATTCGTATCAGTCGTCCCTGATGCTACACCAAGGATAGACTCACCTAAGACTACGATCGTGAACAAGCCGAATCGCTCGTCCATGTGAGAACGCTGGATAGGGACATCTTCAAGTAGCATATAGACAACTGGCGTCCAGGAAATTTCGATGATGAGTCCAACTGCCCAAAGCCCATACTGTAGTGGAGGAGAAACCGCGAGAGAGACGATCCAAAAGGAGAGTCCTATTGCATTCCCAATTGATGATTTCGTTGCTAGCTCGCGTGCTTCGGGTACTGTCCGGCTAGCAATTAGATAGAGTCCTATATTCACTAACCGGAGGAAGACATAGACGAGAATGAACGCAACTGCGCCTCGATAAAGGGCCGCTGGGAACGTGAACGACCAGATGATCACGCCAAGCATAACAACGATTGAGGCGATCGGAAACACCACGTCATCTTGGTCGAATACATCACCATAGTAACTGTGTGTACTCCATACCCACCAAACGGGAACAAATAGGCCCACGAATTCAGTAATCCCATCAATCGTCAAGGAGTCTGCGAGGAGATGCCCGAGTTCGGCAATAGCGACAACAAATACAAGATCGAAGAATAGTTCTAACCACGTTGCATGCCGGTCTGCAATCGGTGTTCGGTCATGAAGTGCGGGGGGCGTAACCAGTTGGAGCCAGTTTTTACTCATTCTGTATCTCTAACTCGCCACCCCCAATGTACTTCTCGTGCTTTCTAACACTACGAGTTCGGCGACGCAGATCACGGTTCGGCGTTCACCCGCTAGACGGAAGATCTCGATACCTCGCAGCACGGCGAACGGTTCACCGCACCAAGGTTCACCGTGCCAAAGTGGTGGCTCGTCTGCGAGGACTGCGGCGGGCGGATTGCCCGGTATCGACGCTCGAAGACCGTCCGCAATACTGAGCAGTACTGCTGTAACAATTGTGGCAGGTCAATTCACGTCGAGGTGGCGACAGTCAGTAACATCGCGAGAATCGATAACTCGAATTCACTACTCAATATTTTAAGCGTGTGCAAGATATAGGCTGTTCAACAATCTTCTAACACCAACCGTTCAGCTAAATCGACCAGACAGGGTGCTCTCATGAACCATACACAAACTACAGATGTCAAAAATATCGAAAAAACCATATATCATGTTCAGTATCCCTGTTCATGGTTCGAGGAATAGAATGGATGCAGGGGTTGACGCGACGAAATTACCTGAAAAACAGCGTGAAAGGGACTGCACTCCTTGGTATCGGCGGTGTAGTATCCGGTAAATCGTCGTCACCGAATCCCATCGAGACTGAAAACAGGAAACGAGGAAACGCCGGTTGGAAACCAGTCGTCGCATCGGACGCCCGGCCATCGGCGGTCGATCACCGCATCGAAGGCTATTCCTCGGAGTCGAGTGTCACGCCGGGCGAAACGATGACGTTTCACGTAAGCACGAAACCGCACGAGCGCTATCGTGTGGACGTTTTCAGATTGGGGTGGTACGATGGGAAGGGGGGTCGTCTGATGACTTCGCTTCCCGAGCGGGCGGGGCAGAGTCAACAGATTCCGACACCGTTGTCGAAGACGGGGCGGGTCGAGTGTGACTGGGAGGCAACCGATACACTCGATGTGCCGAACGACTGGGTGAGCGGTACCTACTTGGCGAAATTCGTCCTCACGTCCGGAAAAAAGAGCGGCACGTTTACCGTTTGTCCGTTTTTCGTTCGAGAACATCCAGATCAGAAATCCCGGTCGAAAATCCTGGTTCAAATGCCTATTGCAACCGCACAGGCGTACAACGGGTGGGGTGGGAAGAGCCTGTACGACTTCACCAGCGTGGGTGGTGCGGCCGACGAAATATCGTTCGACAGGCCGCTGGCCGGGTCGACGAGTTTGCATTTGAACTACGCGATTCATCTGTTACGATTCCTCGAACGAGAGGGATACGACGTTTCCTACGTTTCGGACGTGGATGTCCACCGCAACCCGAATGTGCTTCGAGAACACCAACTCGTTGTCAGCGCCGGGCACGATGAGTACTGGAGCATGAAGCAACGGAATGGCTTCGAAGCGGCACGAGATGCCGGAACGAACGTCGCGTTCCTCGCCGCCAACACGGCACTTTGGCAAGTCAGGTATAAACACGACGGGCGGACGATGGTCGGGTACAAGGAAAACGTCAAGGACGATCCACAATATGGAACCCAGTCGCAGACTGGTACGTTCCGCACCCTTCCATCTCCCCGTCCGGAAAGCGAACTGCTTGGTGTCATGGGGACGGGGGCTGGCTTATACAACGCTCCCGACTACTCGGTCGTTTCGACGGCACTCGACCATCCGTGGATGCGTAAAACCGGGTTCAAACCCAATGACAGCGTCGTCGGAGTCATTGGTCACGAATGGGACTTCGTCCACCGGGAGAGCGACGTGACGGGCGAGTTGACCCGTTTCTTCCACTATGACGCGGGCACAAGTGGGTTACAGATCGAATCGGACACCGATGCGGATGCCGTTTCCTATCGAGCACCGTCCAATGCTGTCGTCTTCAGTACGGGAACGCTTGGATGGACGTGGCGTCTCGACCCGGACCCACGATGGGATTCCATTAACTGGCCACTGAACAAAATCCAGGAATACAAGCCACAGGTCCTCAAACCCGATGCAAGACTGCAGCGATTTACGCGAAACATGCTCAACGATTTGCAGAAATCGAATCCATCGGTTGCGGGCAACTGACATCATAATTTTGGATCAGTCAAAATGCTAGGATCAGTGTGGTCTGTTGGTCGTCTGTGTGCCCGAAGCGCCCCTGACGACCCTCATCTACTCCATGAATATTTATCATTTCGAGCATTACTCCTTTCTCTTTGCAATAGTCATAGGTTCGAGAGAGCGTCACGGTCCGGAACGATAATCTAACCACCTTATTCTTCATCCTTCTCTGAAATGCTTGTAATCCTATCAATCGTTTCGAGCGTTGCCGTCCGACCACCTGTCCTCAGCCTTGACCGGAGCAACGGCACGAGCCAGTTGCTCATCAGTATAGTCACGATTCTCCAACTTCATACTCCGAAGACGCCATCGGCGACTGAGTTCCGGTTCCTCTTCAGGGCCGACCCGAGCTCCATGCGTTCTGAAGTAGGCACCGCCGCGGCCACGCTTCTTTCCTTCGTACGTATGCTGGTCGAACGCGACATCGTACTTCCCATCTATTTCGAGATCATCCGCTGGGTGATCGAAGCGGGGTTCTCGTCCCTCTTCATACGCGGTAGCTCGTTCGACCGATAGCTCACTAAAGTAATCGTCCGCATGTGCGGACTCGCGCGAAGAGGTCGCCCTGGCCGCCGCTAGCGCAGCGTGCACCGCACACAGCCGCCCCTGCCAGGAATCTTCTGACCAACGCTCACGGGCCAATTCCTCGTAACGGTCTATCGTGAGTGCCACTTCGTGACCAGCCCGTAGGTCCTCGACGATGTACAAGTTAATGCGATCCCAAAAATTCCATGCGTAGCCGGACCGCACAAGCTCCCAGGCAGCCCACGCCGCGATCTCCTTGTCAGACCGTCTGACCGCCTTTTGAAGCAAGCTGGAAACGGTATATCGGTTTACCCCGGACTTGGTCTCGTTCTCGCCGCACTCATCGCCGAAATCGTTCGTTGTCGCTCCCTCCCCGTTAGTCTTGTCTGTCGCTTCGTCGTCGGTTTGCAATTCCCCATCCGATCCGAACGTGGCCTGTTTCTTCTCGTCCATACAGAGGTCTCAAGTCTAGCGGATAAAATAGGTGGGCAAATCAAGCGCCAACGACCGGATGAGATTCACGGAATGATACAGAACGTCACCTGAGATCATGGTCTCGAATAATGGCGCATAGATTGAACAGGGAGTCCGGGGTAGTTCTACTTCCGCTTAAAAAAGCGGAAGTGATTGGGTCATCACCACTTCCAGTGAGCTCACACGGTATATGCCTCAGAACAACTGAAAACAGCCACATAGCAATTAATAAACTATATTTTGCTACATCAAAACTACTTCTGGTGAAGTGGGGGGTAGAACTGTGATGCATGGTTTCGAGTGAATTGGTGAACAGAAACTGCTCCAGGTCGGCTGGTGGACATTGTGACCAAACGGAATTGCTGCCGGTGCGGATATCCCTTCGAGCCTACAAGTGAATGCCAATCTTATGGCGGCGGCGTATCGTATGAGGGTTGCTCAAGAACTGACTCGCTGGCAATACGTCGAAACACTCTCACCAGGACGCCACTACCATCCTCGTCGATAGCGACGTACCAGTTATCTACAGTTGGTCAAGTAACATATATTCGCTGGACGGGTAGTAAATCCGTATGACCGGGAATGATTCGCCGCGGGATGAGGACACTTGCTCTCCCATCACGACCGAGGAAGGGTTTCAAGAAACCCTTCGGGCGCTTGTCGCGTCTTCAGCGGCCGCTCGCGTGACTGGCGAGCGCACAGTTCGAAGTCCAAGTCCCGCTGACGGAGTCGGTCAAGGAACTCACGAACCGCTGCCGTATGGGAGACATCGAGGACGGCAGTCGCGACACCGGCATCGGCATCGATGGTGATCGAATGCACGACGCCGCCCTCGTCAGTGACCCGCGCTGCGAGCGTCAGGTCGGACAACCCCGCCCTGAACAGTGACTCATCAGGCCCTTCGCTGATCCAGAGGAGGATTTGAACAGCGTATAGAGAATCCCTACACTATAGGGATACAGCCGATTGACGCCGATAAAGAACGAGCCGATTCCACCCAGGAATCCGAGTCCGGAAAGTGCCATAATCAATTCGCCGTGATCGAGAAAGAGATAGAAATGCACGGCTGCGGTAAAGAGAACTAAGAGTGCGACACCAAGACGCATCGACGAGATGGTGAAATCCTGTCGACGCGTATTGGTGTATTGATAGAGTGGTGCCGTTGTGACTGTTCCAAGCAAGAACAATCCACCAATCATCATGAGCCACTCAGTCGGTGATTCGTCCTCGTGACTATTCTCCTTTCTTCACTATGACTGTGTCCCGAATCTTCGTGGCCTTGTTCTTCATGATGACCGCTTTCCTCGTGATGCGTTGTCGTCAACGTCTTGGTATGGTCACTACTGGTTGCCATCGAAACGCCAGGGGAAAAACCAGTAGTACTATACTCAGCATGAGCAGTGCTCGTCCGATTTGTCTCCAGTTCTGGTTCACAGGTAGCGATTACCGATCCGGGGGCATAGTTCGCCACGAGCGTTTTCATCCAGTGAAAGCACGCCTTGATGATATCCTCACCCACCTAGTAAGCGAGGAGATTGCCACTCGATGGAATGTGGAGTGTTGTCAGAATGTAGGCCTATTTTTTGAACCGCTCAAACCCTCTGATGTTCTAGTTTCTATCGCCCCGTCGTCGCGATCAATAATAAGTCCGCACACTGGGCAGGAAGCGGACTCTGATGACCTTTGAATTGAAAATTTAATGACCAGATAACTAGTCCCATTCGATTCTTATCGACAGACGGCTCCGACTATCTTCGGATATTCGACTGATCTGCTAATTTCGAGATATGTGATTAGACTATCGTAGATAGCCCAAAATTAGCAAAAGTAATTTTATAGGACAAATATAGAAACAGTTTAGTTTAGTTTAATCAAACCTGAGATATGGCTATATTGGTGGTCTAACGGCATAATTCGACGCTTAACATTCAAATCTGAACGGCCAATACATTCATATCACCATCGTGCTTGAACTCATCGCAATCATGAGCGCACCTCCCAACACGGCCGACTCCGTTGGTGATACCACCACGACCTCTCAAGACACTGCGGCGTCCCAACCATTGTCGAAGGATACGATTTTTCATATTTTACAGGTAGAGCGCCGTCGCTTGATCTTACAGTACCTCCAAGAGCGGACAGACACCGTTTCGTTACGCGATCTTGCCGAGCAGGTAGCAGCCTGGGAGAACGAGCTGTCGGTCGTGGAGCTAACTTCGAAAGAACGCCAACGCGCCTATATTTCACTGTATCAAACTCACCTTCCGACACTCGATACGGAGGGTATCATCGAGTACGACAAAGATCGCGGAACAATCAAACGAACGTCTCGTGCTGATCAATTTGATTCGTACCTGTTCGACACCGTTCCACAGGACCCATCCGAATCTTCGACGGGTAGTGCGGTGAATCGTCGATGGGAACGGTATTATCTCGGTGGGACGCTTTTCAGCACGAGTCTATTGGGTGCTAAATTGCTTCAGCTTCCACTCGTGTCACAGGTGGCGTCTCGATTCATCATCCCAATCATTTTGTTCGTCTTCTCCATCCTCACGGCAGGCCACTACTATACTCGATCTGTACTCCCAGAGTCCATTTCGATTGAGAAAGTTACCCAGTTATTCTCTCTCCGGGGACGAAGTAACTAGTCGAATAGAGTGTTGCACTGTCGTAACACACCCCGAGCGACCAGTGTAACACAGAATGAGTCCTTCTTTCGCCTCCAATCGCGAGGAGTGGCGTAATCGAGTACAATCCCTCACTGCAGCTCGTTTCGTACACGGAACACCCACACGTCTCGAAGCACGGTTACAGGCAGGACAGAGCCTCGGTGAGGATGGCAATGAATCGGATGTGAACGAATCCAACTCGTAGCACTCTAGCTTTTTGTTGTAGGCGGTAGATACCCCCCGAGACACCATCTAAAACCAGTAATAGACGTGGTTTCTCGAAAGGGTTGTCCGTATACGCTTCTACCGTTGTCTCCACCGGTACGCTCATACTCACTCCCCATGTTCGCTAGCACATGACAGAGTTTGTCGTCGAGATTGACGATCATCCGAAACTCGAGCTTGACAATCTTGACGTCGGCGTTGAAGAAGACGTCATTGCCTTCGATGTAACAGGCACGATTCGAGACCTCGACGACGATCTCCTCGATGCACTCACTGACAAAACCCTTCGACCAACCGAGGTCCACTTCACAACAGACGATTAGTGTACCGTACGACTTCTATTCGTCATTGCCTGGCGAGTGTTCGCCGTCAGAACTTGATTCGGAGTGGTGAACCGTAATCTGCCCGCTGCTATCGACCTTGACGTGGTAGGCATCGTAATTAAATAGGACATGCCCATTCGTCTCACGCGGGTCACCTGCAGCGCGTGAGCCGAAGAGCGCATCAAGTGCCTCGGGATCGACGAACTCCGAGAGGGGTGCGAGTTCCGTCGGATCAGCATCGTTCAGTGTCGCAACCGCTGTGATTAGCTCTTCACTGACGCTGTCCATTGTTGGATCAAATTCTGTCTGGTAGGCCGCATCGTCTGCGTGATCGTCCTCGTCATCAGACGGGGGTGTATGATTTGTCATGGTGGGGTACGAGAAGGACTAACTCTAGAATGCACCCCACATACGGCATGTGAAACAGCCAGACTGTTTCTGAAAGATTCGTTCCCGCGCCCTGGAAACGGATACACAGTGTGTCCTTGCTTCTCAGCCGGAACCCTACGCGACGGTCACATAAAGTTCTGGCTGGGAACCGAGCACTACCTGAAGGACACACTTCGTACCACTTGTGACTCCGTTCCTCACGGACGCAAGCGATACAGCAGAATGGAGTCAATCCCCGTACGCAGTAGGCTCAGACACCGTAATCCACCCATCACTAGCAACCTCGACGTGATATTGATTATAGCGGAAAGAAACACTCCCCTCGCTATCACGGGTATGCCCGGCGACCTTTGGGCCGAAAAAGCCGTCTTCGATCGCGGCGATATCCACGCACTCGTATAATGGCGGATCCTTGAGATCCACTGGAGCAACGTCTGCGGCATCAGCAATCGCGAAGATGATTTCGGTGGTGAGATCGCGGTGGCTCTCTCGTTCATAATGAGCTTGTGCCACAAACGTCATGCCGGGATCATCGGGTTCGTTTCCATCCGGTGCAAGTTTGGTGCCATCATCAGTGTGGTCATTACTTGAGGTCATCTGTCGTCCTCCGTCTGAAAGTGTCCTATCGTACAGTCATGCCCGAGGCAGTAATACCTTTTTCGAGGCTATCGGTTACTGTGTATCCTCTTGGTCGAAGTCGTGACGAGCATGCGTTTCTTGCCGATTGTCGAGACTGCCACCAGCACCCTCCAACACGGTCAACACCTGGACCGCATGCGGACCTGGAGTGATCGTTTCGGTATCGTCATCAAACTCGATCACGTCCAAGTCGACGAGTTTCGGGACATGTGAGTGATAGAGCGACGTATACATCTCCTGGTGCGTGAGCGCCGCGATGTTCGCCTCGGACGTATCGGTCTCCCATGCAGCGAGCTTCGTCGCGAGGTCATCAAGCGACCATTTGGTCTCTTTGGCGAGAGTGTAGACGAGGTAGCGTCGTCGTGGATGCCCAATCGCCTCGAAGACGGGTTGTAACTCGAGGACGACCTCTGAGACATCGATGTCGAGATCGCGCTCGGCGGCGCTCTCCTCGCCGGACTGACTGGAATGTGTCTCCCACTCGTCGGGAGGTGGCTCGTTCCCCGCCATAGTCAATGCTGAGGCGTCAAACGAAAAAAAAATTCCGGTAGACACTGTTTTCTCGACCATATTGGACAGATACGCACCTCGTCGCCGTGTCGTATTGCCCACGGGAACTGGTATGTTCTCAGTGCGACTATTCGAAGCTTCTCGATCTCCTTCTAGGACTCATCACTACTCGACCCGGACAAGGCGCAATTCTTAAGACTAGAATTAAGGTTAAGCTTCGTGGTGGTAGTGGGTTGTCGGTTATCCAGAGTTGCAGTGAAGATGCCCAACCATGGGGTAGTAGCCGAGGAAAACGGTTCGGTGTCACCCCTCAACATGAGCAGTAGATTGATCTTAAGATTAGATTTAAGGTTATACAATATAGTGTCGGTGTATGGGAACGGACCAATTCACACAAGCACTCAACGACACTGAAAGTGTGCAAAAGCGCTATGCAAAACAACTAGGGATCAAACCAGACCGAATTCCCTTCACCGCGGAGACGCTACCAAATCCTGAGGTTGCCGTCCGTGTGAACGATGACCTACTCAACGAAGTTGCCTCACACATTCTGAATCGAGCGGGCCACGTCTCGATCATCGACCGGCGCGGTGCAGGGAAGACTCACTTTCGCGATCTCGTCTATGACGCACTCGCAAACGGCCCCCGAAGCGAAGAGTTCCACATCGCACGGATTCGTGAAGTCGAGTCCATTACAACACGACGATTCTACACACGACTACTAGACGAACTATCCCAGTATGAGGACTTGGAGATACCAGATGACTACCCACATCCGACCGATGAGGTCCGACAGATCGTCGAAGACGTAGCAGCTCAGCTCGAAGAACAGGATATCACCTGTATCATCCAAGTCGATCAACTTGAGGACGCAGCACGCAACACACGCACATACGAACAACTACTCGCCGCGTTGCAGAGTGTCGGTGACCTCGGTGATGAAGAACCAGTATTCTTGTTGTTCCTGTTCGGTACACCGATAGCAAGTGAGCGAATCGACGAGCTTCGCGAGACACTTACCTCTCGTCTCGTCGCGAAGGATCGATCACTGGAACGGTTTGGCTTTGCCGAGACTGATGAACTGATCGGACGATGGCTCGCATTCGCACGCGAAGAGGAGTACAGTGATGGCTACTCATCTGATCCCTACAGCGCAAGCGCAATTGACGAGGTTGTCGATCGAAGTGACGGGACTCCCCGCTCGATTCGGCAACAGTGTTACCATGCATTCCGTGCTGGTGCACGGCAGTTCGATGACATCGAAGTTGTAGAGATTGACGATTCGACACTCGAGCAGTACACTTAAGCTTAAAGCTAAGGTTAAGATTAACAATGAGCAATCCACTGAACGATGCGATGGATGCAGCAGAATCGGATGGGGAGACAAACGAAGCGACATCGAAAAACGAATTCGATGCGGACGAATATCTGAACAAACTTGGGGAGGGTCCGAAAGAACAAACCGTTGGCTTCTCAGTCGACGAGCCGATGCATCGATTCTACAAAGAACTCCAGAGCGACGACAACATCGAATTCAATGTGGCCGAGTCATTCCGTGAACATTTGAAGAAGCTAGCTCGTCGCCATCCGGAAACGTTCGAACGCGCAATGCGGAAGTGGGAAATCGATAGAGAATATTGATCTTAAGATTAATACTAATCTTATTTCTTGTACTTCATGGATCGTGGGCGAGGTTTGATTTGTGGGATGTGACGTGAGAGGAGTAGTCAAAGGAGATGGATCATCGTAGAGAGAGCACTAATTAGCTAGCCGGTTTAATCTTAATGTTAACTTTAAGATAGAGAGATAGGTGTGAAGGGGGATTGTTCAAAGATGAATCATCATGGAGATTCGTATCTCTCACGTGCTTCACGCTGAAGCGCGAATGTATTGACGGTCTTGATTCGATCACCGTATCCATGCTTTGTTAGTGCTACCTCAATTCCACGACGAGCAGCTTTATCGGCGATATAGACAGTAACTGACTCAACTTTATTTTGGTCAAGTAGCTGTGCTGCGACACCGTCGATTGCCGAGTCAGCTTTTTCGACCGTATCGGCGTCTCGTTCAGTTGCAGTGGCAATGTAGTGCTGAACGATATCCATTGTGAACGAACAATACGCATTGGACAGAATGAATGCCCTACAACACTGTATTTACTCGTTCAAAAGCCGCGTAGATGTCGACATGACGGCGAGTTTGTTCCTATCCGGCAGTACTGTTTTCCGACCACCGTGTAGAGGCGATCTATCGAGCAACCAAGACAACGCCAATAACTGCGAACACGATGCCAGCAAATTTGGTTATCGTAACTTCGTCTCCGAGGACGACCATTCCGATGATGGCTGCGACGACGAAGTACATGGCACCGAGAGTTGAGACGACCGTCGTTGACCCTTGAGCGAACCCGACGTACATCGAAATAAGGCCGATTCCGGTGAACAATCCGGCCACGCCAGCAAGCAACCCTCCCCTCACAGTAACGGCAATCGATGCGTCTGAAACGACGATAAACCCGAGTGCAAGGAGTCCCGCTGTGAGATACGAGATGGCGGCTGCAGTCCTGGGATCGATGGATTCCGACGCAGCGTTGCCCAAGACAATCCAGATTCCCCACGTCACCATCGTAATCAAGCCGAACAAAACGGCCGAATCCATCTCAGCGAATTCCATTGGTGAGAGTCTCGTGTCGCCCCCCTAAGTAATCTCACCATCTTAATAACAGATTATTAAGTCCATATGGACCAGTCGCCCGATAAAATCGAGTATCTGTTCCGGTCGGAGGTCGGGGTCGGCTGCTTAAACCACTCGTGAGCGACACATTCACCCGCCGTGAATTATAGGATGAGATTAGTGCTTCATAGGCGACTCTTGGTCGATTCTCTAGGATTTCGAGAACCGTCAGTGGATACAGAAACGGGACGCCATCTACGAGCGACCGCCCTCGGCTCGTGGGTCGCTGACGGTTTGAGTACACTCCAACAAGCTCTCAGCGTGAGCGACGATTTTCGGGCGTTTGAGTCGTGGGTTCCGACGGGTATAGATTGATTCGACGTGAGTTGGTTCGCATCCACCCCGGTGAAGAGCAGCTTTCTACCGCAAAAACACCGCAATAACAAGTTTACTTCCAAGTAACCGATCTTTCTTTTCTCACCTCCGTCCAACGGAGGTTTCGAACCGCCCACCGTGGTGTGGTTTCTTCGGCTGTCTTCGTGGCGGTTGAGACCCGATCGGGGTGATGAACCAGTTCACCCACCTGCCGTGTGTCGCTCACCAGGTGAACGAGTTCACCCCCTTCCTGGTTTCCCGGGAAGGTTGCTCGTCGCACCGAATCGGGCACAGACTCGTCGAGGGAGTCGAACCCTCGTACTGACCGTCACAGGTTGGATCGGATCGTCAGTCGCTGTTCCACACGTCGAGATCGATGGAGAGGCACGTCTTGTGGCGGTTCTCGTAGTTGTTTTCAAATGATAACACCTACCGGAGGCTGTTACTCACACTTGTTGGCGTTCGATAAATTCAACTTCAACGGTTACTTTGTGATCTGTTCTTTCTGATATGCGTTTCTTGAGGTGATTCCCCACGGTAGGAAAGTTTTGATCGGGTGGCCGACTAACAACCACTGTCACTTTCTGTGGCTGTTCAGATAACATTCCGTTATTGAATTCCGTTTGAACATCCATAAGCGCTAAACTCTGGTATTGTTGTTGATCAAGTGTCTCACCAACAGCCTGATTAACTGATTGTTCAAACGTCACATGTGTCGCTACAGCTCCACCTGCGGTAGCAAATAGAACTGCCAGAGCGATTGCAACTACGGCCGATGGGCCAATCCGACTGAGCGAAAGGTTCGGCCGTATAGCACCAGGTTCCCATCCGTCTGGTCGATATCCAAGATACCAGAGTACAAGCACGCCGGTGACGTGAATCGATGCCGCGTTCACGATAAGTAGGATGAGTGATCCAAGTGCAATCGCTGGAATATTCCACGCAATACCGATTCCGACTGCGGCGGCAGCAGGAATGAGTGCTGCAGCGATCATCACACCAACGAGTGCCGCCGAAATCCCAGTTGCAAGACCTGCTGCACCTGCAGCACCAGCACAAACACCGATGATAAGCGACAACAATCCCGGTGAGATACGTTGTGCGATTTGATTGATCGCTCCCGGATGGAGTGATGGAGAAAGAAAATGCCCGTTTTTGAGGGCGAGGCTAAAGACGATTGCACCAATAATCGCAATGCTGAGCCCATATATCTGCGTTGTAAATCCATCGATGATCATCTTCCGGTTACTAAGTACCGTTCCGACACTCGCAGTTAGCGCAGAGCCCACAAGCGGCGCGATGACCATCGATCCTACGACGAGTGCTGGAGAATCCAAGAGAAGTCCAGCGGTTGCAACCACAGCACTCAGAAAGGTCAAGAGGACATATGTGAATGCATTCGGCAGTAGTTCGAGCGCTTGTGATCGGAGTTCTTCACTTGCAATACTATCATCTTCTTCCTCTCCAACAATAAATCTCTCTTCCATCTCGCCCATATTTGATGAGAGAGCAGATTTCACATCGGCGACGACCGTGTAGCGATGGTCGTTGTGACCGGCACCCTGGAATTTATCGAGTACGACTTCGAGGGCTTGCTCAGGAACTGGGAACTCCACGATGACCATCTCTCCACGGTCACTCACTTCGTTTGAGACAATGTAATCGATATCTTCGTCATCGAGGACCTGAAGAACGGCTTCCTTGTCCTCGTCCTTGATGAGTGTTCGGACGAGTCGCATGTATCTGGAACTTTATTAGGTGCGTTTATAAATGGTAGTGTATAGTGTACAAATTCTACAATTATATAATCACTATTCTATATCTATATGAATCAAGAGGATTTTAGCCGAAAGCTCACTCTCTGATGGATGCGCTTTCGAATGGTGGACCGACTCCCAAGGGAGAGGAACCTGTGCTCGATAGATGCTCTCCACCTCGATGATGAGAGCAGTAGGATCACTGGTGAAGCCAACTGTTAGCCCGTCCACGTGGACGCCCGGCAAATCAGCGACGACAGTGATTTGCTCATCGATTCGGTAAGCCTGCACGTTGAATTCGTCCGTCGCTGTTTTCATCGTAGTTGATCTCGATCAGTTTGTTCTCGGATGAGAGACTCCACGATGGCAGTCGCCGCTGAGCATCTATGACTTCCCAAAACGCACGCAACGGTGACTGTCATCGTGAATTCATTCCAAGAAACTATTATTTGATATATTCTACGACACGGGCCATCCCGGATTCTAGGTGATAGAGGTTGTGACAGTGGAATAGCCAGTTTCCGGGGTTGTCCGCGAAAAAGTCGAACGTCACCGACCCCATGTGACCCGGCACGATAACCGTGTCCTTCATTACGTCCCCGACCCGGAAGAAATGCCCGTGGAGGTGCATCGGATGAAGCACTGGACTTCGATTCGTCATCTTCACGCGGACGTGTTCTCCTTCCCGGATCTGTAACGGATCAGCGTCGGGATATGCTTGCCCATCGATGAGCCAGCCATACGAACCGCCCATCTCAGGCGATAGCGTCAGGTCGAACGTCCGATCGGGACTTCCACGGAGTTGCTTCGGGAGCTGCTTTGCTCGCAGATCGCTATACTGGAGTGTCCGCCCCCAAGAATTGAGACCAGCTGGTGACCCTGACATATTCTCATACCGGAGGACTGCGTGAGCGGGCTGTTCGTCGCCATCGACTGCTTCCCCTCGTATTTCCCATGCACCGGGATTCGTCGCTTCGACGATGGCATCGTAGCGTTCACCGGCACCGAAAACGAACGAATCGACCGAGACGGTGTCAACGGGTCGCCCGTCAGTGTGCGATATCCATAGTTTGTGACCGGCAATACCGACACGGAACGCAGTCGCACTGCTGGAATTAATAAAGCGTAGACGGACCCGTTCTCCCTCCTTGACGTCGAATGTGGCGGGCTCTTCCGGGAGACGACCGTTCACGAGCAAGCCAGCATACGGTGGCCGTTGGTCACCCATCATCCCCCCCATTCCACCACCACCCATACCACCCATTCCGCCACCACCGCTCGACGATCCCTCGAGTGGTTCAGGTGCATGGGTCAGATAGTCGTCGAACACGACGATGTATTCGCGGTCATACTCGACATGCGGCGATTTCTCTTCGATTACGAGCGGTGCAGACAGCCCACGGTCGAGTTGGAGGCCAACGTGACTGTGGAAAAAGTACGTTCCCGCCGGTTCCGCCCGGAACTTGTACGTAAATGTCTTGTCCGTCTGGATTGGCTGTTGGGTCACGTTCGGCACACCGTCCATACTGTTGGGGACGGGGAGGCCATGCCAGTGGACCGTCGTTTCTGTGGGGAGACGGTTCTGCAAGTCGACGCGAACGATGTCGCCTTCGGTGGCGCGGAGTTCGTTGCCAGGGAACGTCCCGTTGTACAGCCAGTTCTGGACCGATGAAGAGCCTGGCGACACCGTTCCAGGAGAGGCAGTTAGTGTGGTTTGTACGTCCAGGTCGCCCGACACCGTCGGCCGTGGGGCGACTGTCTTTTCGTCGTCGAGCGAGGGGGAGGAATTGGAGGTACAGCCAGTGAGAGCACCAATTCCTGCGACACCGAGTCCACGGAGGAGGGCGCGTCGCGAGAGACGTGAATCGTCCGTCATTGATCAGCGTACGAATTGAAGCACAATAAGGAGCAGTATTGGGGATATAACGAAAGATTCAGAAGAAGACCTAAATGTGAACGAGGGGACATCCAGGCGATCACCGCAGAGAACGGGACCGACCAAGTCAGGTCGAACGAAGTGCCAATCACCAGCAGGATAACTCGTCAGTACTCGGCAGCGACCTCATCTAACACGCGGTCAAATCGATCGCGAACGTTTTCGGCGATATTGTCGAGATCTGGGTTCTCGACGACGCTCAGCAGGGTATTTGGGTCAACGGCGCTAACGACCACATGGCCGTCGTCGTTGTAGATGACGACGTTACAGGGCAGCAATACGCCAAGATCGCGTTCGGCCTCCAGTCCTTGTTCGGCTAGTGGTGGGTTACAAGCGCCGAGGATGCGGTACTCCGGGTAACCCTCGAGACCGAGTTTTTTCGAGTTTCGCTTGTAGGTTGATGTCGCTCAGCACGACGAACTCCTCGGCTTCTAGCGCGTTGACGGTCGAGTCGACAACATCTTGAATCGGACCATCGAGTCGACGAGTCATCGTGTAGCTCATAACCATCTCACGGTTCGTCCGCCAATAATATAGTGTACAAGTCACAATCGTGATGGCTGCGAATATGTATGCGAAACGCTGTGATAAAATTGCGACGTGCGACGAAGTTACGTTCTCAGGGGACAAGAATCAGCAACTCGATATAATTCATCAGTCGTTGTAGTACTAGATGTAAGGGTGAACTAAACATGACTCTCGCACGCCGACTCGAAACAAGAACTGCGACGCTGACCACTCTCGCGACGACGCTCCTCACAACGACGACGGGAACGGTCGTCGCTCACACCAACGGGGCTATCGGCGGCGCCCACTCGTGGGGCGGTCATATGTGGGGTGACGGCTGGATGGCTGGTCCCGAGTGGATGGATCTCTGGGGACTCCTTTGGATGGGCGTCTTCATTGCGATACCTCTTGCACTCGTGTACCTCGCTACGCGACGCGAGACCGAGCGCAAAACAGACTCCGCAGCGGCGGTACTTCGAGAGCGATACGCCCGCGGCGAGATCGACGACGATGAGTTCGAACGGCTACGAGCGAAACTCTCGTAGCTCAACCTGTTATTTCGACCGCGGGGCTTGTTCCAGCGGACAGTGATGCGTTACCCCTCGTGACCAGTAGGTCGTGGTCGATTCCAAAAGGAGCAGTACCCGAAAAAGAAGACGCCCCCACACGCCTGCGCTTCCATTCATCTCGTTCTATCGCCGTTTGGCGTGATTTTCGCGTCGTTGCCATTCCCGGGAGAAACGACAGTAGTACACTAACCTGCTATCGGTTCCACAGATGGCTGAGCTAGACGCTACCGACATCCAGATTCCCCAACTGTTGCTCGAAGACACCCGCCACTTCTATCGATCTTCGAGGAGAGAATCCCTCCCTTCAGGGCGGGAGTGAATCCGACAATCCCCGCACACACAACAGTTCAATGACGAGAAAGATATTCTACACGAGTCCGAGTCATTAAGTAAATTTATCTACATATTCTATATATGGCGATTCAGGTCACTCGCACCTACGTTGGTTCAATCCAGAACCAGCGACAGGTCTTCGATGGCCTCGACTCGCTCGGAGATTCCGCCTCAAAAATTTGGAACGTTGCACGATGGACAGCCGACCGAATCTGGGACGCAACCGGCGAAATCCCCGATGAAGCCTCGCTGAAATCGTATATGAAGAACCAGTCGTGCTGGAAAGATCTGAACGCACAATCCAGTCAGAAAGTCATTGAAGAACTTTCTGACGCTTTCCAGTCATGGTTCGACTTGCGGCACAAGTACGACGAGGCGAATCCGCCCGGCTACCGCAAACAGGGCGACAAACGACCACATAGTACGGTCACGTTCAAAGAAGACGGGTTCAAACACGACCCCGAGAACAACCGTGTCCGACTCTCGAAGGGGTCGAACCTCAAAGAGTACTGGTCGGACTTCCTGCTCTGCGAATACCAGACCCGCCCCGACGTTGACCTCTCAGAAGTCAACTCAGTACAGAACGTTCGCGCCGTCTGGAACGGTGACGAGTGGGAGCTGCACTTCGTCTGCAAAGTCGAACTCGAAACCAACGACTCAGTAGGCGACGAAGTGGCTGGCATCGACCTCGGAATCAAGAACATTGCTACGGTCGCGTTCCCCGACGAATACGTGCTGTACCCCGGAAATTTGCTCAAGCAAGACAAGCACTACTTCAAGCGTGCTGAGTACGACACCGAGGGCGATAACGGCCCGTCAGAGAAGTCGATGTGGGCACGTGGAAAACTCTCTGATCGCGAGACGCATTTCTACCACACGCTGACGGATACCATCATCACCGAATGTGTCGAACGCGGTGTTGGCACGCTCGCGGTGAGTTGGCCCGAAGACGTGCGAGAGTCCGACTGGGGCAAGACAGGCAACAAGAAACTCCATACATGGGCGTTCGACCGCGTCTACCAGTACCTCGAATACAAAGGAAAGATACGTGGCGTAGAGGTGTTGAAGGAGAACGAGTGGGACACCTCAAAAACGTGTTCTGTGTGTGGAGATGACACGAAGTCGAACCGGAAGCACCGTGGGTTGTACGTCTGTCAGTCGTGTGGATTAGTCGGGAATGCGGATTGCAATGGAGCAGAGAATATGCGACAGAAGATGACTCCGAGTCCTCACGGTGAGGATAGGAGTAACGGCTGTGTGGCACAGCCATCGACATACTTGTTCAACCGCGAAAGCGGGACGTTCCAAACGAGAGAACAGGTCGTGTCGTAGACCGGTAAATATCCCACCTGCGGGACGGGAAGCCCCGTCGTTCACGACGGGGAGGATGTCACCGTGAAATCTCCTGTTACTACATGTAGCCGAGGTTGGTCAATCGATTCTCTACGGTCTCCCCATCCTTCTCTGAGCACAATTTTTCAACGCACGCATTGTAAACTACCTGAATAAAACCGATTCGATTTCGACACCATCGAATCGGATTCAAGTGCAATTCTAACCGGTGTAGTGGTTTCGACCCATCCAATCACAAAGATTCTTTGTCGGTCGGCAAGGTGTTGAAGATGAGCTAGCAGTATAGGCTTAGTCCGCTGGTTGGGTGTGTTCTCCGTGGTCCTCCGTGGATTCGGACCGGTGGAGCCAGTAGAGGAACAGGAAGAATCCAGTCGCCAGTACGTTCAGCACCATTTTGTAGTTCATCTCGATTTTGATCTCGGCGATTTTGGCGTTCGAGGGGTCCGGAATAAGCCCGGCACCGAGGAACAGGAAGTGGATGACAAATCCAGTGAAGACTGCTGCGACGAAAATCATTCCCGAGAGGATGGCCGCAAACTTCGTTCCATAGTACTCTCGATACGCGTCCATGATTGGTGGGACGATGAGGTCTGCGTAGATGTAACTCAGGACGCTCCCGAATGGGAGACCATTCGTCCAGAGGACGGTACCGAACGGAACGTTCCCGACCGAACAGACGAACGTGACGACGCCAATGACGGCGCCAACCACCGCAGTCCAGAAGATGTACACCGGCACGCCGAATATCGGACCGGAAAAGACCGACGTCCAAACTTGCTCGGGGATGAATCCGGCGATGAGACCGGCAAAGATGAATCCGATGGCGATTTCGTCCCAGAGCATCCCCCACTCTTTCCACTGTTTGTCGGCAAGTGCCTTCCATCCGGAGAGCGACGTTGCCTGCTCGCGGATAGTCGTATTGGCTTCTTCGGGGTCGAAACTCTCCTTACACGACTGAGAGCAGAAATAGTAGGTCTGTCCGTCGTGTTCGGTCGAATAGTCGGTCTCCTCTGGGTTGACGTCCATTCCACAGACAGGATCTTGTACAGTTGGACTTCCCTCATCGAGGACGTTCTGTCGGGCTTGTTCAAGAACCTCGTCTGGGACGAGATAGATGAATCCGAAGGCCATCAGTCCGATGAGCATGAACCCGCCGATGATGTCTGCGGCGAGGAACTGCCACCCGAGGAGGATCCAAATGACTGCGCCGATCTCGATGACGAGGTTCGTCGACGCGAACATGAACGCGCCAATGGTGGCCGCCGCAGAACCACCCTTCTTGAACAGGTTCTTCGCCGTAGCGATGGCGCTATAGGAACACGACGAGGAGATGAACCCAAAGAGCGACCCGTAGCCAATCTCACGTAGGCCATTGCCCTCGAGTAGGTCTGCGACTTCTTCGTCCGATGTCCACGCCTCAACGCCTCCTGCAATGGCAAATCCGATCACGAGCGCCCACCAAGTGATCCATGCCATGGCGATGGTAGTTGTCGCCGCATGTTTCGTACTCTCCACGAAGAACGTTCCCAACGGCTTCGAAGTTGTGAATACTCCGATACCGATGGTCACGAGAGCGATAGCGACAAGGATCGCATATTCTTTTTTCTCCATACAAAAGACTACGGGAGTCCCACCTAATCGTGTTCTGTCTAATACATCGGTGGCAAAGACGGTTGAATGAACTTATCCACTAACTATGTGGTGGCTCCCACTTGGTTTTCCAAAGCATGGGTGGATTCGAACCACGTTTCCACGGGGACCAATGCTGATTATTCGGCAAAATAATCCACTCAGAAGCCTAATTACGGCAATTTCACAAACTTCGATTCGAAGGAAAAATGCTAAGCAAAGAAAACCCATACTGCTTTATTCGAGTCACAACCATCCCTATTTGTGTGTGAGGACAGTTCCTCTCGTAAAATCCTATCCCTCATAGGTGACGACAACGTCCAAACCATACTATCTGCTACGAGTGAACAACCAATGTCCGCGAACGAATTGAGCGATACTTGTGGTATTTCACTACCAACTGTTTACCGACGACTCGAGAAATTAGTCGAATACGACTTGCTTTCCGAACAGAATAAAATCGCACCCGACGGGAATCACTATAAGATATATGAAGCGAGAGTTGAACAGATTGCTGTCCGGCTAAATAATGGTGAGTTTGATGTCGACATCGGAGAACAGGCGACCGATGCCCCTGCCCGTTTCAATCGGTTGTGGGATGACATTCGGAGGGACGATTCCTAATGCACGCCGGTCTTATCGTCGCGAAAATCATCGTAATATTACTTGGTATTCTCATAGCGGCCCAAAGTTATCGCGCATACAAGCGATACGACAACCAACCGATGTTCTTTCTCGCAATCGGGTTCGTGGTGATTAGCATTGGGTCCGTAATCGAAGGAATATTATTTGATATCGCCAACGTGTCTATCTTCTATTCAGGCATGATTCAGTCGATAATCGTCATCGTCGGAATGGGTTTCATTCTGTACTCGCTCTACTATCAGCCCACATAGAAGCCCCTTCTCAACGAGAAACAGCTTGCATTCTTTGGGGTCTCTTGACAGGAGGTACGGGAAAATTCTCAAGAATAGGATACAGATTGACTCATCTTCGATCGTCGCTTTCCCGTCGTAGGCGGTTACGACGGGTATCGAACTCTTCTTCGGAGAGATCACCCCGAGCGTATGCTAATCGGAGTTCTTCGAGTGCCGGGTCAGTTCTCAAGTTATCTCTCGTAAAGGCGCGATAGAGAAGGTAACCTCCTCCGATCAGGATAATCAGTGGAATGAGCATCATGACCCATCCCCATATCGGAGTGACTCGTCCCCCATACCCCGGGCCCATCATCCATCCACCCATCATTGGGAATGCGAACAACATCATCACCACTGGAATGAGAAGAATGATCGCGAGGACAATGAGGACAATTCGAATCACCGAACCGCTCTGATCTGCTGTGGTCATAGGTTCAGATTGGCTCCATAACCACTTACAAATTCTCTCGATCGTGAGCAGACCGATCGGACTTATATTTAAAAATGGGAAACTAGAACTGTTTTCGTAGTAATCAGTATAACTACGTCAACCGTAGTGACAGTAGGGGGAAGAGAATGGCTATCGGAGAAGCTGGTGTGATCAGCAGCCAGATTTGTGGTATCGTGCTAGCGACCGGGTCACTTCGTGAGGTCGGCCAGTTTATCATCGAATGGGCATGGGATATTTGGTGGGCACTCGTTCTCGGATTCACCATTTCTGGCGCGATTCAAGCCTACGTCTCGCAGGAACGGATGGTCGAACTCCTCGGTGGCCGTGGTCCACGTGAGATTGGTTTAGGTGCCTTTTTCGGATTTCTCTCGTCCAGTTGTTCGTTCGCTGCGATCGCAACCACGAGAACGATTTTCAAAAAGGGAGCCTCGCCCGAAGCATCACTCGCTGCATTTCAGTTCGCATCCACGAACTTGGTTATCGAAATCGGCCTCGTGATGTGGATTCTTCTCGGCTGGCAGTTCGTTATCGCCGACTTCCTGGGCGGTGTCTTTCTCATCCTTCTCTTTGCTGTGATAACGAAGTATCTCGTTCCGGACTCTTGGTTCGAAAGTGCTCGTAACCATCCCGACGAAACGGGTGGTGGGATGCAGATGGATACGATTCTCTCCTTGTTGTTGCGAGTTCCGAAACGACTTCTCTCGACTCGCTCGTCTACGGACACTTCTAAACCTGAATCTTCCCGTGGAGAACACGAGCACACTCAGGATCACGACCACACAGACCATGGCGAGATGCAACCGGAACCTAGCTGGAAGTATGCGTTTCGTCGGGCGATTCACGAATGGAAGATGGTCTGGAGCGATATCATCGTCGGATTCATCATTGCCGGTTTCATCGCCGCGTATGTTCCACAATCGGCATGGACGCAATTGTTTTCGCTCGCTCCACAAGGAACCTTTGCGTGGGTGGCACTGGGTAGTCTTATCGGTGTGCTCGTAGGGATTGTGACGTTCATTTGTTCGGTCGCTAACGTTCCATTCGCACTCGTCCTCTGGAGTGCAGGAATTCCATTCGGCGGCGTTCTCGCGTTCATTTTCGCGGATCTGATTGTCCCGCAAATCGTCAATATCTACCGGAAATACTACGGCCTCCGGATGGCCGTCACCCTCTTTGTTTCCATCTTCTTTGTCGCCTTCGTCAGCGGAATACTCATCCACTACCTGTTCGTCGGACTCAATCTCGTTCCACAAGCTACCACGGGCGGTGCTGTGCCGGGGACATACACGCTCGTCTTGAACGTGCTGTTTACTCCGCTTTTCCTTGCACAGGTGTACGTCACGTATATCGAACCCCGCCGTGGTTCTCGTCCGACGACTGCGTAATTCGAAAATAGTCCTGTGGTGTCGCTATAAAATCGGCTGCTTTTTCCTCTCTCCATGGCCCGATTTTCAAAGCGCGTATAACGAACGTCTCCGATCAAATCGTATCGTCGGGATCGTGTTTCTCAGTCATTCGCTCGACTTCGGCTTCATATCGTTCTTGGAGGTCCGGATCATCGATGGCTTCGAGGTCGGTGGGTGAGACGTCCTTCGCAGCAGTGATCGAATCCATGTCGATTGCTTGAGCAGCGAGTTCTCGCCGGAAGATTCGGTCGCCATCGCGAGTTGCGTACTTGAGGATAATGAGGTCACGATTGTTGTACCCACGTTCGACGAGCCAGACACGGATATCCTCAGTCTCACTTGGCATAGTAATAACGATGGGAACCACGATGTTAGGCTGTTTGGTCTTCAGCACTCAGATTCTGCGTCAGGAAAGACTCGCGTACACAACCATCTGATGAATAACTCTCCAGAGATAGTGGGATCGCCTGATTACGATCATACCTTCGAGAGCGGATGAATCATGGACAATGTTGGACTCGGCATCACCAAAACTATCGTTGGAATGCTTGGTCTGCTCGTTCCGTCTACTTGTCTAACGCACGCTCAAAAATTGATTCGGAACTTCGAAACGCCATCTCACTTCCGACTTAGGCGGACGCCATCTCACGGCAGCTCTCCGCGCACTCTTCGAGGACATCGGCACAGACCTGGCAATGGTCGTGGTCGTGTCGAGAGCACTCCTCAGCGCATTCTTCGGCTGCACCAGCAGTGGCCTCGGCAAGTTGCGGGCTATAGTTGGAGTTACGCGCCATGAACCGGGCGTGATCGGCAGCGAGATCAGCCACATCTCGACACAAACGAATACACCGCGACATGTCCATGTCTTCGTCCAGACACTCGTCAGCACACCATTCGCAGGTCTGCACCGCCTCGAAGCAGTCGTTCATGCACTTTTTTCCCGTATCGCTCAATTCGAGTTCTGAGAGTGCCATTGCATCCATTATTTCAACGCCTGTCCTTTCCCCAGTTGTTGCTAACGGGGTAATAGAATAGAACGCTGAAAGAGGGGAGAAGGAAAGAAACGATATAAATGGTACTTAGCGTATCCAGTGTCAATCGCCACTATCCTTTTACGGTCCCTAATGGACATCCGAGGGGAGCGTCAGAGAACCATGGTCGAACTTGATCAAACAGATACGGAGATTCTGCAGTTGTTAATGGACGATGCACGCCGCTCGTATACCGATATCGGTGACCAAGTCGGCTTATCTGCCCCGAGCGTTTCGAACCGCATTACCCAGCTTAAAGATCTGGGGGTCATCGACGGCTTTACGGTGAACATCGACCGGTCAATGCTCGCGACGGGAGATGACATTCTGATCGAAATCGAAGCTAAGCCAGGTGCCGAAGAGAGGATCGTCGAATCGTTATCGGTTGTCGATGCAGTTGAGTGCATTCTGCAGACAATCGATCTACAAATCAGTGTTCACGCCTATATGAACGATCAAGAGATTAAGCACCTCTTCGACGAGACACTGGACGACCAGGACATCCAATCGTACGAGATTCGAAAGATCGAAAATTCAGTCTGGAAGCCCCAGATTCACCGGTCTGATCTCGCGATCGAATGTATCGAATGTGGAAAGCCAATTCAAGGGGACGGCATCACGGTGGAAACCGATGAACAGCAATACTATCTGTGCTGTACGTCCTGTGAATCACTCTTCCGTGAGCGCTATGGTGAGTTGAAGAGCGGCGTTTGAGGACACTATTCGGCATCGCTCCTGTGATTCCCATCGACCCATCGAGAGATTGTCATCTACTGGATAAGCCGAAGAGGAGGCCTGCATTGTAACCACTCTACAATTCATATACAATAGAAC
Source organism: Haladaptatus sp. AB643 (assembly GCF_024136975.1). Classification (NCBI taxonomy): domain Archaea; kingdom Methanobacteriati; phylum Methanobacteriota; class Halobacteria; order Halobacteriales; family Haladaptataceae; genus Haladaptatus; species Haladaptatus sp. AB643. The sequence goes on from NZ_JAMYJW010000005.1 coordinate 26,144, forward strand.
CCTTTCCCCCTCAAATTAGTTTGATTTATTGTCATCTCTGGCGATGCCACTCTGGGGGAAATTCCATGTCCGACAAATCACGAGTTACGAATCAGACACGCAGACAGTTTCTCGGTGTCGTGGGTGGTGCCGCGATTGGATTGTCATCGACTGTGACCGCTCAAGAAACATCTTCAGGCGAGGACCATCACGGAACGTGCTGTTTCCGTCTCGGTGGCCGAGTTTCTGGATGGCAAGGACGTGGTCCTCAATCTATTGCTGGACAGAAGAATCCGACGCTCCGAGTCGAACCGGGTCGGACGTACGGACTGGTATGGCAGAATTTGGATGGACAACCACACACGTTCGCGCTGCGCGATTCGAACGGAAAGAATCTCCCGGTGATATTACCGACTGTCCGCACGATGCAGAATGGTGGGTCGATGATGGGTGGTCAGCATGGGACAACGATGGGTGGGCATGATGACCACATGGCAGGAGGTCAGCACGGAAAGAGGATAGATGGAGACGATGGGCACATGATGGGTGGGGAAAACGGCTCGATGATGGGAGAAGGCCAGAGTAGAAGTACACCTCCGAAAAACGCTATCAAAGTCACACCCCAACTTGCAAAGAAAGGAGGGGTTCAGATGCTGGCGTTTGTCGCTACGCGCGATATCGATCAATATCTGTGTACAGTGCACCCGACGACGATGGTGGGAAAAGTAACAGTGAAGAAAGATCATAGCGGTGGCGGTAATCACGGCCACGGGGAATGAAGTGAATACGGTGGGAGTTCGTAAATCGAGTTCACATCACTTCCGGGGTGGCTGAACGACATTGAGCAAAACCAAATGTATCGTCCTGATCAGTGTCGAGAGTGTTGTCGCTGATGCAGAAGCAGGTAACCAAGGGCGGCGATGAGAAGTACTTGGACGACCTTATCGATGAGACCGAAACTCCCGACGTGGGGCATTCCATCGTTGACCCAGAGGAGAATTTGAACAGCCGTATAGAGAATTCCCACACTATACAGATACAGCCGATTGACGCCGATGAAGAATAAGCCAATTCCACCAAGAAATCCGAGTCCAGCGAGTGCCATAATCAGTTCGCCGTGATCGAGAAAGAGATAGAAATGCACGGCTGCGGTAAAGAGCGCTAAGAGTGCGACGCCAAGATGCATCGACGAGACCGTGAAATTCTGTCGACGCGTATTGGTGTACTGATAGAGTGGTGCCGTTGCGACGGTTCCAAGCAAGAACAATCCACCAATCATCATGAGCCACTCAGTCGGTGATTCGTCCTCGTGGCTATGACCGTGTCCCGAATCTTCGTGGCCCTGTTCTTCATGATGACCACTTTCCTCATGATGCGTTGTCGTCGATGTCTTGGTATGGTCACCATTGGCTGCCATCGAAACGCCGGATGAAGCAACCAGTACTACTACACTCAGCATGAACAGTGCTTGTCCAATACGTCTCCAGTTCTGGTTCACAGGTGGCGATTACCAGTCTGGGGGCATAGTTCACTACGAGCGTTTTCATCCAGTGAAAACACCTCTTGATGATATCCTCACCTATCTTAGAGGATGGGGGAATGCTACTCGGTGAAGTATTGTCCTTGAGATGCTCTCTCGACGCGCTTCTCACGGAAGTTGACGAGTTCAGTATTCTGTTCCGAGCGCCGGACCGCCTTGGAGGGCTGACGTCCTGCGTTCACTGTTTCCGGTAGTTCGTGATGTTGGTAATCCACTGAATCGAAGCGACGAAATGTGCCCGAACTGCATTTACATCGAAAGTAGCAGTTTCAGCTTCTGCATACGCTTCAAAGACAGTCTATACGTACCGCGACGCTACTACTAGTTTAGTCGTCCGAGCCCCTGTGAACAATACCGCCTACGGCGATACTCTGATCAACTAGCTGTGGTCTTGCTGGCTGTGATTGGTTTTCCAAACTGTCTGGAACCGTGTTAGGAAATATCTTTCAACTATGCGCAAACGTGATCTCGATATGATAGCCACTTACTCCCATTGCATCGTCCACACACAGCGTTCGAGATTCCTTGTAGTTCACGCCGGGAACACGTTCGGCCATCTCTTCCATCACCCGATAGCCGTCGTTTGTGTACGCACACCCGTAATGCGTCGCTATCTCTCGATAGGCCAGTCGAGCAACTTTCGGTTGGTTATATGCTATTATGTTGCTGGAACCACTGTGCTAACTCCTGTTGAAACCGCTCAAACCATAGGAGATCGTCTTGAAGGACGTCAAATACGATCTCCTGATCAACGTCTCCATAGCGATGAGCGAGAATATTCCGAAACCCGACGGCTTCTTCCATCTTCACCTGTGTCTCACTCGTGATGATCCCTGCCTCACCAAGCGCCTGTATCTCTTGTTTTGCCGTCTCACTTGATGAGAGATCCTCTGTGGCACGGATGTGCTAGGCAAGATCGACACACGCTTGGATGAGATTCATCAGCGTTCGCTCGGCTGCCCGCTGTCTGATCATGTCGTTCAGATATCGGTCTCGTGACTGTCCACGCATCTGCCGCAAATCGTCGGTGTATTGGTTGATGTATTGGAGCTTATCGACGAAAATCTCCTCATCAACCATCTATACGTCACCGCTCGCAAGACGGTTGATGAATTCCTGACGTTCCCGCTTTCGCTCATCGGCGGTTGCATCATACTCTTGTTCGATTTGCGTTCGATAATCGTCTACAGCTGTTTCATCGCCGACGAGGAGTATTCCATCACGAACGGCTGAATGAACGACGTTCAATGGGAGCTGTTCGATGTCGCTTACGTCCACAAAGCCCGCGGCATATGCTTGGAGGTCAGCATCGATACGATTCCGTCGTTGAAACCGCTCACGGGCGTCAAGCTGGTCTGGAAAGTGGAGCGCAATATCGACATCGGATGTCGGTGTGGCCGTCCCACGTGCATGGGATCCAAATAGGAGAGCGAACGTGACTTCAGTCTGCGAAAGATATGACTGGAACCGAGTGACATCAATGCCGTCGATGTCTGTGTCGCTCGTCCGCTTCATGGGTTAGTGTTTGCGAGCGATGACTAATATACTTACGTTGGTTCGATCTCCGTCGAGTGCAAACGATACAGAACATGGGAAGGTGGCTTTCTCCCAAGCAGAAGACGCGAACACAGTTATCAGAGCCAAATTGCGCTCTCCTGACGGTGATTTCTCGGTCGATCTATTCCGCTGCCTGGTTAGGGGGTCGGTTTGGTCATCGGAGGCTGTAGTCGACGAGGACGGAACCGTCGTCGAAACGACGTGTCGTGTTGAGAGCGAGGTCGACCCGCGTTGCGTCGGGGAGGGCTCGGGTTCCCCCACCGACGATCGTCGGGACCAAGCGCAGTACATACCGGTCCACCAGACCTGCGCGGATGGCCTCGGCAGCGAGACTGGGGCCACCGATGGACAGGTCGCAGTCGGCTTGGTCTTTCATGGCCTGTACCACTTCGGGGTCGAACGTTTGCTCCAGACGGGTCCGCGGTTCCGGCACGGTGTCCAGGGTGGTTGAGTAGACGACCTTGTCGGTATCCCGCCACGCCTCGGCGAACTCGCGTTGTACCTCGGGTAGGTCGTCGAGGTCAAAGGTGTCCCACACCCGCATCGTCTCATACATACGACGGCCGATGAGGGAGGTGCCGACCGATCGTTGGTGGTCGTTGAAGAAGGCATGCGCGTCCTCGGATGGTTCTGACCAGTCGAAGTTGCCGTTCTCGTCGGCGATGTACCCATCCAGTGATGCGTTGATGAAGTAGATGAGGTTGGCCATGGTATCCTCTTGATCGTCGCACCTATTCAATGTGACATCCTCCTCGCCGTAAACGGCGAGGCTTCCCGTCCCGCAGGTGGGATATTTGCTGGTCTACGACATGACTTGTTCTCTCGTGCGAAACATCCCGCTCTCGACTGGTTGTGCAACCTTGATTCGTTCCCACTCAAGGTCTGAGAACTCCGATGGAACTCCTCCTTCTTCGAGTTCTGTAAACACTGTTTCTGGAATTAGTAGCTCGTCGATTGCCGTCAGTAAATCGAGTGCATCGATTTCTGCGAGGTGAATAAGTGGGCCAGTATCCGCGACCGCAACGATCGTCACGCGTCGAGACCACAGTCGACATCCTCTTCAACGACTGCTGCTTCGTGATCGGCTCGCTGGACGTTTTCGAGTCCAACTAATTCGATCGCCTCCTCACGAGATAGCTCACCGTCGATGTATTTCCCGAGGACGACGTTCTCCCAGAGGTCTGCGATTCCGAGTTCAAGGGCTTGCTCGAAAACCTCCGACTCAGGAACTCCTCGTGGATTTGAGCCGATCAATGCCGGTGCAACTGCCGTACTCACGAGTAGCCGTAGTGGGTCGCAACTTCTCGATAGCCTAACCGTGCGATCATCACGTCGTTCGCCTTGGCAATGCGCTCTCGGCTCGACGTTGTTGGTGCCGCGAATCCTCCCGTGTCTTCAGTTTCACTTCCGCGCTGGTTGGCTGATGTCTTTATCCGTTGCGTACCAAGCGTCAAGTGCAGTCAACGTACCCCAACAGGCGACGTGGGTTCTCGTGCTCATCCCAACCCATGTTGTCTGCTTTTTCCCCTTGTCACAATGAGCTAGATAGTGCTACGAGTGGACTCTGTCCGAGAGTTTACCTATCGTGTCCTCTAATTTGGGAGTACGAATGGGTCTAAATGGGAAATCGCCACTCACCTCACTTGCTCAAGAAGCGCTTGATGCGCTCGCGAGCACTATCCCACCTGGTGGTGAACTTACTTACGAGCAAGCCTATGCTGTTCTGGCTGAGAAAGAAGATCTCGAGCGGCCTGCTGCCGAAGATATCATCGAACGACTCTACATGAAGGGCCATCTCTATGAAGTTGAGGAAAAGCTCCGGCTCACGGATTACTAGTCAATGCTACTGCACGTGTCAGCAGGAAATCTTTGGAATTCGAGAGTGAGAGCTACGCTCAATGCAGAAGTTCGATGCGTTCGAGTTTTCCCCCACACTCGGGACAGACGATATGCGATGTCGCTGCAGAGGCTGTTTCCCCACACACAACGCATTCATAGAGTGCTGCTGCTGCTTCTTCTTCTTTCTTCGAGCGGTACCGCTTGATGAACGTGTCGACGATGGACATTCTCCTTCCCCACAATCGAGACTTCGAGAACCTATCTATAATAATTATTGGCTATATTACTGCTCAGCGGGAAAAACCGATCCCAATCAGGGCAAGATGGATTACCGACCCAAGACTGCTCTGTTACTCACTACTCTTCATGGCGGTGAGTCTTGTTCTGATGTCGTCGATCTGTCCATCAAAGTTCTCAATGAATGATTCCGTCTCATCAGTTGTGATTGCACCCTGTTGCGTGGGTTCGATCAGGTCCTCTTCTTCGAGTATTCGAAGCGTATAGCGTATCTCGTGATGGTCATAGCCCGATTCATTCGCCATTTTCACTATCCCGATCGGTTCGTTGCTAACAACCATCTGAAGAACCTCCAGATGCCGGTCAAGCATATCAACTTCTTCTGCGACACCATCAATCATCGTATCTGCTCGCATGGAGCACGGCAAGATAACTGTTCTTACCTGTCTGTGTTTCACTCACAAATCCTGTCATAGGGGTTCGGATCGATATTTTCCCGCTATCGTCGGGGGGCGACCGCTTCATAGATGAGGATGGTATTGTTACTGCGAACGGTGACCAGATAGTCCTCAACCGTGAATCACACCTCAACGTCACTCTTTTTCGACGCACTTGCTTCGATGATGTCTTCGAGCGCATCTGGGTTCTCGTACTCGTACAGCGAGAGTGTAGTTTGGCCGTCTATCGTCTCCTCCGACGGGCCTAGTTGTTGACGCTCGTCAAGGACGTTGACCGGGCACAAACAGTTGGAATATTCCAAACAACGCGATATGCCGCAATCGACGTGTCGGTCCATGGTGACGGGGGATTTTCGACGGCACGTGCTACACTTCGTGATCATCCTGCCGTTGTGTAGATTGCTGTCGTTGATGAACTCGTGAACTATCCGGCACGACCCCGAGCAACGTACCCAGCTCGGATTTCATGAATGAGAAGTCGATTCTTGGCCGTAAGATATGATTCCCGAATATGTGGCGACGGTGGTTGAGTAAGTCGATTTTCGGTCCATGGGACGATGACGTCTGCCAATCGATCGTGGGCTGTTCGATATCCAATTGGTGCCGGTTGGTCGCCACGCTGGCCAGTGTAGGAGCCGAACTCTGAATGATTCATCCCCTGAATTTCGACCACCGTTACATTTGCCGGGAGATTTCTGCGGCGAGCAGCGTACTTCTTCCGGTTGAGCACCGTGTCAGCGCTCCCGGTGACGCTCAACGTGGGTACGTTCGGCGTGACGTCAGCCTCACAGTAAGAGGCGAAGAGGACGAGTCCCTCGACCCGACTGCGATGCTTGCTTGCGTAGCGACACGCCATCACCCCGCCGAGCGAGTGGCCACCAACGAACCAGCGGTCGATATTCGGGTGGCCTGCGACAACGTTATTGGCTGCGCCGGGGTCGAACACTGCGAAACCTAATGGCATTCGTGGAACGTATACCGCGATGTCGGCTTGCGAAACGAGCGGTGCGAGCGAAGCGAGATACGCGTCTGGAGAGACATGGGCACCAGGATAAAATACGAATCCAGCTTTCGGTTCGACATCGGTTGGTTCGAGTGCATACGTGCCGTCATGGTCGCTGAGAGACACGTTCTCATTGGCACGTACAGTCGCGAGTGACGCGTCACTTCCGGAAAGTGGATTTGTCACGTACCACCCGAGTCCGACCCCAGCGACGATGAGTAGAACGAGACTCCACACTGCGACCCGTTCAGCGTTCGACCGAGCGAGTTTGACGACTGCCGACCACGAGACATCCATGGGCCGTATACCGTGACTCAGCTGAAAAGTCCGCCGTTGAGGCAACCGTTCGTAGCGCAACGGATGCAGAGCACGAGTTATTCTGGACCACGAAGCGTACCCCTCGAACATGCAGGCGTTCAGAGCGGAGCTGGAGGCCCTGGAGACGATCGGTGGGGTTCTCGAGTGTGTCTTTTCCCAATATGGGTACGATGGCTCATATGCCGACGTCCTTTTGACGACGATCCAGTCCGTGCACAATTCGACTATCCAAACTCGTGGGGACCTGATTCGGTTCATCGAGACTGGTATCGATGAGGGCAGCAGACACGATGTGTATGCGAGTGCTGGCGTGAATTCGGTGACTGTCCAGACGATTCATGCGGCAAAAGGACTCGAACATCCCATTGTCATCCTCGCGAATATGAACTCCCGTCGGTTCCCACCTGCTGGTGGGAATAGCAATGCGGTCACGTTCGACGATCCGATCGGATTACGCCAACGAAAGCAATATGCCGACGACTACGGCTATCCACACATCCACGACAACTGGCGGACTGACGTTCTCCGCAAATGTTTGCCGCGTGACTACGATGAAGAACGTCGGTTGCTCTATGTCGCAATGACTCGTGCGAAGAGCCATTTAGTCTTTTCAGCCGGTGAGAACCCGAACGCGTTTCTAGAAGAGCTGCCGGTGGATACAGAAGAGTATCATCCGGACGTCCAGGAATTCCACGATGGTGAGACGACGCAATCCCACTTCGAGATTTCAATCCCGGTGTCTGCGGGACCGGTTCGCCATTCTCCGCACTCGCTGATGAATGACGACGTGTTCGAGGAAGTGGAAGAAGGGAGGGGACCAGAGTTCGGAACACGGACACACGAATTCGCAGAGCAGTATGTATTGGGGAACACTGTGGAACCAGCGAACGACGATGAGCGTCACATCAAGCGCTTCATCGACTCGTTAGATGGTGAACTGCGTGTTGAAGAGGACGCGTATCTGCCACTGACTGTCGATGGTGATCGAGTCTCTATCGCTGGAATCATCGACCTCGTCCACGTTTGTCCCGAGATAGTGAAGATCATCGACTTCAAAACGGATCTGAGTCGGGTTGCTGAATCCGAATATCGGAAGCAACTCAGTGTCTACTATCACGTGCTCGCAGAGTGCTTCCCAGAGCGAGACGTGGGTGCGAGTATTTTCTACACAACCGATGGTCGACAAGTCGATATCAACCCGCTCTCGGAGAACGAGCTCCGGGAGATTGTAAGACAACGAACTATCCAGACAGCACCTTCTCTCGATTGAATCCCTTCGATTTACTCGAAAACATCCACGAGATCGTAGAACCACTCAACTAATTTCTCATATCCGATCTATCGAATCTAAACGGTAATGGATACAAACGGCCTGCTGAATAGAGTGGGCGTATCTCTCAACGTAATCACTACACCACCGGTGGATTCAATAGAATCAAAGTCTTCAAAGCACACAATGGATCCAGAACTCGAGTACATTCCGGTCGGGGAAAAATAACATGCCGTGGGGAGTTAACACGGAGTTCACCGAGGAAGAGGGACCGGAAGTAGAGATCGATGAGGATCAAGAGAAGGTTGATCGTACAGAAGAAGGATCCGAAACCACTCAAGACTTCGATATTGACGAAGCGATTTCGAATTTAGACTGAACAAGATAATCATCCATTGTTTACTCGGGTGGATGGTGTAGAACAAACTCGAGTTCTAGTCTTGGAAGACTCCGATGACCCATCGATGTATAGCCTGTTCTAAGACCCCTATGAGGTCTAAAACATCTAAGAGAACGATGCAAACCGAATGATAGCAGCATCACTACCAGCTAGGAGTCCCAACAAACTATCGAATCAGTAACTCCACTTCACTGACTCCGCCTCAGAAATTTGTATCTTAGTGTCCTGCTATGAGTACTTCTCTACAACGATCTTAGAAGCAGCTCTCCGCGGTCAATCGTTGCTGCTCTTTGTGGAACTCCGGTTAGTGTCCGCGACGAGATCGGTGAGGAGTTGATCGAATTCAAATCGCTTTAGAGCACAGTAACAGACAAATCCGATCGGCAGTCCCACCATCCACGAGATATCGAGGAAGGGGATACTCACGGCTGCCCCCAACAAGAGGCTGACGAGTGCGGACATCGAGAACCCGCGAATGAACCAAAACTTCGAGCTTTTATCTACTGTGTAGAGTGACGTGATATCGGTATCGCGTTTCCTGATGATCCAGTAGTCTGCGATCAGAATTCCAAGAGCCGGACCGAGGAAGACGGAATATGCGTTGATGAACGTGTAGAATATATTGCTCGAAAAGAGATACCAAGGGAAGGAAACGATCGACAGCGCACTCGTGAGAATTACTCCTTGGCGCCACGAAATACCGAGCGAATCCTGGAAAACGTGAGTTGGTGGGAGGATGTTGAGGGTGAGATTCGTCGAAATCTGTGCGCCCAATACGAACAGCAACATCGCACTACCGACGAGCGGATTGGGTGCGACGATCATTATCGCCTCGATCGGGTTCGCATTTCCGGTCGAGACACCAAAGACCAGCCCCACCAATAGCATGAACATCATCGGTGGTGCGATACCGAAGGCATGGCCCAATACCTGGTTACGAGCACCTCCCTTTTCCTTGAGATGGCGGCTGAGGTCCGAGGCGTTGAGTGCACCCGTAATAATGAATCCGACGGCCGCCGAAATCGTTGCGTAGAACTGACTACCCCACGATCCGGAGTAGTTGATAACGTCACTGGGAATATGCTGCGTCGTGAGAACGAGATACACCGTATATGCCAGCAACAGTCCTAGAATCCCGGCGGCGATCGAATCGAACCACTTGATGGATGTGATCCCATTGAGTGCGAGGCCAACGTTCAGAAGAACGAACAGAACGAAGTACACCCAGACGTTTCCAAACCCCCACAACGTCGTCGTGATCGTTTGAATCGCAAGAGCCCCGATCCAGTTTCCGATACCAAGCCATCCGATGGCAGGAATAATTCTCAGATAGTTCGGAATGATTGACCCCCGAGTGCCAAAAGCAGACCGTGTCTGAACGGCAAACGGGATTCCTTCTTCGTAACCAGGGAATCCGTTCAGAATGAAAAATATCGTTGCAATGATCGTTCCGATCGCGATCGCGATACCCGCTTGAACGAGATTCAAATTCCCGTGAGGATAGACGGCGAAAAACGCGACAGCAAATGCTTGGACGATAATTAGCGATGACCACCAGACCGGAATGTAGTGGGAGAGACCCATTGTCCGCTCGTCTCGTGGAATCGGACTCAATCCCTCGAGTTCCGTCGTATCGTTCGCGTTGTCTTTTGAATTTTCACTCATGGATTAACCACCTGATCTTGGGATACCATACACCATGTCAATGCATACACTTATTTAAAACTTCGGGGCAGAATAGGACGTTGTAAAGAATACAGAACCAATATTAGTATAATAGGCTCATTTACCGGGAAAAGACTTAATAGTGTTTGCGCCGCCATCGTTGATATGCCCATCGAGATAGACCGGAAACGGTTTGTGAATACGATGAAAAAACAAGCCGAAATCGGTGCGACTGAAAACGGCGGACTGCATCGTTTGGCACTTTCCGACGACGACCGAGAAATTCGTGACTGGTTTTACGAGCAGATGGACGACGAGGGTCTCGACATTCGCATCGACGAGTTCGGAAACATGTTTGGCCGACGGGAGGGACGGAACCCTGAAAAGGGGACGATCCTGCTCGGCTCACACCTCGATTCACAACCATACGGTGGGATATACGATGGTGCACTTGGCGTCATTGCTGCCCTCGAGTTCGTTCGTACTCTCAATGACGAGGAAATAGAGACCGAACATCCAGTCGAGATCGTCAACTGGACGAACGAGGAAGGGTCACGGTATCAGCCTGCGATGCAAGGAAGTGGCGTATGGGCCAGTAACCACGACCTCGAGGAAGAATACGACAAAACAGACGAAGATGGGAACCGATTCGAGGACGAATTGGAGCGAATCGGATACAAAGGGGATGTACCGGTAACTCCGACGGAAGACTACGACGGCTACTTCGAACTCCACATCGAGCAGGGACCGTATCTAGAGGAGAACGACATGGACGTTGGAATCGTTACGGGCATCGTCGGTTTCACCTGGGGTGCAATCACCTATTATGGTGAAGCCGATCACACAGGACCCACGCCCATGCATTACCGCAGTGATGCACTCATCGGGGCGGCGGACGTGATCACACAAATTCGGCGAATAGCGAACTCGCTTGGGGAGCGAACCGTCGGTTCGACCGGTTTTATGGATGTTCAACCGAATTCGATCAACATTATCCCTGGTGAAGTCACGTTCACGTGGGGCTTTCGTGACCCAAGCGATGAGGTCGTCGAAGACGCCTTCGACCGCGTTCTTGCCGAGGCGGAGATGGCAGCGGAACGAGAAGGGCTCGACTGGGAATGGGAAGAACGCATGCGTGCCCCATCCGTTGACTTCGCCGAGAGAAACATCACAGCGGTCGAACGGGCCACGGAAAACCTCGGATACGACGCGATGCGGATCTTCAGTGGAGCAGGTCACGACGCCACACACGTTGCCGATATCATGGATACGTCGATGGTGTTTGCCGTCAGTGAGAATGGAAAAAGCCACTCCGAGGAAGAGTACACGAGCTGGGACGACTGCTATATGGCGGCAAACACGTTTGCGAACGCCGCACTCGAACTCGCAATGGAGGACTGACCATGGCAGATCCACAATTCGATCGCGTTGGAATCTGGAATTGGGAGCGCGAAGATATCGCCGACGAAGTACGGTATGCCCAGTATGCAGAATCCAAAGGATTGGACTCAGTTTGGCAGGGTGAGTCGCGCCTCGTTCGAGATGCGATGACCGTCATGGGCGCATATACGCAGGTCACCGACGAGATAGACATCGCCCCTGGTGTGACGAACTGTTATACACGGAACGTGGCGTTGATGGCCCAGACGTTCTCCACGCTCGACGAACTCTCTGGGGGGCGGATGAAGCTCGGCATCGGTGCCTGGTGGGATCCCCTCGCATCAAAGGTCGGCATCGACCGCAAGAACCCACTTCGGAGAATGTGGGAATACTGTACTGTGGTCCGGAAATTGTTCGACCTCGAGAACGTGACTTACGAGGGTCAGACTCTCAACGTCGAGGACATCGAACTCGATCTCGTCCGTTCGGACGCTTCACCACGGGATGTCCCGATATACATCGGTGCCACGGGCCCGACGATGCACAAACTCACCGGTGAACTGGTGGGTAACGGAATTGCAGGCGGTGTATTCATGAACTATCTCATCCCACCCGAACACAACGAACTCGGCATGCAGAAGCTCACGGAGGGAGTCGAGAAACAAGGTGGCTCGATCGAGGACGTCGATCGACCACAGCTGATTGCAGTCTCGATGGATGAGGACCGCCAACGAGCGATCGACCAAGCCCGTGGACTGGTAACCCAATACATCGGACAGCAGCCACACATTAGGAAGGGATCGGGAATCGCCCCCGAACTCGGTGACCAAGTTGAGGCGGAATTAGGAAGCTGGCCCGCAACGGCCGAGGATATCGAACGTGCAAGCGTCCTCGTGGATGACGATATCGTGACGAACGTGGTCGCTGCAGGGACCCCAGAGGACGTCGTCAGTCGTGTACAGGATTATTGTGACGCAGGATGTACGGAGCCCGTTCTCTACTCGTTAGGTGATAACGTAGAGGAAGTTATCGACGTCTTCGCAGAGTTCAAATCGGAATAGCGATCACTGCGAGTTTCGGTTGCTCACTGTGTATTCCAGTCAGGGACTTCCCGCTCGATAAACTGCCCATATCCTGGATTTCCGACGACTTCCCCGTCTTCTGCGACGACGTCACCTCGGACGAGGGTTTTCTTCACGCGACCGGTGACCGTTCGTCCTTCGTAAATCGAGAATTCGGCTTTGCTGACGTTGTCGTCGGCAGTGATGGAATACGTTTCATCCGGATCCATGAGAACGATATCCGCGTCCTTCCCCGTCTCCAACGTTCCCTTTTCCGAGAGCCCAAACGTGTCGGCAGGGTTCGTGGCCATCACTCGTACCACGAACGACGGTGAGAACCCTCTGCGATTCACTGCTTCATCGTAGAACACCGGTAAACTGACTTGAAGGGCGTTCGCTCCAAACGCACTATCCCACCAGTTTTCGACCTGTTTTTGATCGAGTCGATATCCACAATGGTCGGTCGAGACGACACTCAAACAGCCGTTGTGAAGATGTTCGAACATCGCCTCTATGTCATCCGGCTTTCGAATCGGCGGTGCAATCATGGGGAGATTGCCCATCTCCTCGAAGATCGAATCGTCGAGCGTACAGTAATGGGTGCACGTTTCGGCACGAATCATGCTGCCGTCGTCTTGGAAGTACTCCAGAATGTCGGCCGCTTTCCGACACGTCGTGTGTATTCCGTAGTACTTCATCCCTGCTTCGACCGCCATTCGCGCCGCATCCTCAGCCGCCATGGCTTCCGCATAATCCGGACGTGATTTCGGATACCATTCCGGATCCCCTTTTCCTTCCGCTTTGAATTGTTCGGTCAGCGAGTCACAGATCGATGGGTCTTCCGTGTGAAACACACCGACGGCATCTTCCGCCGCGATATGCTGTATGGCTCTGTTCATGAATCCGTTCGAAAGGCCGTGCTCGTATGCGGTGAACATCTTGAACGACGTCACACCAGCATCGATTACGTCGGGGATTTCATCGAAAACAGCGGGGTCCTCTCGTGTGATTGCACCGTGCAGACTGTAATCGACCAATGCATCTTCCCCTTTCTCCTGTTTTCGCTTGACGCCTTCCAGTAGCGTCCCATCTTCGTCCCAAATTCCCATCTCACCGTCCCATGCTTGCCATGCAAAGTCGATGTAAGAAGTCGTCCCACCGACAGCAGCGGCACCCGTTGCGGATTCGTAGCTATCGATGGAGAACATATCATCGATGTGGACGTGTGGGTCTATCACGCCGGGCATCACGAGTAAGCCGGACGCATCGATCGTTTCGGATGCGTCCGGTAACGTTTCATCGGTTCCGATACCAACGATTTTCCCATCGTCGATTGCGATACTAGCGTCGGTTTCTCCTGTAGCAGTTACCACCGTTCCACCGCTAATTATGGTCTCAACTACCATGGTAGGAAATAACTCTCATTGGTGAAAAGTATTGTGCTCAAAAGAACAATATTATACTAAATTCCCCCATATCATAGTCTAAATGCGGTAAAAATTGGACAAATGCCAATTGAGGGCACAGAGATCCACAAATCAAATACTCTGATCGTGGTGTCGATCAACGCGGATGAGATCAGTCCATGATTCCATCCTCCATCGCCTCGTCCGATACCTCGAGGGAAACATCGAGTGCAGCGACCGCATCGTCGATCTCGGCATCCGTGATCGTGAGCGGCGGTGCGATAATGAGGGTGTTGATCATGTTCGCGACGTAGACGCCGTTTTCGTAGGCTTTGGCCGCCACCTCATCTACGACTGTACTCCCCTTGCTGACTTTGTCGTCCCGAGTCCCGAACGGGACTCGCTTGTTCGGGCTCTTCGTCAATTCGATTCCACGGAAGAGTCCAACACCCCGTGTGTCACCCACGCTGGGGTGACCGTTTGCGAGGTCATCGAGACGAGATTCCAGATATTCTCCAGTTTCCCGTGCCTGGTCGATGAGGTTTTCCGATTGATACGTTTCGACAGCCGCGAGCCCTGCAGCGACCGCCGCTGGGTGACCGGAGTAGGTGTGCCCGTGGCAAAACATATCGTCTTCGAAGTGGTCGGCGATTTCACTGTTAACGATGGTGGCACCGAGTGGTTGATACGCTCCGGTCAATCCTTTTGCCATCGTCATAATGTCGGGTTCGACGTCGAACACGTCACAGCCAAACCACTCACCGGTTCGTCCAAATCCGGACATCACCTCATCACAAATCAAGAGAGCGCCGTGTTGGTGTGCGATCTCCTTGAGTCGGGGGAGGTACTCATCGGGTGGCACGAGGATCCCATTCGAACCGACGATCGGTTCGACGAGTACCGCTGCGACAGTATCGCCTTCCAACTTCAGCATTTCCTCTATGTACTCGAGACTCTGCATCGGATCCAATGTCGACCCGTAGGCGTACGGGTCGGGGGCTTTGATCGTCCCCGGTATGCCGGGCTCTGCTGCAAGCCGACGAGGATCCCCCGTTACGCTAATGGACCCGTAAGTTGCTCCGTGATAGGAACGGTATCGAGAGATGATCTTTTGCTTTCCAGTATAAAATCTCGCAATTTTGATCGCAGCCTCGACCGCTTCCGTCCCGCTCGTCGAGAAGAACGTCTTCGAAAGGTCACCGGGTGTAACCTCCGCTAATTTCTTTCCGAGATTTGCACGCGCTTCCGTGGTGAAACCCGGAGCGACGTATGCCGTTTCATCGATTTGTTTGGAGACGGCCTCCGTAACGCGCTCGGCGGAATGACCGAGATTCGAGCACATGAGCTGTCCCGAAAAGTCGATGTATTCGTTCCCGTTCGCATCGGTGAAGGTGACGCCGTCGGTGTCTATTACTTGTGTTGGGCTCACTTCACTTTGAAACGACCACGTACCGAAGACGTACTCTTTGTCAGTCCGTTCTATCTCGTTGAGAGTGGTATCGGACTCACTTTCTTGACCAGACATCGTTCTATCCTCTCTACTCTGCACGAGTTGATTAATCTTTGGTGATTATGCGGTGTTGTAGGACATTGTCCGTTAGTAAATCTTCATTCAGAACAATATCCTCATATTTATCTTCGAGTTGGATTTGGTGAGAAAGTGTTATGAGGTGGGGAGACAAATGCGCACATGACTCATGACGATGGAAACTCCGATCGACGTCGATTCCGTACAGAATTACATCGATGGGGAATGGCGAGCCCCGAGCGGTTCCTACGGCCAAGATATCGTAAATCCTGCGACGGAAGAGACGATAGCACACACGAACTTCAGTGCTACTTCCGACGTCGACGAGGCAGTGCAGGCTGGCTATGAAGCGTTCTTAGAGTGGCGAGAGGTTCCGGTTGAAGAACGTATCCAACCACTGTTTCGATTGAAACAACTACTCGAGGATCATCAAGACGAAATCGCGGAATTGCTGGTCAGAGAACACGGAAAAACGTTTCAAGAAGCGAAAGGAGAGCTCCGCAGAGGCATCGAAAACGTCGAAGTCGCCTGTGGTATTCCATCGCTCATGCAAGCGGGCCACCTCCCGAACGCTGCCCCGGAGATCGATGAAACCGCCGTCCGGAAACCACTCGGCGTGTTCACCGCAATCACGCCGTACAACTTCCCGGGAATGATTCCTCTTTGGTTCCTTCCCTACGCGGTTGCCACTGGTAACGCATTTATCCTCAAGCCGAGCGAACGCGACCCGCTTACCGCACAATATTTGTTCGAGCTCGTGGAAAACGCTGGATTCCCTGACGGGATTTTACAACTCGTGAATGGGAGCAAGGAGACGGTCAATACATTGTTGGAACACGACGATATCGCGGGGCTATCCTTCGTCGGAAGTACGCCAGTGGCCAAGTACGTGTACAAAACGGCTGCAGCCAACGGGAAACGGGTTCAAGCGCAAGGTGGAGCGAAAAACCACATCGTTGTCGCCGAATCCGCCGATCTCGATTTCGCTGCCGAGCAGACGATCGGATCCGCCTTCGCGAACACCGGACAACGGTGTCTCGCTAACCCCGTTGCCGTCGTCGTCGACGAGGTTTACGACGAATTTGCCGATCGGGTGGTCGAACGCGCCGAGAACATGACCGTTGCCGATGGGTTGGCTGACGACTCCGAAATGGGGCCGCTCATCACGTCAGATCAGCAAGACCGGGTCGAAGAGTACATTGGAGAGGGTATCGAGGACGGTGCAGATCTCCTCTTAGACGGCCGCGAACTCGAAACACCCGATACTGGGAATTTCCTGCGACCGACGATCTTCGGCGATGTCGATCCGGAGATGAGTATCGCCTGTGAGGAGATTTTCGGACCGGTCCTCGCGCTCATCCGCGCTGACGATTTCGAGGACGCCCTCGGAATCGTGAATCGAAGTCGGTTCGGTAACGCCGCTAGTCTCTTTACCGACCGGGGAAGCGATGCCCGAAAATTCCGCCATACGGTCGACGCTGGTAACCTCGGTGTGAATACAGGGACGGCCGCTCCGATGGCATTCTTCCACTTCGGCGGTTGGAAGGATTCCTTCTTTGGCGACCTCCACGCCCAAGGTGAAGACATGATTCATTTCTACACCGATAAAGCGGTCTACATCGAGCGATGGCCTGACGCCTGACATCGCTTTCTCTGCCGTTTTCAACCAACCCCGTTCTCCACCAACTCCAACGAGGGTGAGTGGCTCTCAATCGAAGACTACTGTGATAGAGTCATCGAGTACATCCATCGCCCGGTCGGTCTCGGACTGCGTTGCGATCAGCGGTGGAGAGATGATGATCTGGAACCCAGGGCGACCACCTCCCAGCAGGATACCTCGGTCGTGACATTCGTGGAGGACCGCCGAGACGGGGTTTTGCCCGTCGTCGACACGTGGATCGTGGAAGGAAGTCTCGGTCTCCGGGTCGGCGAACTCGACAGCCCACAGCCCTCCTCGTCCACGAACATCACGGACGACATCGTGTTTCGATTCCAACTGTCGAATTCGAGATTCAAGCCCCTCTTCCAGATCAGTAACACCATCGATTATGCCGTCTGCATACTCATCGATTGCGGCACAGCCAGCGGCACACGCCATCGGATGTCCCCCAAACGTCTGTCCAATGTCGAAACCGTTCGTCCGAACGAACGACGCAATCTCCGGCGTTACCGAGACGCCCGCGAGAGGTGCATATGCGCTCGTAACGCCTTTTGCAAACGTCAGCATATCCGGTTCGATGTCTTCGGTCTGAACGCCAAACCAGTCACCACAGCGACCGAATCCTGTGATGACTTCGTCGGCGATGAGGAGGATGTCGTACTCATCACAGAGGTCACGAACGTGGTCAAAATAACCCGGGGGCGCGGTGAAAGCACCGCTCGTTCCGGCGATCGGTTCGGTGAGGATGGCGGCAACCGAGTCAGGCCCTTCGTTTCGAATCACGAATTCGAGGTGCTCTCCGGCACGCTGTGCCAGTTCTCGAGGATCACTGGTGTCGAAGGCCTTTGGAATGGGTGGGAGAAACTTTGCTGTGCCTGAAGTAGCAGCGTGCCGTTCTATCGTTGCCCGTGTTTCGGGATCACCTGTTAGCGCTCCTGCACCGTACGTTCCACCGTGATAGGACCGCCAACGGGTGAGTACCGTTGGTGCGTCCTGATACTCACGCGCGAACTGTACCGCGATTTCGTTGGCTTCGCTTCCGGAAACCGAGAAAAACGTGTGGGACAGTGATTCGGGTGTGACGCGTGCGAGCTTTTCTGCGAGTCGGTCGCGGGTCGGTGACCGTTTTGCCGAGGAAACGTACGGTATCTTTCCTGCCTGTTCTTCCATTGCTTCGATCACTGCCGCGTTACTGTGGCCGAGGTTGGTGCAGTACAACTGCGAGCAGAAGTCGAGGTATTCGTTTCCATCCTCGTCCCATACTGTCGCATCTTCTCCGTCAGTGATACTGATGGGCCTAGAATCCGGATCGTACCAATGGTGAATCGAAACCGGCTCCGTTCCTGAATCCTGCTGGGACATAGTGAACGATTTTTCTCCAAAATAATAAACGCTCGTTTGAACAATGTTCGAAATTTCGGGGTAAGGGGGAAGTCAAGAGCAAGTGATTCCATAGCGGAGTGCGGTCAGTCAGTGAGCGGTTCGATCTCGTTCCGACGAGTTTCGTCCCTCCAGCGGTCTAGAAAATCACTCCCTACCGCTTTCCACTATTCTCCAAGGCGATAGGTCCGATAATCTTCGTCACACGGAGGTCCGTATGTGGCATGCAGAGTGCGGTCGTCGAGATCGAGAATTACGCTCGTGTCTGTCCGACTGCGCTCTTCCACGGGAGCAGTCTGATCTTCGTGTCGACAGATACTCGCGGGACGACCGAAGTGGTCACAAAGAGCGGATTTCATTATTTCAGTGTCTATCGCTCCACGTTGGTGTTCGAACAGTCGACGAAGTCGATTTGCTCGATAGAGCGAGTCAGGGAGCTGTCGTTCCATTCGGCTCTCGAAACCGGACGTCAGGAAGTGATTGGCGTGTGTGACGATTCCCTCCCGTGGATAGACATAGTCGGTCCGGTTGGGCGACGTTTCGATGTCTATCACCTCTCCATCACCATGACCGACGACGTAATTGGCTGAACAGGCATGCGGTGTGGCGATAATCGATTCGAGTGCGCTATCGAAGCGTGTCGCATCGAGTATTTCCCGACAGCGAAGGTGGAAGGGTTTCCGAAACGGGTGTTCACCATCGTCCGGAGAAACGAGGCCATTAATCACGAGGCCGATACCGTGTTCGTTGACGCCCATCTTTCCGCCGACGATACCTGCCTCCGTGATCGCGATGTGGTCGCTTCCATCGCTCTGATGAATCTCGGTTACCAAGAGCGTATCTGCGATGGGTACCGCCCAGTCCCAATTCTGTCCAACATACGTTTTCCCGTCGGCTGTCGCCGTCGGAAGGAGACCGAAACTGGTGCACCCGTCCGTTCCGGCCGTTTGATCGGAATAAGACGCATAGAGTATCTCGTATCGGACGTTGAGAAGCATTACCTCCTCGATTGGAACACCACTTCCGTCTGCGATACCACGCAATTCCGAGGCGTAGTCGGGGTTCCACTCCTCCACGAGGGGGACGTACTCGGTCGCTTGGCGTCGAACGACTTCCTCTTTGGCACCGTATTGTGCAAACCGTGTCAGGTACGTTTCGACGTTCATACGAATCTCTTCCGCGAAGCGTTCCCCGTGTGTGAGGCCGCGTTCGTACGGTGATCCGGTCAGAACGAGATGTGGTAATGATGTCATCGATCTTTTCGTATGGCGTTAATCATCCGAAGCGGCGTATTCCTGTCGTGGACCACTTCCCTGATCCGGAAGGGCATAATAGCCGACCAACAACACCAACGCGGCCGACCCGACACCGATGAACGTCGCGGGGATGCCGATGCCTCCACCGAAGAAGTTCGCGGCAAGGCCCAAGACCGTCCCAACGACGATGGAGGCGAGTACAGCCCATCCGTTGACATCCGAGAGGTAGAGTGCTGTATAAACTGGGATGAGGAAAGCGCTCGTCAACAGGATCGCACGAAGGTTGTAAAGACCGATAATCGTGTCCGGTGGGTTGACGGCCGCCGCGGTCGCAGTTATTCCGAAGACCACGGTTGCAATCCGTGAAACCCGAAGCTGTGATTCGTCCGATGCGTTCGGCCGGAAGTAGCTGTAGATATCACGCGCCGTAGTGATGCCCGTCGAATGAAGTCGTGTATCCGTCGTCGAAAGGATCGCACTCATGACGGCGAGAATGATGACGACACCGATCGAAGTCGGCACGTAATCGGTTATCAACGTCGGGAACGCGTTATCCACAGTGTTGATCGACAATCCAGCGTGTCCCAGTGCGACGGTCGTTGCACCGCCCAGGACTACGAGAGCAGTGTAGAACACCGAAAGAATGACGCCGGAAGCTGCGAGATGGATTTTCGCTGTCCGGACGTCCTTCGTCGCGGCGATACGCACGATCATGTTCTGTTCCGTGAATATCGTGCCGAAAAACGCGATGACGGATGCGATGACTCCGATTATCGTGTAGGCACCGTCTCCGAGGGGTGCAACGTTTGCTGAACTCATCGCGGCAAACTCGGTATTGATGGCAGTGAATCCACCCAAGTCGAGCACCATGTAACCGAGTGCGAACAGAACGGCCGCGACCATGATCGTTCCTTGAAGGAGGTCCGTCCACGCCACGCTAACGAGACCTCCGAGGACGGTGTACGTGATGAACACGACGCCGATGACCCACACCATGTACTCGTACGGAACACCGGTAATCGTCGTAACGAGGAGGCTGGCCCCGACGAGTTGCATGATAAGGTACAGCCAACCGTTCGCGAGCAACACCGCTCCTGCAATCGGTCGAGCCGCTTGTCGTCCGGTCAGATCCGCGATGATGTCGGGCAACGTCAGGTGGTTCAACTGTCGAACGCGACCGACGACGAAGTAGAGACCGCTCACCCCGAGCATCAGTCCCAAAATGGTACCGGTCATGAGGGAATAGCCGCCGCCATAGACGGCTCCGATAAATCCGATCACGCTGACTGCGCTCACGAAGTTGGCAACGAGCGACCAGGTTGCCAAGGTCGGTCCCATGCTCTGACCCATCACCCAGAAGTCCATGACATCTGTCGTTTTCCGATATCCCCAGATACCGATGGCAAGAACGATAAGCAAATACACCACGAACGCGCCGAGATAATACGGGTTGACGTCAGCCATCGTTGCGGCCCCCGTCCGTTGCACGTGGTTCCGTCGCCGTTTTTCGAATGTTCTCGTCAATCGGTTTCCCTAACAGAATGTGGACTATCGTGTAGTGAATTGCGCCAAGACTCCCGGCTAAAATCGTCGCGACGAACACCAGGAACATCGCTGTTGGCATGCCATACAGTGTCATGTTTGACCCTACCACATAGAATACAATTTTCGGATGTAAATCTATCGGTTGTCATTGTACAATATTGTAGGAAATTATTTGATCATCGTATTTTATCCTCCAATCGGAGCCAATTCAAGTATAATATCCCTCCTCCGACGCCGACCACTCGTGATAATCGCTACACGCTACGCTGGACCGTTATTACGATACCTCTGTGAGCATCTCTTCGGTTGCGCCGAGAAGAGCATCCAACCCATCCATAGCAGCGGAAAGGTCGACGTGCTCGTCGTACGTGTGAGCCTGTGCCAAGTCGCCGGGACCCCAAGTGATTGCTTCTGTATCGGCATCGTTGATAAAGTTACGAACGTCGGTTGATGCACTCACCCCCCACGGTTCCGGGGATACGTCCGCGACCCGTGCGGAGTGCTTTCGGAAAATACCCGCAAGTACGCTGTCTTCGTCTATGGCAGCTGATTCGTACGTTCGCGTCCGGTTCCACGAGATGGTAACACTGTGTTCCTCTTGGACGCTTTCCACTAGCTCATCGATCTCCGAATCGATTTGTTCGATGGATTCATCCGGGAGAAAACGCCGATCGGTGGTGATCTTTGCCTCTTCAGGGACGACGTTCTCTTTCGTACCTGCTTCGAACATCGTCACCGTCGAATAGGCTTGCCCGACCAGGGGATCGGTACGTTCCCTGACTGTGGAATCAT
Organism: Haladaptatus sp. AB643; assembly: GCF_024136975.1. Lineage (NCBI taxonomy): Archaea > Methanobacteriati > Methanobacteriota > Halobacteria > Halobacteriales > Haladaptataceae > Haladaptatus > Haladaptatus sp. AB643. Next base: position 48,418 of record NZ_JAMYJW010000005.1, read on the forward strand.
ACTCATCGAGTGCGTCCAGCATTGGTTTTGCATACTGAATCGCGTTCGTGCCCTGATCGGGTCGACTCGCGTGTGATGGGTCGCCCGTAACGGAGATCTCGTACCACGCCAGACCCTTCTCACTCGTCGCAGTGTGCAACCGAGTCGGCTCGAGTACGACACCATAATCCCCGTCATAGCCGTTTTCGAGGAGGGTCTTCGTCCCCGGTTCGGCCGTCTCCTCACCGATTGCGGCATGAAAAACGAGCGATCCTGGAAGCCTACCGGATTCGACATCATCCGCAAAGTGAGCTACCGTCAACATCCCTATCGCAACACCGGTCTTCATATCGACGCTCCCACGACCGTAGAGACGCCCATCGACTTCTTCGCCGGCATACGGACCGTGCGTCCACTGGTCTCGGTCCCCTGCCGGGACGACGTCGATGTGCCCGTTCAACACGAGCGTTGGTTTGCCGCTCCCAACTTTGACGCCAACTTGAGGTCGGTCAGGATATGGATCATCGATGATCTCCGCTTCGATATCTCGTTCTCCGAACCAAGTGGCGATAAACTCCGCACACTCTTTCTCGTTACCAGGTGGATTCTCCGTTTCGATACGGACTAAATCTCCAATCAGAGTCGTCAACTCCTCCATTTGTTCCGTGTTGCCCATGCACAAATACTCTCTGCATTGTTCAAAAGATTTGCGATTAGATGTATCTCATTCGCATATATCTTCCTATCCAGTATTATGTCCTAAAATATCGATTAGAACAATACAATATGCGTGAGCTTGTAAGCAACCTTTCCGGGATACCGATATGGATTATGCTCCAGGAAGCGTCCCGCTGCCATCCTCACTGATGTCGATCGCGACGTTCTTGGTTTGTAGATACGAATCCAGTGCTTCCAAGCCCTTTTCGCGACCAATACCGCTGTATTTGTAGCCACCGAACGGGGTTTGTGTCGTATCTCCGAACCACTTATTCACATAGACATTGCCTGCCTCGAGATAGCGTGAAAGACGATGTGCCCGAGTGATATCGTTCGTGAATATTCCTGCCGTCAACCCGTACTTCGTATCGTTGGCGATCGATAGTGCCTCTTCTTCGTCGTGAAAAGAGATCACCGAGAGTACCGGACCAAATATTTCCTCTTGCGCGATTCGCATCTCGTTTTTGACATCGATGAAGATCGTCGGTTCGACAAAGTATCCCGGTTGATCGGGGACCGTTCCTCCAATCAATGGTGTTGCACCCTCCTCTTTTCCAACTTCGATATACTCCAGAACCCGGTCTTTGTGTTCGGCGGACGCAAGCGGACCGATGTCAGGGTCAGTTTTTCCGGGGCCGATTTCGTACTCGTCGACGATCGAAGCGATTCGCTCGACCAATCGATCGTGGATATCTTCGTGAACGAGGAGACGATCGGCGGCCGAACACACCTGTCCGGCATTCGTAAAAATGGCAGTAGCGATGCTTTCAGCGGTCCGATCGAGCGACGCATCGGGGAACACTATCGCCGGATTTTTCCCACCGAGTTCGAGTGTCACCGGTGTAACAGTATCTGCTGCATGCTTCATAATCGATTGACCTGTCGTGACGCTTCCTGTGAAGGTGATCGTATCGACATCGGAGTGGGACACGAGGGGTTGCCCAGTCGATTCACCGGTTCCAGTTACGACGTTGACGACACCATCCGGAAGGCCGGCTTCAGAACAGAGTTTGGCGAGACGGAGGGTGGACAGGGCTGTCTGTGGAGCCGGTTTGATGACGACTGTGTTTCCGGCAACCAATGCCGGGGCGACACCCCGAGCAAACAAATTCCCAGGGAAGTTCCATGGTGTAACCTGTGCACTTACTCCGTATGGTTCACGGAGTGTGAAATCGACTTGATCCGGTCCAACTGGTACGCTTTGTCCCTCGAGCTTATCAGCAACCCCGGAATAGTATTCGAAATATCGCCACGCACCGCGCATATCGCTTCGAGCCTGTGAGATCGGTTTCCCTTGATCTTTGCATTCGATGGCCGCTAATTCGTCGATTGAATCGTGTATCTGTCTCCCAATTCGATGGACAATGCGACCACGTTTCTCCGGAGCGACATCTCGCCACGACTCGAAGGCAGTCCGAGCTGCTGTGACGGCACGGTCGACATCGCGGGAGTCAGCTACCGCAATTTCTGCGAACGAATCACCCGTCGCGGGGTCGTCGGTCGAGATAAACTCGTCCGTGGACGGGGGCATTTGTTCCCCATCGATGAAGAGGGGATATCGTTCTTTGAACGAAATGTCTGATTGAACCATGCACAATCTCTATTCGCCATAACGATAGTACTTTGGCAATAATACGAGAATAATACAAATAGAAGAATAATATTCACATATTGTCGTCCTATTCGGATTATAGACGGAATTACGGGTTGGCCAAACCGAAGTTTGATAGCAAATGCCACGAGATAACTTCGCATGAGCTTTTCAGAAAAGACCGTTATTGTAACGGGTTCGGGGTCGGGGATGGGTCAAGCCATCGCAGAGCGATTCGCGTCCAAAGGGGCGGCAGTCGTCTGTGCGGATATCGATGACGATGCTGCTACTCAAACTGTCGAGAGAATCGAACACGATGACGGCATCGCACTTGCACTGGAGGTTGACGTTTCGTCCGAAGAGGACGTGAAAACGATGGTCGAACGAACGGTGGCGGAGTTCGGTTCGCTAGATGTGTTGCACAACAATGCAGGCATTCCGCAACAGGCGACCCCGGTCGAGGACGTTTCCGAGACCCAATGGGACCAGATCATCTCTGTCAATCTAAAAAGCGCCTTTCTCGGAGTGAAACACGCCGTCCCGTATCTCCGCGACGATGGGGGCGTCGTCCTCAACACAGCATCTACGGCAGCGATCCGACCGCGAACTGGACTTTCGGCATACGTTGCATCGAAAGGGGGAATGGTCGCTATGACGAAACAACTCGCTTATGAACTCGCGCCATCCATCCGGGTAAATGCCATTTGCCCAGTGGCGACTGATACGCCGATGCTCCCGAAGTTCGCTGGGGACGACCTCAGCGTCACCAGTATGCAAGAGACGATTCCACTCGGGCGTCTCGCCGAACCGATCGATATCGCCGCGGCGGCTACCTTCCTCGCGAGCGATGACGCCAAGATGATAACGGGAACCGCCCTCGAAGTCGATGGCGGGAGGGATATCTAATGGTGACGAAGCAGGCCATATACAACGAAGTCGACGATCGACGCGATGAAATCGTCTCCCTCCTCTCTTCGTTTCTCGAAATTCAAACGGAAAACCCACCGGGCAAAAATTATCGAGAAGGTGCGTCCTTTCTCGATACGGTGCTATCGAAACGGGGATACGATGTCGAATTGATCGACGTTCCCGAAAACGTCGTAGAACGGCACTATCCGGAACGATCCCACTTGGATCGGGTCAACGTGCTAGGTCAGAAATCGTTCGGGGATGGGCCGAACATCCACTACACCGGTCATTACGATGTCGTTCCCGCAGGGGAAGATTGGACCAAAAACCCGTTCGACCCAACGATAGAGGGAGATCGAATTTATGGACGCGGTGCCAGCGATATGAAATCCGGTATTGTCGCCAGTCTGTTTGCGATCGACGTACTGGAAGCCGTCGATGCTGGATTGGAAGGGTCGGTTACACAGAGCATGACGGTCGACGAAGAAACGGGTGGGTTTACTGGCCTCGGATATCTCGCACACGAAGGATACCTCGATGGCACCGATTATTGTGTATACACCGAATGCTTCGACTCATCTCGGGTCTGTCTCGGCCACCGTGGGGTTCTGAAGTTCAAAGTCGTGACGCATGGACGAAAAGCTCACGGGTGTATGGCCCACGACGGAATCAACGCCGTTTCGACGATGAACGATTTCTTAACACGTATCGAGGAGTATCGGACAAAGCTTCACCAGCGCTCGACTGACCTTCCGGTCACACCAAGCGAATCTCAACGAGCGGATATTTCGGTGACGATGATGGACGCGGGGTACTCCGAGAACGTCGTCCCGGACCGCTGTACAGCGACATTCTATCGGGTACTCGTTCCGACCGAATCGGTCGCAGATGTGCGAAACGAGATTCGGGAACTGATCGGTGAAACGGAGGACAGTATGGACGCCTCCCTCGACTATGATGAAATCATGTTCGCGGAACCGACAAACGTCTCCCAAGATTGCAAAGTGAGCCAAACGTTCGCACGGAACGTCGATTCGTTTCACGGAAATACCGAATTCGTCATTTCCCCCGGTTCCGACGACCAACGCTTTGTCGTCAACGATGCAGGCATCGATCAGTGCATCGTGTATGGCCCTGGACGTTTGGAACAGGCCCACGTCGAGGATGAGTACGCATCGATCGAAGACATTCTTACTGCGATCAAAGTGATGGCAGTTTCGACTGCACAGCTCATTGGCGACACGGATGAATAGCTCACCCAATTGCTACCTACCGAAATCGGTCCAATGAGTCGTTCGAAAACGACCGTAGCGTATCGAATGGATGGAGTATGACCAAGAATTAGTTTAGTCCTCAAACCCCGACTGTAGAGCGACAAACGGAAACTAACTTGCGGAATCGTATGACATTTTTAAGTATAAAATTGTCGTTCGGTACGTTTGAACAACATTCTATGGATGCTATACAAATTAGAAGTATTTACCAAATAGCGTGCTATTCATATACGTTGGAGGGAGAATGTAGGATAATGACCAAGGGATATTCGACGAGTGATGATTTCGATGAAGTCGACGTGAAACTGCTTACGTTCATCGAAAGAGATTTTGATGTAAGCTTAGATAAACTGTCGGAAGAATTAGATCTTTCGAAATCAGCGGTCCATTATCGGCTCAACAAGATGAAAGAGAGCGGCGTGATTAGAGGTATTACTGCCGATTTGAACCCAGAACCGTTCGAGCTCGATATGGTGGCGATCACCGAGGTATCCGTCACCCACGAGAAAGGTTACTCGACCGATATCGGAAACAAGCTCGCAGATATCAATGGCGTCGAACAAGTATACTATACGATGGGCGATGTCGACTTCATGGTTCTCGTCCGTGTGCAGGATCGAAATCGGATGAACGAGGTCATCGATGAGATGGTCGCTATCGAAGGTGTTAACGAGACATCCTCCCGATTCGTCATGGATGAAGTAAAGAACAACCCGAAATTCATGGACAATTTCTCTCAAGAGTGATTAAAATCGGAGAGGGAGAGAACGCATCAGAAGGGAAAAGAGACAATTAAGTAGAGTATCGAGATAGAGTCACAGATTACCCCGTTGTATCTCTTCCATCCGAATCGAGGAAGTCCAGAGTATGCTACCCAAGAATCTAGTATACGGCCCACCAATAATCATTCATGTACGACCGAATTCTCGTTCCAACCGACGGGAGTGAAAACGCGGAAGCAGCCGCACGGTACGGATGCTGGCTCGCGGACGCATTCGATGCGACTGTCCACATATTAAGTGTCGTTAATATCAGCACATACACCGATCAACTCTCCGACATTGATGAAGTCAATCGGGAACGTCGAACAGCATTAGAAGAACGAGCCAAAGAGGCAGTGACCGGAGTTGAAGAAATCCTCGATCGGACATCAGAAATTCCATATAAGTCGGACATCGAGCACGGCACTCCATACGAAGTGATCCTCAACTACGTTTCGGAGAACGATATCGAACTCACCGTGATGGGGTCACATGGGCGAGGCGGACTCGACAGGCTACTGCTGGGAAGTGTTACTGAACGTGTTATACGAATGAGCGACGTTCCAGTGATGGCAGTGCCGCCTACCCGGACAGATCAAGAGGCGGTCGAATGTGATTCGATACTCATCCCAACCGATGGGAGTGTTGCTGCTGAAGCTGCTGTCACACGGGGAATAGCCATCGCTGACCAGTTAGAGGCAACTGTTCACGTCCTTTATATAATTGGGAGTGGAAGAGGGTTGCCAACTGTGTCAGACCCAGCACGCACTGAAGCCGAGAGAGTCGTCAGGTCAGTCGCGGACAAAGCGGAGCAGCGTGGAATAGAGGTACAAACGCACGTCCAAGCAGGTTCCCCGTATGGCAATATCCGGAATTTCATAACCAACCGTGGAATCGATCTGGTTACTATGGGAACGCATGGTCGATCCGGAGTCAAGCGCTATCTCCTTGGTAGTGTAACAGAGAAGATATTACGCACAAGCGATGCACCAGTTATTGCAGTACGATTGACGAAGTCGGAATAATTACGAAATTTTGGTATATTGACCCCTAATGAGAAGTTCTTTAGTCCTTCTTCACAGCGTTCGATGACTGGTACTCGTGGGAGACTGTTTGGGTCGGATCAGTTCATCAACGGACTTATCGGGAGGCTATTCATCATGATTTTCAACCTTCTTCGGGCGTCATTGATTTTTATTTGATAAAAACCATTCGAGCGGGCGATGGACGGTGCGCTTGGGTAGCGTGAATCAGATATCGAGCAATTCCTCTCGAGTCATGATTATATTCGTGAATTCGAATTTGTCAGTGATCCTCGTGATAGTGATTCTCTTGAGTAGTCAAATCGCTTTAGGAGGTACCAGCAATTAAATTTCTATAAGAACTGGAGATTGTAGAACGTGAGAAACGGATCCACAAAATTGTACTCGTTTACTCGGACTGCCGTGTGGAAAACAGTGCTCTTGGACCTTTTTTGTTCACTTGCACGCTCCTGTTTCTCGCAATCGTTTTTGTGTCGTTCGCAGGTAGCTATCTGGTGGTCTACCATACCGACGGCAATCGAATTGTTCCGTCGCTCCGAATTTGAGAACACATTTCGCCGAATCAGACTATCTATAGTTGGTACTCAAGCACCTACTATTGGCTGATTCAACGACACCGAATCAGTGTAGATTCAGTTCCTTCTGCACTGAAGTAGGGAGGAATTGGAGTGGAGCGAGGAGGTGGATCGGGGTGATGGCGCCAGATCCGGGTGATGTCAAAGCGTCCTCGCTACATGTTATCATTAGTCATGATATGATAAATGCTTTGTGGCACTCTGAAAAATGAAAATGAGAAACATCTTTCAAGAATACTCATTCACCAAGAGTACCGTCTGAATCCTGGAGCCTCCTAATAGATTCAATGTTGAGATGATGGACAGTGAGTAGAGCAGATATCCGCAAGCACAGCAATGTCCTTCCGGAATTGTTCAGAGAATAGCTTACGTCGTTTCTACGTAGCAGAGACGGTCATAGGGAATATATCCAACAAGATCTTTCTCCTCGTTACGAAGTTGTAAACCGTTGTCTCCTTCTCTTATCTCGTGACATTCTATCTCCTTGTCATCAGTCGTTGTGGCTACTAACTTTCCCATGGAGTAAGAGTGGCTTCGGAACTAATGAAGGTTTCCAGCATGCAGTACTTACTCACACGAGGTTGACGTTCAGTCGCAATCGCAGTGTGAAGTCGAACGAAAGCCGGTACCTTTCCAAACAGCTTTACTGGAATGATGAATAGCGACGGGCACACTAATGCGTGTGATCGCTCATCGTGGATTCGATGCGCAGTACTCCGCCAATACGGTGGCAGCTGTCGAGCAGGCGATTCCTGAGGCGGACATGATCGAACTCGACATTCGCCGGTGTGCATCAGGCGAACTCGTAGTCGCACATAACTCGCTCGTCGATATCAATATCGATGGCGTCACTGAGGTAGATGATCTCACTGCTTCGGAACTCGCTTCTCTTGATGCTCACGACGGTGAAGGCATCCAGACGCTATCGTCGGTCCTATCTGTTATTCCGTCCCAGATAGACGTCAATCTCGAGCTCAAGGACCCTGCAATCGTCGAACAGGCGCTCTCGATGGCACGCGAGACGTCACATGACGTCATCGTGTCCTCGTTCGACGCGGACGCGATTCGGCAAGTCAACCTTGACGGTGCCGAGGGTGTCGAACTGGGGTACGTGCTCGGGCTTTCCCCAGGAGACAACCTCGCAGTTGCGAAAGAGCTCAACTGTGACTACGTCCACCCGAACGCGTGGCACTGTCTGGTCACCAGTATTGTCGCCGATGCACATGATATGGGTATGATGGTCAATGCATGGACTGTCGATTCGCGTTTGGGAGCCTGGATACTCGCACGACGGGGCGTTGACGGGGTCATCGCGAGTTCGCCACACGTTACAGAGTGGCTTGAGTGAGTTTTCACTCACCTGAAAGCTGTCTCAGTGGTTCAGCATATACGTTCGTCCTCGTGTACTTCCATACGCTCCCTGGAAGTCATAGACGAATCCGTAGAGGTTTCGCTCGTTGGACACTGCGTCGCTGTCGACGAGAAATTGAATCTGCTGATGGACATTGTATTCGACGAGTTGATTGATGACCTCAAGACCTGATGTCTCAGTGTCGACACGGTCGGATTCAAGACCATTTCACGTAAAAGGGCTAAGCAGTCCGAGCGCCTATACTATGTATGGCCACTGGTATCGACACCATCGAGTTCCTGGCCCGGTCGCCCCACCGTGTCGGAGTCCTCGAAGCATTGATGGATGAATCGACCGACCGTCGGGACCTGTGCGAGATCACTGGGGCCTCCTCTCCGACGGTCGGTCGGGTGCTCGCCGACTTCGAGAACCGCCAGTGGCTCGACCGAGATGGCCCGACGTACGCGCTTACTCCCCTTGGGGAATATGTCGGCGACCGGTTCTTGGCCCTCCGAGACGCGATGGAGATCGAACAAAAGCTCCGTGATGTCTGGCCGTGGCTTCCACACGAGATGCCGGGGTTCAGCGTCGATCTATTCGCCGATGCGGTGGTCTCGTTCCCCGGCCCGGGATACCCGTACGAGCCCGTCGAGCGACTCGGGCAGCTCATTGCATCGACTTCGACAATGCGCGGGTTCGACAGCATCGTCTACAAGTCGAGCAACCTCGAGACAGCCTGCCGGGCGATCCTCGATGGAATGCGATTTGAGTACGTGTTCACACCAGAAGCTCTGGAGGGAACGTTTACTTGGGACCCCAACCGGATGTCGGAGGTTGTCGCCTGCGATAACGCGACTGTCCTCGTCCACGATCATCTCCCTGACGGCGACCGATGCGGCCTCGGCATCGTGGACGACCGGGCAGGCATTTGCTGTCACGACGTCGAGACCGGGGCACTGGTGGCGGTTATCGACACCGACGCATCAGAGGCCCGCGAGTGGGCCATCTCGGTCTATGAGCAGGTTCGCAAGGAGGCGACACCGGTCGACCCAGAGGCCTTCGAGTCGTCCCTATCTCTCGAATAATGCCGGTGACTACCGCCGCTGTCAGCCGGGAGTGCTCGTCAGTCATCGTTCGCTGACACGGTCGCGTGTCGTCCCACCCTGGGATTTCACCCCCTGAAATCCTGCACACGACATCATGACGACCGTTCGTCGCCAACATTCACCGAGGGACCAGGACATGACCGAACGTTACGAGACCGTCGTTATCGGTGGCGGTCAGGCCGGACTCGCAACCGGGTACTACCTGCAGTCACGCGATCAGGACTTCGTCATTCTCGACGCGGGCGACCGCGTTGGGGATCCGTGGCGAAAACGCTGGGACTCACTCCGGGTGTTCACGCCAGCCCGTTTCACCAGCTTGCCGGGGAAGGCCTTCCCGGGATCGCCATACGCATTTCCTGGCAAGGACGCAGTGGCCGACTACCTCGAGAGCTACGCCGAACACTTCGACCTGCCCGTCGAACTCGGCGTTCGCGTCGATGGCCTCAAGCGCAATGGCTCGAGCTACCTACTCACTGCAGGCGACCGGGAGTATATAGCCGACAACGTTGTGGTGGCAATGGCGAGCTACCAGATCCCGACAATCCCTGACTTCGCGGACGAGCTAGCCGACGATGTCGTCCAGCTTCACTCGAGCGACTATCACAATCCTGACCAACTGCAGGACGGCAGTGTGCTCGTCGTCGGCGCGGGGAACTCCGGTGCCGAGATCAGCCTTGACGTCGCCGACGATCACGAGACGTGGCTATCAGGTCGGGATGTCAGCTACGTTCCGTTCCACATTAACTCGAGATTCGGCCGACATATTGGAGTTCCGTTCGTGATGCGCGTACTCTACCATCGAGTGCTTACCACTGACACGCCCATCGGCCGCCGTATGCGACCAAAGCTACTCTCCCAGGGCGGCCCGTTGGTTCGAATCAAGCCACAGGACTTTGCCGCTGCGAGCGTCGAGCGGGTGCCCCGGATGACCGATGTCCGCGACGGCCGCCCTGTGGTCGGTGATGACCGGATTCTCGACGTCACAAACGTCATCTGGTGTACGGGGTTTCAGCCCGATTTCTCGTGGATCGATCTCCCCATCTTCGACGGTCAGGCGAATCCCAAGGAACCCATCCACGAACGCGGTGTCGTATCTGATGCTCCTGGGCTCTACTTCGTCGGTCTATTCTTCCTCTACGCGATGACGTCGTCGCTATTCACTGGTGTCGGCCGGGACGCAGAGTATGTCGTAGACCATCTTACGTCGCGGGCACACCCCTACTAGTACTGATCGACTATCGGCTTAGACAGCATGCAAACGGTCGAACCAACCACCACTTCAGCTGTTTTTGTCCATGTTTCACCAAACGACGTTATCGGATATCACCGACCAGCAGACGCTGATGGAGAGCGCGGATGCTGGACCGACGATACACTTGAGACACCGACGGTCCTCCTCGGCCGAGCACAACAGCACGCAGCCGACGTCGTCGCCGAGCATTTCCCCGACCTGCCGGTCGAAACGATCGAGTGGGAGAGTTCACATCGAGCGCAGCGAACGGCGGGCGTCACGAAATACGACCCGACAACAGAGGCAATCACGATCACACTAACCGAGACGGCCTCCGAATAACGCGGGTGGGAGCAATTCAGCGAAACCGTCCGGCACGAACTCATCCACGCCTGGCAGTATCACGAGTTCGGTGAGGCAGACCACGGGCGAACGTTCACCCGCAGGACGGACGCCCTCGATATTTAGCAACACTGCGAACGCTTCACGTTCGTCCATACCCAAAGTGCGGAAACAACAAGAGACTGTTCTGCCCTAAGAGACGTTACTGGGGATATTCATGGAGGGCACCTCGTTTACGATTCATCACCTCGATCAGAATCCCATCTCGTCACGGTCAACGGAGTTCGACAAAATAGCAGGAATCGCTCTTCTGCGAGTTTACTTTCCCCGTCGTCTTTCGCTTGGCGTATCTTTTCGGATCTTTTGTGGCGCTCACGATTTTCTCGGCTTTCGATTTTTTACGGTGGGTGCGAAATGGACCGATTTTCATCCATATTCTAATTGTTTTCACACTCGGTATCGGTTACTCTCTGTACATTATGAAGAGAACCGACGTGTATGCGTGCATCATTCAAGTCGTGATTTGTTGCTGTACGGTTGTGATGTGATGTGTGTTTCTCTGGCACATAGTCGTCTATTCTGAACTATTCCGCCACTGTTCTTTTGTAGTATTATAACGTCTGGAGGCTTGTATGGCTGATTTGATTGTCAAAGCAGCAGTGAAAGAACAGCTTGAAGGACAAAATGTGGCGAGTGACTTCTACGATGCACTCGATGAGGAAGTTGCAACGGTCCTCGACAACGCTGCTCGACGAGCCGAAGAAAACGATCGCAAAACCGTCCAAGCGCGCGATTTGTAGCGATCCATCGCTTCAACGTAGCATCAACCTGTTTTTGTTTGTCGCTACACAGAACGCACTCCTCTAACGACTGGCCGAGATTCCATCCGAATTCAGATCACCCGACGCTTCAGTCTCCTTCTTGCAAATCTCTCCCTCTTCAGCTAAGCCCATTCAATACCTCGTACGCCGTCCGACGTAGCCACCCACGTTTCGCTGCAATCTCGCTCGTCATAGAGGACTTAAGCCACTCTATGACCCGAGTACAGCCGCTAGCTTACACTCTTGAATGAACACACTTCCTTCTCTTAATCAGCTATCGCACAGTTTTCGGGTCATTCATTCGCCCTGATTCAGTGTTGGTGACGGAGTTAGTATACTACTATAATGGCCCTCCCAAATCCCGAGAATTATACCGTAAACCAGCTTTCGAGTTTCATCATGGCGAACGCCCCAATTACTTATCCATCTTGAAGTCTGCTAGATGATATAATGTCACCCGGAGATTTTCAGCAATCACAGTCGGAGATCATCGATGATCAATCGGCGATTGATTGTAATGCGTGTCAGTCCGCCCTTGATCCTGAAGGCCAGCAAGCCGTGTCATTTCTCCTTTTGGATCATCTTCGAATTCCTGTGCTCAGTTGTGATGACCATCTCGAGCAGTTTACTTCGATCTGTGGACTCACCTCTAACGACACAGCGACGCTTCTCCATCACCAGCCCGCTGGTGGGATCTCATGCCCCGGCTGTCGTTTCGCGTCGTATTCTGCAGCCCAATCCATAGTTCCAGTCCAAGGTGGGGCAATTGTACCCATTGCATGTCCAGGACACCAGTCAAAGATTATTCAGCGCTTCCAGACTGGGCTACAGACCTACCAACAGCTAACGTCTGATCTCGGGACGACTACTGGTTCCTTGCTGTGAATTCTAGCGTATCTCTGAAGAAAATAAGACCTCGGTAGGAATGTCCAATATTCCTCGGAAGAGAGACCGGGTGCACGGTGGGCAATTGATCACACCCATCCCATAGACACAACGAGGATCACTCCATCATCGTAGAAACCAGAACTTACACGATAACTCCCAACACCAGTGTCTCTATGACACAAACCGTCAACGAACTCCGCAACGAAATTCGACAGGCTGTCGGGAGATACGAACGCATTGAATCGACAGCCTTCACCAAAGAAGCCCTTGCTGCAATCTGTACGGCTGTAAACTACGATATAGACACACATAACTTGCCTTCCAAACCGCAGATGCGGGCCGGTATCCTTTGGAAAATCGGCGAAGTCGACGATGATAATCCAGAACAAACTCCAAACGCGTTCCGGAAGACAGAGCTCGAAGTGATTGCAGCTGCACTACAAGATGAGGAGTGACCACTAACTATGGCGGAAGAAATCGGTCGTCAAGGCAACCACTACAGTCGAACGGGATTTCTTCCCACGCTGTTGTGACTGCTTTGTATCCCGTCCAGCCTTCGGTGTCAACCATCTCGAGTACACGTGCATTGGATCCAACGATATTTGCCTTGATTTCGTAAATCATACCTCAGGAATGATCAATTGAGCCCAGCGATCTCACGCAGATTTTCATCAATATCGACACAGATTTCCCCGATCTGGTTGCCATATGGTGCACCAAGTTCCGCGAGGACAGTCCAACCCTCCTGCCACTGCACGTGCTAGGATATCTACCGTCCAGTGGTATCCAACGACAACACGGGCGACAGACACGAGACCGGCAACGATAGCAAAGCCAAAGCCGGTCACGAAGAACCGTCGACGAAGGAATCGTCTTCGTTATCCTCGGACGGGAAGGTGCCGAGTGTTCCGTCGTCAGTTGCGGTTTCGACGGCGGTCATGTGCTTGCAGTAGGCGTTCCGGTGAACGTGATACGGATACGTGCAGGCCATTAGCTCTTGGTGACGTCAATGAGTCCGGAGGCATCGACATCGAAGGAAAACTGTTCGGCCTATGGGCGGTGCTGTGCCATCTCGGCCAGCGTCGCAGGTTGCAGATGAGTTTGTACTCATGGATTCCATGGTCGTTCCTAAGAAGGCGTAAAAAACGGCAAGAACCGAGGAATAACACTACTACTCATCGAAAAACTAGCCCGAGAGTTAATCTGTCTCTAGAATAGATTGTATCCATGGCCACGTTCGAGGTAGCCTTGCCTGACCGTATCGAGAGTGATATTGATCGGCTTGTCGAACAAGGTGATTTTCTAAATCAAGAACAAGCGATCGAAGAGTTGCTCACAATGGGGTTATCGGCCCAAGACACTGGCGATGAATTCGAAGAGGAGTTGGATGGAGATCTGTTTACAGATGCTGTCGATGAGCAACAGGATCCAGCCGACCAATACGACGATCCGCTCTAACCCTCCTCTCGAACAGAGGAGCCAACATTCCCTTCGATTTCGAGTTCAATGAGGCAATCGAGTTTTTCTCTTCACCTGTTTCAACTGCCTGGTGTGCGAAATACTCGGATGCGACGTCCTCTGTGTGTTGGTGCGTACGGTTGAGCAAATCCCGTTCAGTCGTCGGTGTGTCGTCGTTACGTTCGGTCGTCTCCGCGCACTCGGTCAGCGTGCGCTGGGCACCATCGGACAGCGTTGTTTGGCGTGACATGAATGAAAAAAGGAGACGGGATTAGCAGCAGTCGGTGAGTGCACCTTTCCGGGTGGCTTCCGCGCCACAGTTCTCACATGACGTCATTGAGGCGCTTACCTGGGAGCAAGAAGAGCAGCGCCCCGTGCAGGTGTTCGGTCTCGATAGCAAAGGGCCTGCTTTCAGGGAAGTCGCCCACTGGGTATGCGGCGGCAGCGATTTACGCCGCCTCACTGCTGTGTGATGAGAAAGAAACACAGGATGCGGTCGCGTCAGTTGCACACGTGACCGAAGTGACGATTCGCAACCGATATCCGGAACAGATCGATGCGATAGACATCGAATAAGATATCCACTGCAGTTAGAAGCAATCGCTCACCCCCCTGTTCATACAACAGATGCGAACACGGAAGTGGTGTTCAGGCTGGCGCACCAACTCCCCAAAAGAACGCAATTCCGAGAATTGTCACAACAGAGAGTAGAAGCTGAAGCGGCGCACCAACTCTCGCATAGTCTGTGAATTTGTACCCACCCGGTCCATAGACGAACAGGTTCGTTTGATATCCAACAGGCGTAATGAACGCCGTTGAAGCAGCAAAAGTAACTGCAAGAATAAACGCGAACGGATTGCCACCGATATCTCGGGCCGCTTCGACAGCAACAGGAATCATCAAGACCACACTCGCATTGTTGCTGATGATACTTGTAATGAGCCCCGTTGCGATGTAGAACACCCACAGAACTCCGATGAGTGGGAGGAAATCCGCGGTTGCAGCGACAAGTGAACCGAGGAGGTTTGCTGCACCCGTTTGCTCTAAGGCAACTCCAAGTGGAATAACACCCGCAAGCAGGAAAATAACACTCCAGTCCACGCCCTCGTATATCTCTCCGGGCTTGATCACATCAGTGACAACCATCAGTACGACACCAGCGAGCGCTGTCTGGACGATACTAAAGTTGACACCTGCGAGCATCTCGACACCAGTTACATTCGCGAGAGTATCCCATGGCATTCCGACAAGACCGACAACAGCGATAATAATCCCGAGTGCCCACGGTATCTTTTCCGTTCGATAATCGGGCGATTCAGATTCATGAGCGACGATAAATTCTGGATTACGACTCAATCGGTCGATGCTATCACTCGGTGCTTGGACAAGGAGCGTGTCACCGACCCGCAGTGGGAGATCATTGAGCCGACTCCGTATCGTTTTCCCGCCGGACCGGAATGCAAGGACGCTCGCATCGTACCGCTCACGAAAGGCCGAGGTTGCAATCGTCTCACCGAGTAGTGAGGAACCTGACTGAATGACGATTTCGACGAGTGTCTGTGTTTCTTCCTCTGACGGTTCGAGTGCCGAATCGGAGTATTGTGTCCCAACAAGGTCGAGTCCTTCTTGCTCACGAAGTACGTTGAGCGTTCCACGGTCAGTACGAACAGTGAGAATATCCCCTACACGAATCCGTTTGCTGGCGATACCTTCGAAATACTGTTCGTTGTCACGGGAAAGTTGGACGATGTCCGTATCGAACTGTGATTCATCGATCGCAGTTTGAACGGTTTTCCCGATGAGAGGGGACTCGTCCCGGACGACGACTTCGAACACATAGCCCTGTAAATCGTATTCCTCAAGGTAGTCTTCACGTGCAGGGACGCGTTCCGGAATGAGTTTGTGGCCGATAGTCAGCAAATAGACACTGCCCGTTAGAAGCACGATGACTCCCAGTCCAGTAAAGGTAAACATTGAGAATGGCCGCCCAATCAACCGTTCAGAAACGCTGGATGCGAGTAAGTTCGTTGAGGTCCCAATGAGAGTGAGCATCCCACCGAACATCGAGGCATACGAGAGAGGAATGAGGAGTTTCGAAGGTGAGGTATTCCCCTCGTGGGCGAGATCGGAGATGACCGGAACGAGGATCGCAACCACTGGAGTGTTGTTAATGAATCCAGACACAGGACCAGTAACGCTGATAGTCGCAACAAGTTGTTTCAGTTGGTCATTGCCAGCAAAGGCGGCCATCTTTTTTCCAATAATCTGAACGAGTCCCGTCTGACTAATCCCTGTCGAGAGGATAAGCATCGCGAGCACGGCGACAGTTGCAGTGTTTGAAAATCCCGAAATCCCTTCAGCAACAGAAACTTGGGTCCACGGATTCAGGAACATCAGGAGCACCATTACGAGAATCGCGGTGACATCTATCGGCAATAATTCAGTCACGAAAAGAAAGAGTGCTAACGCGATAATCCCGAATACGACAAGCATACCAGTTGTAACTGGTGGAATTCCCCCAGCTTGTGCTAGAGATATATGTATTACCATACAGAATATAGATTGTCTGCTATCTTAATACCACTACATATCTTAACGAGAGAGTAATTAGAATTGACAAAGATATGGTGTCAAGAATGGGATTCATCATGTATGGGGCAGTGCGAAAGCTACTGCTCCGGATAAACCTTCACCTGAAAATGGAACAAAGTACACAGTGTCGCCTGATGGCGACTATGTGCGTAAATTATGCGCGAACGATGTTCGTCGCGCGGGGGCCCTTGGGGGCTTGTTCAATTTCGAAGTCGATCTCGGTCCCTTCAGTCAGATCCTCACCGCCAACGTCCTCCATGTGGAAGAATACGTCGTCGTCAGAGTCGTCCGTCGTGATAAAACCGTAGCCGCCAGTGTTGTTGAAGAAATCAACCTTTCCGTTTGCCATTGCAACTAAACACAGATCCAACACACGGTTAAGACTTCCGCATTCATTTTTTAAATCCGAGAAATATTTAGACATATGTCCATGAATGTCAGGAGTGGGTATTTACTCGACCATTTGGATAGTTCTGCCCAGAAGAAGCACCGGATTCACCAGAACGAACCATGGCTTCGGTAGAAGCCATACTTCTAGTTTTATGGGAATTCTTGTCTCCGGTGGGTCCAAAAGCCACAGATGCCGTCCAACTGTCCCTCCAATTGGTGTCGCGATGGTCGGTAATGGAGTCAACGATACATCGGCACTCACGACGACGACGGTTGGAGTTACGATGGGTGCAGCGGGGACGGACACCGCTCTTGAGACGGGGGACATTACCCTGTTAAACGACGATCACACAAAGCTGCCGTATCTTGTGGGATTGTCTCGAACGAGCAATTCGCCTCGCTGTGTACCACAGGTGACGCGAACGAGGGCATTGATGCGTTCCTCAATAAGCGTGAACCCGAGTATCCTGGTGAGTGACGGGCAACACGAGGGGTCAACTCCCGCGGCGGGTCCTTTCCCGATTCGGTGCGACGAGCAACCTTCCCGAGAGACCCGGAAAGGGATGACTCGTTCACCTACCGAGCTTCATACGGCAGAGCTGCCCTGGAGTCAACTCCCGAGGCGCTCGTCTTGTATCTCTGTCGAGTTGAAATATGAATGAAACTACCACACCCACACCTCTCAGCTTGTGTCGCTCGACTCGTCGAACCGCTCCTCGACGAACGCAGCGAAATCGTCGGCGAACGCCTCGACCGACTCCCAATCGGTGAATTCGACGTCGCCTGACGTGTCCACCTCAGGGTGCTCTTTCCTGGTGATGCGTTTCATCAGCGCTCGCATGAGGAAGCCGTACTCCGAGAATCGTAGCGCACCGCCAAAGAGGCCGATTCGGTCGGGGCGCCAGTCCGTGGCTTCGACGAATTCGTCGACGTATCCAGCCGCCTCGGCTGCTCCCTCCTCGGTCTCCTCTCCGGACGCACCGGAGACCTGGAAGAAACCAGTTGGCTTCGTCACCAACACATCGCGGTTGGCCTTACCGAACTTACGAACTGCCTTTTGTTGTTTTCCCATATGGATCGATGCCCCGACCAGAACGGCGTCGAAGTCGTCGATGTCGAGATCGGGGCTGATCTCCTTCACATTGACCGTCATCGTCTCGTGACCGTTCGCGGTGAGCCTGTCGCCGATGCGATCAGCCACCTTCGCGGTTTGTCCTTCACCGGTACCGTAACAGACGAGGATGGAAGCCATGGTTGTTCAGTTCCACAGAGGATCGCAGTATGGATAATCACGAGGGGTCCTACAGCCGTAGAACGATCGAACGCGAGCAGGTGGATATTCTCCGGTAATTCTCTAACGAGGTTTTTCTCATTTCGGTAGACGACGGCGACGTCAGCGACCACGTAGGCACCCCCGTCAGTACATCGATCTCGAGAGGGACACCGATCTATTACGAAACCCCACACAACCGTAGTCGTGAATGTCCCGAAGTGACACATCTATACGGTCGGGGTGAAGCGGCAACCAGTATGTCACTTAATTGAATTGGTCCATGAACAGGACGAGTTAGACCGTGGAAAATCGAGTTCACGGGTGGTGGCCTGGTAGCTTCCAAGGCAGAGGAGAATTAGTGAATACTCATCGTATCGGGACGTGAATTATAACAAATTCAGTCAGGTGGTATGTTTTCCAGTAAAATATCACCAAATTCTCACCACAGCGTTATCCCTCTCGTTCACCTAGAGACGATATGGCGGACAACAAAAAGAGCCGAAACAAGCAAGCCCGTAACGAAGAGAACCGCCAGCGAGCGTGGGAAGTTGAGCAGGCACGCGAACGTATGGACGAAACCGAACCACGTGACGAACAGAACGAAGCAAATGAATCTCGACACGAGGGAACGGAAAATCCGGACTCTTCCCGAAAGTGTCACCGTCGTGGATGCGACGAACCAGCGAAATTTGTCGTTCTCGAACGTTACCAAGAAGAAACGGGTCACGGGGGTGTTGAGGCAGAGGCTAGTCTTTGTCAACGACATACTGCTGAAGAAAGTCCCACGAATCTCGATGGCGTCTATGCGGACTACGTGTTTCGTGTTGATCCGTTACCAGAGACGATTGATACGGACATAGCGTGATTTCTTTCTTCAGAGCATAGATATCCCTACGGCGATACGGGAAGCCACGCCGTTTATGGAAGGGGAATACCACTGGACATCTTTATCCGAATAGGTGTTGTGAGTATATATAGGTCCGAGATGACATGGTTTTCTGTCCGGTTGCTACGTATCGTTGGTCAATTTTTTCCGTTTGTGGTGACGTTTCTCCGCGACCGACGACGATTTCTGTTCTTTGGTAGTTCACGGACTGTTTCCCGTGAACAACATCGGGAACGAGCACGTCAACTGCGGGATGTCATGCTCGCACTCGGTCCGACGTTCATCAAAACCGGGCAGGTTCTTTCCACACGTCCAGATCTCGTGCCGGAGGTGTATGCCGAGGAGTTCGCCACCCTACAAGATGCGGTTCCACCGAGTCCATATAGTGAAATGATCTCGTCGCTCGCCAAAGATGTGGGGTCCCACTCGTACGACGATTTTGATCCCGATCCGATCGCAGGAGGGTCGCTTGCGCAGGTGTATGAAGCCGTTTACGACGGAACCCGTGTCGCTGTTAAGGTTCGGCGACCCGATATCAAAGATCGCATCGATACCGATCTCCGCGTCATCCGGCGGTTGCTTCCCGTTATCGTCTTCTTTGCTCCGAATCGCTATCGATTCTCGCTCCGAAATATGGCCGATGACTTTGAGCGTATTATCCAGGAGGAACTCGACTTCGAGCGTGAAGCACGGATGATGGACGAGATTCGAAACAACTTCAGTGACGATTCTACGGTCCGCATTCCCCGAGTGTACACCGACGTCTCGTCCGAACGCGTGCTCACGATGGAGTACATTGTTGGGATCAAGATCACTGACGTCGACCAATTGGAAGCGGCCGGCTTCGATCCGAAGCCGATCGCACACAAAGTGGCGAATGCGTACTTTACGATGGGACTCGTGCACGGCGTTTTTCATGGAGACCCTCACCCAGGAAATCTCTCTGTCGACGACGAGGGTCGGATCGTGTTCTACGATTTCGGCATGTCTGGCCGGTTTACACCCGCAATGCAGGAGAACGTCATTCAGCTCTATCTTTCCGTCGTTAACCGCGATGTCGAAACGATCACGGATATCCTGATCAAGATCGATGTCCTGGACCCAAACGTCGATCGGGTCAAAATGGCTGCGATGCTGAGTCTCATGATGGACGAATTCGAAGGGAAGGAGGACGTCAATTGGCGTGATATCTTGACCGATGCCCTCGCCGAACTCCAACAATTCCCCTTTCGCCTCCCACCAAACATCATGCTCGTCATCCGCATCGGAACGGTCAGTGAAGGGGTTCTCCGAGAGCTCGATCCGGAGTTCGATTTTATTCACGCCGCTCGAGAGTTTCTCCGACGGCACGGATTTATGGAACGAGGGGCACGCATGATGTTCGATGAAATGCGAACCGATGTCGAGGCATCAGCGAAGGCACTCGTTCGCGTTCCACCGAAACTAGAGCGTGCCCTCGACGCTATCATTCGAGACGAAGCCCAAACCCAACGATCCACCGTCGATCAAGTGCAGTTGCAAACGATCGCCAAACCGCTCGGATACGTTCTTTTAGCTGGTTTTACGATACTTGGTGCATCGATCCTTTCGATGGTTGATCTCCGGTACGGTATTGGTGGACTCCTCGTGGCAGGGCTCTTCGTCGTCCTCTTCTATCGATCGATTCGCACGGAACCAAAGTAGGATTCCAGTCGGACTGTTCTACGGGAATAGTTGTGTCCACCATGGACATTTAGTGAGCGGACGGCCTCCTCGATCTCTACGTTGATCACTGTTCGGGGCGAGGCGCAGTCTGATACCGTTCGATCGCGTCGGATTTCTCTACGCGAGCATAGACCGTCTGCAACGTTTCTTCGGCACGCAGTAACCCGTGTTCGTCGAGAAACGCTCGTCCCTCGTCACTGATTCCGTAGAACTTGTACGGGAGATCGTTCTGCCGTTGCTCGTCGGGGAGGAAAACCGCTTCGACGATTCCCACATCGACGAGTTGCTGGAGATGTTGACGGATCGTCGTCTGACTTTTGCTCGGATTTACGTAGTCAAGTTCTTTCAGCGTTGGAAGCTGTGATGGATGCCCGAGGATGTCCTGGATGAGTGAGAACCGCGTTTCTTGGGTGACAACGTTCAATCGTTTTCGAACATTGTCGAGGTTGGATGACGTGTGGCCAGACGTACTCATACTAGTTTCTTCGAGTAGTACGTGCAAAAGCGTTTCGCCGAAATACGAATCGGTCTATTACGATGTGGCCGCTGATGAAGTCGATGCATTGATACTCGATAATTGAGAGCACGAAGACGATGAACACGGAGGAACCGACTATCGATGAAGTAGCAGAGAGCGCCGAGGAGCATCTGCACGACACTTCGCTCACGCCCCAGGAATACGAAGACCTCAAACACAGTATTGCAGAGCTCTCACCGATTTTCACGAACGAGTCTTCCTACTTCGTTCTCGGTAGTTACGGTCGACCGGAGATATACCGACTTCAATTGGTCAAGGATCGCCTCAACCGACGAACCGACACGTATGCATTTCTGATGGTAGATATCCGTAGTGAATGGGTCAACACCTATGTCAAATTCCGACTTCTGGCGGACTATACCGATTATATCGTCGGTGTAACTGAACACGACCGTGGAGGTTTCCTTGTCGAACAGGGATACTTCACTGCTCTGGAGTCCTATTTCACGAAGACGCGAGTTTTCAAGCGTGAATATTCCACTCTGGACCCGGACACAGTCGATACGAACGTCGATCTCGGGAAGCCATATAGTGGGATGCAGACTGCAATCTTTGACATGCTAAACGATACAGGCCGCCTGTGTATCTGGCAGACCGAGGACGAGCTTTTAGAATGTGCTGAAGCACTTCCCTAGTGGTCCGTTGATTTTCCTCCCTGGGGACGAAATAGGGTGTTTATA
This sequence comes from Haladaptatus sp. AB643, assembly GCF_024136975.1. Taxonomy (NCBI): domain Archaea; kingdom Methanobacteriati; phylum Methanobacteriota; class Halobacteria; order Halobacteriales; family Haladaptataceae; genus Haladaptatus; species Haladaptatus sp. AB643. The sequence goes on from NZ_JAMYJW010000005.1 coordinate 70,527, forward strand.
CGATCGTCCCAAGATTGGATCTCCGGAGAAGAATCCCTCGACGTGCTGTTCGATATTCTTCGCTCCAGACGACGACGGGAAATACTTCGACATCTGCTGCTCACTGAGGAGACCACCTCGCTCAGTGAACTCGCAACCGTCGTGGCGAAGCGTGAAACACGAAGGAAGGTGATAACCGATGGGACACTCCAGCGGTACTTGGTCAACCTTTCACAAGTTCATATTCCAAAACTCGTCGACAAAGGCTATGTTTTGTATGATTCCGATACGCAGTCGGTTTCGAGTTGTGAGGCCACACAGCGAGCGAAGCCGTTTCTCGTCTTTGCGGAACAGTAGCTACTCGATTACGAAACCGGCCGTCTTCTCACAGGGTAGGATTTGGGGGGTTATTGATAACGACAGCCATCCAAATTTAGGGTACAATGAGTAGAGAAGCCCCGTTCGATGCGGTCCGCGAATTCGAGGTCGACGGAACCTCGTACAAGATGGCGGACCTCACGGTCCTCGAAGACGAAGGGTTGTGCGACCTCGACAACCTTCCGGTAAGTATCCGAATCCTCCTGGAGTCCGTCCTTCGGAACGTGGATGGTGAGACCATCACCGAGGAGGACGTTCGCAACGCCGCCTCGTGGCAACCCGAGGTTCCGGACGTCGAACTCCCGTTCACGCCCTCTCGCGTCGTTCTACAGGACCTCACCGGCGTTCCCGCGGTCGTCGATTTGGCGGCGCTTCGCTCCGCGGCGGACCGCGCGGGCGAGCAACCGTCCATCGTCGAACCCGAAGTCCCCATCGATTTGGTCATCGACCACAGCGTCCAAGTCGATTACTTCGGATCCGAGGACGCCTACGAGCGGAACGTCGAAATGGAGTACGAGCGGAACGCGGAGCGGTACAAGGCGCTCAAATGGGCTCAACAGGCGTTCGAGGACTTCAACGTCGTCCCGCCGGGAACCGGTATCGTCCATCAAGTGAATCTGGAGTATCTGGGCCGAGTCGTCCACGACCGCGACGTCGACGGGGAAAACTGGTTGTTCCCGGACACGCTGGTCGGGACGGACAGCCACACGCCCATGATCGGTGGCATCGGCGTCGTCGGATGGGGCGTCGGCGGCATCGAAGCGGAGGCGGCGATGCTCGGTCAGCCCATCACGATGAAACTCCCCGAAGTGGTGGGCGTCCGCCTGACCGGCGAACTCCCCGAGGGCGCGACCGCGACCGACCTCGTTCTGCACGTCACGGAGAAACTGCGCGGCGTCGGCGTCGTGGACCGCTTCGTCGAGTTCTTCGGTCCCGGCGTGTCGAACCTCACCGTCCCGGACCGGGCGACGCTCTCGAACATGGCCCCCGAACAGGGATCGACTATCAGCGTGTTCCCGGTGGACGAGGCGACGCTCGACTACCTCGAACTCACGGGACGCGAACCCGAGCATATCGAACTCGTCCGGGAGTACCTCGACGCGCAAGGGCTGTTCGGCGAGCAGGAACCCGAATATACGGAAACGGTCGAGTTGGACCTCTCGACCGTCGAACCCAGCCTCGCCGGGCCGAAGCGCCCCCAAGACCGCGTTCCCATGGGCGACATGCGGACCCACTTCCGAAACCTGCTCTACGACGAGTTCGGAGACGAACTCGGTGACGTGGACGAGGAAGCCATCACCCGCTGGCTCGGCGAGGGTGGCGCGGGAGGAAATGCGGAAGGAACCGGCGCGTCCACGGACGGAGGAACGGTGACGAAGCCGGGAACGGCGGAAGCGCCAGAGGAACCAGACCTCGGCGAACTCACGAAGCGCGTGTCCGTCGAGATGGACGACGGATCGGAGGTCGAAATCGGCCACGGCTCCGTGGTCGTCAGCGCCATCACGAGTTGTACGAACACCTCGAACCCCTCGGTGATGCTCGCCGCGGGACTGCTCGCCAAGAACGCCGTCGACCGCGGCCTCGACGTCCCCGACTACGTGAAGACAAGCCTCGCGCCGGGAAGCCGCGTCGTCACGGAGTACCTCGACGCCTCCGGCCTCCTCCCGTACCTCGAAGATTTGGGGTACAACGTGGTCGGATACGGCTGTACGACCTGTATCGGCAACGCCGGACCGCTTCCGGACCCCATCGAGACCGCCATCGACGAACACGGCCTCTGGACGACGAGCGTCCTCTCCGGCAACCGGAACTTCGAGGCGCGCATCCACCCGAAGATTCGCGCGAATTACCTCGCCAGCCCACCGCTGGTCGTTGCCTACGGCCTCGCGGGACGGATGGACATCGACCTCGAACGCGAACCGGTCGGGACGGACGACGACGGCGAACCGGTCTACCTCGCCGACCTCTGGCCGTCGTCCGACGAAATCCACGCGGCCGTTCACGACAGCGTGGACACGTCGATGTTCGAGGACAAGTACGCCTCCGTGTACGAGGGCGACGAGCGCTGGAAGGGCCTCGAAGCGCCGACCGGGGACGTGTACGAGTGGGACGAAGAGTCCACGTACATCCGCGAACCGCCGTTCTTCAAGGACTTCCCGCTGGAGGAACCCGGCGTCGCGGACATCGAGGAAGCGCGCTGTCTCATGCTGCTCGGCGACACCGTAACCACGGACCACATCAGTCCCGCCGGTCCCTTCGGACCGGACCTCCCCGCAGGGCAGTGGCTCCTCAACCACGGCGTCGAACCGTACGAATTCAACACCTACGGGTCACGGCGCGGGAACCACGAGGTGATGATGCGCGGCACGTTCGCCAACGTGCGCATCGAGAACGAGATGTTGGACGACGTGGAGGGCGGCTACACCATCCATCAACCGACCGGCGAGGAGACGACCGTCTTCGAGGCGTCCGAGCGGTATCGGGAGGACGGAACCCCGCTCGTCGTCGCCGCCGGGACGGAGTTCGGAACCGGGTCCAGCCGTGACTGGGCGGCGAAAGGAACCGATCTGCTGGGCGTGGCGGCGACCATCGCGGAGAGCTACGAGCGCATCTACCGCGACAACCTCGTCGGCATGGGCGTCCTGCCGCTCCAGTTCCAGAGCGGGGATTCGTGGGAATCGCTCGACCTCGACGGATCCGAGACGTTCTCCATTCACGGTCTCGACGATGGACTCGACGTCAAGGACGAACTCACGGTCGTCGCCGAGCGCGAGGACGGTTCGACGGTCGAATTCCCGGTGACCGCGCAAGTGGGGACACCTGCAGCAGTTCGATACGTCGAAAACGGCGGTATTCTCCATCTCGTCCTTCGACGGTTACTCACGGAGTAACCGCGCAAACCGTTCCGACGCTGGGATTTCGGATCCGCAATCGAGGAACGGAACGTCGTCGAAAACGGCATGGCGTGAACACCGATGTCGTCGCGCGTTCCTGAACGCATCAGAGTACGGTATCGTCAGTCTTGGAGGAGACGATTGTACAACTTGGCAAAGGCATAGCCACCAACGAGTGCATCGAAAAACGCCCAGATGGCACCGATAGCGAGTCCGGTGATTGTCTCGTTATAGCCACGATATACGTCGGAGAGCAGCCGTTCCCATCGTTTTCCCCACCCAACCCGAGCGGTAACACCGAGGGCCGCAACTGCGCTAGCCCAGAGCAGTCCACACGCTAATCCGAACGCCCGCGGATCGAATCGCGACGATTCTGAAGACATAGAGTGGCATACAACGAGAAGCGATATAAAATTGGGAGACAATTGATCCGATTCAACGAGAACTCGACACGTAGAGGTACCCGAATCGGTACTCGTGGCTTTCGTTGGTGATTTCTACGAATCCGGACTGAGGCGCAGACATCCTGAATCTCGATGAGCAGGAACGAGACAGCGCTTCGACGGAGAAAGAGCGATGTATGACCGCGGTGCCGTGGTCGTTGGTATCGGTTCGTGCTCGTCAAGTAAGGGCTGGATGTGGAAAAATAACGTAGATGAATATGTAACCATGAGTTAATGATTATGTGTGTGCCAGTCGTTGTCATTCCTTGAGATGACGAAACGACATACAATAGGGCGGCGAAGGTTTCTCGGTGTTACTGGGTCGCTCTTTCTCGCATCTGGCCTATCGACGGTGGGAGCGGCCACGTCTGGTGGTCACGACCAAGAAACGACGAACGTTTTGAGACAGACCGGACGGTATGAGACCGGCGTGTATAACGACGATGCTGCAGAAATCCCGACGTACGATGCTCGCACAGAGCGCGCGTTTGTTGTGGATGCAAACGAAAGCGGTGTCGACGTCCTCGACCTCTCTGACCCGTCGGCCCCGTCGCTGGTCGACTCGATCAGGATCACAGATATATGGAAAGACCCCGGCCCTACAAACAGCGCCGACGCTCACGATGGTATCCTCGCGGTTGCTGTCGCTGCCGAACCAGAGACCCGACCTGGTCGAATCGTTTTTTACGACACTCGGAGCCTCGATCTTCTGAATTCGGTAACTGTTGGTCGTCTTCCCGATATGGTGACGTTTACCCCCGATGGCGATTCAGTGCTTGCGGCCTGCGAGGGAGAGCCCAACGATTCGTATAGCCGCGACCCACGCGGTTCGATTACCGTTATCGATGTTTCCCGAGGTGTTCAAAATGCGGACGTTGCGACCGCCGGATTCCAAAAGTTCGATTCGCAGAGGACGGCGCTTCGCAAGAAAGGCGTCCGAATCTACGGACCGAACGCGACAGTTGCACAGGATCTCGAACCGGAGTTCATCGCGATTTCCGACGATTCGAAGATGGCGTACGTCACCCTCCAAGAAAACAATGCGATCGCCATTGTCGATATCGCTGCGGTGAGTGTCCGCAATATCGTTCCGCTCGGGTGCAAAGATTTCTCGCTCTCAAAGAACGGGCTCGACGCGATAAACGATGGAAAGATCGATATCGAAACGCAACCGCTCTTCGGGATCTATCAACCGGACTCGATAGGAGCATACTCCGTTGACGGGGAGACGTATCTGGTAACCGCCAACGAGGGAGACCCACGTAGCTACGATGGGTTCTCCGAATCCGGTGTTCTCATCGAGGAGGGCGGTTCCTTCGGACTCGACTCGGACGACGACGGACGTATCGACGTACCGATCGATGAATCCCAGTTCGATAGAAACACGCTCTCGTCGTTGGAGGGGCTGGAAGTGTCGACTGACCTCGGTGATTGCGACAACGACGGGCGACTCGAAGAACTATATATTTACGGTGGTCGCTCGTTTGCGATCTGGAAACCAACTGACGGCGGACTCGAACTCGTTTTCGAGAGTGGCAATCTGATCGAGAGTACTATTGCCGATCTCATTTCCGAGGGAAAATTCCCTGAAGCAGCGTTCAACACTGGCTCGAATTCCATCGACCTCGATGAGGAGAGTCCAGCATCCGGCCCCGAACCGGAAGGTATCGCAGTTGGTACCGTCGATGGGGTCGACTACACGTTCGTCGGCTTAGAAGAAATCGGCGGTGTAATGGTATTCGACGTTTCGAACCCTCAAGCGCCAACGTTCGTCGAGTACGTGAACAACCGAATCTTTGATTTGGCGGAACTGGGAATCAACGGTCCACATGCGAATCTCGATGATGCACTGGAACGTGGCGATATAGAGGCTGGTGCGGCCGGTGACCTCGCACCCGAAGGATTGTCGTTCGTCCCGGCCGACGATAGTCCCACGGACGCATCACTTCTCATCGTCGCGAACGAACTAAGCGGAACGACGACCATCTACGAGGCTACGACGATGTGACGTCAATTATCGGGATATCCGACGAACATTGCAGGACGTGGTCCCTTTCGCTACTCTCGCTATGAATCCACCGTCCCATCGGAACCGTCGCCCGATCCGTCCCCGTAGTACTTCGTGAGCAGCGAAGTGACGGATTCGATCCTCGAAGGTCGTGAACCTCGTCGGGGACGACAGCTAGCCCCAATATATACACTGTTATGCCAATCGTCGCCAACTCCACTCGGGAGTCCAGTCGAACAGGTTTCGTGCCTTCGCAGTGTCGACCAACGCCGCGTGCTCGTGCTCATCGAAATAGCTTCGAACCTCGGCATCGGGAAAGATTTCCGGAATGATTTCACGGGTAGGTGTTTCGGCACTGGTGTCCGGCGCCGATACCCAGACGCGCTCGTGACCATCGAAGGTCGCCTCGACGGCCCTTCCAACGAGATCGACAGCGTCCGACATGTGAACGTAGGTGAACAACGTGTTGCGTTGGGTGTGGAAGTGACCCGATTCCCGCATCCCAGCCAGCGTTCGATCGGCCTCGACGAACGTCTCGTATGCCAGATCGTTATCGACGACCCACGGGAATCGGAGAGAGGTGATCGTTCGGGGTCGATTTTCACGGCGACGTGCAAACCCATCGGCGGCGATTTCGAGCGTCTGTTTGCCCATCCCGTAGGGATTCGACGGTGTGAGACGGTGGTCCTCGTCGAGAGGTAGATAATCGACGGTAATGCCATCAGGTTCGAATCCACCACCTATCGCGCTGAAACTCGACGCTAGAACGACCGTGTCGACTCCAAGGGCTCCTGCAGCCTCCAAGACGTGGTAACTCGACATGACGTTACTCTCGTAGGTTCGATATCCTGGCGTTACGTCCGGCGTTGGAAGCATCCCGAGATGGACGATTGCGTCGGCATTACTCCTTGCAAGCGAGCCATAGACCTCACCGGCGTCGATTAAATCGGTCGTGAGATACACATCCGAATGCGTCTCGTCTCGCTTCCCCCGTGAGAGGTTGACGGTCCGATAGCCTTCCTCGTTCAAATGTGCCAACACGCCCTGTCCAACACGACCGTTGCCGCCAGTGACGGCTACCGTCTCGATCATACTTCCTCTCGTTCCACCGCACTCAAATAATTCAGTATCCGTATTGGCCGCGATTTCGACGGACCTCGCTGTATCTCACACGGATGATCCGGTCTGTGGAGGTATCCGACGTTATTCTCGACGACGCGCCGACTCGGGTCATTATTTATGGTACTCCGCACACGACACTGTCGAACGGATGAAACGGAAACGCATCTCGGTAAAAAAGAAGTAACCGACAATGGCAAAAAATCTCGAACGCGACCTCGGCCTGTACGCGACGATCACCATCAGTATCGGAGCGATGATCGGAAGTGGCATTTTTGTCCTTCCGGGACTCGCAGCGGCGAAAACGGGGCCAAGTGTTATCTTGGCCTATCTGCTTGCGGGAATCATCGTTCTTCCCGCTGCACTCTCGAAAGCGGAGATGGCGACCGCAATCCCGGAAGCGGGTGGCACCTATCTCTTCATCGACCGCGCGATGGGACCGTTACCCGGTACCATCGCTGGAATCGGTGCCTGGTTTTCGCTCGTCTTCAAGAGCGCGTTCGCTCTCGTCGGTCTGGGCGCGTACCTGCTGTTGCTCATCGACATTCCGACGGGTGTACTCACTTTCGTCGGGATCGGACTCGGCGTTCTTCTTATCGCCGTCAACATCGTCGGTGTCAAGCAAACCGGTCGGCTACAGGCCGGAATCGTTAGTTTCGTCCTCCTCGTTCTCGTCGGGTTCGTGGCCGAGGGGATAACGTACGTCGATCACGCACAATACCATCCGTTTCTGACGCACGGAGATACCGGACTTCTCGCTGCGACTGGCTTCGTCTTCGTCTCCTATGCCGGTGTCACGAAGATCGCCAGCGTCGCCGAAGAAGTCGAAAACCCAGGACGAAACATTCCGATTGCGATCCTCGTTTCGGTCCTCGTGATGATGTTGGTGTACACGCTGACCGTTTTCGTTATCGTCGGCGTCGTACCAGCACCCGAGCTACAGACGGGTCACAGTTTGACGCCGATGGCTCTGGCGGCAGAATCGTTTGCAGGGCCGGTCGGTGGCCTCGTGCTTGCCATCGTCGCGGTCTTGGCATTGACGAGTATGGCGAATGCCGGAATACTGTCATCGTCGCGCTATCCGCTCGCGATGAGCCGAGACTCGCTCGCTCCCCCACAGTTCAGCGAAGTGAGCGAACGGTTTAAAACGCCAATTTACTCGATCGGATTCACCGGATTGATCCTGCTCGTCCTGATCGCATTCGTCCCGGTCGTCGATCTCGCGAAGTTGGCGAGTGCGTTCCAGATCCTCGTTTTCGTCTTCATCAATGGAGCACTCATCGCGTTTCGCGAAAGTGACCTCGAGTGGTATTCCCCCGAGTTTACGGCCCCCGGCTATCCGCTAGTGCAAGGAATCGGTGCCCTCGGCGGACTTCTCTTACTGACACAGATGGGAGTCGTCGCACTCGGAGGCGCATTGGGAATCATCCTGTTTGGCCTCGCGTGGTATCGATTCTACGGTCTCGAACGGACGGAACGGGAAGGAGCAGCCCTCGATGCGATCCGACGATCCGAGAGCTCTCAAACGTTGATCGAGACGGAACGTGCAGTTGCCGATGGTGACGGTCACGTCCTCGTTGCGATGGACGTGGACACGTCCGTCGAGCGGGAACAGACGTTACTCCGCCTCGCGGCGTGCGTGGCACAGCAACAAGGCGGAACGGTTCACGCGATTCGCTTCGAGGAAGTTCCGGACCAACTCCCCCTCTCGTCGGCGACCGAGTTGACCATGGAGGACCGCCAATTCGAGGCCCAGACGCGCGCGTTAGCGGACGAGTTACCGGTTCGGATCGAGGCGAGTGAGGTCGTCAGTCACGACATAAAGAAGGCAGTAATCAACTATGCCAACGACCTCGGTGTCGAACTCATTCTCGGTGAGTGGCGACCGGAACACTGGCACGCCGAGTTACTTGGAAGCGACGTCGACTGGTTCATGAAACATGCGCCGTGTTCGACGACGTTCGTTCAGGACCGTGGACTCGAACAAGTGGACGAAATCGCGGTTCTGACTCAGCGACGACCGTACGAGCCAACGAAGGTGGCTATCGCCAATGCAATTGCCAGTGTGTTCGGGGCGACCATTCGGTTCGTCACCGCCGTTGACTCGGATGTCTCGGACGAGCAACTCGGTGTGACACGTGCGTTTTTGACCGATCTCGAGGAACTCTGTTCGGTCGAGACGGAGAGCGAAATCATCAGGGTGGCAGATACGGTGGATGGATTGGTTGCCGAAGCGTCAACTGCTGACTTGGCGATTTTAGGGACGGTCGCACACTCCCGCCTCCACGAGATGCTTCTCGGTGATCCGGCGACCGAGATCAGTAGCCAGCTCGATTGTAGCGTTCTCTTGGTCCATCCGCCCAAATCGAGAGGGACGACGCTCGTTCAGGCAGTTGTCGAACGAGTTGCGTACTGAATTCGGTTCGTTTGGTACCCTTGTCGGGACGTCGAAAAGTACGATCTACAACAGTCGACGGACGCCATTTGTGTTCAGCAATGAACACAACCAACGAACACCATCTCGTTCACTATAGTGCTCCGCCAGCACGGTTACCGACATCGTTCGGGTCCTGCGTTCGGCGATAGTATCAGGAGTCGTAAGGGTTTCGAGCACGCCCGGAAGATGCCCGTTTCACAAAACTGCATGATCGTTGCACTCAGACGGTTGACGCGGTGGTTTTTTCGTTCCGAAAACAGAGCGTTCACGTATGGATGTCGACGAGGACGCGCTCGAATATCACGAGCAGGAACCGGCCGGAAAACTCGAGATAGCAACGACGAAGCCGACGAACACACAACGAGACCTCTCTCTCGCGTACTCACCGGGAGTGGCCGCACCGTGTCGTCGAATCGCCGAAAACGAGAACGAGGCGTACCAGTACACGGCGAAAGGAAACCTCGTCGGCGTCGTCTCCAACGGCTCAGCCGTTCTCGGCCTCGGGGACATCGGTGCGCAGGCATCGAAGCCCGTCATGGAGGGGAAAGGCGTCCTCTTCAAGCGCTTCGCTGATATCGACGTCTTCGACGTGGAACTCGACGAATCGGACATCGATGCGTTCGTTCGATGTGTCGCGGCGATGGAACCGACGTTCGGCGGCATCAACCTCGAAGACATCGCGGCCCCCGAATGTTTCGAGATCGAAACCCGCCTCAGGGAGAAAATGGATATCCCGGTCTTCCACGACGACCAGCACGGCACCGCCATCATCTCCGGTGCCGCGCTCCTGAACGCCGTCGAGATTACGGGAAAAACGCTCGATGATCTCCGTATCGTCTTCTCCGGTGCCGGTGCGGCCGCCGTCTCGTGCGCGAAATTCTACGTCTCGCTCGGCGTCCCACACGAGAACATCGTGATGAGCGATATCGACGGAATCCTCTCCGAGGAGCGCGCACAAGCGGGTGACCTGAATCCGCATGCGGAACCGTTCGCCCGCGGCGTCGAAGGTGGCGAACTCGCGAGCGCGATGGAGGACGCGGACGTCTTCGTTGGACTCTCCGTCGGTGGAGTCGTGAGTCAGGACATGGTGCGGTCGATGGCCGACGATCCGATCGTCTTCGCGATGGCGAACCCCGACCCCGAAATCGGATACGTGGAGGCCAAGAATGCACGAGAGGATACCGTCATCATGGCGACGGGGCGTTCGGACTACCCGAACATGGTGAACAACGTCCTCGGCTTTCCGTTCCTCTTCCGCGGTGCCCTCGACACCCGTGCGACGGAAATCAACGAGGAGATGAAGGTCGCGGCCGCGGAGGCACTCGCCGACCTCGCGAAGAAGGACGTTCCGGATCAGGTCCGGGACGCGTACGGCGATCAACCGCTTCAGTTCGGTCCCGAGTACATCATCCCGAAGCCGCTCGATCCCCGCGTTCTCTTCGAAATTGCGCCCGCAGTCGCCGAGGCCGCGATGGACTCCGGCGTCGCCCGTACCGAAGTCGACCTCGAAGAGTACAGAGAGAGTCTCGAAGCCCGCCTCGGAAAGAGCCGCGAGATGATGCGCATCGTCCTGAACAAAGCCCAAACCGAGCCGAAGCGCGTCGCACTCGGCGACGGGGAGGACGAGAAGATGATTCGCGCCGCCGCCCAGATGGAGGAACAGGGAATCGCGGACCCCGTCCTCATCGGCGACGAACGACAGGTCGAAGCGACGACGATCGACCTCGGTCTCGACTTCGATCCGGAGGTCGTCGACCCCGAGGACGGTGGTCACGACGGGTACGCCGACAGGCTCTACGATCTCCGGAAACGAAAAGGCGTCACGCGCCGAGAAGCCACCGAACTCGTCCAACACGACCCCGATTACTTCGGCAGCGTCATGGTCGAGCAGGGTGATGCGGACGTCTTCCTCACGGGCCTCGCCCACCACTATCCGAGCGCGCTCCGTCCACCGCTCGAAGTCGTCGGCACCGCCCCCGATACCGACTACGTGGCCGGTGTCTACATGCTCACGTTCAAGAACAGGGTGATCTTCTGCGCGGATGCGACCGTGAACCTCGATCCGAGCGCCGACGAACTCGCCGAGATTACCCGTCACGTCGCGGCGCTCGCCCGCCGGTTCGACGTGGAACCCCGCGCAGCCCTCCTCTCATACTCGGATTTCGGAAGTGTCCAGACAGCGGGGTCCGCAAAGCCCCGTGAGGCAGTGTCGATACTCCACGACGATCCGACCGTCGAGTTTCAGGTCGACGGCGAAATGCAGGCCGATACGGCAGTCGTCGACGGAATACTGGACGACACGTACGGATTCTCGGAACTCGACGGACCTGCGAACTGTCTCGTGTTCCCGAACCTCGAAGCGGGGAACATCGTCTACAAGCTCCTCCAGCGTCTCGGCGGTGCCGACGCCGTCGGACCGATTCTCGTCGGCATGGACGACCCCGTGCACATCCTCCAGCGCGGCGATGACGTCAAAGACATCGTCAACCTCGCCAGCGTCGCTATCGTCGAAGCACAGGAAAACTAGCGAGAGGGACGGGTCTTCTCGAAACGGTCATCCGGAAGGCCAGTGACGAGGGATTCGTCGCGTGAGTTGTTTTTGTCTCTAAGAAACCGTTGTTTTATCCGTAATGCGCGCCAATTTTTGTCCACGATGGACCCCGAGGACCTATACTCTACTCTGGTTGACGAAATGAACGCCGTTCTCATCGGCAGTGACGACGTCGTGGAGGGGATCACCACCTCGCTCCTCACGCGGGGGCATATCCTCTTGGAGGGCGTTCCGGGTGTCGCGAAGACGACGATAGCGAACTCGTTCGCACGAGCGACCGGTCTCGGCTTTAGACGCATTCAGATGACGCCCGACCTCCTTCCGGCCGACATTACCGGAACCCACGTCTATCGGGAGGGAACGGGTGAGTTCGAACTACAGCGGGGTCCGATCTTCACCAATCTACTGGTCGCGGACGAAATCAACCGCGCCACGCCGAAAACGCAAAGCGCACTCCTCGAAGGGATGCAGGAACGGACGGTAACGATCGAAGGGGACACCCTTTCGTTGCCGTCGCCGTTCATGGTCATCGCCACGCAGAACCCGATCGAGATGGAAGGGACGTACGAACTGCCGGAAGCCCAACGCGACCGATTCCAATGCAAACTTACGGTCGGCATCCCGTCGACCGAGGACGAGTTGAAACTCATCGACCGATTCGACGCGACGCCACAACTCGATCCGACCGATATCTCTCAGGTCATCGATCTCGACGATATCCTCACAGCACAGGAACAGGTAGAGTCGGTGTACGTGGCCGACCCGGTCAAACGATACATCCAATCGATAGTCGATTCGACTCGAACCCATTCGGATCTCGAACACGGTGGGTCGCCCCGTGCGACGCTCGCGTTGCTACGGACCTCGAAAGCCCGTGCAGCGATCCACGGGCGGGAATACGTGATTCCGGACGATGTCAAGGAAGTCGTAGTGGCCGTGATGCGACACCGTCTCGTCTTGAGTACGGAGGCGGAGTTGAGCGATAGGTCACCCGTCGAAATCATCGACGAGTTGCTGGACAGTATCGAACCACCGAACGGCGTGACCGCACCCGATACCGCCGAGGTGTCCGCTTCGAGCGACGGTGGACGCCCGGACCCGTCGAACGACGACTGAACTCGAATCCCCTATCCTTCACGCTGTGGCGCTCTTCTGAACGTTCGACCCGTCATCGTTTCTTCGGATCGCGAGACCGATCATTCGCGATCGAGCAGCGAACAGGTGATGAGATAATCGACCCGATCGTCCTCACTCGTCGTGCAATCGAGCAGGACGGGGCGGTCCATCTCCCGCGCTAGCCCAACCGCGATGAACGACGCGACGGGATGGTCGAAGCGATCGACGGGACCGTATCGACTGCCGTCGATGCCGACGGTGACTTGGCCGTCCTCGGCTTCTACGTCCGTCGTCGCGCCCTCGACCATTTCGAACCCCTCGACGAGCGTGTCGGCGAGTTGATCGGCGAGGTCGGGGAGTCGATCCGCGGTGTCGTCGATCATCGATTCGAACTCGACGAACAACTCGGATCCCGTCGATGGCATGGACATCCCTCGTTCACGCTCGTCGTCCGTTACGACGAACGGTGATGAGAGATCGTCCGGAGTGGGGAGAGCGTACTCGTGGTGATGCGGAACGAACAGCCGAACTCCCGCGTCCGGACCCGCCGTCTCACCCGTCGGAAGGTAGATTTCCGTCCCCGTAAGACCGAGCGTCTCGACGAGTTCGGCACCGGTCGCAGCGTGTGCGGCGTACGTTCGCTCCCCGACCGAGGCCGAGACGAACTGCTCCGGCGTGAGGAAGTACGTGAGGACGGCCGCAAACAACCCGGTTCCGGCCAGCGCCACGAAGACGGTTCGTGACGCCGGAAACAGCAGGGCATCGAGTCCGGAGAGCGCCCCGACTCCGACCATCCCGAGCGCGGTTCGTCGATAATTCGCTCGGCGAGCACGGCGATATTCGGCGCGTAGGTGGCGGTTTTCCTCCGCGAGTAGTTCGAGTCGGACGGCGGAGTCGTCGGCCGTCTCGTGCTCCGAATCCGTTCGTCGGTCGTCCGTCTTTACCGTCGATGGTGCGGGGTTCTCACTCATGGGATATCCTCTACGAGTCCGAGTTTGACGCATTCGTACCGATGCATCCCGTACGCGGCGAGGGCGAACGTAATCACGACGACTCCGATCGCCAACCAGTAGTCGCCGGTCCAGCGATAGCTGGCTAGCGTTGCAGCCCCGAGTCCGACTGCCAGACCGCTCGTAGCGAGGGCTCGCCAACGCGGATGGTCGAGGGTCGCGGCCGATCCGGCGAGAACGACGAGGAGACCGAGTTCTAGCGGGACGAGATATCGGACACCGACCGTATCGGCGAACAGGGCGACAACGACGAGTTGGCCGAATGCGACGGTGTACAGCGTCGGGACCGCGTACCACACCAGGAGAAATACGATACCGAAGATGAGACCGGACAGTCCCATCGCAACGGTACCGACGGTCGCCACGAGAAACGCTCCGACACCGCCGATCCACGTGAGCGGTTCTCTTCGGATCGTCAGCTCTTTCATTTGCATCGTTAGTGTCTCCTCGCTGTCCGTCGATTCGTTTGTCGCGTGGTCGCCAGAATCGCGTCGATTCGATCCGACGGTCCGACTTCGAACGCGGAGACCCCGCCGATTCGATCGAGACCGCGACGGAAATCCTCGAAATCGACGTATCGATCGTACGCCGTGTCGACGGTGTGGAGCGTCCCACGTTCGAACAACACCGTGGGAACGAGGAATACCAGAACGTGTTCCGATCGCTGACGAGCCGCCTTGACGGCTTTCCTGATCTCCGTCCGATTCGTGTCGTCGGTGAAGAAGACGGTGATAGACGACCCCCGGATCGAGCGGAGATAAGTTCGGGCCGTGGTGTACAGCGGATCGTCTTCGACGTGTTGGACATACCGCTGCGAGTCGGACAGAAACGGCAGAAGGTTCCTGCCGAACGCCGACCCGTCGGTTTCGAGGCGGCTCGCCAGGTCATTCGATCCTCGCGTCCCACGTTCCTGTCGGCCGGATCGTGCGTCCGATTTCGCCGCATCGTTCGGATCGGTATCGGCCGTCGGTTGGAGATCGTGTATCTGCGTCTCGATTTGGGCGTAGTGTCGCGAACTCGCTTCCGGTTGGTACACGTTAGTGATGCCCGAATCGCCGACGGTGTACAGTGCGACCGACTCCGTATTCGATCGGGCGTGGTCGGCGTACGCGAGGGCGACGTGTCGAACGTAGTCGAGTTTCGTTCCTCCCGGGACGCCCATCGTCATCGGGGATCGATGATCCACGACGAGAATCGTCGATACGTCGGTCTCGGCATCGAATTCGCGCACATAGAGGCCGTTACTCCGAGCCGTCGCTTTCCAATCGATTCTCCGTGCCGTATCACCCGGTACGTACTGCCGAATATCGGCCGGGTCGAGACCGCTCCCCCGACTACGCGTCTCGCGTTCCCCGAACGCGGTCGGCATTCGGTCACCACCGGCTCCGACGTGGAGGTTCCGCGGGCGTCGTGGGACGACCGTAACGGTCGCGGTCGGTCCCATCGGAACCTCCGAGCGAAACAGACCCGCTTGATCAGCGAGCGTGATCATCGGTGGAGCACATTCGAAACGTCCCGCAACCGGCCAATCGAGCGTGAAAGTCGTCGTTCCGTCCCGTTCACCGGGGCCGAGTTCGAGTCGCTGGCGCTCCGGTTCGAGGGTGGTTGCCGAAATCGGTGGTCGAGCTTCGACCGTTACTACGAGCGATGACGTGGTGGGAAGCGTCGCCCGTATAACTATCGAGGTATCCTCGTCGGTGATCACGCGGTCGTGGGACGCCGATTGTGTGAGCGTGAGCGAGTCGGTCGTCCGAAGAACGTCACGTGTGAACCGATACTGCTGGACGAGCAGGAACGCACCGATACCGGCGGTACCCAGAAGGAAGAGCGGTTCGTGGAGGAGCCACGCTCCGCCCGCGAGCAGACAACCGAGAACCACTCCGACTTCGTATCGCCGCGTCACCTCCATACACGTCACAACTTGACCCTCCCAATTGAATGTATTTATTCGGAAAGGTGATAGGAAATGTTTCCTAATGAAGTAGATAAATCATTATACGGGACGAAGTATTTTCACGGATGACGGAGACGATATAGTTGTGTCCCGGTTCGTAGTGTTCGTCAGCCTCCTCGTCCTCCTCTCAGTGATAGCGTTGCCCACGCAAGGCGTCGCACCCTCGACGACCGATGCGGCGAGTATCACGTCCCATCCGGAGCAAAGGGGTACCCCGACGCGCACGGGGAACAACTCCACCGTTCACCAGGAAAATCCCGACGACGTGAAGTCTGATCAGGATTCGTCCGCACTCGAAAAATGGCTGGTCGGTCAGCTTTCGTCGCAACTCGGCAGGAGCGTCGTCCACCTCAAACAGGGGGAGTACCAAAGAGCACGATCCGTGTTAGGTGATCAGTACGATGACACGTTGGACAAGTACGTCGACGTGGCGGGGGAGACGGACGGACACCGAGACGACAAGACCGCAAAAACACTGAACAGCACGCAGAAAAGTCAAGATAAATATGTTTCGCGCGTCCAGCGGTACCGCAAGCTACACGACCGCTACGAGCAGGCGAAACGGAACGGAAACGACCGGAAAGCACGACATCTCGCTCGACGCCTCGACCGGATTCAGAAGAACATCAGCCAGTCGAGCGATGATCTCACTTCGAACTACGGTCGGCTTTCCAACGATTCGAATATCGATACGACGGACGAAATTCGAACGGTTCGCAACGTCACGCGGAACATCAGCAAGGAACAAGCAGCGGTCCGCAAGGAGGAGTTCATCGCGACGAACCTGACGGCGACGGTGGAGTCTCCGTCCGTGTCGTTTCACGACCCACTCAGGATCTCCGGACGGCTAACGGATGCAAACGGAACGGGAATCGGCAATCGATCGATCCGACTCCACATGGGAGACAATCGGACGATACGCGTTCAGACGGACGATAACGGGACGTTCACGGTTGTCGGACGACCGACCGTGCTTCCGCTCGGTACGCAGCCGTTTCGAATCGACTATCAGCCATCCGGCAGTTCGATCTATCTCGGCTCGAATACGACCGTTCGAGCGAACGTCTCACAGGTCCCATCGGCGGTTACGATCTCGAAACACACACGTCGGACACGGTACAACGAGACGGTAACTGTATCGGGAAAGGTCCGTTCGAAGTCCGTCCCCGCCGTTAACGTCCCGGTTGCGATCTTCATCGGTGGGACGCAGATCGGGACGACTAACACGACGACGGGCGGGACGTTCTCGTTCCATCGACGAGTTCCGGCAACGGTGCCTCCCGGGTCGCAAACGGTTCGGGTCACGATACCGCTCCAACACAAGGCCCTCGCAGCTTCGTCGAAACGGAAACCGATCACTATCGAGTCGACGGCGACGAACCTCACGCTCTCGGGGACGCCGATGGGGAATCAGAATGGGACCGGTTCCAAGGGCGAAAAACGAAGGGTCAAACTCACTGGGAAGTTGCGCGCGGCCGATGGAACGCCGATAGAAAACCAACCCGTGGCGATTTTGGTCGGTGGAACGACGGTCAAAACCGTCCAGACGAACGCGAACGGAACATACCGGACGATGCTTCGACTCCCATCGAAAGCCCTCACGAATCACAACGGGACGAAGGTCGTCGCGACGTTCGACGGAAAGGGATCGAACCTCCGATCGGCACGAGCGACGACGGCACTCGTGCTCGCTCCCGGCGGTCACTCGGACGATCACACGGTGATCAGATGGCTCATCGGTATCGTGCTCGTGGGAATCGGGAGTCTGCTGCTGTGGCAATCCGGGATCGTCGACGAGGTTCGGCGTAGAACGGGCGGCGACGGCGATACGGCGACGACGGACGGTATCGGTCCGGCAGCAGAGACCGATTCACCGGCGGAAACGACGTCAACCGCCGACAGTTCGGAGTCCACGGCGATGACAGGTACACTCCTCGACCGGGCGCGGGCGGCGTTCGAGTCCGATGAATACGATCGAGCCGTCGAGTTGGCGTACTCCGCGACCCGATACCGACTCGGCTCGGCGATTTCGACCCCGACGTCCACTCACTGGGAGTTTTACAACGCGTGCCGCGAGGCCGATCTATCGGACGAGACGGTGTCCACGATCGCAGACGTGACCGAACGATACGAGTACGCGGTCTTTACCACGAGGCGAGTGAGCCGCGAGATGGCGACATCCGTCCTCGATTCGGTCACGTCGCTCGTCGGGGAGGACTGAGCGGACGGCCGTCGGACACGTTCGCGATCGGTCCTCGTCGGACCATCCCGGGATCGCGGTCCGCCGTCGGGGTGGTTGTCGTCTGAGCCGGGGAGTTTTTAATGATGAGGGTTGCACAAGGAAATGAATGGCCTCAGAGTTCGATCCGTGGCTTCTCCTTCCCGCCCCAGTTCGCCGTTTGCCCGCAGATCTAGCTGCGATTATCTGTTTCGTTATCGTAACCTGCACCGTCGTTCTCGTTCCGGGGCTCAACGAGACACCGATTCGGGTCGTTCTCGGATTTCCGTTCGTCCTCTTCCCGCCGGGTTACGCGTTCGTCGCCGCATTGTTCCCCGAAGCCGGGACGCCCACCGTCACCGACGAGGACGGAGAGAACGAGGAAGGGGACGCGGATACGGGGCGGTGGCGGTTCAGCGGCGGTATCGATGGCGTCGAGCGGGTGGCGATATCGTTCGGAATGAGCATCGTACTCGTCCCGCTCATCGGGTTGGGGTTGAACTTCACACCGTGGGGGATTCGACTCGTCCCCCTCCTCCTGAGTATCAGCGCCTTCACGCTCGGTGCGACCCTCGTCGCGGTCGTTCGACGACGGGACCTTCCCGAGGAGGAGCGGTTTTCGGTTCCGTACCGAACGTGGGTCGAGGACGCACGGGACGAACTGTTCGACCCGGAGACGCGCGCCGACAAACTGTTGAACGTCGCCCTCGTCCTGTGTATTCTGCTCGCCGCGGCGGGCGCGACCTACGCCATCGGAGTTCCCAAACAGGGAGAGTCGTTCACCGAGGTGTATCTGTTGACGAAGAACGATGACGGCAAACTGGTCGCCGACGACTATCCGACGAATTTCACGCAGGGGGAGCGTAAACCGGTTGTCGTCGGTATCGGTAATCACGAACATCGCCACGAGAGGTACACGGTCGTCGTGTTGTTACAGAACGTGACGATGGGGACCCACGAACGGCGATCCCGAACGAACGCCAACGAGAGCGGAGTGGCGACAGAGACGACGATTCACGATCAGCGAGAGCTACAACGCTTGCACGCGAACGTCGAGCGGAACGGAACGTGGCGAACGACGTATCGGGTCGCGCCACCGATGACCGGAACTCGACTCCGGTTGACGTTCCTGGTGTACAAAGGCAATCCACCGAAAAACCCGACGGCGGATAACGCGTATCGTGAGCTTCACCTCTGGATCAACGTGACCGGCGGAAACGGGTCGGAATAATCGAGCCGGTACCGTCGTTCGGGGTCGCTCGAACGACAGGAGGAAGTCCATTGCTACCCGACCGGGAGAAGTTTTTAGTGATGAACAATCCATAAATAAATGGAAGTCCCTCCGTGCGTCGGAACCACCGTGATCGGATGGAGGGGACAGCAAACGCCCCGGTACCGATACGATCACGGGACGTTCCAGTTCGATGGAGACTCCATGGGATATCGACACATATTGATAACGCGATGGTCACGACGGGATATCTTAGCGATCGTAGTAATCGCGGTGACGATCGGGTTTCTGACCGGGACGACGCTGATCATCACCGCGGCCAGTACGCAGACGACGACGATCGCAAAAGGATACAGCAGCGACGGAACGGCGAAATATTACGATTCCGTATCGGCCGCACGATCGAATGCAGGAGACACGTCGCTCGTAGCCCCGGTTGCAGCGGTAACCCTTCCGAACGGTGACTCGCGATATGTCGTCGGCGTCCCGCCGCAACGAGTACGGTCGTTTCGAGCAGGCACTTCGATATCCATTCCACCCCCACCGGAAACCGGGGTGACGAGTGGAGTGAAATCGTCGGCCGGACGACAGCGGCTTATCGGGTCACGATCGAAACTGGCCGTCGAGGTTACGCCGAGAGGGTCAACACACCAGTTCTTCCCGCCGGACTGGTACGTAACCCACCCTTCGCTCGTAAAACGGCTCGGTTCGACCGGTGCGTTCGTGATCACACCCGCGGGTGGAACATCCGGATCGGGCATCCCGGAACGGGGCGTCACGCTGCGTTCCGCACTGGCGTTTTTCGTCGCCGGAACACGGCAGTTACTGACCGTCTTGGGACTGACCGTCGTCGGGAGTGCGATTCTGGTCGGGACGACCGTTTTTAGCGTGACACGCATGACCGTCAGTGACCGATTGCAGGCGATTCGCGTCGTGCGGTCGACCGGGGGCGATCCGTTCACCGTGGTTCGATCGTTTGCGCTTCGTGCCGGGGGTCTGACGACGGCCGGGGTGGTACTCGGATACGCGATCGGCGTCATCCTCCCGCACGTCGCGGTCGATGTGGCCGTCTTCGCCGGACTGCCGACGTCGCTCTCTGTTTCGGTTACCGAGCGTGTCCTCGGGGTCCTGCTCCCGATGTACGTCGCGACGATCCTCGTCGGGGTCGTTGCTGGTGGAATCGCGGTATGGCCGACCATCGATCGGCCGCCTGGACGGCTAACGGAGACGATGGGACGGGGAGGACCCCGGGCGGGTTCGAAGCGTGGGCTTCGCCGATTCGTTTCCCTCCGGTTGCTCGATTGGCGTGCACTGGCCCCGAGCGTTGCGACGCTGACGGTATTTGCGGTCGTCGTGGTGCTCGTCTCGTCGCTGGCGGGCGTCGTGGGGCCGCTCGTGACGACACAGGGCACGACGGTGACGGAACCGGGAGCGATCCATCCGATAGCGAGCGAAGTTCCGATACAGTACGCCGATGCCCTGCGTGCACAAGGTATCCCCGCGAGTCCGGAAATCCTCCTTTTCACCGTGCGAAACGGACAACCGTTTCTCGCCCGCGGCGCGAACTACTCGGCCTTCGAAGCGGTTTCGAACGCGACACTCGAACGCGGTCGGCGTCCAAACGCGTCGAACGAGGCGGTGATCGGTGCCGACCTGGCGCGGACATCGGGGATCGAAATCGGTGATCGCGTACCGCTCGGGGGCAGTACCCAATCCGGACTGGAGATGGTTCGTGTCGTCGGCGTGTACTCCGCCGCAGGTCCGTACGACGACCAACTACTCGTTTCGTTGTCCGTCGGACAACAACTATCGGGAAGGGAGAAGGGGACCGTCAATATCATCCGAACGGGAGCGAAGCTGAAACACGACGCTACCCGTCCGTCCGTCGACGTCGTCGGCGTCTCCGTACCGAATCGAGTCAGTGAGAACACCAGCGTCCCGGTCACGATACGGGCTCGGAATTTCGGTTCGGAAAAGGCGACCCGCGACGTCTCGGTTGGGTTCGGGAACTCCACGAAGACGGTCCCCATAACGCTCGATCCCGGCCAACAACGGGCGGTGACGACCAAGCTACCGTCACCGGGTCACGGACGGACGACGATCCACGTGGGGCGGTATACGCGGACGGTCGCTGTCACCGCAGAGGATTCCATTCAGATGCAAGGATTACCGAATACGGCACCACCACATAGCAGCCCGCTGGTCACCGTCACGACGATGGACGGCGACCCGGTACCGAACGCGACGATTCGCGTTGCGAACGACACAGTTCGAACCGGACACGATGGAAGCGTGCGTCTACCGCTCGGTTCGGCGGGGAATCACACCGTTCGTGTAACGACGAAGAACCGAACGACCTCGAGAACGGTTCGAACGAGGAAATCAGCGAGGAGGACGCTGACGGCCGACGTTCGGCTTCACCCACGGACGCCGAGTATGCTATCGCGAACCGAGGCCCGCGTGCGACTGTACAATCCGTGGAACACGACGCTCGAACGTCGGATTCGGCTATCCGGGGTTTCAGCGGACGCGGGACACACGGTGTCGGTCGAACCTGGCTCGTCGAGGACGACGGTGTTTACGATCGGACGGCAATCCCCGGGTACCTATTCGGCGGACGTGCTTTCGGAGGGTCATCGCTTGGCGACGACGGCGTATACGGTCAGCGGCGACGAACGACTCGTCGCCGCCTATGCGAGCAGCGGTAAACGGACGGGTGGTACCGGAATTTCACAAGCGTTGAACACGGTGTTCGGAAACCTCCAAGTGCTACTGGGCGTCCTGGTCGTACTCGCGGGGATGATGACCGTCGGAAGCACGACGGCCGTCTTCGCGCAAGCCGTGCACGCTCGCCAACGAGCGGTCGGGATATACAGGGCCACAGGGGCGTCGCCGACCCGCGTATTCCGGTTGATCGTAGCCGATGCCGTCGTGATCGGTGCGATTGCGATCGGTAGCGCGTCGCTTCTCGGGGTCGTCGCAACCGTACTGCTAGCCAGGCTAAACGTCCTCGTCGTGTACGGCGTTCGGATCACGCCGACGGTATCGCCGAGCGTGGTGGTCGGTAGTCTCGTCGGTGGACTCGGAATCGTTCTCGTGAGCGCGGGTATCGTCGTCGGAATGTACCTGGTTCGTCAGCCGACGACGTTGATGAGAAGCGACGGTGTTCGAGGGATGAAAACGACTTCGAGAGGTGATTTCGATGAGTAACCGTCGTTCCTTCGTTCTGGTCAGCGTCGCCGTCCTTCTCGTGGCGTTGTCGGTTCGGTTGGTTCCGCTTTACTGGAGTCCCTTGCCGTTCAACCTGGACGGGTTCCATTTCGCCGTGCTCGTCCGGGAGACGCTGGCAACCGGACACGTCCCGTTGTCCCATGGCGGCGTTCAATCGGACGAGTACGCGTTTACGACGCTGTTCGCGATCACGAGTCGGATAACGGGGATTCCCCCGCTCTACATCGCACAATATCTCACGGCGAGTATCGGTGCGATTTCGTGCCTCTTCGTCGTCGTTTTGACGCGACGGGTGGGGAGACGGCTTCGATGGCCACGCTCGGATGTCCGAACGGCGGCGGCGGTGGCCGGGTTGGTGCTGGCCACGGACGGAATCTTTCTCGGTCGGTCAGCAGCGGTGAGCAGCGAGGGGATGGGTCACGTCTTCGTCATCATGGGCGTTTTCGTCTTCGGGTATGCCCTGTGGACCAATCGCCCGGCGTGGTACGTCCTCACCGGATCGATCTTCTTCATCCTCCCGCTCACCCACAATCTCAGTACGATAGTCGGCGTTCTCAGCGCTATCTCGTTGCTGGCGCTGTTCCTCAAACGCTCCGAGAGCGGGCCGAACGTGGCCGCTGGTGCTCTCATCGTCGGATTCGGGGTGTACACCGGACTCTACTACACGACCGCGGGATTACCGGACGCTCGTGTTTCCTCCGCCCTGGGACTCTTCGCGGCGTGGATCATCGTCCTCGTCGTGCTAACGCTCTGGCTCCCTTCCATCGATCCGCGATTACAACGAGGCGTTCCAACGCTGATCCTCTTCGGTGGTGCTGGCCTCGTCGTCGGAAACTACTTCCTCCCGATATTTCCCGGAACCGCTTCGACGAGGGTACTCACCATGGTTTTCGTCCTCTCCATCGCTGCAATCGGGATCGTTGCGGCCCGCGGAACGCCGCTTTCCATCCGGGAGGGGATCGACGGTTACGCCGTGGTAGCGATGCTTCTCGCTTCGCTCTCGCTCATCGGATTCGCGTTGACCGGCGGGCTTACTCCGGAGTACCAGGCGCTCGCGGTGCGAACCCAGACGTTCGTCCATCTCCCGTTCGCGATCCTCGCTGGACTGGGGACGGTCGCAGTGGGCCTCCGTCGTCGAACTGACCGTCTCAAAGTAGTGCTCGCGGTCATCGTCATCGTCTGTTCGGTGATCAGCGCACCGCTCGCGTACAGCGGATTACGGGCGACTTCGGCACAGCCGTTGGTGACGAAACCGGAGATGGAGACCGCCACATTCGCGTCCACATACGCCGACCAGTGGACGGGAGACGGTCACATGACGAGATTGGCCTCGCGGTACTATCCGGAACGAACCGGAAACAACGTGACCCAACGAG
This sequence comes from Haladaptatus sp. AB643, assembly GCF_024136975.1. NCBI lineage: Archaea > Methanobacteriati > Methanobacteriota > Halobacteria > Halobacteriales > Haladaptataceae > Haladaptatus > Haladaptatus sp. AB643. Next base: position 94,472 of record NZ_JAMYJW010000005.1, read on the forward strand.
GCGTCTACGAATGGCTACGCGGAAGTGGGGCGGAGCCGAGTTGCCCAGTCGTTTCCCGGCGGTCGTGGTCATCGGTCGGGGTGCAACTGTTTCCCGGATCTCCAGCGCATATCAGTGCCACCGAATACGACCGATTCAACGACCGACGAAACGTGGTCTACTCCGTGAGCGGCAGGGACCCGGTCGTATACTCCGTTTCGAGGGGGAACACCAACGGCCGTTGTTGACGTCAGGTACGAGAGCACGAACGATTTCGAACATCGTATCGCGTCTCCATCCTTCCCCTGGTTCATCCTCAATTGTAATTGGATGACGAGGATACCTTTATTATTAGGGCAGTTAATACCATAGTAAACGTGTATGAATCAATGAGTACGGATCAGGGATATGTTCTGATTACGACAGAGCGTTTTATGGGGGGAGATGGATGAATGCTACTCTTTCGGTACTGCTCGTCGTTCTCGCCGTTCTCGTCGTCGGATGGGGATTCGAACGGTACAGGACTCAGTTCGTAAAATCGGAACTTACGATCAGTCTCGTGGTGGCGGCGGGACTGTTCACGATCGCTGTTTCCCCGAATATGTACGACGTCATCGGGAACGTGCTGAACATCGAGAATCGGTTTATTACGATTTCGCTGGTTTCGAACGTCGCGTTCATCGGAATCCTGTTCTACGTCGTGAAGTTGAGTCGGGAAAACAAACGGGAGATCTCAAACCTAGTACGTAACCTTTCCGTCGATCAAGTTTCGGCGGAGGGCGTACAGTCGGATGGCGGTTACAACACGATTTCCATCGTCATCCCCGCATACAACGAAGAGGACACGATCCAACCGGTGCTGCAATCCCTTCCGGAATCGATCCGGGGTTACTCGGTGGAAGCCATCGTCGTTTCCGACGGTTCGGCGGATAGTACCGCCAGACAGGCGGACATAAACGGAACGACCGTCGTCGAACATCCACTCAATCAGGGACAAGGTGGTGCGCTACGGACCGGTTTCAGGGTGGCATCGAAACGGGGTGCGGACATCGTCGTTACGATGGATGGCGACGGTCAACACCCCGCGGACGAACTGGAGCGTCTCGTCACCCCTATCATCGAAGACAGGGCGGACTACGTGATGGGGTCCCGACGACTCGGCACGGACTATTCCGGGAACAACGCCGTTCGTCGAGCGGGTATCCAAGGGTTTACCTGGTTCATCAATCGGCTCACGAAAGCCGAAATCACCGACTGTACGAACGGCTACCGCGCGATTCGAGGCACAGCCGTGGAGGAAAAGCTCACGCTCACCGAGGAGCGATTCAGCGCACCCGAGTTGATAATCGAAGCGCGAAAGAACGGGCTTCGGATCGAAGAGATTCCGATCACCGTCGAGGAGCGAAAAGCAGGACGGACGAAGAAACCGAAGCTTGGGTACGCTATCGGGTTGTTTCGAACTATATTCATAACGTGGATTCGGTAATACGGAGGAAATTATGACTCAAACAATACTGTACCTGAACAATACCGACCCGGAAGATGGTGGCGGTGGCGACCGTCGCTTGTTCGACGAGGCGACCGTGATCGCCGACTCGGGAGCGGACGTTCGAATCATCGCAAGTCGAACCGACCCGACGCTCCCTGCGAAGCGGGAGGTGGACGGCGTCTCCATTCGAACGATCAAATGCGTCCCCGACGCTCTGTCCCGATTCACGACCCTCTACTTCTATCTCTCCCGGTCGTTGTTTCCGTTCGTGTCGTTCCCCCTCCTGCTCTGGATCATGTGGACCGACGAAATCGACGTTATCGTCGACAGTTACACGCCGCATCCGACCTTGGTGGCACCGGTCGCGAGGGTTTTTTCGATACCAGTCGTGGCGCTCGTGCACGAGTTTCACGACCGCAGTGCCCTCTCGAAATATCCGCTTCCGATCGGCGTCATTCAACTGATTGTACAGAACTTACTTCGAAGTGGTTTGTACTCCGCCGTCGTCGTTCCACGTGAACTCACGAAGCAAGAACTCCACGAGTACGGTGTGACAACACAGATTCACGTCGTCCCGAACGGGATCAACTACGAGTCGTACTGTACCAGTCCCGACGACGTGGATGCGAAACAGTACGATCTGCTGGTGGTGTCGCGTCTCGTCCATCGGAAAGGGATCGACTTGCTGTTAGAGGCGATGGAAAACGTCGTCGACGAACGACCGGAGACGACGCTCGCAATCGCCGGTACGGGACCGCGGCAACGGGCCCTCGAACGAAAGGCCGAAGAGAACGGGATTTCGGAAAACGTGGACTTTCTCGGGTTCGTCTCCGAGCAGCGGAAGATAGGATTACTACACGAAGCGCGGATATTCGTCTTGCCGTCACGACAGGAAGGGTTCGGAATCGCGGTACTCGAAGCGATGGCAACCGAGACCCCCGTGGTCGTGAACGACTTGCGCATCCTCAGGGCGTTGGTTCCGGACGACGAGTCGTGTTTCGTCGACGCGACTGACGCGGAGGTGTTTGCCGACACGCTAGTGACGTTGCTCGATCAACCGGACGCCTCGCTTCAGGAACTCGGGACCAAAAACCAAAACCGAGCAGTCGACTTCACGTTACAACAGGTCGGAAAGACCGCGAAACAGGTATACTCCGTCGTGGACGACTAAGTGAATTGAATACGAACACAGAATTATATGAAAGGAAGTCGTTGGAGAGAGTAAAGATGGCCGAAATACAGAACGTCGTTTTACTGTCGGTCGATGCGCTCCGTGCGGATCATCTCTCCTTCCACGGATACGAGCGCGACACGTCTCCCTTCCTCGCCGACCTCGCTTCCGATGCCGTGTCGTTCGATCGAGCGATCTCACCGAGTTCACACACCCGGGAGGCCGTCCCCGCACTCCTCACGGGACGGTATCCCGATACGTTTGCGAACAACGGGTATCGGCTCGTGAGATCCAGCGTCGGCGACCGGCTTTCGGCAGCGGGGTACGCCACCGCTGCCTTCCACTCGAATCCGTACGTCTCCCGCGCCTACGACTTCGATTCGGGATTCGACGTCTTCGATGACAACCTGATGCTTGGACAGAACCGACTCGTCGCGCTCTTCGAACGGTTTCTGAACAAGTTCGTTCTCAACAAGGGGGAGTACCACACCAGGGCGGAGGAGATCAACGAGCAATCGCTCGGCTGGATCGACGGACTGGATGACGGGCCGTTCTTCCTCTGGAACCACTACATGGACACCCACGGGCCGTACAATCCGCCCGTGGGTTTCGATCGTTTTTCCGAACGGTCGGTATCGAACTCGGATGCACAACGGCTCTATCAGAAGAGTATCAAGGAACCTGAGAACGTCACAAAGGAAGAGAATCGACTACTGATCGACCTCTACGACGGGGAGATACGGTACCTGGATGCACAGCTCCGACACATGATCGACGGGTTGGACGAGCGGGGGCTTCTCGAAGACACGCTGGTGATACTCACGGCGGATCACGGCGATGGGTTCGACGAACACGGATATTACACCCATCCTCGACGGCTCCACGAGGAATTGCTTCGAGTCCCGTTGCTCGTGCTACATCCGGATCGAGACCCTAAACGCGTGGAGAAACTGGTCAGCACCCTGAGCGTCGTCCCGACGATACTCGCGGCCGCAGGGGGACAGGACGACACGCTCCCCCGGGACGACCTGTTCGCGGAAATCGAAGACGAGTCCGACGGTTCGAGGACGGTCTTCGCCAGTGCCACCGGGGAGGACGGAGACGTTCGTCGATTCGCCGTTCGTGATCGGCGATACAAGGTCGTGATAGAGCGACGATTGGACGATGGAGAGATAGTTTCGGAGACGGGGTTCGATCTGCACGCCGATCCGGGAGAACAGGAGCAGATACGCGAGTTCGACGGGAGACTTACCGAACTACACGATCAGCTATACACCTTCGGGAACACCCGCCTCGGAACTGTCGATGCCGAGATGGAAGCCGAAAAACTCGACTCGGAGATAGAGGACCGTCTCGAAGTCTTGGGGTACAAGTGATCGGATGAACGTGCTCATGCTCGCGGAGGACTTCTATCCGAAAACGTCGGGAGGTGCGTTTATCGATTGGCAAGCGGCAGTCGCCCTCGCCGAGCGGGGAAATCGAGTCGTCGTCGTCACGCCCAGAACGGAGGGAACGGCCGAATTGGAGCGGGAAAACGGTGTTGAGATTCACCGGCCGTATCGTGCTAGCTCGGAAGCGGAGAACCCGAACAGTTTCTCGGGCCAGTTGCTCCGCGTGAAGTTCCTGTTCCTCGTCCTTCCGTACCTGTTGCGCTTGACCGGCAACACCGATTTCGAGGTGATCTATTCGACGAACCATCTCTTCCACTCCATTGCGAAGGTGCTGGGCGTCGTTCGGGGAGTTCCGGTGGTGAATTTTATCGCGTATTCCCCGAGCATCACGGGCGACAGAGCCCGGTACGATCCGGTCTACGTCCTCGAACAGCTGAATTTCGAACTGTTCTTGGGGGACCTCGTGCTGTCGAGGACGCCACAAATTCGAGATCGAATCGAGGAGCGATCGACGGTGTCCACGAAGTTGATCGGTGGCGTCGTCAACGAAGATGAGATCAGAACGGCGATCGATTCCGACCGATCCGAAACGGACACCGACGTGATCACCGAGTGGGACGGAACGACCGTCCTCTTCGTTGGCCGATTGGTCGATATCAAAAATCCCGTCCGAACCGTCGAGATGCTGGACGAATTACCCTCGTCGTACCAACTCGTAGTAGTCGGTGACGGTCCCGTTCACGACGCGATTGAAGAGGCCATCGAACGGTTGGGGGTGACAAACCGCGTTCGACTGCTGGGTTCCTGTTCTCACCAGCGGACGTTGCGGTTGATCCACGCCGCTGACGGTGTGATATTGCCGTCCGACGCCGAAGCGTATCCCACCGTCGTCTTCGAAGCGTTATCCGTACGGACGACGGTCGTGGCGACCCCCGTCGGTATTCTTCCGGAGATCACACATTCACGACTGTTCGTCCGTCCGCAGGATCGAATGGCTGAGACCATCGAATCGAACGTGAACGAGTCGGCGAGTGGAATCGATTCGGACACGTTGGACCGGTTCTCGGTCGGACGATTTACCGACGACGTGCAAACTGCGGTTGAATCAGTGAAGAAGTAGCGAGTTCCCGTCCGTGGCGTGGGACTTCGTTCGACTCCGTGTACTTTCGGAGACAACTATCACGGGTGAGAAAATGTTAATATTAGGGGAAGGAATAGGAGTATAACATCCGATGAAATCGAAGGGCTGTATCAAATGACACGCGTCGGGATATACTTGGGAACGATGACGGACGACACGGAGAACGTGGAGCGACTTCTCACATCGTGGGGAGCGTACCTCTCGCCGCGGTTCGACCTGGAGGCCTTTGGAAGCACGGACCTCCCCCCTGCGGCGAAAAAATACTACACTCGTATAGCGATTCCCGAAAACGAACCGCCTCGTTTCTTGCGTGGGAACTCGTTCGCCACCATGTTCTCCAAAGTTGCCACGGTACACCGACAGTGTACGGAGTATATCGAGCAACGCTCGCCCGACGTCGTGATCCAACTCTGGAGCTTCAACAGCCACGCCGCAGGTGTCGCCAGCGCCGGACGACGATGCGGCGTTCCGACGGTCGTTCGATACTCCGGTCCGACGTTCGACGCGTACAAATTCCATCACGGATTCGAGCGGGCAGGGGTCTTCGCGCTGAACAACTGTTTGAACAGGTTCGTATCGCTGAAATTCGCCGACAAAGTCGTCACCCTCGGCCCGAACGGCAGCGATGCGATAAAGAGCCGCGGGGTCGGTGACGAGGACATCGTACTGCTGCCGCCCACGTTGGACAGCGAGGGCCGTTTCCATCCCGTTCCCGACGACGGGTCGATCCGGCAGCGGCTTGGACTCCCCGAAGACCGACGAATCGCGCTGTACGTCGGTCGACTCACGGAACTCAAGGGAATGCCGTTTCTCGAACGCGTCATCGCCTCCCTGGAGGACCGAACCGACGTTCAATTCGTCCTCATCGGGGAGGGACCGTACCGGGAGAAGTTGAACGAGCGGTTCGACGACCGAACGGTGATGACGCCCGGGCACGTTTCGTACGAGGAGATCGATCAGTACTACAAGGCCGCGGACCTCTACGTTCACCCGTCCCCCAAGGAGGGGCTTCCGCTCGTGATCCTCGAATCGATGGAATGCGGAGTGCCGGTCGTCGCTCGCAGGGCGGGGGACATCGGATTTGTAACGGACAATATCGTCGACTCCGTGGAGGAGATGGTCTCCGTCATCCGGAACGAAGCATGGGACGAAGAGTGGCGAAACGATCGGTATTTCGAATCGGAGTTTCAGAGAAACAAGCTGACGGATATGATCGAGGACGTGACGAGATAGGTTGGAATTCGGACGGAGGATCTTATTATCGATAAGGCTAAAAAAGGATTAATACGATATGCCGCTTCAATAAGTGCAGAACCCTTATGGGAAACATATTAAACGTAATGGGGCCGGTCAGTCCGAACAATATCCCGGCAACCGTCGAACGCATCTCGACTTACTTTCCTACGCACGACGTGGATACCGTGATCTTCGGACCGGAGAACGAGGCCGTTGCGTCCCGATTTCGAGAGAGCGGGATAGAGACGATGTTCGTGGGTAACGCGATGGGCGCTGGACAGTTGAGGTTTCTCCTCAAATCGATCGTTTCGCGCCGTTCCTACGACCTGTATCACACCTATGGCGGGATCGTTCATTCGCCCGTCCCCCAGCTATTGAGTGCCGTGACCGAAACGCCGGTCGTCACTCGGTTCAACGGGTACAACAACCCGTCGGAGAAATTTCCGCTGATATCTGCCAAAGTGATAGAGGACGAGTTGCTACGACGCAGCGACGCGCTCGTGTTCAATTCCTATCACCAGATGACCGACATACTTCGAGAGCACGGGCGGGACCCCGGACGGCGACATCACGTCATCTCGCCGGGTATCGACGAGTCGTTGTTTTCCGTCGCGTCCGAAGGGACGGTGAGTTCCCTCCGGGAATCGCTCGAAATCCCCGCCGATGCGTTCGTCCTCGGCACCTGCCAGACGCCACGTCCGGTAAAACAACCCCGTAAAGCGCTCGAAATCGTCTCCGAACTGACCCCCATCGACGGTCGGGAAGTCCACTTGGTGGTCGTCGGGGACAGCGAACACGTTCCGGAGTATAAACGGTATGGCGAAAAGATCGGAGTGGACGAAAACCTCCACTGGGTCGGCAGAAAACCGAGCACGGAGTTATCACGCTGGTACTCGCTCTTCGACGTGACTATCCTCACGTCGTCAGCCGAAAGCTTCGGGATGAGTATCAGCGAGTCGTACCTCTGTGAGACTCCCTGTGTCGCGTTCATGGTCGGCGGGATGGTGGACCAAATTCAGCACGGAGAGACCGGTTGGTTGATCCGTCCCGAGGATACGGAGCGGATGGTAGACCGGATATCGGATCTGCTGACGAACGAACGACGACGGCGGGAGTTCGGTGAAAACGGTCGTGAATACGTGTTAGATCGGTTCACCCTCTCCAAGGTGGCATCACAGTACCGTTCCATGACCGATTCGCTGGTCGCACGGTGAGTACACGATGAAACGAATCTTTTATCCATATACGATCGGATCGGATAGTCCGATTCCCAACCTCTTCGAGAACATCGGCGGGGACGTTGCGGATTCCGACTACGAGATAACCATCCTCTCGAACAGACGAAACGGGATCATGAATCATCCGCGCATAGTGGAACGCTACGCAGGGGAACCCGGATCGGTAAAGCGACGGCTTCGGTATCTGAAATCGTGTCTCGAAAAACACGACCTCATCCACACCGGCGGACTCGCACACTACAAAATCAGCCAGATTTCGCATCTTCGGAATCGCTCGTTACATCACTTACACACCTTTCGCGTCGACGTCAACTCGCAAACGTTCCCGACCGAGCGGAAACGGAAGTTGCTCGAACTAACCGATCACGTGTCGGCGGTCAGTAAGCACACGGCATCCACCGTGAAGGAAGCGTACGACGTCGATGCGGAAGTCATCTACAACGGGGTCGATACCGAGGAATTCCATCCCCATCACCCCGCACCGAGCGATATCGTTTCGGAATCGGACGAGAAGCCGACGTTCATGTTCGTCGGGAACTTCGTGAATCGAAAGCGACCCAACCACGTGATCGACGTCGCTCGCGAGGTGAAAGACGCTCGCTTCCTTCTGTTCGGCGACGGGCCGATGTTCGACTCCGTAAAGCGGTCCGCCGACGAACTGGACAACGTAACGGTAGTCGGGCGGGTGGAGAAGTCGAAACTACCCGCCATCTACGCCAACTGTACCGGCCTCCTGTTTCCGTCAGTCCGGGAAGGGTGTGCGAACGTCGTGTTGGAAGCGATGGCATCCGGCAAACCCGTCGTCGGGTACGACGCGACTTCGATGCCCGAACTCGTGACCCATCGACGAACCGGATGGCTGGCCGACCGCGACGACGTCGACGGTCTGATCGAAGGGGTAAGACACGTAATGGCGGAGGATGCCGACACCATGGCGGAAAGAACGCGACGATACGTCGAGGAGAATCACCGCTTCGACCGTATCGCCGATCAGTATATCGATCTCTACGAGAGAATGATGGAGAGCACATAACAGTCAATGACGAAGGTACGTGATGGCTGGCTCGGCACTCTTGCAACGCTCGAAGGGACCGTTACTGCCGGTACCCGAGGTCACGGAGTCTATCGTCGACCGTTTCGGAAGTGGTGACATCGGTCGTCCCGTCGGCCGAGATTTCACGGCGTCGATCGTACGGGAGTTCGAGCCACGGGACTTCCACCAGGTCCGATAGATAGTATCCCTGTGGATGGCCGTAAACGCCCATGCGCCCCAACGAATTCCCGTGGTCGGACGTCATGACTATTTTCCCGTCGATCATTTCACGGAGCCGCTCAAGGTGGGGAATCGTCAACTCCAGGTTTTCGACGTACGCGTTCCAGACCGCTTCGCGGGACACGTCACCCGCTTCGAGCAGTTCCCAGATGGACGCGAAATCGCGTTCGTCCGTCAACACGCCGCCGCCAGTGATCGTGCCGTGGTCGATCTTCCGGCCACAGTCCCCGATAAACGGGTAATGTGGCTGGAGGAAGTGGCTGATGATGCGTTTGTTCGGATACGATTCGTGCGCTTCGACCGTCGCTTCGACCATCGTTTCCGGCGGTACCGTGCGCAAATCGTCGTCCCATCCGTCCTCCCAGACGTGGCGTACGGCGTGAAAGTTGTTCCCGAGATCGTTCGCCCGCAGTTGTGGAGTCGCACTCACATACACGGAATCCGGAAACGTTCGGGAGCCGAAATTTTCCTGCAGGAATTCGGTCGTATGTGATCCCCGAGAGATCACCTTGGAAAGGCTCCCGTCGAACGGAACGGACCGCTCGAAGATGTCGTATCGACAGGCGTCCAAGAGGACGAGCGTATCCCAGTCCCTGTCCATGATCGAGACTCCGTGACGCCCGCGAAGGTCCCGCTGAAAGCGCCGATAGAGCTCTAGGAGTATCAATCGGGGATCGGAAATTCCAGCCTTGAGCGAAGTTGTTAACGACACAATCCAAAATAGCTACGTGAAAAAATAAAGGATTCCCTTCCCTGAACGGAGGGTGAAAAAGCCGGAGTTACTCGGCTAAGATCAGGTAGTCACCGTTCGAGGGGAGATTCACGTCCGAAATCGGCGACCAGAGCTGATCACCCGTCCGATGGTTCGTCGTCCCTCGTAGTTCGTACCCCAGCGTCCGGAGGAAATCGAAAACGGCATTCGCCGAACTCCCTCGGTTTCGAAGATACGATGGATGAACCTCGACGAAAACGACGGGGTGGGCATCCTCCAACGTCTCCCGCATTCCCGTTAGCGCTTCATACTCGCTCCCCTCGATGTCTATTTTTACGACGTCCGGATCGCTGTGTTCCAGACGGTAATCGTCGATGCTGATCGCATCGTCGCCGGACTCCGCAGAGACGTACGCATTGGTAAGGGAGATTCCCGGAAGGTCCTGTTCGTGTGTTTGTTTGAGAAACGAGAACCACCGTGGATTCGCATCGAATCCGTGGACCAATTCGGGAGATGTGATGAGACTGCTGAACTTCGTAAAGTATCCCCATCGACTTCCGATATCGTAGTAAACAGGGGTGTCGAAAGCGGTCAATCGACGTTTCAGTTCGCTTTCGAACATCGGTTCGTACTCCCCTGTGGATTCGTACTTTTCGACGAACGAGGCCCCTGCTGGAACGGCAAGTCGATAGCTCCCCGCACAGTTCCGTATCTCGATTTTCGATCGATCCGTTCGATACGTCTTTATCTTCCAGTATAAATTTTCGAGAAAATTTCGTTGGGTGCGTCCAGCAGGCATATAGTTACGGTACTACACCATAGTTAATAAAATCCCGCACTACTACGATACGGTGGTTGAACCTAGAATTTCCGATCGGCCGAAACACCGTCGTTACGAACGGCGTATTCGTCATCCCGCATCACGGAACCAACGGTGTCATCTATTTGCTCCCACAGGGAATTCCAACAGTGATCGGTGACGGTTTCGCGGTTGCGCTCCCGGCACCGCTTACGGAGTTGATCGTCTGCGAGCGAGTCGATGACGTTCGCGACGACCGTTGGGTCGTTTTCCTGCACCAACTGTGGGGCATCGAGCAGTTCGCTCGTCGCTGGCGTTCGTGTCGCCACGACGGCGGTTTCGGTGGCCATGTACTCGAAGACCTTGATCGGATACGAATCGAGGAAATGCGGCATTCCTCGCTCGTAGGGGAGTAAACACAGGCCGATGTCGGCCTTGACCATCTCTGCGAGTGCCTCCTCGTGTGGAAGCTTCCCTTTATACTGACAATCCACCGAGAGGGAATCGATCCTCGCCTCCAGGGAGGGTGCGACGTGTTCGACGAACTCCCGCATACTGTTCGCATCTCCTGCCTCCGGTGGCGGGCCGACGAGAACGAGTTCGATATCGCTCTCACAGTTCTCGACGGCGTCGAACAGTACGTCGATGGCTCGATGGTAGTACATATTACCGACGTAGAGAACCCTGAGCGTTTCCGATTCAGTTCTCTCGGTCTTCCTCGTTATACGATCGACTACCTCACAGTCGACACCCCCTTTGATCACCGTTTTTCGAGAGACGTCGATCTCTTCAGATTCGTCGCTCAGGATCACTCTATCGGCATTCCGGTAGCCGTACCACGCGATCCGTTGCATCAATGTGGTATGAAGCATCGAAACGTCCAGATCGATATCCGCACGGTTTCGTTTGTTCTCCCTCCCATCGGGACTGTCCGCGCAGAAGATTATCCACGGTGCGAAATCGAATCGATGGAGGATAGCGACCGGTAAGATTGCATCACCCGACCGATCGGTCGCGACGATATCGGTACCGTCCCGACGCAGAAGCAGGTGGACGAGGACAAAGAACGGGAAGACGACGGTACGAACGTACGCATTTCCTGGCGGCGTCTTGACGACGACTTCCTCGGTTATCTCCGGTTCCTGTATCGGTGTCCGAGATAGCACGGTCGTCGAGTGTTCGGACGCCAAAAATTTGGGAAACTGATACTTGGCGATCGATGAGGAGACGTCCGATGGCCCCACAATCCCACTCGCCACATATGTTATATTCGCCATGCTAGTGGATAGAATTCTCCTGTAGAGTAATAAATGTCGAGTGTCGATCCATCGCATATCAGTACATCTACTAAAAGAATATATATTTTGAGGATTAAAATATAGAATATGTGCTCTGATACGAATGTCGTTCTCATATGTATCGACTGTTTACGGAGTGATTTCGTCCGCGACGATCACGCAGACACTCCCTTTTTGAACGAAACGCGTGACCGCGGGACGTTCTTCTCGAATATGCACTCGACGGCGACGACGACGACGCCGTGTGTGGCGAGTATCCTCACCGGAAATTATTCCGAAGGGAACGGGGTGAATTCCCACCACAACGTGAAACTCGATCCCGAACTCGACACGCTCGCGGAGAGTTTTGGATCCGAGGGCTACAACACGTACGCCATGGTAACTGGACCAATAGTCGAGGACACCGGCTTGGACCGCGGTTTCGATCGATTTTGGTACCGTGATAGGAACAGAAACCTGGTGAACGAGTGGAAACGAACTGCGATACAGCGTCTTGACCGTCTGTCAGAACCGTACTTTCTATACGTTCACCTGTGGGAACTGCACGGCCCGATCGAGGTTCCCGAACCGTACGATACGACGAAGTACGGACCGCTATCCGCTCCCCACGCGCAAAAATACTCGCGAATGCTTTCGGCGCTCGATCGAAGTCTCGAAGCGTTTTGTTCGGCGTTACCCGAAAATACGGCCGTTGCAATCACGGGAGATCACGGGGAACATCTCACCGGATGGGAGCGGCCCTTTTATAACTATATTCGCTACCTGCGAAACCATCTGCGATACGATCGCCGGATCGACCTGCGTCCCATCGAACGGGCGGTGAACCGTCTCCACGAAAGGGTCGTTCGACCACAGATCCCGGACCACTTCCTCGAAGCGGGGCACGGACACACCGTATTCGATGTCGAAACGAACGTGCCGCTTATACTCTCGTCCCCCGAGAGCGACGGTGAAACCGTGGATACGCTCGTCAGGCAGATAGACATCTTTCCCACCCTCCTGCAGCTAGCGGGAATATCGAACCCGGAAACCTCGGAAGGAAAACCCCTCCTCCCGTCAGCGGACATCGACGATAGGAATGCCTACATCAGAGCGTGTGGCCCACCGTACGTTCTCGGGCACAGTATCATGCGAGCGGTCCGAACTCGCGACTACAAGTACATCGAATATCCGGAACGGGACTGGTCGCCGGACCTTTACAGTTTGGACGATGACCCCGAGGAGCATCGTCCCGCTCACGACGACGAGACAGCGTCTCGGTTGGCCGAGAAAATGCCGGAAGACGAGTTACGAGACCGGGAAGACCTCGATGTCGATGATCTCCTTCGTGACCTCGGGTATCTCTGAACCGAATTCGAAACTCGTGGACGCCGATATACCGTATCACATCGCTACAGTTCGTCGTGTGTACGTTCGAAGATAAACCGGGTGAGAAAACCGCCCACACGCGAGGAGCGGAGGAGTATAGTCGGGAGATCAATCGGTGTATCCGAGTGCGCCGAGTTGTTCCTCTATCTCGTCCCGTTCTTCGCCGGTCAACGGATCGTCTACCGATTTCTCTCCGCCGCCGGACGCATCGGAGATCAAGGCCTCCAGAATACAATCTTTCACTTCGATAGTGCACTCCGGACGGGAAATATCCCCGCAAACCATACTGGTACCGACGAACGCGTGGTCCTTCCCATCGAGGCCGTAACCGTGATCGGACAACAGGAGGATACGATCCGGGTCGCACGTTTCGATGAACCAATTCAGTAGCGAGTCGATATACTCGTACGCGCGCCGAAATTCGGCGTTCCAAGCCATCGAATTGAGTCGTGGGGGTTGTAGCGTCGTCCCGAATAGGTCGTTGATGAACCCCGCAATCCGCTCGCCGATTCCGGTCGTATAGTACGGAAACGGCTTGCAACGATGCCCCATTATGTCCGTGATTTGTGTCCCGTAGAACAGTACATCGACGGGGTTCTCTTCGAGTATCGGACGGAGAACTTCCCGTCGCTTCCGCCTATCCGCTGCTATCCACGCTTCGACCGGCGCGATGGTTCCCCCTGCGTTCCGCGAGTCGTCCCCGCTGTTTACCAGGTGTTTGGCCTGGAGCGATTCGTAATCGTCCGGGAGATACTCGACGAGGGAAGGTGGGTCGACGATTCGATCCCTGTCACCTGTCGAGGGATATCCCGAAATCATCCACGACCCATCGTCGGTCTCGATGTGTGCCGGGTACGTATTGGCCATGAACGCGACGCCGACTCGACGACCAGCGTTCACGAGTTCCTCGAACACGGTTTCGTCGTAATAATCGGTGAAGACTGAGTCGCCCTGTACCCAGCCACCTTTCGTGAGACCGTGCTCTCGCTCGGTCTGCCCCGTATAGATAGTCAACCAGGCGGGGCCGGTGTGGGGGACCGATTGAAATCCCCTTCTGCTCGCCATTCCATCGAGTTCGCCCTCACCCGTGTCGGTGAGAGTCGATATCGTTTCCAATCTCCCTTTTTGGATCAGATACCGTGTGACACGAGGATCCAGACCGTCGGCACCGAGAACGAGTAAGTCCATCTGTTAGTATATCGTATCGACGGAGGAAATATTTATGCACTTATTGTTGAGAGATTACAGATCGGAGCGAGAGGAACGTCCCCGAACAACGGATTGAGCGAGGCGAACGCCGGATGGATTCCGACACGACGGAAATCGCCGACGTGTCTCAGAAATCGAGAAGGGAGAAGAACTCGTCGATGGAAATGTAATCGAGTTTTAGTATGACACCGAGATACAGCGAGTAGGTAATGGCACCGTACACGATAGCACCGGTGAGCGTCGTAATGCCCAGGTCACCGAACCGACCGATACCGACGATAAGGGCAAGCGAACAGACCGTCGTGACGACGAAGTCCCCCCTGATCGGAACCAATCCCAACTCTCGATAGAGGACGAACCCGTGTAACAGATCGAGGAGGAAGTAAGAGATCGTCGTCGCTACCGCCCCGCCGATGATCCCATAGCGGGGAATAAGCAGCGTATTCAAGGCCAGATTCAGTAGTAACACCACCAGATTGTTGTACAACAGTATTCTCGGTCGATTGATGGCCGGCATGATCGTTCCGTTCAAACCGAATATCACGTTGGAGAAAATGCCGACGGAGAGCACCACGAGTGTGATCGACATGGTTCCGAACTCCTTCCCGAACACGGCCAGGAGCAGTTTCGGGAAGCCGACGTTCCCGATCATTATCGGGAGACTCAGTATCACCAACCACTTCGTGACTTTTCGATATACATAGCAGATCTCCGAGATTCGGTCCTTTTCGTAGAGCCGCGCCATATTCGGCATGAACAACGACCCCGACGCGTTGAATACGATTCGAACGAACAGAGCGAGGGAGAACGCACCGGAATACAATCCGACGGCGCTTTCGTCTATGAAATAGCCGATCATCAACGTGTCCGCATTGTTCATCAGATACCAGACGCTTTTTGTGAACAATAGCGGTAACGAGAAGGTGACGAGGGGCCGGATCTTTTCGCTGTCGAATCGAATCCGGTGAAAGAGACCCCGAGCAGTATCGAAGTCGTCACGTAGAATGAAACCGACGGAAAGAACGGCCAGGGAACAGACCGACACGTAAACGAGGAGCATCGATCGTGCTAAAGACGCCTGTGAAAGCCCAAGGTAGGCTACAGCCCCAAATAGGACGATCTGAAATAGCTTGAACAAGATATCTTGGAGCACCGTTTTGAACGAGGAGTAGTTCCACGCCAAGGTAGCCGCGAGGGAAATCGAAAAGACCGTCGCAAACGGAAGTGACAGCCCCAAATAAAACACGAAGACGGAACCGCTAATGTTGTCGAAAAATAGCAGCGTGATCGGTTTCGAAAAGTAAGCCAAAGAACAACCAACCAAGAGCGAAAGTCCACAACCGATCACTAAGGACGCTACGTAGTACTCCACCTGATCCGCTTTCGTTTCTGCGATGGAAATGTAGCGTTTTACTCCCGAACTCATCCCCAACACGCAGAAAATCATCGCAAAGTCCATCACCGTGAGACCGAATCGCAGGCTACCGAATATCTTCGGACCGAACAATCGAGTGATGAGAATCGTAGAACCGATACCTAACGGAATGCCGACGAACTTTCCCAGAATAGTGACGAATGCCCCCCTGGAAATATGCGAGAAGACATTCTCCCCCTCAATTTTAACGTCTGCCATATTGATAGTAAATTAATGAACCGAGTTATTGCTGTGTTTACACCCTGTATCACTAAATAGTTTTCATACGATTTGTGCGGAAGACAACGGCGGAGCACGGACATTCTGTCGAACTGGACGACGGTGTTAGAGGACTCTACTTCGATTGATAGGCAGGGAGCAGCAATTTCCTTCGAGTTGATTCGAGCGTAGATCACTACGGAGGAACTTATTAATTTATCGAAGGGCAGAAGTTATTTTGCCATTGCCATCGCATAGCTCATGTGAACAATCGTACGTCAAAAGCGGTTCTTTATCTCTCGGTTATCCTGTCGTTTGGTTCGCTACTATTGGGTATTATTACCAGTTCTACCGCCCTGTATCCTTGGATGGGAATCTGTCTACTCCCTTTGGTGTTGTCGCTACTCGTCCCAACCGCATTCTACTCCAAGGATCGATACCTGATCGTCAGTTTCGCCGTCGTAATCGTTCTTGCCGTACTCTTCAGGGTGTACATTTACCGCTATCCTGCGAGTATGATCGGTCTCGACCCGGACGGCTATGCGTTCTGGGTCCAGGGGGTCATTAAAACAGGGTCTATCAACGCGGTGAGGGACAGTTTCTACTCCCAAGCACCGCTCTTCGAGATACTCCCTGCATCTGTCGGAATCATAGCAGGCGTAGATGCGCCAACGGCGATGGCGGTCTATCCGGCGTTGATCGGCGTGATTTTCCCGCTTACCGCGTTTCTCATCGTGAGAAACCTGGTCTCAGACCCATGGTCAAAGGTTGCTATCGTAGGAGCGACTATCGCGGGGTTTAGCAAGATTTCGACCGTACTATCGTATCAACCGATCGCTCAAACGTTGGGGGTTCTACAGTGGTGTCCCGTTCTCATTTTACTGATGATCTACATCAAAAGCAGGGATTCGAGAGCGCTCGCGATGGTCTTTCTCCTCTTTATTTCGTCCATTTTCACCCACAAACTCCCTCCAACACTGATCGTTGCCCTCTCCTTCGTGTTCGGAGCTCTGCTGCTCGCGGATACCGGAATTCGAAGACTTAGCTGGACGCTCCCGAAATATCGGACCGGTCAAAATGCCGTCTACCCGATGATAATTACGACGCTGATACTGTCGCTGATCTTGTACATACAGTATTTCCACGTCGGCGGGTTAGGACTGCGAATGATAAACAGGCTAATATTCGTCTTCCAGCCTGGATCCGACGCCGCGCTCTATACGCCATCCACGTCCTATCAGCACGCAATACAGGTTCAAAACACGCTCACCAGTCTCCTCCTTCGACGTGGGCATGGGTTCGTTCTCCTGCCACTCGGCGGAATCGCGGGGCTACTTCTATTGCTCGACGACAGGAGAAAGGAAACGATATTCGTCTTTTCCGTGATTGCAGTCACCAACCTCCTCATTATCGGCAGTCTCATCGATCCGTCCATCGGCGGAGTGGACAGAAGTTTGTACATGGCGGAGCCAGTGTTGGCTGCGCTCGCTTCGGTGTGTTTTCTACGAACACTTCCCGCTCTCGTCGGGTCGCGTCAAAAGAGACTACTGTTGAACTCCGTCGGTGTGATCCTAGTTGGCGTTATTATCGTCGCGCAAATCGCATCAGTGACGGTTGCCTTACCGGACAACTCCACGAATTATCGAACGTATTTGACGAGCAGCGAACTGACCGGGAAACGGTTCGCCAACGAGTACGTCAGCGGCGACGTTTCTACTGACTCGTACTACGCCTCGGAGGCCACGAGACGGTCGATATCTCAGCACCGCAAATACGAGTACGATCACTTACGACCGGAGTTCGTGTTCAACTCGAATATGAGTGCGTTAAATGATAGGTATATCCTATTTCGGCCGGGTGTCAAGTTGTATCGCTCACCCAACGGAATATATAGGATAACCTGGGATCCGAGTTCGAAGTTGGCACAGAAATTCAATACGATCCATTCCACCGGATATTCCACGATGTACGAAGCGGAAGAGAAACGAGCCTAAAAAACGAGCCGCCGATCATATCAGTTTCCCACTATTATACTCCATTCTTAAATATAATTTAATACATAAATTTATTAAATTCAGAAGGCGATCAGAAAGTATGAGAGTGCTCGTCACAGGCGGGGCTGGCTTTATCGGAGGTCACCTCGCAGAAACCATCACCGAGAGAGGTCACGATGTTACCGTTCTCGATAACCTCGAACCGTATTACGACCTCGGAATCAAGAAGCGTAACATCGAGATGGGTCGTAAAGCGGCGAGCGATGGGGACGGGGACTACGAGTTCATCGAGGGGAGCGTGAACGATACGGACTTGCTCGAAGAATTGACGACGAACATCGACGTACTCTACCACCAAGCCGCACAAGCGGGCGTCCGGACGAGCGTCGAACAGCCGAAGAAGGTGAACAGATACAACGTCGATGGAATGGTCAACGTGCTCGAAGCGGCCCGGAAAGCCGATGTCGAGCGAGTGGTCAACGCTTCATCGTCGTCCGTCTACGGCAAGCCGGACTATCTCCCGTACGACGAATCCCATCCCAACACGCCGATTTCTCCCTACGGTGTTTCCAAAGTCGCGGCCGAACACTACGTTCGCGTCTATCACGAGATTTACGGACTCCCGACCGTATCGCTCCGGTATTTCACCGTGTACGGCCCACGAATGCGTCCCAACATGGCCATTTCGAACTTCGTCTCCCGATGTCTCCGCGGTAAGTCGCCGATCATTTACGGTGACGGAGCCCAAACGAGGGATTTCACCTACGTTGCCGACGTCGTTCGTGCGAACGAGAAACTGCTTACCGACGACAGTGCCGACGGGGAAGTGATGAACATCGGTTCCACGGACAACATCGACATTCTCACGCTCGCCGAGGTAGTTCGCGACACCATCGACCCGAGCCTCGAAATCGAATTTACGGACCAATACGAGGGTGACGCCGAACACACCCACGCGGACGTTTCGAAAGCGAAGGAACGGATCGGCTACGAACCGACTCGTGACATTCGCGCGGGCGTCGAGGAGTTCATCGACTGGTATCGGACCAATCGGGATTGGTACGAACCGCTCGTCGTGAATTCCTGATCCGGATCCGCTGGGGTTTGAGACGTCGATACGAACTCCCACCCACATTTATATTCTCGTATAATGATGAAATATTATGGCGGATGGCATCTCGAACGTCGTCTCGAAACTCCCACGGCCAGTGATCAATGCACTGCAAAACACACCTGCCGATGACTGCTATCAGTACGTGAGATACAGGACACAGGATATACAACGAATTCCGCTGTCGAAGGACGACGCTACCGAAACGCTGTTCGTTCCGAAGCAATCCCACCTCTATCGAAAACTACGCCAAGGTGGAGTATATGAGCCACAGTTGACGAAGGCCATCACCGCCGAATTCGAAAACGGGGATACGTTTTATGACGTCGGGAGTCAGTACGGATACTTCACGACGTTGGCCAAGCTATGTGGCGTCCCGAGTCGTCGGATTCACGGCTTCGAGGCAAACGACTACCACCACCGCGTCCTACGCAAAACACACGCAACGGACGGGGTTTCCGTCGTGCACACATACGTCGGTGACGGGACGACGGATGGGATGCTTGCCCTGAAGGATTACGAGGGAATCGATCCGGATATCGTCAAAATCGACGTCGAGGGGTTCGAACACGACGTTCTACAGGGGATGGGCGATACACTCTCCAACGTCCGTTGTCTGTTCGTCGAAATCCATCCACAGTTTTTGGCGCGAAGGGGCGCAACTCCGGAAAAGGTGTTCAATCTATTGGACGACGAGGGATTCGATCTACGGGTTACCGAACATCGGGAGAGCAATCGTTGGGACCCGATTTCGGCGGCGGACCTCCCGGATGGTCGAACGTATTTGATCCGCGGTGATCGGTAGGGACGCCCCCGCAGTTCGTCCTTCGTTCCACGTGTGAGCGGGGGTATCGCGTAAACCGATCGTATTTCACAGCCTGTTCCGTACTTCCCGTCGAAGTTCCCCAACACCCGGTATCCCGGTAGCTACCCAAACGACGGTTGCGATGCCGAACAACACGAATTGGGACATCGTATACTGGTCCAACTCCAGCGTCGAAAAACGTTTTCTGATGGATCGATGAGGATGCGGGTATTCGGGCGACGGAAGGAAGGGCCAGAAGAGAAATGTGGTCCGCTTCAACTGACTCCGATCACCACTCAGAAGGCCGAGAACGACCCCCGGTTCGAGGTCGGCCAAGCTATGCGTGAGATACCCGACGCTGAAGGCGAACGCTTCCTCTTCACGACCACGACGTCGCCCGATCCAGCGAACGACCCCGATAACGACCGTCGCGGTACCGAGTGAGTGGGCGAGCGAGCGCCCGGTTGGAAGTATCCCCGCGTTCGACGCCAGTGGTTTGTCGACGAGGTCTGGAAATTGACTGCCAATCGCGACAGCCACCAGTGTGAGAAGCGTCTGTTCTCCCTCGTCACGTCCTTCGATCGAGGCGAGATAACAGAGATAGCTGAATCCGAGATGCCCCCAAGGCCACATTACGTCTAAATTTTCGGGGGAACGTTGTCACTCTTTCCATCAATAGAGAGTCATAAGATCGACGTCCATCATCACGACGACGGGCGGAGCGATTCCGAAACCCGAAAACGCGTCCGAAGACGGATCGTTTCAGATCTTTTTCCGGATCAGTTCACGAATCGACTCCTCGACGGAGTGTTTGACCTCCCAGCCGAGTTCATTGTGTGTCTTCGACGTATCGACGGCGAAATCGGGCGTGAGCGTCTCGCTGGAACGCGGGTTCTCGATGAGCACGACCTCCTTGTGGATGTCCGCTTCCGTCGACGCGATCTGCGCCACGAGTTTACCCACCTCTAGAACGCTCGGGTCTTCTCTACTCGCAATTTCGTACCGGCGAGTGCCGGTCTCACCGGCCGCGAGTTCGTTGAGCATCACCTCCGCGCTCCGAACGTACGCCCGAGCGACGTCCTTTACGTGTACGTAGTTGCGTGACTGGGTACCTGGTTCGTAGACGGTCAGCTGTTGGTCCGAGAACACCCAATTGACGAAGAGGTTGATCACGGTCCCCTTCGATATAGTCCGTCCATCGATCTCGTGTTCCCCGTACAGGTTGGACTTGAGGAAGAGATGGGCGGGGAACGCATCGGACGCCATGTCTTCGATCGTGTGCTCGCCGATGAGTTTCGTTCGTCCGTACCAATTCATCGGGTCGCGTGGAAGATCGGCGGTGATCGGGAACGATTCGGGGTCGCCGAGGACGGCCATGCTGAACGGGAAGATAAGCCCCGTACCGTTCTTCCGGCAGAACCACGCGACGTTTGCCGTCCCCCGGGTGTTGACGTCGTATGCGAGATCCCGGTCAGAATCACAGTCGTCGACGCCGCTGATCGCCGCGAGATGCATGACGATGTCTGCACCCTCAAGCGTCGATTCCAATCGGTTGCGATTCCGAATGTCGACGTGTTGTACGTCAACGTTACCGATCGTGTGGACGGTGCCCAGGTAGAAGTTGTCCAATGCGATGACGTTCCACTCGGGATGCGTCGCTTGAATTCGATTCACAACACGGCTACCGATGAATCCGGCAGCGCCAGTGACGGCAATCGTTGGAACGTCGGTCGTTTGTTCGCTTTGTCTCATTTTTGTCTTTTTACCGTTGTATTCGTCTCTCGAATTACTTCGGGATGGTCGAAACGTGCGTATCCGTGAACTGCCGCATGAGATCTCTGACGCCGTCTCGAACGGTCCATTCGGGTTCGAAGCCGGTACGGGAAACACGATCGAAGTTCACGTGATACGACGGACCGGGATGTTCGTCTTCGAGATAGGTGATATCGAACGCACCGTCGATCTCGTTGGAGATTATTTCGGCTATTTCGGATATTCGATAGTTCTCCTCATTCGCCCCGACGTTGTACACCACTTCCGACCAGTCGTCGGGGTTACAGGCAGCCTGTTTGAACGCCCGTGCGGCGTCGTTGACGTGGATAAACGGCCGCCAGTTCGTTCCATCACCGTACACGGTGAGGGGGCGGTCCGTCACGGCCCGAAAGACGAACCGATTGATGACGAGATTGAATCGAATCCCGGGTGCATACCCGTAATTGGTACTCATCCGGAGTGCCGTCCCTCGAAAATGTCCGTTCTCGACGTGATCGATGAGCAATTGTTCGCCCTTGTGTTTCGTCTCGGCGTACGGATTCAGGGGATTCGATTCGGTTTCCTCGGTGATTTCCGTATTGGTCGCCCGGCCGTAGTTATTACACGAAGAGGCGAACACGACGTTGCCGACGCCGAATTTTTCGGCCGCAGTCAGCACGTTCGTCGTTCCATCGAGGTTGACGGCGTACGTTTCGTCTCTGCGGTCGTGAGTGCTCGCTGCACCGGTGATTCCGGCCAGATGGATGACGGCATCGACGCCTCGCATTGCGTTTTCGACGTCACCGTACTTGCGGACGTCACCCCGACGAAAGACGATGTTAGTACCGTTATCGACGTAGGTTCCGAGGAGGCTTCTCGGCGACCCTGTAGAGAGGTCATCGAGGATGGAAACGGTGGTGACTGACGTATCTGCTTGGAGCATTGGGACGAGAACGCTGCCGATATATCCACAGCCACCTGTGACGAGAACGTGCATAGTGTCCTCAGTCTAGTTCGGCTGCAACTTTCCCTTCTTTCTCCATCCGTTCTTCGAGGACGCCAGGCAGGAACCGATCTTCGTGCGTCGAGATCACCTCTTCGTATTGACTGAGCGTTTCGAAGATGTCTCGGACACCCTCCTCGAACGATTGATCCTGCTCGTCGATGAGACCCAGATACCGTTCGTTTTCCATCTCCATCTTGTGGGTTTCGTCCTCGTCACGCGGGTTTTCGAAGTGTTCGACCGCAACGTCGTAATCGAACTCCTTGGCGACGTCCGCGATGGTGTTCGCGACTTCGACGATGCTGATCGGCCGCGTCATCTGATTGTACACGACATAGTCGTCCTCCCGGTCGGCGGGATTCATCAAGGCGAGTCGTGCGAGGCCCTCGACGGCGTCTTCGAGGCTGATGAACGGTTTTCTCTGTTCGCCTTTTCCGTAAACCGTCACGGGATAACCGGCGACTGCTTGAGCGGCAAAACGATGCGTAACCGTTCCGAAGTAGTAGTCGAAGTCGAATCGTGTTTTGAGATGGGTATCATCGACACGCGTCTCCTCGGTTTCGGTGCCATAGACGATCGACGTTCGGACGTCACTGATCGGGATTCCGAACTGCTTGTGTGCCAGACGCATGTTGGCTGCGTCGTGAGATTTAGTCAGGTGATACCAACTTCCGGCCATCGCAGGGAACGGAACGTCGTCGCGCTCTCCCTGATTTTCCATCGTGGCACCACCTTCGGGGATGGGGAATTCGGGGGAACCGTACACACCGGTCGTGGTCGTTTCGATGAAGTGGGTGTCGGTGAGTTCGTTTTCTTCCAGACCCCACAGTAAATTGCGTGTCGCCTGTAAGTTGTTGTGCTGCGTGTAATTCGCACGTTCGCCATTGATTTGCGAGTAGGGTGCAGAGGGTTGTGCGGCAGTGTGAACGATAGTATCCGGTTGGTGAACGGTCAGGAGTTGGTCGACGAAGGTTTTGTCCGTCAGGTCCCCTTCGACAAACGAGAGATTTTGGAGACCGAGGCGGGACTCTGCAGCACTTATTCGTTCGTCCACGGCTCGAACGGGAACCGCACTGGTACTACCGATTTCGTTGACCCATTCTCGTCGGCCGAAGTTATCGACGAGGACAACGCGGTCGTGAGTTCTGTCGGCGATTCGTAGTGCAGTCGGCCAACCGATGTATCCATCAGCACCAGTTATTAGTATCACCATGGTGTTCGATTAGATATTACCCACATAGTTAAAGTATTTTTTCCTAATTCTATGATCAATAACAAAATAAAACAGACAAATAATAATTGGTAACTGTCATAAGTTCACTACATTACAGCGGTATCTCGGCGCGGGCATTGGTCGATTAGATGATATAACAAACATCGACGGGCGTATTTAAAAGAGTATCGAGGCGGAAAATTCACTCGCTTTGCTTACTATCGTCTTCACGCTGGTCGGATAGATGTTCCCAAATTTCGACACAACCGATCCCATCCCCGATATCTTCGAGATGGTCATCATCACCATCATCTGTTTCTGTTTCGTTCTGGCTTCCCATTTATTGTTAACCATATACTGAATCTATTATAAGTATTCCGGGTAGAATCAAAGTATGTCGCAAGGCTCCGGCGGGAAACCATTATCCGGTGGCCGCGAGACCTGCCTGGTATGGGACTCTTCCAGGACGTACTATGCATCACGGGCATCAGACACGACTACGGCGACGTGCACGGAGGGATGAAGCGCTGTCGGAACTGCGGCAACGTCGAGGAGACCGAGTAGCCTGCAGAACGGCCAAGGCGACCATACACGTGACGCCATCGTGATCGTAGTCAACGTCGTCACCTCCTCGCGGTCGTCTGTCTCGTCGGCGAAAAGGGACGCGTTATTCGGTTGGAACTCATCCCGCTCGTCTACTACGCTGTCTTTACCGGCATCCTGAGTTTACTGTTCGTCTACCTCCTCTTCCCGGGAGTGTTCTGACACGGCCATTATATCATCGCACGTCCATATTTCATATATTCTAATTTGATACTTCGAAAAATATTTCAGTAGCTTTAATTTTATGATGTAGTCGCCGCGTTGGTTCCTTACGGTGGCAAACTGTCGTCCCAGTACGATATCAGACACGTAGCGGCAGTCATACTGGTCGTCTTTGGTGTCGGAACCCTGTTAACGACCATCAACTGGGAGAGAATCATCCCCCCTCGTCGGCTGATCGTTCGTCGAAGGAATCGTAGTCGTCGGATCCATCGTCGGTAGATCGAAGACGACCTCCGCCAGTTGGCGGTAGGCTTCGCGCTCCAGATCGGTATCGTGGCGGTGACTCACTTCTTCGTCCGGTTCGTCGGCGTCGCCATTCTCGAGAGGGTCGAGTTGATCGGTTCGATCCACGATCGTCTTCAGGTAGAACAGTTCGGTTCCGACGCGATAGACAACCACGTCCCCCCAGTTGCCGCTGCCGAAAATGAGACGATCCTCGCATCGATCTCGACATCGAAAACGTCGCAGTATTTTCGACGGGTGTGACGGACCGGGAAATGACAGCATTAAAACGTCTGATCACGTTCTGGTATCCAATTCACGGAGGGGAGAACGTGAGTTTGGAGGAGAGGATGTCACGGATTGGTGATAAGCGTGGGATGCAGTTATTGGGTGGCGGTTCGACTCAGTGGGATCGTTCACAAACCATGTGATGTGTTACTAATTGTCCCCCAAAGCCTATTAGCACACCCTTCATGTCCAGAGGACATGGAAAACTCGTCGTCGTTGCAACCGGAGCCATCGATACGAACGACAATCGCGGACACGGGGTCGATCACCGCTGCCGTGATAACGGCAGTTACTGAAGCGAACGGGAGGAAGCCTGCGACACCCCTCTACGAGGCGATCGACACCGATGCGCTCGAAGATCTGTATCAACATGGCTCACCGGAGGTGAGTTTCGAGTACATCGGCCAGCGCGTTACGATTCATTCCGATCGCACGGTTTCCGTTTCCGATTTGAGTACGTAAATCGGCCCAGTTACTGCAGACACGAGAAGCGGTACGTAGCTGCTGTTTTCCGACAAGCGAATGCAGACACACAGTCGGTACTAAAACACGATAGGATGTTCCCGTACCGGATTTTGTCTACACCCAGTCAATTGAATCAAACTGGCACATTCGACATGACACCGATTCCCTGACCATATGAGAAGAAGTAAATGTGATCAGTTCACCGCTTTCGATGGGTCATCCTCCTCGGCCTCGTCGTGTTCGGGTACATCGTCATCAGTCGTATTCTCGAAATTCTTCCCAAAGGGATGTTCTAAGTGGACTCGTGGTAGAACGTTCCGATGGTCGTGGTCACCGGTTTCGCTGCTATCGTCGTTCACCATCCCGTTGAGCGGGCACCCCTCCCATCATCGTCGGGTCGTGAATCGTGGACTTTCCCTCGAATGCACCCGGGGATAACGAGACGGATTATGGACCACAATACCGTCTTACGACGCCAAGGAAATCGATAGCGAGAGGTACTGTTTCGTGGAATTTCCCTTATACCACGGTCGACTCTCCGACAATAACATTACACAATTAGGACTGTAACACTATATCGGGACCTCCGATATCGAGTTGACGATGATGCAAATGACAGACAGTATTGTATAAATTTCTTCACACACACATATTTAGACAAATAACAGACATCTAATCCCCCAGACCTGAATTTCCAAGAATATGGCCGTAAAACACAAGATATCGGTCAGAGGTGAAAGGAATAAATCGTCACAATCGCGGTTCGAATGAGACATACAAATTATACATTTCGTTTAATGTATAATTTCCGTCTTATGACGTCTGTCCCCCGTTAACCCTGACTTCTATCTGTTGGGAGGTGATGCCGGATGACTAAATTAATATAATAAAGCTACCGCTATGAAGTATAGAAATATCTTATTACTATTAGTTCTTTCGGTCGATGTCCGGGAGCGTGTTGGACACCGAACACGTGTCACGAGCACATGACCCATTTCAGCTACGTGTTACATCCCGATATCGTTCCGACCTCCTCTCGGTAGAGAGGGCGATACCGGCCCTGTTCGATGCCGAACGAGATTTCGTTGCCTCACCAACTCGTCGTACGTACGGGGTTCCATCGAAATCGGACCGGACGGGAACAACTGTATCCCTACCGTCGTCCACGACCGTTTGGAGACGATGGAACATTCGGGAACTGGGCCAGAGGTGCCAACCAGTGTAGACGGGATCAGATCCCGACTGAAGATGGTTTTCGTGAACACCACGTTCGGGAAGACGATACGGACGGGACGTTTCGAGTGGCCGCCCTATCATACCCCGAGTCCCTTCGACTGACTCGATAAGGGAAAAACGGAGCGCGGTACAGACGGGACGATTTCGACTCTCCCGCCATAATCGGAGGCGTTTTAAATAGGGGAGAGTGACCTCTCAATGGACCTTTGAGATACGATGAGTGATCGAATTCACAGCATAGATACGCTGCGAGCAGTCGCTATATTTTTTATCGTCATCGCACACGTTCAGCCGTTTCGAGGCTTTGGAACGTACGGAAATTACGTTTACTTCGTGATGGACACGATCGGTCAGTTCGACGTTCCGTTCTTTTTCGTAACGTCCGGATACTTCTTCGCGGAGACGGTGAGCATCGACAACGTCAAATCTACCGTGAGTAGCTCCGTCCGGAAACTCGGTTCGATCTATCTGTTCGGGAGGCTACTCTCCGTAGCGGCGGTGATCGGTCTCGCGTTGTTCCGAGGCGTTCCCGTAGCGAACGCCCTCATCGCTCGCGGCATCGACGAGATTTCCACGGTCGATCTACTGTACTACGGAAACGCACTTTCCATTCCGCTCTGGTTTCTGACGGCACTGATCTTCTCCCTCGTACTCGTCGGTTGCTTCGTCGAGTTCGGAAAAACCCGCTATCTGCTGCCCGTCGCTGCGCTCGTTCACATCGTCGGTCTCGTCGGAACGAATTACCAAATGATCGTGGACGTACCGTTTCGAACACGGGATGCCCTCTTCTTCGGATTCTTCTACGTCGCTCTCGGATATCAAATCAGTTCGATCGACTGGACGCCGGACGAGAATCGTCGTCACATCTATCTCGGAATCGTCGCCCTCCTCGCCGGAGTCCAACTCATCGAGCAGTACGCTATCGGCTACGTCATTCGTGACAACGTTCTTCGCCAAGAGATATACTCCACGGAGTACACCCTTTCGACGATATTCTTCGTCCTCGCGCTCTTTGCATACGTACTCTCGAACCCACAGTGGGGGAAGAACACGATTCTCCCGAGAGTGGGGCGGCATGCCCTCGGGATATATCTCCTTCACGTTCCACTGCTCCGTCTCTTCCGGACCATGAACAGGGTTTGGGGTCCGATGATCGAGGTCAACCTCACGTCGACGCTTCTATGGCATCTGGCGATACCACTGGTGGTATACGTTCTTTCGCTGGTGATCTATCTCCTCATGGCGAAGATGCACGTCATAGAACTCGGGGGAAGCCATACTCCGTGGCTAAACCGTATCCTCTCACGTGGCCGAATTTCGGTGCGAAATAGGAGTCCGGACGACAATTGACGCCATGTCGGCGAACCAAGGAAACTCATTTCGTTCGGCAGTTCCTTCCGGCCTGTCTTATGCGTAACCAGCACGGGAACCACCGAGTCCGTCAGCGTCGTTCTATACCACATCTTCAGTCCCAGACGCTACCGATATGGCGGGATAGAACCGGATTCGAACAGATACAGGGAACTCGGTAGCAGTGGACACCAAATATAGACGGTATGCTGTTTATACAACTTACTACAAACTATCTTTCCGTACCCCACCATGAGTAATGACACACCGCTGGACCACGAGAATGGGGAGATGGTGACCACAGACACCTACTCTACGGAGTTCGACCCCATTACGGATCGCGCCAGTGAGGAACTGATCAGGGCTGTCGCAACACTCAACGACGTAGACCCTATCGAACTACCGTGCCTCGCGAATTATATCGATCCAGAAGCGCTCGATACACTGTTTAGGCCGCTATTGGACGGCACATCGCGTGGAACCAGCGGTAAGATGGAGTTCTCCTACGACTCGTATCACGTCACGGTTGAGAGCCGTGGGGTAATCAATCTCTCTTCCCACGGGACGGAGACGAACAGCTAAACCCGGTGACACGAGTGTGGTACAGAAGGGCGGAGTAGTTACACGTCGGTTGCGACCCTATCAGCGTCATAGTTCCCATCAATCGGCAAAATTCCGTGAGCGGTGCTTCGGAGCACGGTAGTCGAGACAGGGACGGTTCACTTCGAAGGGGTCGATAGGTCGGGGGACGAAAGATGGGCGTGATAAGAGCGTCACGGTTCGAGGTCATTCGACTATAATCTGTTCTACCAATCATCGAATCGACATTGTGTGTCCGGGGAAAATTGCCGAAAATTATTCGACACGCAATTAAACCTTCACTGAGCGTGTTATTAGTATGGCCCGCCCACGACTTCGATTTAACCGACGCACCCTCGTCGCGCTCTTGATTCTCGGCATCCTGCTTCCCATGGTCCTCTGGGCCGCAGGGGGAACGATAGGGAACGGTAACGGGAACGGGAACCCCTCGGTCGACGCCAACGTGACCGAGCGCTACAACTCCATCGACGCGTTAACCGGAACGCAAACGGTCGCTATACGGACCAACGGGACCGTCACATCCCGGAACTTCGCCACCGTCACGCTCGTCCCGGGAACCAACCGGAAACGGATCCGCTTCCGGAACGCATCGGATCGACGGTACGAACTGGAGGTCTCGAACGGATCGACGCTCTGGCTCCACGATACCGACCAAAACATGGTGACCACGATCAACTTGACTGGACCACCGACCGGTTCGCAAACGGCTATCCGACTCCAACAGCTCGTTGCGGCCGCGGGACTGACCGACGGCGAAGGTCGTCCGCAATCCGTCGGAGTGTCGCCGTTACCCGTCTTGCCGCGACGCACCGGCACTGCCCCCAAAATGGACGCGAACCGTAGTTACACCGTCGAGTTCGTCGAGACCGATACCGTTGGCGGGCAAGACGCGTACGTACTCGACATCACCCCGGAAACCAATTCGAGCGTGGCTCACTACCGACAACGGCTGTGGGTCGACACCGAACGGTTCTACCCCCTGCGCAAGCAAACCGCATGGACCGCTAACGGCACCCGGCGGTCGGTGACGACGACGTACACGAACGTGACGTTCAACCCACAGATACCGGCGGACACGTTCCGGCCCGACTTGGGTACCAACACGACAGTAGAGCGGAAGGACACCCCACAGACGGAGTGGTACCAAAGCAGGGCCGACTTGGAGGCGCGAAGTTCGATTTCGGTGCCGGATCCGACCGTACCGCCCGCGTTCGAACTGGTCTACGCGACACGGACAAGCGGGCGCATCGACGGGGTTGGACTCCGCTACGCCGCCGAGGGGCGCGAACTCACGGTTGCGAAGTTCAACTTCACCCTCGGTATCGACCCCGACGAGCGCGACTTGACGATCGGCGGTCGACCGGCGAGTCTCGATCACGGGCCAACCAACTCGCTCTCGTGGGACTGTAACGGCTACGGTTACACCGTCCGCGGAACCAATGTCGAAACGAAGCGCATGATCGAAGTCGCCCGATCGGTGGGCTGTCACGCCTGAGAGCGCACGAATTTCTGGGTCAGAAACTCGCCCCCCTTTTATAATATCCGACGGCACGTCCATCAAAATGCGATGGGATCAGACGAACTAACAACGTGCACTCTCGCCTGTAGTAAGGTGAGTTGGCCTCTGACAGCACGATGCTCCCCATCGCGGTCACCGTTGACGCAACAGCCCCTCCACAGTAGCTGTACTGCTTCAACAGCCCCGCCATACTCCTGGAACCGGTCGCCGCGACTGTCCGGGGCCAAAACCCATGGGCCTATTAATCCGAGAGACAGTCATTCGACCGAAACGTGAGTGAGGATCCTGCGCTGGGTGAGCTTCTCGACGTCCTCAGCGACGAGTACGCCCGGAAAATCCTCGCAGCGACGAGTATCAAACCAATGTCCGCACAAGAGCTTGCTGACGAATGCGATATGTCCAAACCGACGGTTTACCGTCGAGTGGAACGATTACAAGTCCACGGGCTCCTCGAAGAGCAGACCAAGATTCGGACCAGCAACAACCACTACAGCGTCTATACGGCTACGCTATCTGAGGTCTCCATCGAGTTGGACACGGGGTCCTTCGAGGCGGCCGTGACGCGCACCGACGAATCGTTCCCCGGAGAACGGGAGAGCGACACAGCCGACCGCTTCAAGAAGATGTGGGAGGACCTCTGAGATGACTTCCGTGGCCGCCATCATCGACTGGATCATCGTCGCGCTTGCCCTCGGGTCGACGCTCGTCGGTAGCTACGTGGGATACCAGGCCTATCGCGGGTATCGTCGCCACGACAGCCGAACGATGCAAGCGCTCTCGATGGGCCTGTTTTTCCTCACGGCCGTCGCGTTCGGCATCGCCTTCGTCGGTTCGCTGTTACTCCGGCAAGGCTATCTCGGTCTGCAGTATCAGCAACCGCTAACGCTCATCACACGGGTGTTTCAGTTCCTCGGAGTCCTGTTGATCGCCTACTCGTTGCATTCGCGGGGGTAGTACCGAGCCGATGGTCCGATTCGATTACTTCCATTTCCATTACTTTCATTCCCGGTAGTATTTTCAACGGCCGTGAATAACTGGGAAGTATGGCGACACGTACTGAGTCTCGGATCGACCGACCCAATGGCGAGCGTCCCGACACACTCTACGCGTTCGTCGCCGGTCTCTACGTCGCCATCCTCCTCACGCCGATACCCGTTCTGGGTGTTTCGACCGTTACTGCGGATGGTGGAATCCTGTACGTCAGTTATCTCTGTTCCATTACCGTCTTCGCGGCGATTGCTGGGTGGCTTATTTCCCACACTGACGGACTTGCAGTTCGGCTTGGGCGCCACGACATGATTTGGTTACTTGGGACCGTTCCATTTCTCCCATTCCTCGGCGTCTTCGCAGTGGCGGCAGGAATCGGTGCTACACCACCGGGTATCGCGGTCGTGCTCGCGATAGTTACGATGGCCGGTGGGATATTTACGGGCCTCCCGCTGGTCACGATGAGCCGGAACAGATACTCCACAGCCGCGCTCGCGGATTCCACTGAAATCATCGAGTGGGAAGCACGATGGCCAAAACGGTGGCGATGGTTCTCGGTCGGCGCGATGGGTATCGCGATAATCGGCGGTACCGCTGGTATCATCGCGCAAGTCGTGTTCGGCGTCGATTGGGGCGGTGATCTATATTTGCTACTGGCGGTATGGGCACCGCTTGCGGGTATGACGAATCCGCGGACGTTCCGAATCACCGACGTCGGTCTCGCCGTCGAGCGACCGTTACAGCACCGTGTCCGGCCGTGGACGGCGTACGCTAGCTACACGATTACCGACGAGGCGTTGGTGATACATCCGACTACATGGTGGCGTTCGAAGCTCCGTTGTGATCGATCCGATATCGACGATATCAATGGAGCCATCGCAGCGCTCGACGCCGTGTTGGCCGACCGCGCCGGTTCTGTATCTGAGAACTCATAATCATCTTATTGTCGAAATGACTCGAACGGACCGAACAGTCTCCCTCGTCATTCGCGAGTATCGTCGTTCATCCGTTCGTCGTCGTTCATCCGTCGTATAATATTGAGGTGCATGATGTGAAGATGGGTCCCGATTCCAAACAGGAGCAGACCGAGTCCGACGAAGAGGGCTGGCATAGTGAGCACCCCGATAGCTGGAACGGTCTCGTCGATAGTCGGAATCAACACGGCACCGACCAGGACGGCAAACGTGAGTACGATAACCCCGAGTCCCGCCTGCAAGTATCGGTAACAGGTTTTCGTATTCGGTAGCAGGTCGAAGCGGTACTTCTCGATCATACTGAAACGTTCTTTTGCGACGATATTGAACCCCGTCCTCGACGGACGTTCTCGGGTGCTATCGTGTGGGATCGATCACTCAAGAAACCATTTCATCCAATTTTCTGTCACTTTTGAACCCAATGGATTTATCTTCTTTTAGGCTAGCCTAAAAACTGATGCGCGATAGTAACTCGCGGGATCCACCGGCAAACCACCCTCCCGAAACCAGCGATGTTCGCTGGAAACCCTCGGATGGGGTCTTTCACGGTCCCACAGTCGACCGACTCACCGAACACGCTCCCGGCGCTCGTTTCGACCACCGGGACGAGACGACCACGATACTCGAACACGACCGATGATAATCGAAGATTTCGATCGTCCGACGGATGAACAGGTGAACGCACTCGGCGACGTCGATCCGAACGAACTCGGCCATTACAGGCATTTCGGGCACTCGTCACCCCAGATAGAATTCATGGGGACGGCTGCGTCCGCGAAAATCGTCGGGTCGGCATTGACCGTCCGAATTCCACCGGAAGACGGAACGATGGTGCACAAAGCGACGGAACTGGCACGGCCGGGCGACGTGATCGTTATCGACATGGGTGGACACACGACGAACGCGCCGTGGGGGGATATCACCACACACGCAGCAGTCGCGAGTGGTGTCGAGGGAGTCGTCATCGACGGATCCGTGACCGATACTGCGGAGATCAGGGAGATCGACTTCCCGGTCTTTGCCCGGTCCCGATGCAACAGAACGGTACAACGGTTGTCCGAGAGTTTAGGTGGCGATGTCAACGTCCCAGTCCAGGTGGGCGGTGCAGTCGTGCGGCCCGGAGACGTAGCGATCGGGAACGAAGACGGTGTGATCTTCGTCCCGCAGGACGAGATCGAACGGACGATCGAACGCAATACGGGTGACGAGGGAAGCGAGGAGGAACTGATCGAACTGCTTTACGACGGCGAATCGCTGGCCGAAATTTCGGGCGCTAACGATCGTATCGCCGATCTCGAAGACGGATAAGTCGAGGTAGCGACACGGAAGTCCCTAATTTGGAGGAACTATTCGCCGATTTCGTGGAGTGGATTCGGAACCGTTCCGTGGCCCTGGACCTTCGGACGGGTACTGTAGTCCTCGTATCCGTGGTCCAAGATGCGGTTTCGATTGAGACAGTGTTTCGCAAATTCGGGTTTGAACAAGTCGAACAGTTCGAATCGATCCTCGAGTTCGGGGTGCTGGCGGTGATATCCTTCGATAGTATCCCCGACCCGCCGCCAAAATTCGGCCTCGTCGAGATACTGATCACGTTCTAGCAGGTCGCTGACGTATCGGAAGACTCCGACGAATAGCGTCCCGAAGATGTGTTGACAGAGCGGTTCCGGCGGGAGTTGATGAAGGATGTGATGTTTGTATCGTTCGTCGTCACGGAGTTCGTCGGGAAGTGCGGTGTTCAATTCGGGCAGTTGCCGATCTGTAATCGCGACTTCGTCCACGAAGTCCTTGATAGCAACACGGACGGGTACCCCATCTTCGTGAACGAGAATCACGTTCGTTCCGTGCGGCATGAACACGGTACCGTACTTGTAAAGGAAGTGGAGCAGCGGTTCGAGCAACGTTTCGAGGAATCGATCGAGCCACGCCTCCAGTTCCATCCCCGACCGTTCGACGAGGCTCGTGATGACCGGCGTCCCGTCGAAATCCTCGTGCAGAAGCGCGGCGAGCGTGAGTGGCTCTTCCCCCTCGTCTATCAACGAGAGGACGCTCTCACGCCAGACGCATCCGAGTAGTTCGTGATACTGATACGGAGCATCGTCGATCTGTGACAGCTTCGGGTGTTCGTAGTTGACGCTCGCTATCTCACCGGGCAGGAGCAGTTCGTGCTCGTCTCGGAGGAACGGGTCGTCGTCCCGTACCGATTTGATGAACGACGTCACTCGCGGTGCGGCCTCCGCCTGTTCGCCGAGGAGTCCCCTGTAGACGTTCGTATTGAGTACACGAATCGGGAGTTTGACGTGGTGCTTTTCGGGATTCGATACGTTCGAAAACGTACGGATCGACTGTTGAGCGAGATATTCGTCGGGACCCTCCCCGAGCGGGACGATTCTGTCGGTCGCTATCTCCTCCGCAAACACCTGGACGATGCTGTCGTTCCACTGCCACTCGTGGACCGGCATGAAAAAGTAGTCGTCCGGGTCGAGTCCGTCAGCGGCGAGTTTCTCCCGAAACGTCCCGTAGCTTCCGTTTAATTCGTCGGAGAGGAGCGTCGTGTGGTCGATACCTTCGATCGCCGAAAAGACGCTTCGTTCCCCGTGGACGGCGATCCACGACAGGTGTTGTGGTTCCTTCGCTTCGGGCGTAAATTCGAGATAATCGTCGTACCCAAATCCGACTCGACCTTTGTTGTACGTGAACCACGGATGGCCCTCCATTTCGCCTTCTATTTCGGCGTAGGGAAGGTCGAGTATCGATTCGTTCTCACGGTTTCGTTTCCAGGTCCGCTGATGGGAGTCCGCGACGAGCGTGTTGTTGAATTCCCGTATGAGGTGTGCCGTCGTCGTCGGATCGATGCCGACGTGCTCTCGCACATCGATGATGAACTGCACGGGGTCGGTAGCAGGGGACCACGAGCCATCATCGGTGCATCGCTGAACGGTCCCCGACCGTACTCGATAGCTGTCGAGTAGTCGGCTCTGCCCATCGAACCGGTACGCTACGCCGTCACTCAGTTCCAATCGATATCGGTTCCACGTATCGCCCGGTTCGCTCCCGTCGGCAGGGACCGTCCCTTCCCGAGTCGGCACGAGAATATCCTCGTACAGAAACTCCTGTAGGATCTTCTGGAGCAACTCGGCGTTGACGTCTTCCCACGTTTCTTCCCGGAGTGCCGACCGGAGGGTATCGAGGTTTTCCATTATCGATCACCAGTAGTTGAGGGGAGACTGGTAGTTCGAACGATCACGGCCGTCTGTGTCGAATCGACTTTCATCGAGAATTTTTAGGTCCACCTAAAACAAAAACCTTTCCTCTCTCAGGGCTTTTATTGTTGTGACATTACAGATAGTATCTTGTTATCTCGAAGGACAAAACTTTTAGGTTGGCCTAAACACGATGAGTGGTAGAGACCGATGACAGGCGATTCGACGATTTCCGAGCGGTGTCGAGAAGAAAATGTCGACCTGATTCGATTGTTGTTCGTCACACAAAGTGGTGCGATTCGTTCGCACGCGGTCGACGTGTCGAAAGTCGAGACGGCCGTCGAAAACGGCGTGACGCTTTCACAGCTCGTCCAGACGTACAACGCCCTCGGGGTACGGGATAAGAGCGGCCGGTTCGATGCTGCGGGGGAAGTACGTCTTCGCCCTGATATCGATACGTTTCGCGTACTTCCATACGCCGACCGAACCGGAGCGATGCTTTGTGATATCGAGACGTTGACGGGAGAGCGGTGGTCGATCGACCCCCGTTCGTCGTTGCTCGAATTCACATCGAAGATGGACACGGCAGGATTCGAAATAGAATCCGCGTTCGAGAGCGAATTTCACTTGTTCGAACGGACGGACGACGGGATACGACGAGTCGATGAGCGCGGTGCGTATTCGACCGAAAGCACGCGGGAAACGCACGGAACGATACTCGACATCATCGATGCACTCAAAGCCCAGGATATCGACGTGGAGAAGTACTACCCCGAATACGCGGCCGGTAAACACGAAATCGTTACGGGTCACAAATCGGGCGTACGAGCGGTCGACGA
Organism: Haladaptatus sp. AB643; assembly: GCF_024136975.1. Taxonomy (NCBI): domain Archaea; kingdom Methanobacteriati; phylum Methanobacteriota; class Halobacteria; order Halobacteriales; family Haladaptataceae; genus Haladaptatus; species Haladaptatus sp. AB643. The sequence goes on from NZ_JAMYJW010000005.1 coordinate 130,792, forward strand.
ATTCGTTCTCCTCAGAGAGACGGTCAACAGCGTCGTCCGAGACCACGGATATCGGGCCACGTTTCTGCCGAAGCCGTTCGATCACTCGACGAACGGTTGTCACATAAACCTCTCCCTTTGGAACGGTAAAAACGCCTTCTACGACGAGGAATCTGGCGAGTTAAGCCAAATCGGACGTCAGTTCGTCGCGGGAATCATCGACCACGCTCCAGCGCTCACCGCACTCGCCGCGCCAACCGCGAATTCCTACTGCAGGTTGCAACCGCAGATCGGGGCGGCCGCCTACGTCTGCTGGGGGCGGGGGAATCGTGAAGCACTCGTCCGCGTGCCCGCGCCCGAACCGGGAGATAACGGGACGTCGACCCGTATCGAGTTTCGCGCAGCCGATAACACTGCGAACCCATATCTCGCCTTGCTCGGCCTCCTCGCTTCGGGAATGGACGGTATCGAACGTGAACTCACGCCACCCGCGCCGATATCCGTCGATCCCGGAAACCTCTCCGAGGCGGAATTGGCCGAGAGGGGGATCGAACGGCTTCCACGGACGCTCGGACAAGCCCTCGACGCGTTGGAGGAGGATTCGATGATGAGGGAAGCGCTCGGTGCGGAACTGTTCGAGACGTACGTGGAGGTAAAGCGGAGTCACTGGAAGGCGTTTACGGACAGTGCCGTATCGTGGGAGCGCGACCGTCTACGAACGGTTTACTGACCAGCCATGTACGGCAATCCGCTCAAAGTACGGGTTCCATCCTCCGCAGTTCTGGCGGTCGTGGTCAGCACGTTCTTCCTCGGATTTGGAGGTGGGGTCGTCTTTCCGATATTACCCGATCTCGGCACGATTATCGGGATTACTCCCCTCGTCGTCGGTCTCATCCTCAGCGTCAACCGCATCGTCCGGCTAATCGCGAACGCTCCAGCAGGAGTACTGGTGGATCGGATCGGAACGAGAAAACCGTTCATCGCCGGGGTCGTGCTCGAAACGGCCGCGACGTTCGGCTACGTAATCGCCATGTATGCGCCGACACCGGCCGCGTGGTTTTTCGGCACCCGCGTACTGTGGGGACTCGGGAGCGCGTTCGTGCTGGCAACCGCGTATACGATCGCAGCGAACGTTAGCGAACACGAATCGCGCGGTAGTACGATGGGTCTCGTGCGCGGAGCGACTTCACTCGGATTTCCGGCGGGGATGGCGCTCGGTGGGGTCGTCAGTGAGTTTTACGGAACCGTTATCGCGTTCGAGGCCGCCGCTGGGCTCTCGGTAGCCGCGACGCTCATAGCAATCGTGGCGATTCCGGAGACGCACGCTGACCATCGTTCGGAGCGAGCGAGCATCTTGGACATCAACGTGACGACTTCGACCCTGGTCATCGGAGGCACCAATTTCGGCTTACTGTTCACCTACAGCGGTGTCGTGTTCGCGACGCTCGTTTCCTTTCTAAAGACGACCGATGCCGCAGCGGTCGTCGTCGGCCCACAGGGGACCTACGGTGTGTTGATCGGAATGAGTGTCCTCATCGGCTCCATCTGCTCGATTGCGGGCGGAAAACTGAGCGATACGCTATCTCGCCGTATGCCGGTCATCGTTAGCTGTTTGATCGTGCTCGCGCTCGGCGTGCTCGTCCTGGCGTCCGCGAACACGTTCCTTTCGTTGTTTCTCGCGATGGCGCTACTCGGCGTCGGTCAGGGTGGGGTGGGCGGTCCTTTACTCTCGCTCTTAGGGGACCAGACGAACCGGGAACAGTTGGGACGCGCCACTGGAACCTACAACGTCCTCGGCGACTTGGGAGCGGCCGTTGGACTTCTGGTGTCCCCCTCGGTCGCAGAGTTGATCGGATTCCGATCGCTGTATGCAGTGACGGTTTCAGTCCCGCTGATCGCAGTGGGATTGATACTCGTGTATCTGCTGTCCGAGCGAGAGAGCGTTCAGAAAGGGCATCTTGCGGAGTAAGGTTCGAACGGGAGAACGACGTCTCACCGGTCACCGAACGATCACCTAACGGCCGAGAAGTGGACGGGGACATCCGACGACCCTTAGTCGGATTTCGGAGCGACGATTTCCTTCGATACGAGCCAGTCACGTACCTCGGGAATGACGACGGGACTGCCGACAAGGCGAGTCATGTCTTGCTCGTCGACCACGGTAATCATAAATTGGCGTTCGAGCTCGTCGCGGTACCCATCCAGCACACCGTTCGGCAACACGATTTCTGTCGCATCACGAAACCAACTGGCATCGGACACACTCCGAGCAACGAGAATCACAAAGAAAACGCTGCCGTTTCATACTTCGATACAGGAGCAACTGCGTCCCGAACAGACCATTCACTCCAAAAGTCCGCGTTTCGGAGAGCACGATACATGTCTGTCAGAAATGCGTCGAAACATGTGATGCCGAAATCCCACTATGAGACGTCGAAGACGACGATTTCGGTCGACCCACAGATCGGGCAACGTTGATCGGTAGCCTCCAGTGTCGTTCCACAGTTACGGCATTCATAGACGAGGCCATCCTCGTCAGTTAACCACCGCCGCACTGCAGCGGAAATTGACATGACCTCTGTCCTTAGCCATCCAACATAATAAGAGTTTGGCCGTCTACCCGCCCCGGTATAAATGACGGTGCCACGAAAACGCAAGTAGAGCACTCAGATTTGCAAGGTTTTCAAACAGTACAACGGCAGTCCACCGTCACCATGGGAAAATCCTCCACGTCCTCACCATTTCGGTTCGGATTTTCGAAGTCGATCACTGGTAAGACGAAGCATTGAACGAAGTTACGTCACCATATTTCCGATGAAACAGAAGATCAATGATCGGTAAATCGGAGTTTCCCTTCGACTTCGTAGAGATGACCCTTGTTATACAGTTGTTCGACGATATCTTCGGCAGCAGGTCGCTCAAGATCCGCTTCCTCCGCGAGTACCGCATACGCACGCTCGTAGGGGAATTCTTCTCGAAGTGGGATTGCAGTCGTGAGTGCATCGAGGGCCTCTTGCTCAAGTGGTGTGTGTGGGGTCTTCTCGTTTGAGACCATTCGTACTATCAAAATAGGGGACACGACAGGTAAATCCTCGGACAAGGTTCGTTTGTGACACTATTACAGTCGCAAGGAGAGGAATAGGAGAACGTTTCATCACTTTAACTACACCGGGAACCGGACTGATGAGGTGAACACTCAGGAGTTAGCGGATACGAAACCACACTTTCCCTCGAATGAACGGGGAAATGTCCAGTTCTTAGACTTCGGTTGCGGTTCAGGACGGTTTTTACTAGTCCGCAATTAGAGTTAGTAAACTAGCTTTCTTCGAGTAGATAGACTTCGAGATAGGTAATATTTTTATGCGTCCTCTTATTGGCATTGGACATGGTAGATGATGGCAAGGAGATCCCCGATGACTCGCTCTCGGATATCTCCGAGGAGACGGCGACCGATCCACCGGTAGACGGCGGATCAAATCAGAAAACGATCCGTGAACTGCTCGAAGAGGATTCCGGAAAATCGGTCTTCGTGAACCGGAACCTCGTCGAACCGGATACCATCATCGACGAGGAACGCATCGTTGGCCGTGACGACCAACTCCAAGCGGTCGTTGCCTATCTCAAACCCGCCCTTCGTGATGAACGGCCGCCCAATATGCTCCTCTACGGTCCGTCCGGGACTGGAAAATCCCTGATCGTCAACGCCGTCTGTGGGCAAATCGTCGAACTCTGTGAGTCACAGGATATCAACTTCGGTGTCGTCAGCCTCAATTGCCAGCCGATCACCACCCTCGACCGTGCGGTGTACAAACTCGTCGAAACAGTCGCAAAAGACGTCGGTGTCGAAACCGGCGTTCCAGCAACGGGAGTCTCTACCGAGCAAAAGTACGAGCGACTGTACGACCTGATCAACACGTACTACGACTCGGTTATTTTCATCCTCGACGAAATCGACCTCCTGGTCGGTCGCGAGGACGAGCCCGCGTACTCGAAACTCCTGTATCAACTCTCACGGGCCGGGAAGACCGACACTATCCACGGGACGGTCTCGGTCGCTGCCCTGACGAACGACCCGAAATTCATGGAGAACGTCGACGGGCGCTCGGAAAGTTCGTTCAACCCCGAAGATATCCCTTTCTCCGACTACGACGCGAATCAACTCCGAGAAATCCTCGAACATCGTCGCGACGCATTCCGGGCCGGAGCTCTTAGCGACGATGTCATCCCGTTGGTCGCCGCATTCGCTGCTCAGAGTCACGGCGATGCTCGCAAAGGAATCGACCTCTTCCGGAAAGCAGGCGACCTCGCCGACCGGCAAAACAACGACATCGTTACGGAAACACACGTCCGGAATTCACAAGAAGAGGTCGACAAGGATCGAATGTTGACCCAAATCGAAGGGCTCTCGACACAAAAGAAAATCTCACTCTACGCGACGGCCGCCGTCGCAGTTCATACCGCACACGCCACCATCGCCGTGCCGAGTCCCGTCGGCTACCAGGTCTACAAGTGGATCACCGAACTGCTAGACGCCGACCAGATGACGCGTGAAACCTACATCAAATACGTCAAGGAGCTCAACACCTATGGAATCGTAAATGCCGAACGAAAGAGCCGTGGGCGCGGTCAGGGAATGCACATGGAGTTTTCCTTCTCGGATAACCCGAGACCGATTCTGGATCTGCTCGCGGAGGATTCCCGACTCACTGCGATCGCCGACGAGACGGAACATCTCAAGACCATCGCACAGACGAGGATGAAGAAATTCGAGAGTTCATAAAAATCGGACGCTCGTGGAAATCGGACGCTCGTGGAAATCGGACATCAAGTCGAAAGCATCCTCCGATGACCGCTAGAATTGCTCGTCGCATCCTTACCCTCACCGAAAAGAGATCGGTCGAGAACCCCGTTATCGAAGTGTATCGTCGGAAGTATCGAGGAAGCTGAGGTCACGACCCCGTTATCGAAGTGTATCGTCGGAAGTATCGAGGAAGTTGAGGTCACAACCCCGTCATCGAAGTGTATCGTCGAAAGTAACGAGGAAGTTGAGGTCACAACCCCGTCATCGAAGTGTAAATCAGGACTGAAATCGATAGCAGTCGTCTACTTTTGATCTGAATAGGACCCCCTTGTCGAAGTGTATTTCAGTACTTGTGAATTCACTGTTGCACATTCTGTTCATGCATTTAACGATGATATAGATCGGTTTGGGACACGGTTGCATAGTCACCCCGTCATCGAAGTGTAAAAGCCCATTTTCGGGTCAGTTACGATGAAAGACGCTCGATCGGTCCCGAAAACAACTCGCGTGCCGTTGAACTGTTCACGTAACCTTCCCTGTCGACCGTTACAGTCGGAAAAGTAGTGAACGAGAACCGAGATACGTTTCGGATCGACGTGAAGAGTGAGGAATTAGTGTCGGTTGATGACACCCCCACCCCGTTGTCGAAGTGTAACTCGGTACTGGAGTGGAAGGGGATGTAGTGGACTGGAGTGGACTTTTATTTCCCCTTTGCTCTCCCTCTTTTAATCACATAGAACTGCAGTACGGGTATTATTGAATGCGTATTGACTTATAGATTTCGATAATAGTAAACAATCGTCTACTACGCCGATTTCGGTAGGTTGAGGTGCTAAAACCTTCGATTTGTATCATCTGCCGACTTTCCCGCGCTTCTATGACTTCGTCACTCGCGAGTTTACACTTCGATAACGGGGGGAGGGGGTTCACTAAGAAACGGACAACTGGATAACATTTTCACGAACACGTTTTCACGAGAGCGAACTTCTCACGAGAGCGGACCATCGTACGCCCAACTAGCCGATTCGTTCCGACGACACCGTCGAAACAGATGTACCCTGCCGAGGCGGCTGATGGAGTGAGTATGCCATAGAGTACCCCCGTGGAGTAAGGAGCGTCCGAGGATGGGAGTATGTGTGAGTATTATTATCTCACTCCGTGTAGTCGGGACTCGTGACCAACTCCCGATATCCTGACCGGTGGACACGACGACTGTTCCAGAACCACGATCGCCGACATACATATACGGGACAGACATCGGCAGCGTTGTGTTCGTGGCGCGATGAATTTCGGACCGACCTACGGTCACTGTTCGGTTTTCCCGTTATCGAGAATAACGGCCTCTCCGACCGGAGACCATTCTGCCTTGGCACGACGAAGGAAGGAAACCACGAACGGCAGGATTGGCGAATCCGTACGGAAGTCGGCTTTCAACTACCGTTCTATTTATTACTTCCTGACGAACCGAACCCACCGTACCCGGTTGCGGTCACACTTCACGGGCATGGAGCAGGCGGTCGCGATGTGTGTGTCGGTCGGCCGGAAACTACGGAGCAGCGTACTCAAATCACGGACGAACGGCGTGATATCGCACTCCAGGCCGTCGAACGAGGCTATGCGGTCGTCGTCCCCGCCATGCGTGGGCTAGCCGAACTAGCGAACCACTCAGACGAGACGCTCGGCTACCGACCCTGTCACACGCTCCAACTACATGCACAACTCTTCGGCCGGTCGCTCATGGGTGACAGGGTTTGGGATGTCGCTCGTCTGCTCGATTTCATCGAAGATCGGTCGGATTTCGACGATGAGCGTATCCTCGTCACTGGACACTCTAGCGGTGGAGCAGTTGCACTGTTCACTGCAGCTATCGACGAGCGAATCGACGTGGCCGCGGTATCATCATATTTCTGTACGTTCGAAGAGTCGATAGCCGCGGTCGATCACTGCGAATGTAATTACGTTCCGGGTATTACGAAGTTGGGTGAACAGTACGACATCGCCGGACTCATTGCACCACGTCCGTTCGTCGCCGTCAATGGCGTCGAAGACGATATCTTTCCGATCGAAGGTACGAAAAGCGCCTTCGAACGCTTGAAACCGATATACACAGCAGCCGATGCGCCGGAGCAATGTACGTTATCTATCGGCGATGGCGGTCACCGGTATCATCCGGATGGCGTCTGGCCATTCGTCGATGACCGTCTGTAATCGATGAGCGGATACGTTCCACGGAGACGATCCGTTCCCTCGTCCACGGAGACGATTCGTTCCCCCGTCCACCGAGCACCGGAACGATACTCGCCCAAAACTTATTATCATATTCCATCTAATATTCGGTATGAGCTACTTCTGTATTTTGCTAATTATGATAGTGGGCACTTTAGCGAGGGGGTGACGTCCCCGAAACCCGATCGGAACTATATTATCACACTCAGAGTAATTATATTTATGGTGCCTCGGAGGATTTTATTACCTGACGATGAGAGATGTTATCACTCGCCGTCAGCTAGTGGCAATGACAGGAACGGGAATCACGGGATCGATCATGGGTTCTTCCGACGTCAGTGGAATCCTGAACTCGACCGACGTAACCGATTCCGAAACAAACAGTGATACGATGACCACAACACCCGACAGAAAACGGAACGAGGCCGATATCGTCGTCGCAAAGGATGGGAGCGGAGAGTATGAGAAAGTCCAGGACGCCATCGACGCGATTCCGACGGGAGTTCGGTCGGAGACGCGCGTCTACATCAAAAACGGACGATACAAGGAGAAGTTGAGACTGCCTCCCGACAAGACGAACGTCACTTTCGTCGGTGAGAGCGCTCAAGACACGGTACTCACGTACGACGACAATGCGGATACGAAAGATGAGTCCGGGGAGCCGATCGGAACGTCGGGTTCATCGAGTTTCTTCGTCAACGGGGACGATTTTACGGCGAGAAATATCACGTTCGCGAACGGCTCGGAACCGGTCGCGCAGGCGGTTGCTATCCGTATCAATGGGGATCGAGCGGTTTTCGAGAACTGCCTCTTCCTCGGAAATCAGGACACACTCTATACCCACGGCCACGACAGTCGGCAGTACTACAAGGAGTGTTACATCGAGGGCGACGTGGACTTCATATTCGGTTGGGCGACGTGTTTGTTCGAGAATTGCCACATTCGTTGTAAATCCGACGGCGGCTACGTGACCGCTGCCTCGACCGAAGCGGAGAAAGATTTCGGCTACGTCTTCAAGGAATGCGATATTACGAGCGACGCGCCCGAAAATTCCTACTACCTGGGCCGACCGTGGCGTCCGTACGCGCAAGTCGTGTTCATGCACACCTTCCTCGGCGATCACATCAGACCCGTCGGCTGGAAGCACTGGAACGACGAGCGGAATCCCGAGAGCGCGTTCTACGCGGAATACGACAATTCGGGCCCCGGTTTCACGCCGGAACGTCGAGCCGATTGGTCACACCAGTTGACCCGAGCGCAGGCACGGCGATACACGGCCGAAAACATCTTCGATGGCTGGAACCCGAGGCGACGGCTCTGTAACGGGCACCACTGACCTCCACAACTTGTACTGACCTCCACAACTTGTACTGACCCGTCGAATTACGACTGGAATTATCCGCCGATCTCCTTATTTTGGGCCGCCTCGTCCGTTCGTCGTCCTATTGTCGTATTCGAGTCGGGAAATCACGTGCGATGGCCAGTGACGAGTAATCGGCCGTGCTCGTCCAAAAAATCGATTCCGTTTGGAGTGTTGATGACCCCACTCGTTACAGCGGTACGACTGTTCATCCGCTCGTCGGGAATCCACACTACCTGTCTCACATCGAAGTCGTTTCACCGCCCGTGGCGGACGAATTCACGGTGGACTCTCGTCCGGGTCCTCGACGGCGAGTGCCCACTGTTCGAGCCAGTCCCGCAGTCCACTGCTCGGGACGTCCAGGGTGTGGGTGTTTTCCGGCAGGCTTGGATAGCCGCCGACATCGTCCAGATCCGCGATCCAATAGTCGTACGGCGAATCGAGGCTGTCATTTCCGGCCCGATTTCGAATTTCGTTCACGATACGCTGATCGTTGCCCACTCGCTCGGCCGGGCGTGCACCGGCGTTCGAAAGGTTGTGAGACTCGACTTCACTCGACGACATGGCCGACAGACCACGCGGCCACAGCGGTTTTTCGTCTACCGTGCTCGGTTCGACGAAGGAGACGTCCGAATCGAGTTGCGGGTCCGCCGTCGTGTTGTCCTCGGAATACACGGTTCCACTCCCCTCCACGATGGATTCACCGGGGGCCATGAGACCGGTGTATCGGTTCCCGACCCACGTCGTCTCGGCGGAACTATCCGTGGTCGAGGCTTCGTCGAAGAAGTACGTGAAGTTGTTGACGACGACCGACCGTGTCTCGCTTTTGAGTCTCGGGATCCGGTTTCGGGCCTTGGACCAGACGTTGCCGAGTAACGCGACGTGGTCCGCCCCATCGCCGACGAGCGTGCAGTAGTTGTGGTCCGATCCATCGCCGTAGGGATCGTACAATCCTTCGTAGATCAGGTTGTTCGTGTAGGTCGTGTTGTCCGTGTCGTATCCGACCGACATGCACTCGTCGACGCCCCACGAGGCGCTCACGTGGTCGACGACGTTGTTGGTCGTCCCGTCTTGTGTGTTCAGCGAGTCGTTGCCCTGGATGTCGCCGTCGGGACCGGGTCCGACGCGCGAGCGAACGTGTTGAACGACACAGTTGTCGGCGTCGATCTGTACCGCGCCTTTGATGAACGTAATGCCGGGTGACGGGGCAGTCTGCCCCGCGACCCAACAGTGGTCGTTCGTGATTTTCAGCGTCTCCCCGCCGAGATCGATGGTCCCGCTCGTCTCGAAGACGACCACGCGTGGCCCACTCGCGGTGAACGCGCTCTCGACGGCGCTTCGGGTCGCCTCCGTGACCGTGATGACCTGTGCGTCGTCATCGAACCAGTCGGTCGAGGCGAACCCGTCGTCGAGGTCGAACGCCGGCCCGTCGCTAGCCCTCGCCCTCACGTCGGTTGTCGTTGCTGTGACAGCGTTCGTTGCAATCGCTGCCGTACCGATACTACCCGCTCCGAGCGCACGGAGGAACGTGCGCCTGTCTGGCGTCATTGTTGTAACACCAGATCTGTATTCACAATATGACTTAATAAAATTTTTCTAGAAAATAATCTAATTTATCTATGCTACACATGTAATTCGAGTTGCCCTAAGAGGTTCGACGCCCCGCACCCGACGCGTCTTTCAGCTGATGACTCACCATCGAGTTCGGGCTACTCCCGTCGAATTGGGCGACCCAAGATCGTTATTCCGCTTCGAGGTTCCCCTTCGTGTCCCAGATTCGCATCATCATGTCGGCGAACACGGACGTTCGAAGCGGATAGCCGTCGTCGTCCGTCTCGTCGAGTGGGACGGAACTGACGTTCGCGACGAACTCCTTGTCGTAACTCAACTCGGACAGCGTTTCCGGGACGTCGAACGTGAACGTCCCATCCTCGTCGGCACCGGACCAATCCGCCGCTCGCTGGCGTTCGTCGTACTCGATACTGTACATCTCTCCGCCGACGAGTTCGCAAATGTCGTCCATCGACCCGACTTCCATCCAACCGTCGCCGGTTTCGATGTGGAGCGTGCGATTTCGAACGTCCGTCTGATATCGCTTCATGGTAGCACCTTCCGAGGCTATTGTCTTAATCGCTACGGGAGTCGAAGGGTCTTCGTTCAATCGATTACCAGTTAGAATGCGACGACGGCCGACTGCGGCCACGACTACGACCGTCTTTACCGTCTCATCGCCAATGCTGAACGAAAACTCGTTCGCGAGAAGGGAACGTTTTCCCGATGAGATCTATCTGCGCCCCGAGTAAACCCTCGGGATCTCACCGACGAGTGGAGAACTCGAACGATACGATTACCGACGTAGGCTCACGCTTAGCGTCTCTTACACGAAAGATTGACCCTCTCATCGGGAAGAATCGATCCGAAGTATCGTCACCGTCGATTTGCCATTACACAACTATCTATGTAACAGCAATAGCGTTCCACGGCTCGTTTGCCTTTAGAGAACGGTAGACATCCGTGTGACAACGAGGATAATTGTTCATTCTCCCGTTTGAATCCCTCATTAACTGAAGAACATAATGACGTGTGGGGACGATACGAAAAGACACGTTCGTTTTCGACCGCATCTCCGTTCCCCTCTGGGGAACGATAATCCGAAAATCGGTCCACTCATGGCGGTTCTATTCGGGTGAAAGGGTTCATCGTAATTCGATGGTCTCGGGTATAGGTTGGTACATAAATGGTATTCAACTGAAAAAATATTTATAAACTATTGTGATTAGAAATATTCGGCGTTCGAATAATGATGCCAAATAGAAGAACGTTTCTCCGCGTTATCGGAGCTGGTAGTATCGGTGCGACGACAACAATGCTAACGAGTGGGGTGGCAGCGGCGGCGACCACCATCACCATCGAAGGAGGTGGTGCAGACATTTGGGACACGGCGGACGCGTTCCATTTCTACTACGACTCGACGAACGGCGATTTCGACGTAACGGTTCACAACACAGAACTGGAATGGACCGACGCCAACGCGAAGACGGGTCTCATGGTCCGTCCGACGCTCGATCCGGACGCGAAAAACGTGATGCTCCGCCGGACACCAAACGGCGACGCGTCGTTGCAGTGGCGTCCGGAATCCGGTGTCGAAACCCTCAGTACGACCTCGGGCGGGGAGGACAAAAGCGAAGTCGACGGCGGAAGCATTTCGGCCGAGTGGTTGCGACTGACACGGACGGGTGAGACGATTTCGGCCTATGGATCCTCCGACGGCAGTGATTGGACACGTATCGCCCAACTTACCGCGGACGATGTCGATCTTCCCACGCAGGCGTACGTCGGGATTCCGGTGACGAGCCATAGCCCGGGAACGCTCTGTACTGCGCGGCTTCGGGATCTGTCGGGAATTTCTCCGGACGCTCATCGGGACGTGGGTTCCGTGGAGGTCTCGGGGAGCGTCTCGGTCGAGGAGGGCGTCCCCTACGTCTCGACCGAACCGGTAACTGACGTACGAGCGACGTCGGCGACCCTCAATGCTGAGCTAACTGACTTGGGTGGAGCGGAGTCGGCTACCTGTTACTTCGAGTATCGTGAGGTACCGACCGAACGGTGGAAACGGACCGACTCCCGACAGCTTTCTTCGTCCGGGTCGTTCAGTATCGAGTTGTCGCGACTCACGAGTCGCCGCTACTATCAGGTTCGCGCGGTCGTCAACACGAGCGACGGCGATTCGTTCACTTCCCCGCCGTTCACGTTCGGAACACCGAGCTTTTCCCGTGGCGATGGCGGCCAATGGGATGGTCCGAGAAGCAAATCCCACTTCGAACCGGACGACGGGTTCGCTGATCCCGCTCCATGGCTGAACGACGACACACCCATCATCAAGATAACGAAGCCGACGCGTCGACAGTTGGAGACCGCACTCAACGTGGACGGACCGCGCGTGGTCGTCTTCGAGACGAGTGGGACCATCGACCTACACGCCGAGCGACTGACAGTCTCCAACGACCAACTGTATCTCGCGGGACAGACTGCCCCGTCCCCTGGGGTCACGCTCATTCGTGGCGACCTTTGGGTCGTCGCGAACGATTGTGTGATTCAACATCTCCGCGTCCGCCCGGGGGACGCGGGACAGGACGTCGGCTGGGAGCCTGACGGCATCAACACCGGCGACGGCACCGAGAACAACGTGATAGACCACTGTACGACGACGTGGTCGGTGGACGAGAACCTCTCGGTGGGCTACGACACGAACGATACGACCATGTCCAACTGTCTGGTCGCGGAGGCGCTCCGCGACGCCACCCACCACAAGGGCGAACACAACTACGGCTCTTTGATCGGCAACGGGGCCGAGAACGTGGCGATGATGGGTAATCTCTGGGCGGACAACATCGACCGCAACCCTCGCCTGAAGGAGGGAACGAGAAGCGTGGTCGTGAACAACCTCGTCTTCCACTTCAAGGACGGCGCATGGCTCGATCCGGATACGAAAGCGAGTATCGAGGGGAACGTCTACCGACACCCCATCAACGACAAGCCGAAAATCTTCGGCGATGGGGAGGCGTACATCCACGACAACGACTTGAAATCCGATGCACCGGGCGAACTCGTCGGGGACGGTATCACGGTGCTCGACGAGCGACCCCTCTGGCCCGACGGCCTCGGCCCGTTATCGTCCGACGACACCGTTCGGCACAACTTCCGGAACGTCGGTGCGCGACCGGGTGACCGAACCGAACACGACGAGCGCATCCTCCGAAAGGTCGCTCGCGGCGAAGGGCAGTACATCGACAGCCAGGAGGAAGTCGGCGGCTATCCCGAGTTACCCGAGAACACGCATCACGTATGGGTTCCGCAGTGTAACACCCGTGCGTGGCTTCGAATGTGGGCATGGTTGGTCGAGTGACGGGTTGCACGCTAGCCGAACGGTAACCTAGCTTTCCACGGTTGACGGAAGACGACGGTCCGAATCGACGCAACGTTTATTCCCCTCGTCCGAATCCGTCCGAGTGATGCAAGACTTGGAATCCTCCCGCTTCGACGTTCGGGAGTACGATGCCGTCGGCGACGGAACCGAACTCGACACCGAACCGATCCAGACAGCGCTCGACGCGTGTGCCGAGACGGGCGGAACGGTACACGTGCCGCCGGGCGAGTATCGAACGGGACCGCTTCGAGTCGGTGACGACACCACGCTCCACATCGATGCCGGGGCGACGCTTCTATTCGTCCGCGATTACGAGGCGTTTCCCACCGTCGAAAGCCGATGGGAAGGGTGGAACCAGTTCGGATTCCACCCCTGCCTGCTCGTCCGGGACGCGCGGAACGTCGAAATCACGGGAAGAGGAACCATCGACGGGCAGGGTGACTATTGGTGGTCGTTCTACGACACCCCGGAATCGGAGTATCCGGACGGCCTACGGACGCGACTCGCCGAATTCGACGAGCGGAACGACAAGAAAGACGACGTCAGCAGTTTCACTTTACGCCCGCCGCTGTTCCAAGTCACCGAATCCGAGAACGTCTCCGTCTCCGGAGTTACCCTTCGGAATTCGCCGTTCTGGAACACCCACATCGTCTACTCGGAAAACGTCACCGTCCACGACGTGAACATCGAGAACCCCGCCGATGCTCCGAACGGCGACGGTATCGATATCGACTCCTCACGGCACGTGAGAATAAGCGACACCTACGTCAACGCTGGTGATGACGCCATCTGCATCAAGTCCGGCAAGGACGAGGAGGGGCGGACGGTCGGCGAACCGGCGTCACAGATCACGATCACCAACTGCACCGTCGAGGCTGGTCACGGCGGCGTCGTCATCGGAAGCGAGATGTCGGGTGACGTGCGCGATGTCACGGTCTCGAACTGCACGTTCACGGGAACCGACCGTGGCATCCGTATCAAGACCCAGCGCGGTCGCGGCGGCGTCGTGGAGGACCTGCGCTTCGACACCATCGTCATGCGCAGCGTCGTCTGCCCGTTCGTCATCAACGGCTACTACTTTACCGACATCGACAGCGACCCGATTTCGGTGGACGAATCGACGCCGATGGTCAGAAACGTCCATTTCCATAATGTGACCGCGCGTGACGTCTCCTTTGCCGGGTTCTTCGCAGGGATTCCCGAGCAACCCTTCGAAGGGATTTCGTTCTCGAACGTCCGCATCGACGCTACCCGTCCCCTCGACGCCACCGACATCTCCCCCGCGATGGCCGAGAATTACGAGGCCTCTCACACGTTCTTCTGCAAGTCGCTCGCGGACGTCTCCTTCTCCGACGTGGAAATCCGAACGGCCGGAGTCCCCGCGATGGAATTCGAGGAAACCGACCTCGTTTCGATAGACGGTCTTCGTTTCCGGGGAGATGTACCGTCACCGGCGGTTGCCGTCACGGACGTCGGCCGGACCCGAATCAGCGGTTGTGCCGCTCATCCGTCCGAACGGCCGTTCTTGGAAGTGAACGGACCTGGAACTCGAACCGTCTCGCTTCACGGAAATCACGGCCCGATATCCGATCGTGTCGATATCGACGAAACGGCGACGAACGTGACGGTCGATTCGTCGTAACATCACGGTATCGGCTGATGCCACAACGGTGGTTGCCGCGAGTCGTTCCTCGTAGGGGAACATACTCCGGAACCCACGGCGTGTCGAGGTGTGCGGAATCGGTAGAAACCCATCACGGACGTGGTTTGAGAAACCGGTGGACAACACTCTTATACTCGTTTCGCAAACGTCCACCAGTAGACGATGGTTGAATCAACGAATTCTGGAGATGTACTCCGTGTGGGGCTTGTCGGCCTCGGTAGTCTCGGCATTCGTCTCGGTCGTGAGTTTCACTCGCATCCGGACGCAGAACTCGTCGCACTCGCGGACGTGAACGAGGAGAACCTCGTCGCTGCGGGCCGCGAGCTCGACGTTCCGACGGAGGCACAGTACGCACGCTACCGAACGATGCTAACTCAGGAGTCCCTGGACGCGGTCGGAATCGCGACGCCAAACGGCCTTCACTTCGATCAGGCGACGACCGCCCTCGACCACGACCTGCACGTCCTCTGTGAAAAGCCGCTCGCGACGACGATAGAGGATGCACGCGACCTGTTGGAACGAGTCGAGGAGAGCAACCGAGTGACGATGCTCGGCTATCAACGTCACCTCAACCCGGCCTTCATCGCCGGACGGGAACGATGGGCGCTCGGTGACCTCGAACCCACGTTCATTACGGGTGAAATCACTCACGACTGGCGGGACTACTACGAGGAGATGACCGACTGGCGAATGGATCCCGAACTGAGCGGCGGTGGTCATCTGTTGAACGTCGGAACTCACATCATCGATGCCATCCTCTGGACGACGGGACTGACCCCGACGCACGTAACGGCGACCGTCGAGTTCCACGACGACGAACAACTGTTCGACAAGCAGTCGTCCATCATCGTCGAGTTCGAGGGCGGAGCGGTGGCGAACATCGCGGATACGGGAATCGTCCCCCGAACACGCGAACATATCCATATCTGGGACGACGATGGTGCGGTGTACTTCGAAGGACGCGAATGGGACGAACGGACGTCGTACACTATCGACGCGGAGGGAGTCGAACACGACCCGCGCCACAGCGACGGAAAGAGCAAAGCCGACGCGTTCATCGAATCGATCGTCGACGATACCGAACCCCCTTCGACCGCCCGTGATGCGTTCTGGGCGACCGTCGTCACGTTGGCGGCCTACGAATCCGGCCGTCGAAACGAACGACTCGCGCTCACTGATTTGTATCCGTTTCTCGCCGATATGCCGCGGTAGCGAGGACGGAATATCACTCTTGCTCGCTGGGCCGAAGGATAAAAGGACGTTTTCGTGAGGAATAAATATATATAGGTTGATTCATATGGTATTGCCATGCCAGACTCTAACAACTGGCGAAGAGGCATCAGTACGAGGCGAAACTTCATTAAATCGGGTGCAGTCGGTGGAGCGGCGTTGCTCGCCGGTTGTTCCGGTGGTGGAGACGAACCGACGCCGGGCACCGATGGTGGAAACGGTGGCAACGGTGGCAACACGAACGGAAAGCGATTCCGGGTATTCGATCCACTGACCAGCGGTGCCACGCCGTCGGAACGTCACTTCAACCCGTGGAACCCGACACAGACCGGCTGTTGGCACCCGGGAGCATGTATCTTCGATCGGCTCGCGGTGTACAGCCCGACGCAGAACGAGGCGTACCCGTTGATGGCCGAATCGTGGAAAATGCCGGACGACAAGACCCTCGAAGCCACCTTCAGCGACAAGTGGACGTGGCACAACGGGGATAAGTTCGTCGCCCAGGATTGGGTCATGCAACAGGAGATCGAACTGGCGCTCCAGAAAGCTTCGGACGAAGGTGGTAAACCGCTCGTCAAGTCGGTCAAAGCGGTCGACGACCACCACGTGCGGATCAATCTGAACGACCCGCTCTCCGAAATCTTCGCCGTCCAAAATACGATCGGAATTTACAACGGTAACTTGGCGCGTGGCGTCTTCACCAAACACGACGACCCGAAGTGGAGCAAATGGCACAAGAAGCTCACGACCGGCTCTGAAAGTGAGAAGAAAGCAGCCATCGAAGAGATCACGACGGCGAAATATCCGATGATCACCGACGACCCGATCGGTCACGGACCGTTCAAAATCAAGGACGTCGGCGACGATATCATCGTCATGGAGAAGTACGAGGATCACCCCAACGCCGACAACATCAACTTCGACGAGTTCGCGCTCAAACTGTTTTCGACCAATCAACCCATCCAGCCGTACTCGGCCGGGAAGATCGATGCAACACACAAGGGGTTCCCGGTTCAGGACGACCTCAAAAGCAAGCTTCCGAAGGAAAACAAATTGTTCCGGGAAGGTCGGTCAAGCAACAAACTGTTCTCGTTCAACTGCGGGCACGGCGTCGACTACGACTCGCCGGTCAACAACGTCAACGTTCGCAAAGCGGTTTGCCACGTCTACAGTCGGAAACAGACCGAATCGCTGCTCCAAGGCGTGAACCGGACGTTCGATTGGGCACCGTGCCGCGTCCCGGGAAAGGTGTTGAGCAGGGGCAAAGACGAGACCGCCGAGTGGGTCAAGGACTTCACGAAGTACGGCGAGAACGATACGAAGCGTGCTGCTGAACTCCTTCGCCAAGAGGGATACACGAAGAGCAACGGCAAATGGATGACCCCCGATGGAAAGCGGTTCAAACTCTCCATCATGAACGGATCCGACCGACAGGACATCCAAGTGCTCAAGCAGAACCTGAAAGACTTCGGCATCGACACGAAACAGGAGCAGGTCGACGACGCGACGTTCGACGACCGCCGCAACAAAGGGAAGTATGATATCATGCCCGACGGGTCGTCCTCGAACGGGATCACTGCGATGTGGGCGACCGATCTGGTCATCGATTGGCTCCAATCCATCCTTCACTTCGCCCCCGAGAGCGAGATTCCGATGCCGATCGGCGACCCCAAAGGTTCGAGCGGGACGAAGACCATCAACATCGAACAACACATTCGGAAGTGGCAGTCGACGGGCGACTCGAAATACCATCACGAACTGATGTGGTGGTGGAACCAAACGCTCCCCGAGGCGGAGATGTTGTACCAACCCGACGCCGGTGCGTACAACGGTGCACACTGGGGACTCGACGTCAAACCCGGCATCAAAAACGGTGTCGACGACGCGCTCTATATCGCACCCAAGATGGCCGACGGTACGCTGAAGTACAAAGGATAGCGGTGAGAGTTGGGCACCAACCAACCCGTTCCCATATCAACCCGGGTTCCCAACCCAACGGACGTTTCGGAACTCGTAGCGATGAGAACTGAATGTTTAATACAACGGATTCATACATACAGCTATGGGACTACTTCGAACGGCATCGAGAACGGTGCTCGGCATCGACATCCTCTTTCTCCTGTTGTTGGGGTTCTCGTTTCTCTATCTCGAACCGGGGACCGGACCATACGTGACTGCGACGGTGACGCTCATCCCCATCGTTTTCACGTTCGTCATGAGCGTGGTGGTACTCTACACCGGGTGGGAACCCTTCGAATGAACCGACCGCCGAGGGACCGTGCACGAAGCGACTCATTCATATATTAATATATACATAATTATAGTAACAATATGGGATAAATTGATTATGAAGCTCTCGAAACGGCTTGCATACGTGTAACATGGTAAAGATAGACTGGCGTGTACGAAGAGTAGGACAAGCGCTGTTCACGGCGTGGGCGGTCACTACCCTGTCGTTCGTCCTCGTGCGGCTATTGCCGGGGAACCCGATGGGAGCGATGGTGCGAAAGTTGCAGCGGCAAGGCGTCAACCCGGCTCGCGCTCGGGATATCGTCGAGCTTCGAATGAGCGTCAATCCGAGCGAACCGATACCGATCGCGTACGTCCACTACATGGCGAACATGATACAGGGCAATCTCGGCGTGTCGACGTACTATTCCGACCCCGTTGCCCAGATCATCGCGAACACGCTGCCGTGGACGCTGTTCGTCTTGAGTTGGTCGCTGTTCATCAGCTTCTTCATCGGCGTCATGGTGGGCGCATTGATGGCGTACTGGGAAGGCGGAAAGCTGGACGTCGGACTGACTTCGTGGGCAATCCTCATGGGTTCGGTTCCGTTCTACGTGTTGGCGTTTCTGCTCTTGATGGCGTTCTCGTATCGGCTCGGATGGTTCCCGACTGGTGGCAAGCAACCGACGGGCGTCCCGGTCGGGTTCAACTGGCTGTACATCAAAGGGATAATACGCCACGCCGCGTTGCCGGTTATGTCCATGCTCGTTGCCTCGGGCATCGCTTCGCTGGGAATGCGCGGGAACTCCATTCGCGTTCTCGGGTCCGACTACCTCCGTGTGGCCCGTCTTCGCGGACTCTCCGATATAACCATCTCGACGCAATACGTCGCGCGAAACGCCGTCCTCCCGATGTACACGACGCTGATGATCAGCATCGGGGAGATGTTCGGCGGTTCCGTCGTCCTGGAGAAGGTGTTCCAATACCGGGGCATCGGCTACTACACGCTGTCGGCGTTCTATCAGCGCGACTATCCGCTGATGATGGGCGGGTTCGTTCTCATCACGGTGGCGGTCGTACTCGCACTGCTGTTCGCCGATCTGACGTATTCGTTGATCGATCCGCGCGCGGGAGGGCAGAACAGTGAATCGTACTGAATATGACACACAAACGAACGATGAGAATCTACAAACGAAATTACCGACTGTACCGACAGAGGAGGGTCAACGATGACTGACCCGCTGAGAGAGGCAGTGTCGTCTAGTGACGACCAACGAAACGAGAGCGCCGTTCGCACGGACGGCGGGAACGTTAACTCTCCATTCGAGGTGGTCTCACAGTACGAGGAGACCCGACGCGACCGATATCGAAAGCTGTACGATGCCTACATTCACGCACCGTTCGAGATCATCAAGCGTGACCGCAGGGCACAGATCGGATTCACCATCCTGTTGGTCTACGTGCTGATGGGGACACTCGGAACGGTCTTTATCGAGCCGACGAAGGTGGCGGAGGGACCGGCGCTCGTCAAACCCTTCCAGAACTGGCAGTACCCTCTCGGGACCGACAAGATGGGACGCGACCTGCTCTCGCAAGTGGTCAACGCGACCCAGACGATGCTGAAGATGATTACGTCCGGAGCGCTCTTCACCGTCGTCGTCGGAACCGTCGTCGGCGGCATTGCGGGCTACAAGGGTGGCCGGGCCGACACGATTCTCAGTTCGATTACGGACATCTTCATCAACATCCCCGCGTTCCCGCTCGTGATGGCGCTGGCTCTCTTGCTCGACATCAGCGGTAACCCGTACGTGATCGGCATCCTGCTGTGTATCGCGTCCTGGGGCGGTCTCGCGCGTGCCATCAGGTCACAGGTACTCACGCTCCGAGGGGAAGCGTTCGTCGAGGCGGCGCGAGCGATGGGAATTTCGACGCCAACTATCGTCTTCAAGGAAATCATTCCACATCTGATGCCGTACGTCGTGATCAACCTGACCAACGCGGCGCGGCGGGTCATCTTCGAGGCGGTGGCGTTGTACTATCTCGGTGTCCTCCCGTACGAGGACTTGAACTGGGGGACTACGCTGAAACAGGCTTACGACGCGAAGGCCCACATCAGACCCGAGGCGCTGCACTGGTTCCTCGTGCCGATGGCGGCGATCGTGTTCATCTCCATCGGACTGATCCTTCTAGGGCAGTCGCTCGACAGGGTGTTCAATCCGCGCGTCCGTGCACGTCACGAGAAGACGACCGCTGAGGCGGAAGCGCACGTGGGCGAAGAAGACGAATCGGCTGGTAGCATGACCAACGGAGGACTATAGACGATGACCGTTTCACAATCGAGCTATGAACTCGACACGGCGGAAGAATCGATCCTAGAGGTACGAAACGCGTCCGTCACGTTCGACATGGAACGTGGCGATTCGAACGTCCTGGACTCGGTGGACCTCGACGTACAGCGGAACGAGGTCCTCGGGGTCGTCGGGGAGAGCGGAAGCGGAAAGTCGATGCTCGCCTCGGCGCTCCTCGACGCCGTCGTCGACCCCGGGGTGCTCACGGGCGATATCACGTACCAGCCGAAACAAGGCGAACCAGTCGAGGTCCTCGATCTCGAAGGGCGCGATCTGAAGGAGTTTCGTTGGGAGCAGGTGTCCATGGTGTTCCAGGGGGCGATGAGTTCGTTCAACCCCGTTCGCTCGATTCGAACCCACTTCGTCGAGACGTTGAACGCTCACGATTACGACATCGACGAGGGAATGCAACGTGCACACCAACTCCTCGAAGACCTCTATCTCGACCCCGACCGCGTGCTGGATTCCTATCCGCACGAACTGTCCGGTGGGATGAAACAGCGGGCGCTCATCGCGCTGTCGCTCATTCTCGAACCGGAAGTGTTGGTGATGGACGAACCGACCGCGGCGCTCGACCTGCTCATGCAGCGGTCGATCATTTCGCTGCTCCAGAACCTCAAGGACCAGTACGACCTCACGATCGTCTTCATCACCCACGACCTGCCGCTGATCGCGGACTTGGTCGACCGTATCGCGGTGATGTACGCGTTCGAAATCGTCGAACTGGGGCCGATGAAGGAGGTATTGGAGGAACCGACCCACCCGTACACGCGACTCCTGTTGAAATCGACGCCGAACCTCGAATCGTCCATCGACGAGATGCGACCGGTCGAAGGAAGCGCTCCCGACCCCGTGAACGTTCCTTCCGGATGTTCCTTCCACCCCCGCTGTCCGCTCGCGGACGAGTACTGTGAGAAGGACGACCCGGAGGCATATCGGGTCAACGGCGACCATCACGTCAACTGTCACCACTGGGAAGACGCCGCCGAAACCATCCCGATGACGGAGGATTCGTCGTCGCTCGCCGGATTCGGCGAAAGCTCCGTCAGCGCGAGCGCCGGAACGGTCAGTTCCGACGGCGAACCGGTGGTGTCGATGCGAGACGTCGAAGTCCACTTCGAGAAGGAAAAGGGGTTCTTCGACATCTTCTCCGATGCGGACACCGTCAAGGCGGTCGACGGCATCTCGCTCGACATCTACGAGAACGACGCCATCGTTCTCGTCGGCGAGTCCGGGTGCGGCAAGACGACGCTCGGGAAGACGGCCGTCGGACTGCAGCGACCGACCGGTGGGAGCATCGAATACCGCGGACACGATATCTGGGACGTACGGGATTCGGGCGGGAGCGCCACCATCGCCTGGGAGGACGTCCGACGCTCGCTTCAGATCGTTCACCAAGACCCCGGTAGCTCACTGAACCCACACCGCCGAGTCAAAGCGGCCCTCGAAATGCCCCTCAAGCGGTGGAACGATGATCTAGACGGAAACGACCGGAAACAACGTATTCTGGGGCTGCTGGAACACGTCGGGATGTCCCCCGCCGAGGACTACTTCGAACGCTATCCTCACCAACTGTCCGGCGGCGAACAGCAACGCGTCGCCATCATCCGGTCGATGCTGATGAACCCCGACCTCATTCTCGCCGACGAACCGGTGAGCGCGCTCGACGTCTCGCTGCGCGTCGAGATGATGGACCTGATGATACAGCTTCAGGACATGTTCGACACGTCGTATCTGTTCGTTTCGCACGACCTCTCGAACGCGCGATACATCGCGGAAAAAACGGGCGGCCGTATCGGGGTCGTCTACCTCGGCGAACTCGTCGAGATCGGTCCGCCGGAGCAGATCATCCACAACCCGCAACACCCCTACACGCAAGCCCTTCGATGGGCGACGCCCGAACTCACCCACAACGAGGAGGAGACGGTCATCGAGGAGTCGCCGATCAGGGAGATCGACATCCCGGATCCCACCAACCCGCCGAGCGGCTGTCACTACCACACCCGGTGTCCCGAGGCGCGCGAAGTGTGCCGGACGACGGTCCCGGACTCGTACGATTCGGAGGACGACGAACGCCACCAAACGGCGTGCTTCCGCGTGCAAGACGATCACGAGTACTGGCACAGCGACTCCATCGTCGACGGGGACGACTGACCGCCGATCGATGGCGGATTGACGACGACCCGCTCTTCTCGGCTTTCTTTCCCACCATAGCTGTGCCGCGATCGGTACCGAACGACCTCGAACCAACCGAACGCTTAACCGCGGTTCGTCCGTGTAGTTAGTACCTCGCGATGCAGATCCACGACATCGAAACGATCCGATTCACGTACCGTTCGAGAAAGAGTCACGACGAAAGGGGTCACGCCCATCCCGGTGATCCATCCAAGCGGACTGGGACCATCACGCGCATACTCGTGGACGGCGGCCCGGACGGCTACTGTCCCGGTGGGACCGAGGAG
Organism: Haladaptatus sp. AB643; assembly: GCF_024136975.1. NCBI lineage: Archaea > Methanobacteriati > Methanobacteriota > Halobacteria > Halobacteriales > Haladaptataceae > Haladaptatus > Haladaptatus sp. AB643. The sequence continues at coordinate 154,017 of NZ_JAMYJW010000005.1, forward strand.
GCGAACGACCTCGCGAGCACGTATCTCGTCGGCGAGGACCCACTCGAACGGGAGCGAATTTGGCGACGGCTCAACCGATCACAACGGCTTCACCGAGGCACGCTCACGGATTCGAACGTCGCTCGAATCGATTGTGCGCTGTGGGACGTCGCCGGAAAGCACTTCGACGTCCCCGTCTATCGGCTACTGGGTGGCCACCGGGAGCGGATTCCGGCCTACGCCAGCACGATGGTCGGTGACGACGACCCGGACGGACTCGGAACGCCGCAGGCGTACGCCGATTTCGCCGTCGAACTGCTCGACCAGGGGTATCGTGCCGTCAAACTCCACACCTGGATGCCGCCGTACGACGCGGACCCGGACCGCGTCATCGAGGCGTGTCGTGCGGTTCGGGAGGCGGTCGGCCCCGACGTCGGTCTCATGCTCGATTCGCACCACTACTACAGTCGAACCGAGGCACAGCGGATCGGACGTGCCCTTTCGGACCTCGATTTCAAATGGTTCGAGGAACCGATGGACGAACACTCGATGTCCTCCTACGAGTGGCTGACGGAGACCGTCGACGTTCCCGTCGTCGGACCGGAGACCGCGGAAGGGCAGATGTACACTCGTGCGGAGTGGATAAAACGCGACGTCGCCGACATCAGCCGTGTCGGCGTCAACGACGTCGGTGGGCTTACGCCCGCGATAAAGGTCGTTCACCTCTGTCAGTCGTTCAACGTCGCCTGCGAAGTCCACGGCGGAAACGCTCCGAACTTACACCTCCTGGGAGCGATGACGACGCCGGGCGAGTACTACGAACGAGGGTTGTTACATCCGAAGTTCGACTACGAGGCGGCGACGCCGTGGTTGACCGATATCGTCGACCCGTTGGACGACGACGGACACGTTCCCGTGCCCGACGATCCCGGACTGGGATACTCCTTCGACTGGGAGTTTCTCGAAGCGAACCGCATCGACGATTGAATCCGCCTCCCGTTCGCGTTACGTCTGGCAGATCAATCGGTGGTCTCTTCGAAACCCGCGTCGCGCCACGCCAATCCCTTTCCGACCGCCCCGACGCCGCCATCGACGGGAAGGTTGGTTGCCGTGATGAACGACGACTCCTCGGACGCAAGAAAGAGGATGGCGTCGGCGATTTCGCGCGGTGTCGCCGCACGTTTGAGGACACCGGGACCGTCGGCGTGCGGCGTCGTCTTCTCCGCGAAGAACCGGCGTGCCTCCGCTTCGTCGTCGGGGAGATGGTACTCCGTGATGACCCACCCCGGAGAGACGGCATTTACCCGGATTCCGTCGGCGGAGTGGTCACAGGCCATGTCTCGAGTCATCGAAACGAGTGCCCCTTTCGTCGCATCGTACTGCGACCACTCGGGCCGAGCGACCGACGCGCCGTTCGACGCGACGTTGACTATCGACCCGCCCGTCTCCATCAACGGAATCACGTGCTTCGCGCAGAACGCGACGCCTTTGAGGTTCACCGCGAGGATGCGGTCCCAACTCGTTTCGTCGGCCGACGTTACCGGTCCCGGAGCGGCGCGGACCGCGGCGTTGTTCACCAGGACGTCGACGTGTCCGAACCGATTCGATACTGTCTCTGCCATCTCCATCACCTGTTCCTCGTCGCCGACGTCGGCCGTTATGCCGACCGCTTCCCGACCAGTTCGGTCCTTCACCTTCGATGCCGTCGCCTCGGCGGCATCCGAATCCCAGTCGACTGCGACAACCGACGCGCCCGCTTCGGCGAGTCGAACGCACGTTGCCGCACCGATTCCGTTTCCGCCGCCCGTGACGACGGCGACAGCCCCTGCTAATCGTTCGCACATGACTGTTCGTTGGCCGTCGCGCGCATAACTACTTCGGTCGTTCGACGCGAAGCTACCGACCCCCCAACACACGGAAGCATCTCGTGGAAACCCACATATCCGTGCGGCGTGACGGGGGAGTATGGTCGATTCACGATCGGTGATGCTCGTGTGTTCATCGCCGGGTGATGGGACGGACAGCGTCGTTAGCTATCGGTTCGATGCCTCAAATGGGTCGGTGACGAAATCGGGAAGTTCACCCGCCGAAAACCCATACTATCTCGCGATCCACCCGACTGGGGAGTACGTGTACACGGTCGACCGGACTGCTGGTGGCCTCGTTTCCGCGTATCGGATCGACGACCCGGATGCGACCCTGACGCGACTCAATAGACGGCCGAGCGGCGGAGCAGGTCCCTGCTACGTGTCCATCGACAGTTACGGAAACTACGTCTACGTCGCGAACTACGGCGGTGGGACCGTCTCCTCCTTCCCGGTCGGTTCCGACGGCCGACTGGGGGTCGGCACGACTCTCGAATTCGGGGCTGAAGGACAGGATACTGCTTCACATCCCCACTCCATCGCGCCGGGGCCGACCGGTGGCGTCGTCTACGTTCCCGACTTAGGGCGTGATCGCATCGCCACCCTCTTTCACCGATCTGATGGGAATCTGGATTCGGCGTCGATTCCCGACGTGACGCTTCCGCCGGGAACCGGTCCGCGACACTTCGAGCGTCACCCGAACGGGCGTCTCCTCTACGTCGTCAACGAGATCGAATCGACGCTGACCGTGTTCGACGTACGGCCGGGGACGGGAGCGCTCCGAAACGTCGAAACGGTGAGCACGCTGCCGTCGTCGTTCGACGGCGAAAACCGGGCCGCTGACCTCCGTGTTCACCCGTCGGGACGGTGGGTGTACGGATCCAATCGCGGCCACGACAGCATCGCGTTCTTCGAAGTCGATCCGACGTCTGGCCGACTCGATGTGCAGAGCCACGTCTCCTCGGGTGGACGGACGCCCCGCACCATCGCGCTCGACCCGACCGGTCGATACCTCTTCGCCGCAAACAAGGACGGTGGCGGGGTGGCGGTGTTCGAACTGCATCCGGAAACGGGGCGACCACAGCCGAGGGATTCCGTAGCGGTGCCGAAACCCATGTGCGTTCGTTTCGTCCCGATTCGAGGGTGAAGACTTATCCCACCGCTACACGCAGTCAGCACTGTAGGTCCATGGAAACGTTCGAATCCGACGGACACGTCATCGTCCGTCTCGACCGCGGTGACTTGGCACTCGAATCGATCATCGACGCCTGTGAAACACACGACGTGGACACGGGCGTCCTCGTCTCGGGTATCGGAACGTTCAGCAACCTGAACATCCACTACGTGAACCGAACCGACCTTCCGGAGGACAAGACCGACCGGAACGTACACCTCTCGCTCGACGGTTCGTGGGAGGTGACGAACGTCGGTGGCCTCATCGCGGATGGTGAACCTCACCTGCACGTCACGGCGTTCAACGGCGACAGAACGGTGGGCGGACACCTCGAATCGGGGTGTGAAGTGAACATTCTCGGCGAATTCACCATCAGAAAAGTAGCCGACCTCTCGTTACATCGGCGACCGGGAGAGAACGCCGTCTCGCAACTGAAGCGCCGATGACCACGGTTTCGAGGTAGTGGGAAGTCTCCCGGTAGCATGCGGGTAGCCGAATCGCGACGAGAAGTAGTTCGAAACGTTCCGGGAACGCGAAATAGTTCGAGACGTCCCGGAATCGCCGCCACGCGTGGGCGGATGGTTCGTCGGTCGCTTACCGACGTTGCCACCAAATGAACGTGTACCCAACTACGCCGACGAGGAAAAGCGCCGCCCCCCAGGTGGCGCACATCGCCGCCCAGATTCCGGTGTTGATGAGGAACCCGATGACGAAGATGATGATTCCCAGCGTCGCGAGGGAGAGCGTGACCGAGTTTCTGATCGTCGAAAACAATTCCATCGAACGGCTAGTTCCGTCGTTGGTCTCGCCAGTTTTCTGAACTGAACTCATTGGTAGCGTGGTACGTAGTAACAGTATAAATCGGTTGGGGTGGGTCTCTTCGCTTTTCATCTCGGTGGATATCCTCCTCATTTCGTTTGTCATCACCAAAACCTTAGTATAGTGTCCGTCCGTTGCTGTCTCTGAGGATGTCGACAGACTACGGTAATTATATCGACGGAGACTGGACAGAATCAGCGTCGGGTGACACGTTTGCGGTACGTAATCCGGCGAACGAAACCAAAATCGTGGCGACGTACCAACAATCGACGGGTGACGACGCAAGAAGCGCGGTCGAGGCAGCAGTTGCGGCGCAGGACGAATGGGCTTCGACGCCCGCACCGGAGCGCGGTCGTATCCTGAAACGGACGGCAGACGCACTCGATACGCGCAAGGACGAACTGACCGAGACGCTCACCACGGAAGAGGGAAAGACCCTCGCGGAGGCCGGTGGCGAAGTACAACGCGCCATCGATATCTTCGATTACTACGCGGAGAAGACCCGTGACCTCGGCGGTACGATGAAAGCGGCGAGCGCCGCGAACAAGCAACTGTACACGAAACGCGAACCGCTCGGAACCGTCTCGCTCATCACGCCGTGGAACTATCCCATCGCCATTCCGGCGTGGAAGCTCGCTCCGGCCCTCGCGGCGGGGAACACGGTCGTTCTCAAACCCGCGTCCGCCGCACCCGGCGTCTCGTTGAAACTCGTCGAATGCCTGGAGGAGGCCGGATTGCCCGCCGGGGTGGTCAACTACGTGACCGGGTCGGGTAGCGACGTCGGAGGCCCCCTTACGGAACACGGTGCGGTCGACGCCGTGTCGTTCACTGGGAGTACGGCCATCGGGACGATGGTCGCCCAGACCGCGACCGAGGACCTGAAACGCGTGCAGTGTGAGATGGGCGGAAAGAACCCGACCGCCGTGATGCCGAGTGCCGACCTCGACGAGGCCGTAGACATCGTCGGTTCGGGCGCGTTCGGGGTCACCGGACAGGCGTGTACCGCCTGTTCCCGCGCCATCGTCCACGAGGACGTGTACGACGAATTCGTCGCGGGCATCGTGGACTACGCCGAATCGATCGAAATCGGGGACGGAGCCACGGACGTCGACATGGGACCACACGTGACCGAGAGCGAACTCGAAGGCACGCTCGAATACGTCGATATCGGCCTCGAAGACGGTGCGACCCTCGAAACCGGCGGCGACCGTCTCACCGGTGACGAATACGACAACGGACACTTCGTCGAACCGACCGTCTTCTCCGACGTCCGCGCCGACATGCGAATCGCCCAGGAGGAGGTGTTCGGACCGGTACTCGCAGTCATCTCGGTGTCGGACTTCGAGGAGGCGGTGGCCGTCGCGAACGGCGTGGAGTTCGGCCTGTCGGCCAGTATCGTCACGGACGACCTCTCGGAGGGACATCAGTTCATCGAGGACGTCGAGGCGGGCGTCGCGAAGGTGAACGAGAAGACGACCGGCTTGGAACTTCACGTGCCGTTCGGCGGCTACAAAGGGTCGTCGACGAACACGTACCGGGAACAGGGTGACGCCGGTCTCGACTTCTTTAGTTCCATCAAGACGGCGTATCTGAACTACTGAGGTTCGAACGAGTACGGTCGGGGAACACGGAATCCTATTCCGGGGGCGCGTCCCACTCCTCGCCGTCGTCCTGTGGGTTGTATCCGATCTTCGCGCGCGCGTGTTCGAGGTCGTACCACCGTCGTCGATTGTCGCTCACGCCGCTGAAGATATCGAATTCGACGGACTCGTCCTGTAGACAACAGTCGATCTGATGGGCGAAATCCCGCCGCGACTGCCACGTCGCTTTCATTCGCGCCACCTGTTCGTCGTACTCGGCGCTGTTTCGTTCCCACTCGCCCTCCTCGACGCCGATTTCCGCGTCACCGTAGGGATGGTCGTACTCCGGCATCCGCACGCTACAGATGCGAAGCGCGTAGAATCGCTTCGGGTACTCGTAGTTCTCGACGTAGTAGCGGCCGAGGTCCTCGCCGAAACTCTTGGATGCTCCGTAGTACGAATCGGGACGGACCGGATCGGTGTCGTCGATGACGAGGTCGTACGTGGGGGCGTACAACTCGGGTTTGTGCGCCTGTTCGTACATCCCCATGACGTGGTTCGTCGATCCGAAGACGAACGATTCGACCTCCGCTTCTCTGGCGGCTTCGAGCGCGTTGTACATGCCGATGATGTTCGGTTCGAGGATCTCCCCCCAGTCGCCGTCGGTGTACGGGTAGGCGGCGAGGTGGACGACGGCGTCCTGTCCCTCGAAGGCGTCTCGAACTTTTTCGTACTCGGCGATGTCGCCGACGACCGTGTCGTACTCGCCGTACGGGTGGTCGCTCGGTCTATCGGACCGGTTGAAGTACGTGAAGTCGTATTCGGGTCGGTCGTGAAGGTTATCGATGATGGCGGTTCCACAGCGTCCGTAGACACCGGTCACTACAACGTCCATGCTGGTACGATTGCGTGTTTGGCTATTAAATCAACTGGAACCGGCGGTCGTTCCAGCGACCGCCGATTGGTCTCAATCTCCGCCGACGATCATTCCAGTGACCACTGACGGACCTCGACCACCGTTGACGATCATTCCATCGCGGTCGTCACGAACCCGTCGAAGTTGAGGATAACCCGTTGTGTGACGTCGCCGAACAGGGCTTTCCCCGTGGGAGACCGTTTCTGTCCGGCGACGAACGCGTGATCACAGCCGTGTTTCTCCGCCACTTCGAGTACCGTACTCCCGAGTTCGTCCTTCTCCGTCACTTCGCCGACGACGTCGTAGCTCACGTCCTCGGATAGCGTCCCCAGCGTTTCCTCGGCAAACCGACGGCCGAAGCGCACGGCGGCCTCCTGTGCCGTGAACTCGCGATAGTTCGTCCGTTCAGTCTCCTCCACCGATTCGAGCGCATCGAGTTGCTCTTCGAACTGCTCCGGCGTTATCCAGGAAAACAGTATCAACTCGGCGTCGGAGTTGGCTGCGAACCGACCGGCCTCTTCGAGCAAGCGTCTGTGCATCTCGGTGTCGTCTAAAACGACGAGTCCTCGTTGCATGCTCACTGATGGAGTGGCATCGTAAATAAAACTATGTAGGGCCGAAAGATGGCCGTCTTCACTCAGTTCGATAGCGCTCGACCGTGTCTCGGTCGACCGAGATACCCAGTCCGGGACCCTGCGGGACGTCGAGGACTCCGCCGGACGGATCGAACGGCGTTTCGAGAATCTCGCTCCGAAGCGGGTTCTCGCTCCTGTCGAACTCCACCATCATCGGTTCCGGGATGTTTCGGGTGTGCGGGTAGGACGAGACGCTCGCGGCGAACTGCACCGCCGCGGCCATTCCGACCCCGCTGTTCCAGATGTGCGGTCGAACGGCGACGTTCTCCGTCGTGGCCATGTCCGCGATCAGTCGCGCCTCAGAAAACCCACCACATCGTCCGAGGTTGGGTTGAACGATGTCGACGGCCCGGTCGTCGATGAGGCGCTTGAACGCGAATCGTCCGTAGTGGGCTTCGCCTGCCGCTATCGGCGTGTCGATCCGGGATTTCACCTCGCGGTATCCGGTCTGGTTCTCCGGCGGTACGGGTTCTTCGATCCACGTGATATCGTACTTCTCGATGGCCCTCGCCGTCTTGACGGCTTGTTGCGGGCGATAGTTCCCGTTCATATCGACCATCAAGCGCGCATCGTCGCCGAGGAGTTGTCGTGCGATGCGGACCCGTTCGACGTCGTTGTCGAACCCACTTCCGATCTTTATCTTCGCGGCGGTGAACCCTTCATCGACGGCTTCCTGAATGGGTCGTTCGAGTGGCCGGTCCGCTTCGGTAAAGTACATCGTCGACGCGTACGGCGTCAGTGTCCGACACTCCGTGCCGCCGAGAAGCCGATGAACGGGTCGTCCGACCGTTTTCCCGATGATGTCCCAGAGGGCAACGTCGATGGCGCTGACGCAACTCTGCACGAACACGCTTCCGCCGAAGTGGTACGGGTCCGTGTACGACCGGTCGGCGAGCGACTCGACGTCGAACGGGTCCATCCTGACGACTTGGTCCCGAAACAGTTCGTCGATCGTTGCCGCCACGATGGGACCCGGAGCGAACGCTTCGCCCCACCCGATCGTTCCTTCGTCCGTTTCGATCCGGAGTAACGTCGTCGCACGCGTTCGTCCGAAGCCGCGAGCATCACCCACTCCCTCCCCTTCGGGAAGGCTCGTAGAGATGGGAATCGTCTCGACGTTCGTAACTTCCATGTGCTACCCTCCGAGTCGGGTAAGTTATAATTTATGTCACGCAGCGGTCGACGGCGGAACTCGTGGGAGGGAACATCCCATACAGACGGAGAATCAGAGGTCCTCGTCGTACCGGAACTCGGTCCACGGACCGTCGATGAACGGATACTCCTCGATGACATCGAGATCGACTTCCACGCCAAGTCCGGGGCCATCGGGGACCGTCAGAACGCCGTCCGTAACCGATGGCGTTCCGGTGATGATGTCGAACGCGAGGTCGAACGGGTACATTCCGGGGTCGACGTCCCCCCCGAGCAACGGGTCGCGCTCGAAGACGGGATATTCGAGCAGGTCTACCTCCGGGGCGGCGGCGACGAGGTGCGCGTTGGCGACGAGACCGAGCCACGTGCCGAAGTTGTGTGGGACGAATTCGACATCGCGGCCGCGACAGAACTCGACAGCCGACACACAGCCCGTGTACCCCTCGTGATGCCGGACGTCCCCCTGGAGGAAATCGACGGCCTCGGTTCGCCCGAGTTCGATGAGCCCGGCCGATGTCTCCTCGCTCTCACCGCCCGCGAGCGGTGCACCCGTGGCCGAGAGCTCGATGTATCCCGCCCTGTCGTCCGGTTCGACGGGTTCCTCTATCCAGTACGCCCCGCGCTCGCTCGCGTACTCGACCAGTTCCGAAACCGCCGCTTCCCCATACGCGTCACGGAGCTTCCACCACGTATGCGTGTCGAGCATGAACTCCATGTCGTCGACCGTTTCGGCGAGGCGGTCGATCGTCTCCCGATCACCGTCGACTCCGATTCCCGGTCGGTACTTGTACCCCATGAACCCGGATGCTTCGAGGGCCCGTGCCTGCTCGGCATATCCGGCCGGGTCCATGTACATACCCGCGCTCGCGTACATCGGTATCTCCGTCGTAGGGTCGCTTCCGAACTCCTCGGCCAGGAGTTCGTAGATCGGTGCGCCCAGTTCTTTCCCACGGAGGTCGTACAGCGCCACGTCGATCGCTGAGATCGCCTCGTATCGAAGCCGATCCGGGAGTCCGGTTTCGTGCAACAGTTCGTGCGCATCGGTGACCGCCTCGATGGATTCGCCGACGAGTGACTCGGACACGGCACCGTTAACGACGTCGGCGAACGTCGCCTGTGAATCTCCTTCGAAGTACTCCCGCATCGCGGAACTGCTCGCACCGGCGGTCGCGACGCCCCGTTCTCCGGTCTCGGTTTCGAGGACGACGAGAACGACATCGCGTTTGCGCAAGCGTCTGACTCCGCCGGAAAAACGACGGTCTTGTGGCGGGTCTATCGGGGACGAGAGTGCGTAGCCGCTAACGTTCGTAAGCCGCATGTACACCACTGCCGACCGCAGGACGATAAACCTCGGGGAATTTCTCGTTCGCACGCATCGGGGGATGGATGCCGAGTCGAATTATGAATGTCGGGTAAATTCTATTTTCAATCCGGACAGTCTACCCACTCATATGTCAAATTTGATTTTCATAGACGAAGATTTTATGCTGACGCGCTTAGATTCTCGAGTATGCCACTTTCCAACGATGAGGTGCGTCAGCACCTGCGTGGTGTCGCCGCTGGACTCCTTACACCGTTCGACGACGACCTCGAGGTGGAACACGAAAAGCTCCAAGAGAACGCGAGAAGTCTCTATGACGGCGGGATTCGGACGTTTTTGGCGTCCGCTAATATCAGCGAGTACCACTCCCTCTCACGGGACGAGCGGGTCGAAGTAACACGATCCAGCGTGGACGCGCTCCCTTCGGACGCCTGCATTCTCGCCGGTGTCGGCGGGAGTACGGAGGAAGCGAAGGATACCATCCGTAGTTACGACCGCGTCGGAGTCGACGCGATGATGATAATGCCCCCGGATCACTCGTACATCCACGAACAGGGGCTCATCCGATACTACGAGAAACTCGATGCCGTCGCCGATGCCCCCTTGGTCCCGTACGTCAAGGGGTTCGACCCCTCGGTCGAATACCTGCGGGATCTGACGAACGTCGATGGTGTTGTCGGGATCAAGTACGCCCTTGAGGACGCAGTCAAACTCGGAAGGGGCGTCGAAGCGGGTGCCGACGACGTCGTCTGGGTGGACGGTCTCGCCGAGCCGTTTGCCCTACCGTTCTGGAACGAGGGTATCGAAGGGTTCTCGGCGGGCGTCAGCAACTTCCGCCCGGAAATCGGACTCGCGTTATTCGATGCGCTTACTGCGGGCGACTGGGAGCGCGCGAGACGCATCCGCAACATCTGTGTGCCCTATCAAAACTTCCGCGAAGAGACCGGGAAGAACAACACGATAGCCGGAGCGATCAGCGTTTCAGCGGTGAAGAAGGGACTCGACCTCGCCGGATTACATGGCGGGAAGGTTCGTGAGCCGATCGAACCGCTGTCGCCCGCGGACGAGCGGACGGCGGAGGAGCTGTACGGTCAACTCGAAGACGACATCGAACGCCTCATCGCGGAATGACGGTCCGGTCGCAGTCGGCGAGAGTCATCTCTAGAACGATCACCGACTTCGACACGCGGACCTCCCCGCTGGCGGGATATCGAAGCGATCCCGATAGTGAACACGTTGGTGCGGGCTCCCATGCTTTCGGACCTTTGGTCCCTCGGGAGCCTCGCCGCGGAGTTCAAATCCCCAAAAGAGAGCAGCGCGACTAGGAATATCTCGTATTGAGCTCGATGACGTTTGCCGCGCGGAGGACGTGATCCGCGAGTTCGTTGTGAAGTCGGTCGTCCGTGAACCGACTCGTCGGGCCGGAAATGCTGATGGCGCCCAGTATCGAATCCCCGCTTTGTATGGGCGCGGAAACGCACCGAAGCCCGTGGATGTTCTCCTCGTTGTCGATCCCGTATCCTTGTTCGATGATCGTCTCCAGTTCGTCGCGAAGTTCCTCGGAGCTCGTAATCGTTTTCTCCGTCTGCCGTTCGAAACTGCAGTCCGCGATTATCCGATCCTGTCGCTCGGCAGGCAAGTGTGCGAGGATCGTCTTTCCCAACGAAGTCGCGTACATCGGCTGTTGCGTTCCGACCCTCGACGCCGTCTCGACTGCCTTCGGCCCTCTCGATTTACAGAGGTACGATACCCGACCGTACTCCTCGATTCCGAACTGCGCGATTTCGTTCGTATTCATCGCCAACTCCTCGACTTCCTTCTCGATCACTTCGTAGTTCCCAACCTGGTCCCGAACGTGACTCGCGATGTCCAGAATTCGGAGACTCAGACGGTATCTGTCGTCTTTGGGAACCACGATTTCCCGGTCGACGAGCGTCTGCAGGTGGCTGTGAATGGTGCTCTTCGAATGTCCCAGTTCGTTCGATAACTCGGTCACACCGACGTTCTGACGCTCCTGGATTACGTCGATGATGTTGAACGCTATCTTCACCGATTGGATCGTTCGTCCGGTGTTTTCCTCGGCCTGTCTTGTCATACCACACAAACGGTACTCCCCTAATATAAATTTGTTCCCCTGTAGGGAACCAGCGGCTCCCGTACCGTTGACGACTTGCGATCCTTCGACCGTAGCGGTCACCGATGAGCGTTGAAACGCCACGCGGCGGAACTGCGACCGCCATCAGTATCTAACCGCTTCGCAGCGAACGCCGGTTGATCGATGGCCCGTTCGCCTCTTGGGAATCCTCGATCCCATCCGAAAACACCGCATCGCACCCGTTCGATCGGCACCATCGGCGATAGCAGTGACAGTTCTTTTTCCGGAATCCGCCTTTCCGGTCGTTTTCACTGAGGGCTGATCGGTCGTTGCCCGTCCGTAACTGGATACGTATGCTATCGTGCAACACTGCCCATTACATCTCTATCTCTGTAACGTTACTGTTCGGCAGAAGGGAACAATATGAGGGTTCTTCCTTCCTCATCCTCCGTCCGGATGGGCCGGGTCGTCACAATCGTTCCCCTGCTGACGCCTCGGCGTACGACACCGTCGAGTCGAACCGAACACTTATGGTTCGTTTTCGAGAGCACACAACGTATGACCGTTCGAGTAACCGTTTGGAACGAGAACGTCCACGAACGTGAAGAACCGTCAGTCGCGAAACGCTATCCGGAGGGTATCCACGGTGCCATCGCGTCGAGTCTGGAAGCCGACGGCCACTCCGTCGAAACGGCGACATTAGAGGAACCGGAGCACGGTCTCACCGAATCCGTCCTCGCCGAAACGGACGTTCTCGTCTGGTGGTCACACTGCGCGAACGACGAGGTACGCGACGATGTCGCGACCCGCGTCGTCGATGCGGTTCACGATGGGATGGGATTCGTCCCGTTGCACTCGGGGAAGAACTCGAAGCCGTTTACGCGCCTCATGGGAACGACCTGCAACATCAAGTATCGGCACGGCGGCGAAACCGAACGCGTCTGGGTGGCGGACCCCGGTCACCCCATCGCCGACGGCCTCGACGAGCACTTCGAGATTCCATCGACCGAGATGTACGGCGAACCGTACGACGTGCCCGAACCCGACCGAACCGTGTTCATCTCGTGGTTCGAGGGCGGCGAGGTGTTCCGCTCCGGCGTCTGCTATCGCCGTGGCCGAGGTCGAATCTTCGCGTTTCGTCCCGGCCACGAGGAGTATCCGATCTTCCATCAACCCGAGGTCCAACGGGTCATCGGCAACGCCGTCGTCTGGGCATCCCCGAACGAGGGGGCGACGGTCAACTGGGGGAACACCGACCCCATCGAATCGCTTGAGGAGCGATAAGGCGCGGTATCGAACGATCTTTATATACTCGATTTCCCGGACCCAAATATTGATTACGTGGGCGCTTCCCGTAGAAGCTATGGCCTCGTTCGAAGCGACGAAATCGTATACGAAGCCGCCCGCTTGGGCGACGAATCAACGACGACTGTTCGACGTAACCCGCGATGCGGTCGATTCGTTCATCGATCGATATCTCGATGACGAGGGCCGTCCGCTGTGGCCACCGGACGGCCACGTCGGCATCGATGGCTCCGACGACCTCGTCGAGGGATTCTACAACTGGCCGCTCGTGTACGCGATGGGCGGCGACCGTTTGTTCCTCGATGCGGCGACGGAGACGTATCGGGCCGTCATCGACCGCCTCTCCGAGGTGGAAACGCCCTACGGTCACCCGATGTACGTGGACGAGTTCGACCAGGGCCGCGACTGGTTCCACCTCGGCGAGGGGAACCTGTACACCTACAATATGGGCCTCGCGGACCCGACCGACGACGCTGTCGTCGACCGCGCGGAACGGTTCGCCGGGTTGTATCTCGGCGACTCGGAGACCGGGAACTACGACGCCGAAAAGCGACTCGTCCGAAGCCCCCAGACCGGTAGTATGGGTCCCGATCACGCGGACTTTTCGGAGTACGTTTCCCACGGCTACGGAGCAGACTATCGTTGGTGGCGTCACGGACTCCCGTGGCGCGACGTCCGCGAATTCGACGAGGCCGCCGACCTTCACGACCCCGAAAACGAGGAGCGACTGTTCGAAGTGCTCAACGAACGATGTACGAAGGGCGACATCCCGCTGAATCTCAACGTCACGAGTCTGATGACGAACGCGTACCTCCACACGGGCGACGACCGATACCGCGAATGGGTGTTCGACTATCTCGATGCCTGGCGCGAACGGACGGCGGAGAACGGCGGCATCATCCCCGACAACGTGGGACGATCGGGCGAGATCGGCGAGTACACGAACGGAAAGTGGTACGGCGGCTACTACGGATGGTCGTGGGGCGGGTGGCACTACGTCGGTATCGGCCCGACCGTCGCCGCCGAGAACGCCGTCCTCCTCGACGGTACCCGCGAACATCTGGACTTCCCTCGGTCGCAACTCGATCACCTGATGGACCGCGGCATCGAGGTGAGCGCCGACGCCGTCAACGATACCCTCTACATCCCCCACAAGTTCGGTGAACCGGGGAACTATCACTACAACGCCTCGGGCGTCCTCAAGGAGAACGACGGCGAAATTCGCTACGAGGACGGTTGGTTCGAGTTCAGACCGCACAAGGACGACCCGTACGCCGTCCACCTCTGGTACATGTCGATGCGGGACGACGACCGACAGCGCGTCCGTGATCTGCGCAACCACCACAAACAGGACTGGCGACGCGTCGATCCGCGCGCCAAGACGAAACACGCCGACGGTCACGAATACGCGTGGCTCTCCTACCTCGACGGCGAATTTCCCGACTACCCGAAACGCATCATGGAGGCCAACCACGCAAACGTTCTGGATCGCACGAAACTCATGCGAGAGGAGGGGTACAGTCCCGACGATATCGACGAGGATTACCTCCGAAATCGAAACCCCGTTTCGGAGAAGGGGTTGCTTCAGCTCACGATGGGTGCGCCACAACCCATCTACTACGGCGGCCTCGTCATGGCCCAGGTGCGTCACTTCGACCTCGGACGGGGAAGACCGGGACTCCCCGACGGCGTCGCGGCCCTCGTCGACGAAATCACCACGGACGGCATCGGCTTGACGCTCGCCAACGTGGGCGGTCAGGACCGTGAGATGCTCGTCCAGGCCGGTGCGTACGGCGAACACGAGTTCACGACTGTCAGCGCCGACGGACGGGAGCGGACCGCGGAATCGAACCGCATTCGGGTGGCGCTCCCCGGCGGCACGTCCCTCTCCCTCGAAGCAGGGATGAACCGGTTCGTCAACGACCCGACGTACGACCTTCCGGCGGAACTGGGCCGGTAAGGTCGCTCGGAACGGGAGACGGACCGACGAAAGGTTTTTGCGATGGGTACACGGCGGTAGAACCGTGACGTTTCGTATTGGAATCGTCGGCATCGGCTCCGTCGCCGACACGCATGCGCGGGGAATCGAGGAGATAGCTACCGCCGAACTGGTCGCTGGGTCGTGTCGTACCCGCAGCAAAGGGGAGGCGTTCGCCACGAAGTACGGGTGTGCGTGGTACGAGGACTACGAAGCGATGTTCGCGGAGGCGGACCTCGACATCGCTCTCGTTTGCACCCCGAGCGGGAACCACCTCCAACCGGCGACGGCCGCAGCGGAGTGGGGCGTGCACGTCCTCTGTGAGAAACCGCTCGAAATAACGACCGAACGGATAGACGAGATGATTACGGCCTGCGAGCACGCCGATGCTCGTCTCGGCGGTATCTTCCAGAATCGGTACCACCCGGCGGCCCGGACGGTTCACGAGGCCGCCGTCTCGGGTCGTTTCGGCGACCTCGCCGCGGTAAGCGTGTCGGTACCCTGGTGGCGACCGGACGAGTATTACGAGGACGCCTGGCAGGGAACGCAAGCCCTCGACGGCGGCGGTGCGCTGATCAACCAGTCCATCCACGGCGTCGATATGGCACAGTGGCTCGCCGGAGCGGCGCTCGATGTCGATCACGAGGAGAACCCGGTCGCCGAAGTGTTCGCGTACACCGATACGCTGGGCCACGACGGTCCAGAAATCGAGGTCGAGGACACCGCCGTTCTCTCGCTGCGATACCGGGATGGCACGCTCGGACAGGTCCTCGCTACGACGTCGATGTATCCCGGCCTCGAAAAACGAATTCAGATCGGTGGGCGAGACGGGTCGGCGGAAATCGTCGCCGAAGAACACGGCGAGTGGCAGTTCCGCCACGAGCGAGGGAACGCAACCGAGACGCTGGCCTCCTCTCCGCCCGCCGACGACCGTTCGGAGTACGGTCGGAACGTCGAGGCGTTCCTCGACGCAGTGGAGTCAGACGAACCGTACGAACTCGACGGCTACGAGGCACGCAAGGCGGTTGCCATCGTTCGGGCGGCGTACGAGTCCGCCGAAGTCGGACGCCCCATCGTGCCGAACTAGCGAGTCGGTCTTCCCGCCAGTGTCCGTATCCGAAATCGTTCGGTCGTAGGGAACGGCTCTTCATCGTATCCCACCCACAAGCGACGTTTTTTCCGGTCCGTATGGTGAAAACGTGAGGAACGTATTTGATGGGTGCTTGCGAAGGAGTTGTCGTGAAACGCGACTCGCTTCAATTCCACAACGTCGCAGCGACCCGATCGATCGACGGCCACGACGGGGTACTCCTTCAACGCGTCCCCGAAGACGTCCGCCTCGGTTTGAACGAGGGGGCGCAAAACCGGATGTGTCATCCGGCAGGGGCGGAGATACGGTTCGTTCCCGACGGACCGGTGAGCGTGACCCTTTCGACGCGCGTGCGTGAAAGCGTCGTTCGGCCGTTCTGGGGACCGTTCCAAGGAACCGAGGAGTTCGTCGTCGGGGCCGAACCACGGACCATCGAGGTGACGTTCCCCGAGAAACTGGGTCGAATCGAATCCGACCGGGTCGATGAACTCGATTTTCACCCCCGAGTGTGTCGCTTACGCCTCCCGGGCGAACACCGTGGCGGCCACGTCTTCTACCACGGCGTCGAGGGGAACGTTCGACCGCCACGGGCGGACGAACTGCCCTCCCTGCGCTATCTCGCCTACGGAACGTCCATCACGGAAGGTGAGGCACCACTCGGGGAGCACCTGACCTACGCGTCACAGACGGCCACCGGATTGGGCGCGGACTTGATCAACCTCGGTTCCTGCGGTACGGCGTTCTGCGACGAGGCCATCGCCGACTACATCGCCGACCGGGACGACTGGGACGTCGTGACGCTCGCCGTCTCGGTCAACATGGTCGATCGCTTTTCGGTTTCGGAGTTCCACGAACGCGCACGGAATCTCGTGGAAACCGTCGCCGACGCCCATCCGGAGAAACCGGTCGTTCCCATCACCATCTATCCAAACGCCCGCGACGTTTGTGTGGGAACGGACACGGAGGGACGGTGTGAGCGATTCCGCGAGGCGCTTCGCGACGTCGTCCGGGAGACGGAACGCGATAACGTCTTCCTCGTGGAGGGTCCCGACGTTCTCGACTCCCTCGGCGGCCTCACGACCGACCTCGTCCATCCGGGGGACGATGCCATGATCCGCATGGGTGAAAACTTGGCGGCGAGGCTCGAAACCGTTCTTGCCGGGTCGGACTCGGCGTAGTGAGACGGACTCGGCGTAGTGAAACGGACTCGGTGCAGGTGGCGGCGAAATCGCATCGATCCACGTTGTCGATCCGTACTGGTGGATCGGAAACCGGCGTGAATGGCCGCCGAACGGAAGAACGATGTGTACGAACCGAACCGTAACCGTTCGAACGTCGGTTGATTTTTTACGGTGCGATACGGTGAATCGGTATGGATGATACTCGAACGAACGCCGGAGTGGACCGGGCCGCCGACGTTCGAGTCGGCGTTCGAACGCGTACCCTCTCGGAAGAGCGTCTTCGATACGTTCGCCAGTTAGGCGCGACCGACGTGTTCCTCGATCACGCGGATACGGAGGAGGAACCCGACGATTTCAACGACCGCGACGGGTCGGAAACCGTCGCCGTCGGCCGCGATTCGATCCCGTCGGTCGCGGAACTCGAAGCGGCCCGCGAACGGGTGGAATCCGCGGGACTATCGCTCGCGGGGATCCAATCGCTTCCGTACTCGTTGTACGGGGACATCATGTTCGGCCGGGACGGGAGCGACGCAGCGCTCGAACAGATCACGACGCTCGTCCGTAACCTCGGCAAAGCCGACATCCCCATCCTTGGATACCAGTGGAACCCCCGCGGCGTCGTGCCGATGCGAACGTCGCCGGTGAGAACGCGCGGTCAGGCCAGCACCACTGCGTTCGACCTCTCCGAACTCGACGATCCGGACGCACTCGCACCCGAACTCGACCGACCGTACACAGAATCGGAGTTCTGGGACCACTACAACGAGTTTCTGCGGACGGTCCTCCCCGTCGCGGAGGAAGCAGGGGTCACGCTCGCGCTGCATCCGGTCGATCCCCCTGTGTTGGAGTCGCTCGGCGGAATCCCCCGACTGTTCAGAAACGTCGAGAACTTCGAGCGGGCGATGTCGGAAGTCCCGAGCGATAATCACGGCCTAAAGCTCTGTCTCGGCTGTTTTTCGCAGATGGGCGAGGACGTTCTCGACGTCATCCGACGGTTCGGCGAACGCGACCAGATCGTTTTCATCCACTTTCGGGACGTGGTCGGGACCGTTCCGCGGTTCCACGAAACGTTCGTGGACGCGGGAAATTTCGATACGGTCGACGTCGTTCGAACCCTCCACGATATCGGGTACGACGGGGTCGTCATCCCCGATCACGTTCCGAAGATGGCCGGGGACGACGATTGGCGTCATCGATCCCGCGGGTTCACCGTCGGCTACCTTCGCGGCGTCATCGACGTCGTGCGGTCGGAGTAGCTTCGACGGTGGAATCGTGACGGATCACGGTCGGACGAACGACATGCCGGAACTTCGAATATGACCGCGTTTTTTCCCCTTCGTCCGTAGAATTCGAAAAAAAGACGCTGTCGTGGGTATCCGTGATCGGATTCTACGGCGTCACGGTTCTACGACGGGGTTCGTGAGCGTACCGATCCCCTCGATTTCGGCCTCGCAGACCTGCCCCGGTTCGAGCAGATCGACGGGGTCGCGGAAGATACCGACGCCGCCGGGCGTCCCGGTCGAGATCACGTCGCCGGGCCGCAGTGTCATGTTCTCGCTGATGAACGACATCAGTTCCGGGACGTCGAAGATGAACTGGCGCGTGTTCGACGACTGCTTCGTTTCCCCGTCGACCCGTAATTCGACGTCGACGGTGTTCGGGTCGTAGTCGCTTCCGGCGACGAGCGTCGGCCCCATCGGCGAAAACGTATCGTAGCTCTTCCCGCGGAAGAACTGTCCGTCCGAGAACTGCGCGTCGCGTCCGCTCACGTCGTTGAGCACCGTGTATCCCGCGATGTAGTCGATCACCTCGTCCTCGTCGATATCCTTGGCGAAGCGACCGATGACGGCGGCGAGTTCGACCTCGTAATCGACTTCCTCTCCGTCGGGATGGACGATCGGACTGTTCGGGTTCGTCACGGTCGTCGGGGCTTTCGAGAAGAGGATCGGACGTTCTGGAATCTCTTCGTTCTGTTCCTCGGCGTGATCTCGGTAGTTGAGTCCGGCACAGACGATCTTTCCGGGACGCGGGACCGGTGCGAGCAGATTCACGTCACCCTCGTCCCTGTGGGAGAGCGCCCCGTTCCGAACCCCGTCCCGTACTCGATCGAGATACCGTCGATTGGTGAGGTCTTCGAACGATGGCTCTCCCGCCGGAAGATCGGCGACGGAGTAAATCTTCGACCCTTCCTTGATACCCATGGTGGGACCTGAACCGTCGTTGTAGCGAACGAATTGCATCGATCGGCTATCTTCCTTTCTCCTACTTAAATGTTGAGCTGAATACGACCGTTCGGTGCGATTCCCCCCGATTCGAGTCGTTCGGTGACGTGGGTTATACTTATCAAAAGACCGGCCTAGCGTTACAGTATGGATTCGAATCGAACACGCGGTTCACTCGCCGTCCCGGAACAGTCGATCCTCGAAGCGTGCGGCGAGACACCGCTCCCGGAGATGGGAATCATAGAGCAGGTATGGGAGACGAGCCCCATTCCGGAGGAAGACATCGCCGCACGCGCCGCACGCTCCTTCGCCTCGCTTCCGATCGGTGATCTGCCGGACGGAAGTGAGATCGCACTCGGCGTCGGGAGTCGCGGTATCGCGAACCTTTCCGACATCGTCACCGGCGTCGTCGCCGAAGCGAAGGATCGCGGATACGAACCGTTCGTTTTCCCGGCAATGGGGAGCCACGGTGGCGCGACCGGGGCGGGTCAACGCGAGATGTTGGCCGAACTCGGCGTGACCGAGTCCGTAATCGGCTGTGAGATCCGATCGAGCATGGAGGTCATCGAGGTCGGTCGCACCGACGAGCGGGACGTCTCGGTCGTCGCCGACGCCAACGCGGCGAACGCCGATGCTATCGTCCCGATCAATCGGATCAAACCGCACACGGACTTCAGCGGGGACGTCGAAAGCGGCCTGTCGAAGATGCTCGTCATCGGAATGGGGAAACAACGCGGTGCGAAGATCGCTCACGACTGGGCCGTCAACTGGTCGTTGCGGGACATGATTCCCGAAATCACCTCCCAGTTGCTCGCGAAACTCCCCGTCGTCGGAGGCGTCGCGATTCTGGAAGACCAGCACGACGATACGGCCATGATCGAGGGAATTCCACCGGAAGGTTTCCTCGACCGCGAAGCCGAACTCCTCGAAACGGCGTACGACATCATGCCAACGGTTCCGTTTTCGGAGCTCGACGTTCTGATCCTGGATCAGCAGGGAAAGGACATCAGTGGACAGGGGATGGACACGAACGTCATCGGTCGTCGTCCCTTCGCGATCCAGGAACCGGAACCGGAGACGCCCGATATCAAGCGGATATACACGCGATCGGCGACGGAAACGACTCACGGCAATGCCATGGGTGTCGGTTCGGCCGACTTCATACACGAGGACCTCCTCACGGAGATCGACATGCCGACGACGCTCATCAACGCGTTGACCGCGAGCACCACCCGCGGCGTCCGCCTTCCGCCGGCCGTCGAAACCGATCGGGCCGGACTCGTCGCGGCACTCTCGACGATCGGTGTCGTCGATCCGACGACCGTCCGCGTCCTCCGCGCAACCGATACGATGCGTCTCCATCGGCTCTACGCTTCGACGGCGTTGGTCGAGGAAGCGAGGGATCGGGACGACCTCCGAGTCGTCGAAGAACCCGCCCCCATCCGCTTCGAATCGGGAGAGTTCACCGAGCCGTCGCCACACGAAACATCTGCCCACGGCACGTCGGATCGGGACGAAAAATAGCGGGAGACCGCATCGGCGATCGCGGGTGACGTTCGCGACGTCGTTCGGACGTTCGGTGACCGACCGGCCGCGCTGCGTTCGTCAGATAGTCAGTTCATCCACGGAAACCCGACGACCTTCCTTCCAGGACTGATGGCTCGCTTCGGTCAGTTGGACGCCCTTGACACCCGCGCGGAAGTCCCACGGGAACGGTTCGTCCTCGACGACGTGTCGAATGTACATCTCCCACTGCCGTTTGAATGCGTTCTCGAACGTTTGGTTGTTGGGAACGGACGTCCAGTCGTCGTAGAAGTCGTGTTCGGTCGGTGTATCGGGATTCCACTCCGGTTTGGGCGTGTTGCCGTGGTCCTGTGTCTTACAGTCCCGCAACCCCGCCACTGCGCTTCCGTCCGTTCCGTCGACCTGTATTTCGAGTAAATCGTCCCGATTGACCCGCACCGTCCACGAGGAGTTGAGTTGTGCGACGATGTCGTCCTCCAGTTCCATGATGGCGTATGCCGCGTCCTCGGCCGTCGCTTCGTACTCCTCGCCCGAACCGTCCACACGGCGAGGAACGTGAGTCTTCCCGAGACACATGACCGATTCGACCCGGCCGAAGAGGTTTTCGAGTACGTAGCTCCAGTGGGAGAACATATCGTCGATGATCCCGCCACCGTCTTCCGCACGATAGTTCCAGGATGGGCGCTGTGCCTCCTGGATGTGGCCGGTAAACACCCAGTAGCCGAATTCGACGCGCACGGAGAGTATTTCGCCGAAAAAGTCCTGATCGATCAGCCGTTTCAGTTTCATCAACCCGGGGAGCCAGAGTTTGTCCTGTACGATCCCGTGTTTGCTGTCGCTTTGCTCCGCGGCGCGAGTGACTTCGAGTGCGGTGTCCAGGTCCATCGCGAGCGGTTTCTCACAATACACGTCCTTCCCGGCATCGATGGCCTTGAGGATGGATTCCGGTCGCCGCGGCGTGACCTGTGAATCGAAGTAGATCGCATCGTCCCCGTCCAGACACGTTTCCAGGTCCGGATCGGCGACCCATCGGTCGACGTCGTGTTCCTCGCTCAACTCCCGTAACTTGCGTTCGTTTCGTCCGACGAGTAGGGGGTCGGGAACCACTCGCTCCCCGTTCGACAACTCGACACCGCCCTCATCGCGGAGTGCCAGAATCGACCTGATGAGGTGTTGATTGGTTCCCATTCTACCCGTCACGCCGTTCATCACGATACCAATTTCTTCCATAGCTGTCTCACGTCGTCCAAATCTCGACAGTTGAACTATAATAGTTTATCGATTGGAACATCTGATAACTAATCTGTCACTTACGGTCGTAGGATGCGACGTTTGCCGCCCTGAACTGACCTGGACGGACGGGAATACGGTCGTCGTGACCGATACTTTCATAAGCGATTCCTCAGTTGATTTCAGCGTATGACCGAACGTATTGGCTACGTCGGAGTGGATCATCATCATCGGGACCCGTACTTCGCGATCGCGAGCGGGCTCGGCCTCGACATCACAGCCGTCTGCGAACCGGGCCGAGAGATCGATCTCGCCAACCTCGCGGCGATGGACGAACGCCCCGACGAAATCACGACTGAAGGACAGGAAGTCGCGGACCTCGTGGAAGGGGCGACGGTCTATGCCGACCCCGAGCGGCTCATCGCCGAAGCCGACATCGACGTCGTCTGGATCACCTACCGAAACGACAGGGTCCCGTCGATCGTCGAAACTGCGGTGGATCACGGCGTTCACGTGATCAGCGAGAAACCGATCGGTCGGACGGCGGCGGATTTGGAGCCGATCGTCTCGAAGGCGAACGATAGGGGCGTAACCGTCTCGCCGACGACGTTCTATCGAAGAAACCCCGTCATGTTGGACCTCCGTGAGCGGATTCAGGACGGCTTTTTCGGTGACGTGTGGACCGTCGAGGGACGATTCAACGCGAGCCAACTCTCGTACCGGAACACGGATCACTACATCTACGACCGAGCGACGAGCCGAGGCGGTGCGCTCCAGTGGATCGGTCCACACTGGGTCGACATGATGCCGTGGGTCCTCGACGATCCGATAACGAGGGTGAACGCGCGGTTTCACGACGCTGCGGAGGTCGATGTGGAAGCGGGAAGCGTCCTCCAGTTCGAGACGCAGAGCGGGACGCTGGGGACGTACCACACCGGCTACTATCTGAGCGACCGAGGGAAGGACACACACCTCGGCATTTACGGAACCGATGCGCAGGCTCGGACGCCCGTCCATCACGATTCGCTCCAGCACGAACCGACCGTCCCGCTCGAACTCACCGCGGAACACCCCGGTTGGTCCGGTGCCCCGAAGCGAACCATCGAGTACGAGTTTACGTACGACCGATTCCCAGCGTGGGGTGACTACGTTCAGGACTACTTCGAGGCTTTCTTCGAGGGCTACGAGACCGGAGACGTCCCCGCGACGATCGACGACGCAGTACAGTTGCTCCGCGTCCTCGACGCGGCCTACGAATCGGGTGAGACCGGCGAATGGGTTTCGGTGACGGAATGACGTCGCCAGTTCGGACCGAAGGCAAAACGAATCCAGCACTACCCATCCAACAATGAAGAAAACGGAGACGATGTTCTCCGATATCGATTTCGTCGACGATCCCGACCGGAAGGTGGCGCTCGATTGCATCGCCGCCGGTATCCGCGCATCGGAACCATCGGCCGTCATCGACGAACGTATCACGTTGGATGGAACGGTGATGACCGTCAGCGACGACCGATACGATCTATCGGAGTACGGCGACGTACTCCTCGTCGGTGGTGGGAATGCGGCCGCTACCGCGGCGAAGGAACTCGAAACGGTACTTGGCGACCGGATCGACCGCGGCGTCGTCGTCACCGATACGCCGGTGGAGACCGAACGAATCGACGTTCTCCCTTCCGACCATCCCATCCCGAGCGAGCGGGGTGTAGAAAGTACGCGAACGCTTCTTGAGATGACCGAGTCGGCCGGAGCGGACGACCTCGTTCTCGTCGTCGTCACCGGCGGAGGCAGTGCACTCATGCCCGCACCGGCAGCGGGTATCGACCTTTCGGATCTCCAAACGACGACGGATCGGTTGCTGACCTGTGGGGCGGATATCGGCGAGATCAACGCCGTGCGCAAGCATTGCTCGGACGTCAAGGGTGGCCAACTCGCCGACGTTGCATCGCCAGCGACCGTCGTCGGTCTCGTGTTCAGTGACGTCGTCGGGAACCGTCTCGACGTGATCGCCAGCGGTCCATTGACCGCCGACGGATCGACGTTCCGGAACGCGATCGAGGTTATCGACCGGTACGATATCGACGTTCCCGATTCTATCACTACCCGCCTCCGACGAGGCACCGAGGGACGTTACGATGAGACCCCGTCACCTGGCGATCCATCCTTCGAGTCCGTGAGCCAGTACGTGCTCGCGGACGGCAATACTGCGCTTCGGTCGGCCGCCACAGTGGCCCGTGAAGGTGGATACGAACCGCTGATACTGAGCTCGCGGATTCGGGGAGAATCTCGGGAGGTCGCCAAGACACTGACCGGCATCGCGGAAGAGTGCGCCGATACGGGAATTCCAGTGGAACCTCCCGCGGTGTTGCTCTCCGGCGGTGAGACAACGGTCACCCTCTGTGGGGATGGCACCGGTGGTCCGAATCAGGAGTTCGTACTCGGTGCAGCCCTCGAACTCACGGAACCGAGTATCACCGTCGCCAGCGTCGATACCGACGGTATCGATGGTGTCTCCACTGCCGCGGGTGGTATCGCAACTTCGGAAGCGATCACATCGACGGCCGAGGCACGAGCGGCACTCCGGGAGAACGACGCTGGCGGATATCTGGACCGCTTCGACGGTCGTCTCGTCACGGGAGCGACGGGGACGAACGTCAATGATCTCCGAATATTCGTCATCCCCGAAACGTGAGTCGTGAGGGAAGTTTCTCACATGGTCCGTAATACGAAACGTTCGATTGTCGGGCCACCGTTCACTCGTATTTGGAGACGGAGGCTGTCGCAGAAGTCATCCACCAAGAAGTGCGTGGAGATATGATGGGGGTTAAGCCGGGCGAACCGTACCCTGATGATTACGACGCGATTGTTGCCCAAGTGGACGAGGAAACTGAACCTGGCTATACACCTTCCCTCAAAAGCAAAGTGCATTTTGGACCTCTATTCCGGGTGTAATCTCATCTCCTGGACGAGGATGCTTGATGTATCGGCATGAGATTTATAGATGTCTGAACGGCCATTCTCGCGCAATAGAGGCACTGGACCCTCAAATCGATCTGTTCGTAACTCGTAACTCAAACGAAGCAACTCTCGATAATGGGTAGATATCCTCTAAAATAGACACCTCGTTCTCAAGTTTGCCGCTTATCCTGGAATCCACACTCATTTGGCTCCTCAAGGCGTTCACGCCTTCCGGGTCAAAGCTT
The DNA here is from genome assembly GCF_024136975.1 of Haladaptatus sp. AB643. NCBI lineage: Archaea > Methanobacteriati > Methanobacteriota > Halobacteria > Halobacteriales > Haladaptataceae > Haladaptatus > Haladaptatus sp. AB643. The sequence goes on from NZ_JAMYJW010000005.1 coordinate 179,286, forward strand.
CCAAATGGGATCATCGGGAAGACGCCTTGTCGGTGCCTCCTCGTATGTGTTCATCCGTTCCAAGGCTCACTTTGAGACAGTGTCGTAGGTATCGAAGTGGAACAGTGCTTCGTTCGAGACGACACCGTCCGTCTTTCCGACGTCGGCGACGTACTGCACCATCCTTTGGCTTGGCTTGCGATCGCGTGTGGGTTCGAAAGATAGTTCGACGCCTTCGATTTCATCGCTTTGATCGCAAGGTCGTCGCTCACTCCGGAACCGATGACCGAACTCGCGTCTCTCGCCGCCGCGGTCGGGCTATTGCCGATGAAGTTCGTCACATCGATATGCGCGGAAACGGTGCCTCTGCGGTTTCGGTCGCGTCGAGAACTCGTTTCTGGGCGAACATCACTGTGACAGGATGGCCATCGAGGATGTCCCCCGACCACGCGACTTCGCGGAAGCCATCGTTGTTGCTGATAACGGTGGCAAACAGTTCCTAAATCATCGTCGCGTCGATATCTCCTGCCTGCATCGTTTGTGGGGCTTTTGCCGGGGGTATCTTCGACTTCGAGGCTACCGACTCCAACTCGCCGAGGCCTTCTTCGATCCAATACCCGAGCACCACGTCGGGAACGCTCCCATCCGGCGGTGGACCGAATCGTACTTTTCGTACAAGTCAGCGAACGAATCGGTTCCGAGGTCGAAGCGTACGACTGCGACGCCGATTCCTGCGGCATCTCCTCCGACAACAGGATGTCAAACTCGGTCGATCCAGGTGAACCATGGTGAGCCATTCTTAACAACGTCTCCTCCTAGATAATCAGAAATAAATAATCATCGGTCTAGTCTTAATAACGAATATCAGAATAAACGACACCGGTCACGGTACTGTCCGGCAATCTCGGTGCTGCTCGACGACGCAACCTTGACGGACGAAGAGATGGCCGCAGACTGGGAATCATTCGAAGATCGGCCTCGCGGACTAACCATGTCGTCTCGTACGCCATTCCAGACGGTCATGAACAAGAACACATCGCGTGAGGAACGTAATTCGGCCATCGATAGCCTCGACGAACGAAACGAGACGACGCAACTCCACGTAATCATCGTGGGTGCGACAACCTCTAGCACGGGATCGAACCCATACCCTTCAACGAATGATGTAAGAATCTCTATTGTTATCAATTTTGAAATTGGAAGACACAATTCTTATTAATTAGGGCCGTATATTTGCTAACACATGATGGACAATCGAACTCGTCGTGAAGTTCTCGCGGCTACTGGAACGGCAACGATCGGTGCGATAGGACTTGCTGGATGTACCAGTAATTCTCGATCGGGGAACTCAGGGAACGGTAGTTTAACTTCCAACAACGGTTCCGGCACCAGTAGTGGTTCCGAGAAACTCGATCACCTCACGATTGCCAACGCCACACACTTCGGCAATATGCAACACTACGTGATGCAGGAACACGGTGCATACGACGACATCACGAACGATCTCACGATCAAGAATTTCACGAGCGGTCCGAAGATCGTCAAGGCCTTCGTTAGCGGGTCGGTCGACATCGCCTACTTCGGAATCAGTCCGACGTTCGTCATCCACGACAAGGCGAACAAGGGAACCATTCCGGTCGCGAGCACGCGAAACGGCTTGCGAGTCATGTCGATCGATAGCTTCGCCGACCTCTACAAACAGAAGAAAGGGAACGCGTTTTCGGCATTCGAAACAAAGCACGGTCGGAAGCTCCGTGTTGCGAGCGCTCCGGAGGGCAGCGTTCCCGACGTGATCCTCCGCTACTGGATCGAAAAGGACCTCGGACTCGGCGACACCGACTCGGTGATTCAGAAAAAACGCGTCCCGCCGGAAAAGACCGCCCAAGCGATGGAGGCCGGCGAGGTCGACGCCACCATGATCCACGAGCCGTTCGCAACGGTCTTGAACAACACCTCCGGGTTTACGCAGGCGGAGTTGTCGGGTAACATCCTCGACGGTCACCCGGTCAAGGTCGTCTTCGTCAACGACAAGGTATTCTCGAACAAGCCCGCCGTTACGAACCTCGTCAAATCACACGTCGAGGCCACGAAGTTTATCCAAGACAACCCAAAGAAAGCCGCGATGGCCGCCGTCGAACACATGGGCACCGACATCGAGAAATCGCTCGCCATCAAAGCGATGAAATCGCCCGCGATGAACTTCGTCTCCGACCCCAGGGCCGTGAAAAGCCAATCCCTCGCGATGGCGAAATACGTCGCCTCGGTCGGAAAGACGAGTTCGGTCATCGAACCCGACGAGGTGTTCGACACGAGCATCTACGATTCGGTGGCGACCCAAACGACGAGCACACAATGAGCATCGGCGTCGACACGAGGACCGAGCAGTCGAACGCCGAATGCGAACAGGTCTCGAACGGTTGGGACCTCCACCGCGTGGGTCGCGGAGTGGCCGGTGTCATCGGGTTCGTTATCGTCTGGTGGATCGGTTCGTTGAGCGTCGGCGCTTCGTATCTGCTCCCGAGTCCACCCGCGGTTCTCGCCGCTTTCGTCGAGCAGCTCACCACCACGACGACGTTCACGATACCGGTCGTCGGCACCGACGTGCAGTTTTCACGAATGATCGTCAAGCTGCTCCAGAGCCTCATGCACTACGTTCCCGGTCTCGTCGTCGGGACGGTGCTTGGGATCACCGTCGGCCTCGCACTCGGGTGGAGCAGTCTGCTCGACGACGTGTTTGCACCCGTCGTGAGACTTCTCCGCCCGGTCCCGCCGCTGGCATGGATCGCGTTTGCGATCGTCTGGTTCGGTATCGGTCACACCGGGGCAGCGTTCATCGTAGCGATCGGAGCGTTCTGGATCAATTTCTATGGTGCCTACGGCGGGGTTGGAAGTGCTCCGACGGCGCTGCGGGAAGTCGCTGCGAGCCTCGGCGTGACCACGAACCTCGGGATGATTCGGGAGGTAGTGTTACCGAGCGCCACACCACAGATCATCACGGGATTTCGGACGAGCGTTGGACGATGTTGGATGATCGTCGTCGCGGCGGAACTGTTCGGCGCGCCGGGCGCGGGTTACGAGATTATCAACTCCTCGAACAACCTCGAAATGGCGACCGCAGTCGCGTATATGCTGGCTATCAGCCTCGTCTACCTCGTCATTGACGGGGCAGTCGGACGGTTCGAACGGAGGGTACTTGCATGGAGAGAGTAAGCGCTCCGGAAGCACGAACGGATTCCATGACGGATACTACCGACACGAAGATCGCGGTGCAAGGCGTGAGCAAACGTTTCGAGTCGGGACGCGGGACGGTGACTGCACTCGACGGCGTGGACTTCGAGGCGACGGATGGAGAGTTCCTCTGTATCGTGGGACCGTCGGGATGTGGAAAGACGACGCTGTTTCGGCTCATCGCGGGATTCGAAGCACCGACCGAGGGCGAGGTGTTCGTCAACGATGAGCGCGTGACGGGTCCGGGCACCGACAGGGGCATCGTGTTTCAGGATTACCGGCTGTTCCCGTGGCGGACCGTCAGCGAGAACGTGAAGTTCGGTCTCGAACAGCAGGACGACGGCGATCGAAGCGCGCGCGAGAACCGCGTGACCGAGATGCTCGACCTCGTGGGTCTCGATGGCACCGGCGATGCGTACCCCAAAGAACTTTCGGGTGGGATGAAACAGCGGGTCGGCCTCGCACGCGCACTCGCGGTGGACCCCGAGATACTTATGATGGACGAACCGTTCGGGAGCGTCGATGCACAGACCCGCGAGACGCTACATACGAGGTTCATCGACATCTGGCAGGCGACCCAAAAGACGGTGCTGTTCACGACCCACGAAGTCGATGAGGCGGTGCATCTCGCCGACCGAGTGCTCGTCATGGACGCCAATCCGGGGCGGGTGCAAGAAATCGTCGAGATCGATCTCGACCGGCCTCGGTCCCGGACGGATGACTCTTTTGCGGAGTACGCAGAGCACGTCCGAACGCTGATCGGATAGCGAGCGGTGTCCAAGCACTCGTAACGAGGCGGGAGCGTAGCGGGATCAGCCGGACCTCATTTTCGACAATCGCAGTGCGTTCGTTGTCACCCCACTCGGTCGCGACGGTGTCGTGATAATGACCGAGATCGAAGCCGAGACCCTCGAAGAGGTCCGGACTGCCGACGTAGTACCGTTCGTCGTCGAGACGAACACAGATGCTCTCATTGACTGCACGAACCGTTTCTACGAACTTAGAGACGGTTTCGGATTTTGCTCGAGAACGAAGGTTTCAACGCAACCGGCATTGTCGGTCAGACAATTATGAGAGTTTGACTGGATACCCGTTTCGAATGCATGCCTAATCGCCATCATTTGACACTCGATCTCCTGTTCGTCGTATCCGAATACTGCAGTTACTGTTCCAATTACATCGCGTCCCTCAAAATCGATTGACTGGGATTCTTCGAGAAGTGATTGACATGCCCCTCTAATGAGTTCACTCCGTCCATCGTACCCGTGGTCTGTAACGAATTGATCCAATTCGTCACGGAGCGAGTCCGACGTGGCAGTGCTGACGATCGGTGTATGTTAAAACCTGACCATAGGATAATAGTTCTTCTGCTACACTGACTCTCTTTTTATTAATATTTCTTAATGCTGCGGAATTGTTCTGTTTATTAATTTCAATTATGATAATAATATATAAAAATAAATAATAAGAGAATATTAGGTGGTGAGGGGACTAACTCCGTCAACAGGCATGACGGAGTAATCTACATTGAGCGTGTCCTTTGTGGCACGGATTTTTCCAACAAACGCTGAAATATTTTCGAGTGAGCCCTCAAGTACAAACAGTTCCATGCAGTAGTGTGATCCAACGTGGCTGTGGAAGTTCGATGCGACGAGATCTTCGTGTTCGTGCCGGAGACGCATCATCTTCTCTTCCACAGACGTCGTTTCGTAATCGAACATCACCGTAACAATCCCCATCAATTCTCGTTCTTCGAGACGCTTGTCCTCGAATTCGCCAAGGAGATTACGGGATGCCTCTCGAAGTACCTCACTTCGGCCAGTGTATCCGTGATCGTCTGCAAACTCATCGATTCGATTGAGGAGTTCTTCCGGCATCGAGATACTCGCAACAGTCATATAATAACGAAGGGGATAATCTTGTTAAAGATTCTGCTGTTTGGTCGACGACGAACCTGCTGTCGCAGCGACGGAGTTTGCGCCAGATAGCTACGAATTGCGATTACTTCGTGCACTACTCGATACAGGTCGCTATCCATCGACGGCCGACGCTGCTCTGCCGGATATTCGGTGGTTCACAACAGGTGATTTTTCGATCCACTACATCGAAACACACGACAGCAAAAACTGGGACTGTCGGTGGGATTGCCACCTCAACTCGCACAATGAGCGTCTCCACTTTCACGAGCCACCAGTGTCACCTGAAGGGATTATCTCCCTTGACCTCCGAGAGGATGTATATGCAGTGGTGCGACCAGCCAACGAGACCAGCAGGGAGTGAGAATCTGAGGGCACGGGACCGAATCTCGAAGGGGGAAGTGACGTGACAGACGACCGCCTCCCGGCCGAACACCTCTCGTCGCTCGCCACGCTCGTCGACGAAGTACTCGCCCGCGTCGGCTACGATGTGGCGGCCGCCACTGACGCCATCAACGACGCTGTCCCCGGCTATGGCGGTTTATTCGACCCCGCGACCACCCCGGCCGAGTTGCGTCGCGCGCTCGAAAGCCTGCTGGCGTCGGGACTCACCCGGCCACCCGTCCCCGAACCGACGAGCGACACATTCGTTCTCTACGTCGACGGAAGCTCACGCGGCAACCCCGGCCCCGCAGGGGCAGGCGCTGTCATTATGGACGCTTCGGAGGACCAACTCGCCCGTCTCGGTCGACCCGTCGGTTCCCGGACGGGGAACAACACTGCCGAGTACATCGCCCTCCAACTCGGACTCTCCGAACTGTTGGTTCGCTACGAGCCACGCAAGCTGGAAGTGCGCATCGATTCGATGACGGTCATCCGAGACGTCTGGGGTGGCAACGACCCGACGGAACCGGGCGTCAAGACATACAGCGAGGCCGTCGCGACGTCGCTGGCGAGCATCTCGGAACACCAGTATACGCATCTGGCCGACAGCGATCCGAACCCCGCCGACGCGCTGGCGACAGTGGGAGCCGATATCGCGGCCTTGGGACCTGGATGATCGAGAAGTCCCGCTTGAAATCCGGTCCCGACTCCGTTGAAATCCTCAGAAGCGAATAGAAACCACGTACTGACTCTCCTTTCTGCATTCAGCAACAAATCTGCTCGACGGGAAGATTGTTGGCCCGAGTCCGATATGTGACTTTGGTATGTTTTCGGGTGAGAGAGGATCACATTTCGATCCCTTGGGCATCGGTTCCGCAATCTCGACGAGCGTGAATTCAGTATCGAGGAATGACCGGATGATCTCCGACATCGGCCGGTAATACGACGGGAGTTCTGTAGCTCCCCAATCGACGACCACCTCGACACGTTCGGCGTACTGATCGAGGTCCCAGTGTTGCCGCTGGTACGCCGGGTGGATAGTAGCGACGACGAATGCGCCATCCCTGTGGAGTACTCGCCGAAACGAGTCAAGTACCGGTCGCCATTCGGCGATGTGGCTTAGCACAAGGTTCACGACTGCGACGTCGAACACCTCATCATCGAATGGAAGCCCGTCCGGGACGTCGGCGACCTCGAACTGATAGTTCGGGTGATGGTCACGGGCCTGCGCGATTGCCTCCTCGCTGACGTCTACACCGGTCACGGTCGCGCCGTGATCACTGTAGAACTCGACGTGATCGCCGCGACCACAACCCGCAAGGAGGACCTCCGCGCCGTCGAGGTCAGGGAGGTGCTCACGCAGTCCCGGCCACGAGTAGTACGTCTGGAAGTAACTGTTCCCCACGGGCTCACCGACGCCGAGAGGTCCTCGTCAGCGGCGCGAGTGAGTTCGTCGTACCCCTTGGGACGTGCGTGTGTTGGAGTGATCGGAGCCGACCGATTCAGAGTCGTTTTCCGACGTTACACTACGCTTTCCGATTAAAGAGTGAAATTCATTCTTTGTGTCGGTGATGCGGGAGAGATGTCTGAGGATGTCCAGACCGTCGATCGGTTCTTCGTCACGTTATTGTGGTAGTGAATGAGGATGACGCTTGAGTGATGTGACGCAGATCCTCTACTATTGCAGCTGAAATCCCCGATCGTGTCCGTGAAATCGCAGTATATACCACTGAAAAGGCAATTGTGAATGCAAAGTTCAGAGTTACTTTTCTCACACTTTCAGCCAACAAAACTCCTTTACAAAGCCCGCTCCAATGGGTAGTAACGAGAGCCGAACGCTCTATCCAACACTATGCAAGGACAAAATCAACAGCAGGCGTATGATCGAGGCACGTCAATTTTCTCCCCGGATGGCCGACTCTACCAGGTTGAATACGCTCGCGAAGCGGTCAAACGGGGCAGTGCCTGTGTCGGAATTCGGACGACTGATGGTGTGGTGCTCGCAGCCGAAATCAACACCCGATCACCGCTGATGGAATCATCGTCGGTCGAAAAGCTCCATAAGGCCGACACGCACATCGGGATTGCATCTGCGGGCCATGCTGCTGACGCTCGCCAATTGGTCGACAAAGCACGTCAGCATGCACAAGTCGAGCAAATGCGGTATGATCAACCAATTAGCGCTGATACACTCACCACTGCAATCTGTGATGACATTCAAGAATATACGCAGAAAGGTGGCACACGGCCATTTGGTGTCGGACTTCTCATCGGTGGGATCGACGAGGGAGAACCGAAACTCTTCGAAGTAACCCCGGCAGGAACAGCGTCCGAATGGAGGGCAACTGCAATTGGTGCAAACAGTAATGACCTGCAAGGCACCCTCGAAGAGGAGTATAAGGCCGATCTATCGCTTGATGATGGTATTCAGGCAGTTCTTCGGGCGCTTGAAAGCGTGAAAGACGATGAGTTCTCGGCAAAGGACGTTAGCGTTGCAACCATCGACGCAGATTCAAACCGGTACGCGATGCTGAATGAGGAAACAGTTGCAGAACACCTTCGTGGCCTTTCACCGTCTGATGAGTGAACATCGGTAGTAGATCGATCTGGAAAAACAACTTCCCCCATGCCTTTTCCCCTGGGTTTACGAGGGTCGTCGGTGTCTCGGGGTTTCTACTGAATTAGATTTCAGCAAGCACTCATATCGCTCGACTTCCTCTCTCTTGATGCTATGACATCGGACAGCAGTACGCGATTCGTCGCCGACCGACCGACGACCAACGTGGAGAGTGCTTGAGATGGTGGACGCCGACGCCTTCCGCCGTGTGATGGGCGAGTTCGCAACGGGCGTGACCGTCGTGACGCTTCCCGGCGACCCGCCGCATGGCATCACCGTGAACGCGTTCGCAAGCCTTTCGCTCGCTCCGCCGCTCGTCCTCGTCTCGCTCGACCACGGCACGGAGGCCCACCGCCTCTTCGCGGAGGAGGGTGCCGACAGTTACGCCGTGAACATCCTCACGCACGAGCAGCGACACCTCGCCGAGCACTTTGCCGGCATGACCGACGGCGATACCGACCCCTTCGAGACCGAGGCCACCAAGACTGCGGAGACGGGCGCGCCCATCTTCTCTGACTCGCTCGCCTACGTCGACTGTACGCTCTATGAGGCCATCGAAATCGGCGACCACACCATCTACGCCGGCCACGCCGAACATACGGACTCGCTTGACGCCGACACCGGTCCCCTCACCTTCTACGAGGGCGACTGGGGAACCATTGAGAAGTTCGACGACTGACCGAGCGACCCATTGACGGCCTCACATTCCTGTTTCTGGCCCTCGCCGGTTCCGTACGCGATGAGGATCGAAGTCATGATGACAGATGTACGTCACGAGGGGCAAAATAAGTTTCCTGACTTTCTCTCTGGGCGAACCCAGTACGTCTCGGACCGATTTTCGAGACACGCTTGCTGAACACGCCCCCTGTATTGCAGCGAGGCTTGGACAATCTGTCCCCAATTGTGAATTTCAACAGAGCCAGCGTGTCGAACACATACTTGAGGAGGCCTGGAATGTCGTGAGCCACGATTCGATCGGAGAACGGAGGGCGCTGATTATAGCGTTGTAATAGCTGGTGGATTCGAGAGACATTCTCATGTTCGCCACAGCCGTTCTACCACCCAAATAGCAAAGATGCTGTACGCGAATAATTCCGATACAATGCCTTCATTACTCGAGCGACTCCTCGGCAGTGATACCCCAGACGAACAGGTCGATCTGGAGTCGCGACAAAACAAGGCGGATGAAGCGCTCCACGAGGCCGTTGAGCGTGGTGGCTACGCCGTTGACGATTGCGGTATAACGGGCGTTGCGGTTGTCAACGAAGGACCCGATGGAGAACCAATCGTCGTGCCAATCGCTCGGTTCTCCCTCGGAGAGGATGTCGAAAATCCTGATCGAGATCTCGTGTGGGATCTCGTCGGCGAAGCCGCACTCGCAATGCAGGCCCCCTTTGACGACGTCTTCGTCCGTCACTATGATATTCAATTCACGTTTGATGGCGACAAGCTCTTCGAGGCAGAGGAGTGTCGGCGTGTTCTCTTAACAGACGAACTCGTCGACCGATATGCAACTGACGCTGGCTTTACGCTCGCGGATCTGCGCGACGCTGTATTTGCTGCGGACGATATTGACGACGAAATCGCACCAGTCGCATGGGGCAAGTGTACAAACTATAGCCAGACGAACAATGCAGCGATCATTGTTGCCGGGACAACTGCAGCGGCGAGTGCAAGCGCGAGTGCAGCAAGCTGTGCTGGCGCTGGAGCGATTGGTGGAGCAGGCGGTACGTGCTGACTGGTTGCTTTCTGACCGGTCCACAGGAGCGACTAGGTACCGAAGCCACAACTTGCGACGTAAACGTTTATGCCACATGTAACAGCATGCGTGTAGAGTTGCGCGCCCATCGCCAGACGAGCAGATTCTCAGGTATGATGCAATGGGCGGTATCCTCGAAGTACAACTCAAAATCCGATACAAGAATTCCCAAATCGTGATCTCCAAACACTAACCGGATTCGGCGGACCAAGCGTCTCGAAGGCGTTCACACTGCTTACCGCACATGGGTTGATCACGCGTCGCGACATCGGGCGGAAATCGCTCTATCGAATGCTTTCGTTGGCTGAAGTCTTTATTAATCACGACGAATTCGAGACGAAGGCCTCGTCCTCCAGGGAGAGAATGATGCCGATCAACAGTATGCAACCGTCGACGATAGCACGGAAGGGGTTCCAAAGCACTGTTCAAGTCGTCCGATCGTGATAATTTCGCTTTAATGCGTAGTATGGATCTGTTTTAAGGTCGGTTCTGTAGTCCAGCGGCCATAATTCCTATACTGTCTACTATTCCTTTCCGATACACTAACCCTTCTGTTCAATGAGCCATATCGGAAACGACGATGACGAATCTACGGGAAGTATAGAATATCTCTTCGAAAAAGGGTACGAACTCTTCGCTACGACTCTCTTCAGAGGCGACCGGAAGGTAGTTCTCGTCCTCATGACTGCTGTCTTCACCAGTCTCACCTATCTACTAACACACAGATACCCTGCATACGGTGCCGGACTCTTTCTCAAGATGTCAGAATCCATCATAAAAATGCACTACACATCTCCCGATCGAGTGATAGGCTACACACGTAACGGTGTGCCGTTTGCGTATCCTCCCTTTGCCTTCTATGTCAACGCCGCCCTCCTCGATCTCGGAGTGAGTCCACTCCGACTCTCCCGTGTGCTTCCGGCCATAGTGACTTCCGCCGCCTTCGTTCCTTACTACTATCTCGCGCGCGAATTCCTTCCGTCGTCGGGGAGGGCGGGTATTGCAGCAATTATCGCTGCCGTTACCCCGATGCTTCTTCAGTGGCATCTCTCGGCCGGAGGTATCGTTCGCGCACCTGCGTTTTTTCTCCTTCTGTCCGGATTGTATGTCGGTGTCCGGTTGTTCCGATATCGAACACGTCTTTCACTCGTCGTTGGAACAGTCCTTTTCGGGTTGCTGTTGCTTACACACCCGACATATTCCATGTTTTTCGCCGCCAGTTACGTTCTCTTTTTTATCAAAGAGCAACGGTCACTCGAAGGTCTCGGACGAGGACTCGTCGTCGCCGCAGGTGGACTACTGATCGCTAGCCCATGGATCGTACACATCGTCTCGACGTACGGTATTGATGTTTTTACAGCGGCAGCAGGAACACACGGTGGACTTGGAGCGGGCATAACGGGGTTTTTCGATCGGCTCGGTGATCCGTTCGTCGCCTCCCCCGTTGTCATCGTTTGGTACGTACTCCTCGTCTTTGGTATCTATCACTTCGTCAAGGAGCGGCGGTACTTCCTTCCTCTCTGGTTCGTCGTTTCAGTTTTCTTGATGGACGAGATACGGTTCGCCTTTATTCCGGGTGTCATGATTATCTCGATCGGAATTACCGACGTGATGCCGGCCATTCGTGCTCGTCTCTTTCAGTCGGATCGGACCGCCTCATCACAAATTGCGGTTACCACTCTTGTCCTTTGCTTACTCGTCGGTCTTGGTGGCCTGTTCGTTGCGGGTCATCCGGTCACAAATCAAGACTCGATGCCGTCCTTTATCGATCACGAGGACATGACCGCGATGTCGTGGGTGCAATCGGAGACATCACCCGATGCGGAGTTCGTCGTCATCGGTGACGGTGCGGAGTGGTTCCCATATTTCACCGACCGAACGATTCTGGTCGGTCTGTGGGGTGTCGAATGGAAGTCACCGGAGGCCTATCAACAACAGAAAAGCGCCTTCAAAAGCATTTCAGACTGCGACACTGCTCGTTGTTTGACCAATACTCTCCGCTCGAATCGGCATCATCCGACGTATCTCTACATCCCAAAAGGGCAGTATACGGTGCGGGGTATCTCTAGTGTCCAATCGAATCGTATGCGGGGTTCACTCGTACGAAGTAATCAATACGAAATCGAGTACGAAAATTCGGGTGTGCTGATCGTTCGAGTTCGCCAGGCGAGATGACTCACATTGCTTGTCCCCACCGTTCACGTGTTACCTTTCTTCGTGAATTCCTCGGGGTCAAGCCCGAGGCTTCCCGTGGTTTAATCGGATACTCCCATCCGACCATCGGCCTGATAGCCTCGCGCGGTCGGGTGGGTCACGGTCGGGGCGACCACGGCCCCCGATGTTTACCATCGTCGTCCGAAACAGCGAAGCTATTTCGTGATCACGAGGGACTTCGTCTCTCGAACGACACTTTCCGAACAACGGGATAGTCGGCACAAACAAACGGTGCCAACGACCGAACGTTCACCCAGTATGCAGTTCATATTTATATGAATTCGTGTGCTGCTACAATTATGGATCAGGTGGCTACGTACAACAACATCGAAAACGAGGATAAAATCGCTGAGGATCGGACGTCCGTCCACGAGTACTACTTCGAATACGATGCAGACGGCGAAGCGACGCTCGAACACTGTCTGATCGACGTCCTCGCGTTCGTTCTTGACGGTTCCCGAAACGAGGCGGAGCGAACGTTCAGGCGCGAAACCAGCGTCGACGTCGATGGTCAGTTCTCGATGCTCGATTCGAAGGCGAAATCGACGTTTACACTCTGGATCGGGGAGTTGCAGTTCGACGTTTACGCCAACGGGAAAATCATCGTACGCGAGGTGTAGTCGATCTTTTTTGATACAAATCGACGGGCACGACGTGATGTACCCGATTCAACCCGTGGTTGGTGTTTCTGCGTTCGTACTGGTGTCAATTCCGACGGAGTCGAAACGAGAAAAAGAGGGACATTCGTCGAATCCGAACGACTCGTGTTCGCCATACGACGAACGACGTTAGTTCGTCTTACTCACCAATGCGAGCTTTGACCGAAACCGAAGACCGAAAGCAAGGGCTCAAGCAGAAACGATAGTCGATTAGAATCTTCCTCGTATCTAATCCTTATTGCGAGAACCTCTTAAAGAGATGTGACTCGTCAGCGACCAACGCCGTCCGCTCGGTATTGCTCGTACCGACCAACGTAGCAGCATCAACGACCGGGAGACTTTCGACCGATTTCCGCCACTGATACGTTTATTCATGCAAGACGGAACCTCCGCTTTGGAGTCATCTAGCGGATCGAAAAATAATCGATTACCTGCTGTGTTCAACGGTCAGGCACTACATAACAAAGCATGTGACACTCGTTATTCTTTAGTACATTTCAGGGAGAACAATGAGCAATACCAGCACTGTTAAACAAACGGAAACATCGACCACGGACGAGTACAGTATCGAATGGTATTCCGACACTGACCGCGAGGCGTTCCTCTCGTTGTACGAAACAACGTTCGGAAAAGCGAGCGTGGAGTGGTTCAAATGGAAGTACGAAGCGAACCCGTACGTCGACAGCGTTCCGATGTACGTCGCGAAAAACGGGGATGACCTCGTCGGTGCGAGTCCGTTCTTCGCGCTCGGCCTCGCGTTCGGTGATCGATCACTCCTCGCGCTCCAACCGGCCGATGCAATGGTCCATCCCGATCACAGAAAGAACGGGCTCTTGACACGGATGACGGAACAGGCGATAGATTGGTACTCCGACCACGAACCTGCGATGTTCTTCAACTTCCCCAACCCCCAATCGAAGGGTGTGTTCCTGCGACTCGGATGGGAAGTCGTCGACGAACTGCCGACCCATTACTGGATACGGAACCCGTCCCGGTTGCTCGATGAAACCCGGAGCGGAATCGTCGGATCCGGTGTCGAGATGGCCGGAAAGCGGCTTATGGACGGATACTTCTTGGCGAAGGAACGTCTCGCTGGCTTCCCGAACGACGAAGTCAGTATCACTCGACACGACGAAATTCCGATTGGCGAATTCACCGACCTCTATCGTTCACACATCCCCGAGAAGTTTCACGTCGCCCGCGATGAGGCGTTCTATCAGTGGCGGTTCGACCACCCACATTGGGAGTACACCACTTACCTTGCTCGACAGGAGGAGGTACCTGTCGCCGGAGTCATCGTGGGAACGAAGACGAGCGGTGGCGTGACGATTACGAAAGTGACTGACGTTCTCCCACTCCCTGGACCGAAACAGCAGTCCGGAGCACTCTCCAGTCTCCTGTTCACGGTCATCAGGGAGCACCATGACTCGGACCTTCTGGCGGTTCGGGACGAGACCATCCCTCGGAAGGTTTTACGGGGATGTGGATTCCACCGGGACGACTCGTTCCCCCTTTCTCGGACGACGAATCAAACCGTGTTGGTGGCTCGTTCCTTGGATCACGGCATGGATGTGGCCCTGTCCGATACTTCCAACTGGCATTTCTCGTTCGTCCAGCAGGATAGCAGCTAACGGTAACTCATTTCGTATCGCAGTCGCTGTTTTGTGGTCGTCGAATCGACCGACCGGAAGTCCTCCTATCGAACTCAGCTTCCGTTGCGGACGGTGAATTCGTCGTTCTCGCTATAGACGAGACGTGATGGTCGAAAAGAATTCTCGGTCCTCGGCCTCGATTCCGAGGAGGATCAGAATTCCAGCGAAAATGCAAAATCCGACCGCACTGCCGCCGAGCAACAGCCCATAGCTGGAGAGTACGTCACGCAGTCCGTACATGACGGCTCCCGCCCCGGCAGCGGCGATAATCGGCTTCGAAAACCCCCACGAATACGGAAACAACTGTTCGGTGTACCAGACTTCCACGACACGAGCGACATTGATGAGACCGAGAACGCTGGCTGTTGCGAGCGCCGCTCCGGCGAGGCCGAACTTCTGGATGAAGAAATAGTTGCAGATGACGTTCAAAATTCCAAGCCCCCACCGATTTAACAGGGTGAGATATTGGTGGTCGGTCATCATCAGGAGATATCCGCTCGGACCGACTGCAGCGTTCGCGAGTTGACCGACCGTGAATAGGATGAGGATGGTACTGCCACTGACGTAGCCGTCCCCGAAGATACGAAGGATCGAATCGGAGTAGATGACGGTACAGAGAAAGAAGAACAGCGCCACAGTAAAGATCCAACGGGTGAGAAGGCGATAGATCGATTCTAACTCTTCTTTCTTCCCATTGGAGTGGAGTCGGGACGCGATCGGTGGAAAGATCTGATTGAACGCACTGAGAGGGAGGACGAGCATTCCAGCGATGATGAGTGAGACCTTGTATACCCCGACGGCGGTACTTTGCTGGATGAAAATACCGACCATGAGAACATCGATTCTGTTGGCAAGAATCGACCCTGCTTGTGTAAGCGTGAGCGGAAGCGAGTAATTGTAAAATTCGACGACGTCGTCGCTCGTACCTCGAACCGTCGGTCGAAACGACGTCCGAGTGAGGAACAGCGAGACGGAGACGAAAAAGACGAGAACCGCGGCAGCAACGCTGCTCGCGATAACACCGATGAGTTCGGAACCGAGCAGCAACGCTATCGCTATCAGCAGAAGGCGAAGTAAGGGGGAAAGGACGTTCAGAACGAACACCTGATACTCCGGACGCTCCATCGCTTTGAACGTCGTCAGGATGCAGTTTCCGAGCGCATTGAACGGAATGACGATTGCCAGGATACGTAGCACGTTCGTGAGCAGTGGGTCGTCCAACGTGTGCCCGGATATGAATGGAGCGCCGAGGAACAACGCACTGCCGATGGCGACACTACCGAGGAGTGACGTAAGGAATGAGAGTCCGAGAATCCGATTCTGCTGCATGTGCTGTCCCTCGTACTGGGAAAGATACTTCAGAATCGCGGTGTCCGTTCCGAGGTTCGTAACGGTGCTTAGGAGAGAGAGAACGAGATAGCCGTACGTATAAACGCCGAACAGCGCTTCGCCCAACCCTCGAGTAAGTACTACGTTGATCCCAAATCGGAGCACGTTGTCGATCCCCTTACCGCAAACGAACAGCGTTGCTCCGCGTGAGATGGACGTCAACGAGGCGTTCAACTCACGGCTATCGGACTGTTCGTTTTCGTTCGTGGTAGATTTGTGTTGGTCACTGACTTCCATTTTTTCTCCTTGAGATATTTAATAGCATCCGACCGACGTCTGTCTACAATATCTTCTCTCGTTAAACCTGCTCTAGACTCAAGAAGTGTATGGACGGTTCAGCGGACAGTAAACCGATGACCGCCACGCAATAAACCGGTAGGCACCGCATACTCGTTTTCCGCCATCGAGTGAACGTCCCCGAGAAGTGAGTAAACCCTCGTTACCGAGTTCAGGCGGAGTATAACAAAATGACTAGGGGAGCATATAAAATTTGAAATGAGGGTGAAATTAATGACTTCGATGGAGAAAATAGCACCGTGTCGGGCCGAAATATTGGCCGAACGAGGGGCGACCGGTGACGGGGGGGGAGCGACCATGAGCGACCGGTCACGACGAGCATTCCTGACGTCAGTCGGTGCAGCGAGTGTGATGACGCTTGCTGGATGCGCCGGAACTCACGGGGAAGGTGAAACGTCGAGCGAGACCACCGAGCAGCACGCATCGACCTCGAATACGACGAAGACGACGAGTGACGCCTCACGAGAAAGCCAACGACTGAATCGCGATACGTTCGAAAACCTCGGCGTTTGGTCCGCCACAGGGGATAGCACTCTCAAGAAAGGGAAGAAAGGATACGAGGGGTCACAATCGGCTCACGTCCTCGGGAGTTCCCGGTCGAACGTCGGGGAAATTTTCCGCGCGGACGGACCCGTCGATTTGACTGGGAAAAATATCTCGTTGATGTACAAGTGTACATCCCACCAGTTCTCGAAAATCGCGGTCAATCTGTACGCGCCCGACCGCGGGCACATCGTCGAATTGAAACGTACGCTGTACGGGCCGAAAGACCGGTGGGTTCGCGTCAATCTCGGTGTTACGAACGTCGAGGATCAGAAAAACGTCGACCTCTCACAGGTATTCGAGATACATATCACGGGTCGTCCCGTCGATACTCAATCGACTCGACCGGTCGATTTCTTCGTCGACGACTTGAAAACGGTCTCACCGCCGAAGCGGGGGAAAGTGATGCTCACGTTCGACGATGGCGCCGAGTCCCACTACACGAAAGCGCACTCGACGATGAAAAAGTACGGATTCAGCGGCGTCGAAGCCATCATACCCCCCGCAATCGACACCGATGGCTACCTCACTCAAAACCAAATGCGGGAGATGGTCGGGGACGGGTGGAACATGATCGCACATCCGAACACGCAGGCGATGCCGATGGACAAGCGACCGGCGAAGGAACAGGAGCGGTTGATGATGGAGGCGAAAAACTGGCTCAAAAAGTACGGCTACGACGGCCACAAGTACATGGCCGTGCCGAAGAACGTGGTCGGGGCGGATACGTTCGATCTCGCGATGAAACACTTCGATGTTAGTTTGAGTTTCGGAGCTTCCCCGAACGCGCTTCCAGCAGTCACCGAGAATACGATCCTCTCCCGGGCGTACGGGACCGGGAAGACGAAGACCACGAAGGAGGTGATCGACCACGCCGCTCACTACAACCAACTATCGATCCTCCTGTTCCACGAAATCGGTGGAGACGGCTTCTCCGAGAAGAAGTTCGAGTCGATCCTCGACTACATCGATCGAAGCCGGGTCGACGTCGTCACCATGACTGACCTCGAAGAGAGGGGGTTATTCATATGAATTCGACCGGTGAGGAGCGAATCGGTCAGGCTGTGTCGCTGTGGGCACCTCGTAGAAGATTCGCTCCACCTAGCAGAAGCCCGATGAAAATGGATAATTCGGACAGACCATGAATCACTGGAACTCCTCCATCACGATGCATCGGATACTGGTCATCGTGGGAATTATTCTGTTCAGTGCAGGGATCGGACGTACCCTCATCGGGTTCTGAGACGAGCCGAAGTGCGACCCGGTTTCCGAATCGTCGTCATTCAAAGCACGTATCGCAGAAAGTCATTTTCACCGTAACGCACAGCGTTACGGGAACCCCGACCGCTTTAATCGGACTATTCAATCAGTTCGATGTCCCGACCCGTTTCCCTCGTCAGGGTGATGCCACACCCCGTACAGATTTCGTATCCGTTCACGTTCGCTATCTCACTTCCGCACTTGGTACATTCCGTCGGAGTCATATTTTCTATGTCACACGGATATTTAATAAGTATACGCCGATTACTGGTTTCCGGATCGACGATTCGGAAGTATCCTTCGAGGAACGAAAAGTCCGACCGCTTCTCCCGTCGTCTGTCCGGTACACAGGCTCGTCTCCGCTATACGGAACGTCGATTCATGTACTGACCGAGGGCCGTCGCCAGCTGGCGGGATGCTATCCCGTACTCTACGATAGTTCGACCCTGTATTCACGTGGACGGTCCCATAGTTAGCCCGATTGAATCGTTTCGTTTTGTAAGTTCTACATAACAATATGGGATTCTGTAATAAAATGTAGCACTCCTATGAATTGCCTCGGTCAGGAAGTCACCTCTCACGACCGCTTCCTCCGAATGTCATCTTTGGTCGCTGGAAGACGCTTCTCTCCACTCCCCGGTGATCAGCAGCGAAACTCACATCCGAAATCCCACGGGGGGCGGGCCTGATCATGGGGTCGGTCGTTCTCTCGTTGGACGCGGAACTCGGATGGGGGTTCCACGACCGTCGTGAACTGCCCGAAGCGCACATTCGCTCCGGCCATCGCGCGTGGAACTACCTGTGTGACACGTTCGACCGATTGAACATCCCTGCGACGTGGGCAATTACTGGTCATCTGTTCCTCGATTCGTGCCAATCGAATCATCGAGACCATCCGGCCGGTCGCCGATGTTGTACGCGGGGGAGTTCTTCACTGAACAGTCAGGAAATTTGGTTCGCGTCGGACCTCATCCGCGCCGTCCGGTCAACGGATGTAGATCACGAAATCGCGAGCCATGGCTTTACACACGTTCATTTTGAGCACGAGCGCATGGACGAGGAGTTTGCTGCTCAAGAAATCTCTGCCAGTATTGAAATTGCAGCCGAGCAAAACATCGAACTGTCGTCGTTCGTATTTCCTGTCAACCGGATCGATCATCGACAGTTGCTCGCCGAATCCGGCTTCACGTGCTATCGGGGAACGACCCCGAGAAACTCCGCCGGGGGAATGATCCGTCGCCGATTGGAGAAACTGACGAGTGGCACCGTCGGAAAACCGACTCCCCCTGTCATCGAGCCACGGGTGGACGAGTATGGCCTCGTAAACATACCCGCATCGCTGTATCTCTTCAGTTTCGAGGGCATTGCACGATCAGTGCTCGCGTCCCTCCATCGAGACCCCGTCGTGGAGCAGGCAATAAGCGGCATCGACAAGGCGACTGAAACCGACGGCGTGTTTCATCTCTGGTTTCACCCACACAACCTGCGGACTAGTCGGGATTTCGAACGACTCGAGACGATCCTTGCGTATTTAAACCGTCGACAGAGAGAGGATGGCCTCCGCATCGAGACGATGGCCGACGTCGCAGAGCGAGTGACTTCCCACACCTCGGGCACCTCGGATAGTGAAACCGCCACGCTGACGAATGAAACGACGGGGCGGAACCAGCACTCTTCAGGAGAGTCGGCTTTCCAGCGACGAGGATGATTCATGCCCTCATCGCCACCTGTGACTGACTTCTCCAAACTCGTATCGATCGACAGGCGACCACTCGTTCGCGTCGATCAGTCTGCCGTCTTTGCGCGGTCCCGCTTTGCAAGGTAGACGAACAATCCGAGGATACCAAAGAATCCGTATCCCAGACTCTTCAGCACTGATCGATTTTTACCAGTAACCTATGGTCCTAACTGTGTCCGTCCACACCGAGGACTAGCGAGATAGCTATTTCCGTCCTAGGATCTCGCTAGATCATCCGGCAAAAAGGATGAATAACTGACACACACCGTTATTGCAACGAAATCGCATGGGTAGTATATGAGTAATCAGCAGGGTCGAACGGTTGAAGCAACCAAGACGTCGCTCAAGATACTCGAGGTCATTGCAGAGTTAGGTGGCGAGGCAGAGACAGCCGAAATCGCGTACGAACTCCCTTTTGCCACGAGTACAGTCTATAAGCACCTTCGCACGCTCGACAACGAAGGGTTTATCGCCAAATACGATGGGAAATATCGAATCGGTTCGAAGTGTCTGGAACTCGGGGGACACGTCCGTCGATACGACGATATTTATCGAACTGCAGAGGCCGACATCCAAGAAATGGCGAACGAAACCGGAGAGCTTGCAAATCTCATGGTCGAGGAAAACGGTCTCGGCGTCTACATCCACACTGCGAAGGGGGAAAAAGCGGTCAATATCGATACGTCCTTAGGAAAACGAATGCCGCTCAACATCACTGCACTCGGAAAAGCAATCCTCTCCACCATGCCAGAAGAGCAAGTCGACAGCATCGTCGAGCAGCAAGGGTTGCCCAGGCAAACCTCGCAGACGATTACTGACCGCGAGGAATTCGACTCGGAACTCGAACGGATTCGAAACTCGGGAGTCGCATACGAACGCAATCAGCGTGTCGATGGAATCTGCTGTGTTGCCGCTCCCATCGTCGTAGAAGGAAAACGCCGCGCGGCGATCAGTGTCACCGGCCCCGAACGACGAATGTCCGAGGAGCGATTACAGAACGAATTGAAGGACGTCGTCCAACGAGTCGCAAATGTTATCGAGATCAACCTGACCTATGAGTGAGTCGATGGCACCGTTGCCGCGTTTTTCCTTGTGGACAGCGGTATCGAAGGGAAGACGCTGACGGCCAAAAAATCGTGAGAACTGACGATCTGAGCACGAGACGACCTCCACAACCGTGTCACCCGGGTGGATAACGCATCGGCGTTTCGGTCGTCAGAGCGTGTGTCCTGCCTGCGATCAGTTACCGACGTCTGTCGCCCGGTTCACGACGTCGCTTCCGTACATTTCCTCCAGTTCCTCGTGTTGGTCCGAACGGTGCTCGTAGACGTCCTGGAACAAGGTGACCGGGGTCTGAGCGGCCTGATAGGTAGCTTCGTCCCACATCCTATCCTTCTCGATGGTCACTTCGACATCCCCGATAGCTAGCGTTGTCGACTGCGTCATGGCAATCGCTCCCTGCCCGGCTTCTTTCGCCGCTTCGAACTCCTCCATCGAATCGACGATATCGTTCATGCTGGGCACGTAAGACGTCATATCCAGCAGTTCCTCGTGGAGTTCCTCCTCGTCGAGTTCGCGTTCGTCGGTACCGACGCGCAGGACGTAGCCGTCGCCGGTCTCTTCGAGCGAAATCTCGTCTCCGTCGTAGATCTGCCGACCGTCCTCCTCCCGGAGTTCGACTTCGTCGTCGCCGGTTTCGAGGAGCCAACTCCCAGTCTTTGGCGGGAGTGGTGCCTTGTTCGCTTCGACCACCTGTCCGGGAGTCAACGACCAGATGCCGATCATCCCCTTCGCGCGGTTGTCCTCCATCCGTTCGTGGTAGCCCTCGATATCGCGGATATCGTCGTATGGTCCGTCGACCGCGATGAGCGCAGCGGCACTGGCACCACGGGACGTGTTGTGTCGAAGTTCGGGCCACGGCGGAAGCGATCCGGTCGGGGTCATCGCGCGCATGTCCTTGGTGTAATCGACTTCGCCATCGACGAGCATGAATAGCCGTTCGAGGTTGTTAGATGGCTTTCCGATCTCTTCACGAAGGTCCCCGAGGGCCAATTCGGCTTCGCCGCTCTCGACGATTACCGACATCGAGAGGCTACCCTTTTCGAGTCCGTGCTCATCTTCGATGATGGTGAAGAACTCGTCGGCTTTCTTCCAATCGTCTATATCACCGACTTCCGGGATGACGAAGCCGTCGATGTGTTCGATGGCGCCGTTTTTCGGATCGGCGATTTCCAGCATGTGCTGAAATCCCTGATATCGGGTCGATGAATCCTCACGGTGCCAGACGATCCGCGGGTGTATCTCTCCCGGGAAGTCAGCACCGTACTCGGAAACGACCTCGATGAGGTTCTCGACACCCTCGTCCCGCATGGACGGAGCCGTTGCATCCTCGTTGTCCGGCACCCAGACGTCCGGGGCCTTCATACCCTGGAGCTGGGCAGCGCTTCGGATCATCTTGGCGGAATCGTCCCCGCCCTCCACAGCAGTCGGGGACGTGAAGAACGTTCGGACGAATTCGCGATCGTAATGTCTTTTCATAGCCATAGCTCATGAAAATGTTACCGTACTCTTTATTAAGTGTGTTGGTGACGGATGGAGAATCGATATCCCTCTGATTCATCTCTTGGACTCGGAACGACGGTCCGAGCGTTCGGAAGACGGGCGGAATTCAATCGACGAGCGCCTCGGCGACTTTCGTGATCGGATGCGGCGGTTTCGTCGCGTCGGCACGATCGCCCAGTTGGCTACGGCAGGATGCACCGGGCGCGACGACTGTATCGGTGTCGCTCGCTTCGACCTTGTCGAAGAGGATCCGTCCCATCGCCTTCGAGAGGTCGAAATGTTCGGCTTCGTACCCGAAACTGCCTGCCATGCCACAGCACGCACTGTCGAGGGGGTCGACCGCGTACCCCGCTCGTCGGAGCACGCCGACCGCATGGTGGTCCTTGTTCATCGCTTTCTGATTACAGTGGCCGTGATAGGAGAGCGATTCATCGGACTCCTCGAACAGCATCCGGTCGTCGAGTCGGTGCGTGTCGACGTATTCGAGGACGCTGTAGGCGTTCTCGGAGACGGTTTCGACCGCGGAGCCCTGCATAAGCGAGCGATACTCGTCCTGGAACATCACGGCGTCCGACGGTTCGATGAAGAGCACCGACCAGCCGTCTTCGACGTACGGACGTAAGGCGTTCACGTTGCGGCGCGCTCGCTTCTCGGCGAGATCGAGGAACCCCTTCGAATACGCCGGTCGGCCGCTCGCCCCGACGTCGTCGGGAATCTCGACGTGGACGTTCGCCGCTTCGAGAACCGTCACGGCGGCTTTTCCGGTCAAAGGATGACTGTAGTTCGTGTACGTGTCGGGGAAGAGCAACACCTTGTCGTCGGCCTCTCGAAGGGGAACGCCCGACCCGCGTGACTCGAACCACTCCTCGAAACTTTCCGCCTCGAACGTCGGAAGCTCCCGATCAGCGGCAATCCCGAGAACCTTTTCGAGGGCGAGTCGGGAGCCGGGAAGTTCGGTGAGCCGGTTCGTTATCGGTGCGAGACGGCTTCCGAGCGCGGAGAGCGTATCGATGTTCGCGAAGAGACGGTCACGAATTCCGGGGTCGTGGTGCTGATGAGCCTGGTGTTTGACCTCGGTCTTGAGCTTCGCCATGTCGACACCGGTCGGGCAGTCGTTCATACATCCCTTACAGCCGATGCAGAGGTCGAGAACTTCCTCCTGGAATCGATCGGAGTACAGTTCCTCTTCGGGAAGTTCGCCGCTGATGGCCGCGCGCAATAGATTGGCACGACCGCGTGTCGCCTGTATCTCCTCCTCGGATGCCCGGTAGGTCGGGCACATCACGTCCCGATCCGGTTGCCTGCAGTTCCCACACCCGTTGCAGAGTTCGACGAGTTGGGAGAACCCGCCCTCCTCGTCGAAGTCGAGTTTGGTCGCGGGTTCGATGGAGCTGTATTCGGCGCCGTAGCGGAGGTTTTCGCGCATATCGGTCGGATCGTCGTCACGGTAGACGACCTTTCCGGGGTTCATCCGCCATTCGGGGTCGAATACGTCCTTGACGTCTTTGAACGCCGCCCAGAGGCTTTCACCGTACATCTTCGGATTGAACTCGGTGCGGGCGAGTCCATCGCCGTGCTCCCCGGAGAACGCCCCGTCGTGTTCGAGGACCAGATCAGTCACGTCGTCCGCAATCGACTGCATCATCTGAATTCCGTCGTCGTCTTTCAGGTTGAGAATCGGGCGAATGTGGAGGGTTCCACTCCCGGCGTGTGCGAAGTAGGCCGCCGACGTTCCGTGATCGATGAGTACGTCCTCGAACGACTGAACGTACTCGGCGAGTTCTTCCGGTGGGACCGTTGCGTCCTCGATGAACGGGTAGGGTTTCGGATCACCGTCGAGACTCATGAGGAGCGGGATGGCGGCCTTCCGAAGTTTCCAGAGTTTCGCCTGCTCGTCGTCCGTGTACGCCTCGATGACGTCGAAGGCTTTTCCGGCGTCGTGGAAATGCGCGTTCGTCTCGGCGACGGCGTCCTCGAAGTCATCGACGAGTTCGGAGTCGAACTCGATCATGAGGGACGCTGCGGTCTTCTCGGGGATCGGGTCGGCGTACTGAGCGAACTCGGGGGAGTCGCGGGCGAGACGGAACACCTCGTCGTCCATGAGTTCGACTGCACTGACGTCGAAGTCGAGCGCTTCGGGGACGGCCTCCATGGCATCGACGAGATCCTCGAAGCAGTAGAGTGCGAGGGCAGTTTCCTCCGGCCTCGTCACGAGACTCAGCGTCGCCTCGACGACCACGCCGAGTGTGCTTTCCGCACCGACGAAGAGCTTCGAGAGGTTGATCACCCGTTCGCCGTCGTCGTTCTCGTAGATGACTTTGTGAAGATTGTAGCCGCTGACGCTCCGCTTCAGCTTGGGATACCGGTCCTCGATCTCGTCAGCGTTCCCTTCGACGAGCGTGCGGACGGTCCGATAGATTTCCGCTTCGCGGGTGTCCTTCGCGACGATCTCGTCCCACTCCTCGCCGTCGAGAACGACCTCTCGGGTGTGCAGGAGCGACCCATCAGCGAGGACGACTTTCAGTTCCTCCGTGTAGGCGTCGGTAATTCCGTATCGGACGGAGTGGGCACCCGTCGAGTTGTTTCCGATGCCGCCGCCGACCGTCGCTCGGTTCGAAGACGCCGGGTCGGGTGCGAACTTGAGTCCGTAGCGAGCGAGGTGTTCGTCGAGAACGTCCTGAACGATACCGGGTTGGATCGTCGCCTCGCGGTCGTCCTCGTCGATATCGACGAGGCTGTCCATATGGCGAGACATATCGAGGACGACGCAACCCGGACCGACCGCTTGCCCCCCGAGTGACGATCCTGCTCCGCGCGCGAGAATGGGAACGTCGTAATCGGCAGCGACCCGGACGGCGTCTTGTACATCGGTAGCGTGACGGGGCGTAACGACGCCCGCGGGACGGGCCTGATAGATGCTTCCGTCAGTCGCGTAGAGGATCTGTGAATACTCGTCGAATCGAACCTGTCCGTCGACGGCATCGCGCAAATCGCTCGCGAGCGATGCGTACTCGGCTTCGTCGACGCGAGAGGGACTTTCGGCGTCCTGCTGCGCCATTGACTCGTCGAGACTTGACCTGGATCGGTCGATAGCCATAACGCCTTCCCATTGGGAATCTCGCCTATTAACAATTAGGATAGTGGTGATTCGTGGCGAATATTATCGAACGGCAAGAACGATTCGGTGTGGGCGAAAGCTTACCTGAGCCTTCGTTGAACTTTCGTCAGAACACCCCCGGGAAGAGGACGTAGACGAACAGGAGGCTCAGTATGCCGGTAAAGACGCCGTAGTAGATGAGCGGGATGAGTTCTAATCGAATGACTCGTCCCTCTTCTCCGACGAGACCGACGACCGCGAGCGCGGCGACGACGTTGTGAATGGCGATGAGGTTGCCAATCGCACCACCGACGGCCTGCGCTGCGAGCAGGAGCGTTCGCGAGACGCCGATATCGCGCGCGACGCCGAACTGGAACGTCCCGAAGAGGATGTCGCTTACCGTGTTCGACCCGGCGAGGAACGCGCCGAACGCCCCGACGAACGCGGCGAAGAACGGGTAGGTGCCACCGGCGACCCCTGCCACGGCCTTCGACAACACGATGAGCATGCTATCCCCGCCAGTCGCGGCACCCGACTGGAGCATGATTTGGACGGTGCCCACGGCGAACAGGAGCGCGACGAGCGGCGGGGCGATGCGCTCGAACGTTTCGGCCCACGAGTTCTTGATGTCGGTCGGAATTCGACCGAGATTACCCAACCGGTGAAGCAGGACGGCGGTGAAGTGGACAAAAACGAACACCGCGCCGGGGAGATACAGGACACTGATGGAATTATCGAGCCCCGTTCCGAGGATGTTGTTCCACTGGAGGACGAGTGTCGACTGGAGGAAGTCGGTTAGCGGTGCCCAGACGCGTGTGAGAACGAGCAGGACGGCGAGCAACCCGTACGGGAGCCACGCCATCCAGATCGACATCCCATCGTCGTCGGCGAGGGCCGTGTTACTCGATGTAACCGTCCCGCCGTCAGCAGCGATCTGACCGCCCTGTCCGACGGACTCGCCGGGTTCGATGCCACCGACCCAGTGCGAGGGCCACGTGTCGCGCGGAGCGAACTCCCAGTCGTCGTCCGGGTGGAAGTAACCGGCTTTCAGTGCACCGATGGTCAAGACCATCGCGACCATCGAACCGAGGAGCGCGGGGAACTCCGGACCGAGGTAGTAGGCGGTGAGCCAGTAGGGAATCACGAACGTTACCCACGAGAACAGCGCGAGCGGGAGGACCGCGAACGCGGGACGTATCGAACGTTCCTCGCCGAAGAATCGCGTCATCATCATCACGCCCATGATGGGGACGGCGATGCCGACGATGGCGTGATAGGTCGCGGCCCAGACGGCGATCTGATCCACCCAGAGGGAGATACTGCCGAACGGTCCGTTGACGACGACCTGCGTCTTCACCATCGAGACGGACTCGAGCGTATCTTGCATGCCGATGACGAGCGGCGTCCCGACCGCGCCGAAGGTGATGGCCATGAGGTTCCCGGTGAGTGCGATGACGACGGCGGCCAGCGGCGGGAACCCGAGACCGACGAGGAGCGGCCCAACGACTGCCGCGGGCGTCCCGAAGCCAGCAGCACCTTCCATGAACGAACACATCAGGAAGACGAGTACGACGACCTGAACGCGTCGGTCGTCGCTGATGGACGCGAATCCCCTGTTTATCACGTCGAACGCGCCCGTTTCCTTGAGCGTGTACAACAGGAGAATGGCCCCGAAGACGATCCAGAGGATCGATAGCGCGGTGATGAAGCCGTTGATGGTCGCACCGGCGAGCCACCGTGGGCTCATACCCCAGCCCAGGTATCCGACGGCGAGTGCGACCACCCATGCGACCGGCATTGCCCGTGTCGCTGGCCAGAAGCGAATGACCATCAAATAGGTGATGATCATCAGCGGTACCAACGCGAGTACGATCGATGTGATCGGCGGCATGTTATTTTGCTCCCTGTACCGGTTTGTTGCGTAACGACCCGAAGAAAAGTCCCGGGTTAGTGCTTGTGCCTATTGGTATCATTATCCGTGCCAACTAACCACTGCATCCGCTATCCTAAATAATTATTGATGGTCACAAAATATCAAAGCGAAGTCGGCTAACGTGCGGTGTGTCCCTCTCATAATCAAGACGGGATTGCTATTGGCCAAGGAGAGCAACGATAGGAGGCATTTTATGTTGGCGGCTTTATACAATATTACACGTAGCGTGGAATAGTGAATCCGAAACGGGACGACAATTTCTCCCCTCAAACCTGATCAAATGGACAGAATCCATCTATTCGAAGATAGTATCTGATTCAATTCTCGGTAGATCGATTCGATTATTAACTTCCCTGAGAATGCGCGTCGTAGAATAGGAATGGAAATCAAACGAGCGCCGCCAAATCCGGGATTAGCCAAGTCATGTAAACTGCTGTATGGATCAGATATCTCCACTCTACACCCGTAAGACCGGATATACGAAACGGATACCACGATTCGGTATTCGCTATCACGTGACGGTGGTCGTTACACGAATCGTGGAATACGTAGCGACCACTCCGTTGTCGGAAGTAACGTAGATGTTCGACGACCCGTAACGGGAATCTACTCTCTGTGCCCCCACCTCCGGAAGGCCACTTGACTCCTCTCCGTAACGGTATTTCCATTACAAAACTAAATTTGTAAAGAATATTCTGAAGACGCGACGAGTGACCCCGGATAGAGGCGTGCATCGATTTTCGAACGTCATTCATGACGACTTTGTACGTTGTTTCCATTTACCGTGAGAGAATAACACAAGGTTTTTGTCCCACGACAATAATGTAGGATTCGAAATGATACAGTTACTCCGTTCGCCAAGAATCGAACCCGTTACCAAACACGTCGGAGGCGAATAACTGATGGAACCCCGGACAGTCTCCCTCGGCGGATACATCGTCGTACTCACCACCATAGCGTTACTAGCGATGCTCGGCATCGGGTGGTACTCCTACCGGAAGAGCGTCGGCGCAGATCTCGACGATTTTTTCTCCGCTAGCAAGTCGCTCGGGTTCATCGTCATTTCCCTCTCCATCTTCGCGGACTCGTACAGCGGGAACTCCTTCCTCGGATACTCCGCCGCGACCTACCGTTCCGGGGCGTGGTTTCTCGCGTATCCACAGTTCATGATTGCGGGCATCATCGGTGCGCTCATCATCGCGCCCCCGCTCGTGAATCTCGGTCAGAAGTGGAACTACACCTCACCCATCGACTACCTCGAACATCGCTTCGACAAGCGTGTCGCGCTCGTCGCGCTCCTATTCATGATCTGGGGGACGTTTATCCAATTCACCGAGCAGTTTTTCGCAATGGGGTATCTCGGGAAGGTCGCGTCCGGTGGCATTCTCCCGTATCAGGCCGTCATCGTCATTTTCGGCTTGGTTATCCTCGGGTACGTCGGACTCGGTGGATTCCGTGGGACCGCGCTCTCTGCGGCCGTCCAAGGTGCGCTCATGTTATTCTCGCTGTTCCTGATGCTCGTACTCGTCGGCACGCTCGGTGGGTTCTCGGCGCAGATCGATACGATTTGGCGGACCGCACCTTCGAAACTCACGCTACCGTCGACATCGACGATGGGTAGCTGGTACAGCATCGTCATCCTCGTCCTGCTCGGCCTCCCGACGTACCTCCACATCCAGCAGTTCTACCTCGGCATCGACAACGCGAAGGACCTGAAGACGACGTTCCGACTGCAGGCACCGATCTTTTTCTTCGCAGCGCTTACGCTCTGGGGACTCGGCCTTTACGGCGCTGGTATTTTCCCCGGCTTGGGTGATGTACAGGCGGACAAGCTCGTTCCCTATCTTCTCGGCGGGTACGTGAGTACGGGTGGTGGGAAACTCCTCCCGTCGCTCATCTCGCTCGGCGTAATCATGGCAACGCTGTCGACCGCGGGAGCGGCGGTGATGGTGCTCTCGATGGCCGTCGCGAAAGACACGTACAAACGCTACGTGAACCCTAACGCCTCCGACGAGCGCGTTATCTGGGTGAGTCGTGTATTCCTTGCGGTGTTTCTCGCGCTTGCGCTCGCGATTTCGTTCACGCCGGATAACACGATCTGGAGCTGGACGCAACTGAAGTTCGAATTCCTCCTGCAGGCGACCCCCGTGTTCGTGTTCGGGTTGTACTCCGCGCGGATGAAGAGTACGCCCGCCCTCGTCGGGATGTTCGTCGGCTGTGCAACCGCAGTCAGCATCTACGTGGCTAGTATCTCCATCCCGTTCGGCTTGAATGCCGGTCTCGTTGGGCTTGCCGTCAACTCCGTCGTTCTCATCGGTGGGAGCTACGCAAGCGGGCGCGACGAAGAAACGGAACGTGCGAGCGCGATTCTCGAGTATAACTCGATCGAGTTCCCCAGTGAGCCCCGGGAAGCGGAGTATGTCCTCCCGGCACAGCGGAAGGTGTTTTGGGTTGGGCTTGCGGTCGTACTCGCACTGCTCGTGCCGTGGTATGCACCCGAGAGTTGGAACGCCCAGACCGCGTTCGGTCTCCCTATTTGGGTGTGGGCGACCCTCGGTGCGGTTGTACTCGAAACGCTGTTCGTCGTTTTTGGCACACTCATCTGGCAGAAACAGGAGTCACCAACAAGCACGTCGACGGAACGTGCTGCATCAGTCGATAACGACTGAGTTTGGTTCTCCAACCCGTTGCTTCGCGTATGGCGGAATCGAATCGCAAATTCGGTCTACTCGTGTTCGGCTTGTGGCATTACAGTAATAGTAATGTCATGGTTTACAGTGGCCCGGTGTTCTGGGACCGTTCGACCATGTTCAGGTTCACTTCGATTACGTTTGCCGTGCGCATCACCAATTCCGGAACGTGTTCGTGGTACTGGTCGCCACTGAGCCGCGTTTTCGGGGCCGAAACGCTCAGCGCACCGAGGACCGATCCGTTCCGGTCGTGAATCGGCGCTCCGACGGCGCGAAGTCCCTCCACTTCCTCACCGTCGTTGACCGCGTAGCCCTGTTCCCGAATCTCGTCGAGCGTTTCGTACAGCGTTTCACGGTCGGTAATCGTCGAGTCGGTCATTTTCGATAACCCATACCTGTCGACTATCCATTCGACTCGCTCTTCCGGGAGGAATGCGAGGATAGCCTTCCCGGTCGCCATCGGATGGAGGTAGTTTGCACGTTGCTTTTTCGTGATCTGGTAATCGTTTCCGACCGCTTGTTCACCGCGAATCTTACAGAGGTTGATTCCGAGGCCGTATTGTTCCGTCGTCAGGTGTGCGTACTCCCCCGTTTCGTCCGCCAACTTCTTTATCTCCGGCTTTCCGATCCGAAAGAGCGGGTTCTGATTCCGAACTCGCTCACCTAGGGTCAGGAACTGAAGGCTGAGCCGATAGTCGTTGTCGTCCTTGACGACGTACTGGCGTTCCTTCAACGTGTAGAGGTGCTTGTACACGGCACTCTTCGACAGGTCGAGATGCTCCGCCAGTTCCGTCACACCTGTCCCGCCAAGTTCCTCGAGCGCGTCGATCACGTCGAGAGCTGTCGTTACGGTTTGGAGGCTTTGGGTCGACCCTTCATCGTTGGGCGAATGTGGCATACTCACATGCAATACACCCTGGACCCAAAACCGTTTCTGTATCGTGGAATTTGTAAAATCCTGGATTACGTCGTTTCACATCCCCTATCGTATGAACTGTCCTCGATTCGATCGTACCGATAGTCTCCTCTCGGTTGGAGATGGCTTGTAGTGGTGTTTCTCTCCATTTGAAGGATCGTTTTCCATATGTGGAATTCCCAACACGGGACGAAACGGACGAAGCGAGCCACACGGAGGCTACAATCGACGAAACCTACCCTTCGAGCGTTTCCGAGACGGATAATTCGCAACAACAAGCGAGGGCCAGTCACTGTCGAACAACTGAGAAAAGGGAAGTACTGGAACTATTCGTTCGAAAGTGCGAACAGCGAACCGGCGAGCACCTGGGTACATTCCGCACAGTCCTCCCAATCCGTCCATTCGAGCGGATTGTGGGAAATTCCTCCCTTCGAGGGGGCAAAGAGCAATCCGACGTCGGTGAACGGCTCCAATCGCATCGTATCGTGTGCGGCCCCGGAGTGAAGGTCGACAGCCGAAGTTTCCACTTCCGTCGCGGATTCATGGACTGCCTGACGACACCGGTCGCTCATTCGTCTCGGTTTCCGGTACCGGGGGAGGGAAAACGACGTTTCGACGTCGCGCTCACGTTCCAATTGTTGGAGGCGTTCGCGAACGAACTCTACCAGTTCCATCATCGACTCGTGCGAGATATCCCGAATGTCGACGGTAAAATCGACTCGTCCGGGGACGACGTTCGGTGCGTTCGGTGAGACGTCGAGCGACCCGACCGTCGCGACGGCCGTCGGAGCGTCACTTTCGGTGCGTTCGAATGCCGCCGTCTCGATGTCGGTGACGACGGTACTCGCCGCGGTCAGGGCGTCAGTTCGTTGGGACATCAGCGTCGTGCCCGCGTGGTTCGCCTCGCCGACGATGCTGACGGCACATCGAGCGATTCCCGTAATCGTCGTTACCACACCGACCGGAACGTCCCTGGATTCGAGCCGTGAATCCTGCTCGATGTGCAGTTCGAGCCACGAGTCCCATCCTTCCGGGCGTATTCGACCTTCTCCGAGAAATCCGATCGAATCGAGTGCGTCCTTGAGGGTCGTTCCCTCTTCGTCGGTAAGCGCGTGTGCCTCCTCGATGGAGAGCGATTCCGACGCGACGGCTGATCCCAGCGCACCGACGCCGAACCGTTGGCCCTCCTCTTCGGTGAAACAGACGACTTCGAGCGGTCGACGAACGGGCAGGTCTGCCTCCTGTATCGCGCGAACCGCTTCGAGACCGGCGTAGACACCGAGTGGTCCGTCGAAGATGCCTCCCTCGGGAACGGAGTCGAGGTGGCTGCCCGTCGCAACGGGTCTTGAATCCGGGTCGGCGGTTTCCGGTACCCAACGTCCGACGATGTTTCCGACGGCATCGATTCGAACGTCCATCCCGGCGTCACGGAGACGGCTCACGAAGTACTCGCGGGCACGTCTATCCGCTTCGGTTCCCGTCAGCACGGTTCGAGCGTGTCCGTCGTCGACATCGACCGAACCGAACCGTCCGTTTTTCATCAAGTCGCGCTGGAGGCGCTCCGCATCAATCTGCATGGTCCGAGCGACAGAGGGAGTGTATTTGTGTCTTTCCCATATCATCCGGAGTGGTCTGTAGCCGGGACAGTAAATTTAGATTGATTGTGTTTCTCGGCCACAATTTCACCTTTCTCAAAAAATCGATAAATTTTCCGAATACATGGAAAGTTATAAATACTGCTGGTGAAGCCTATAGCCATAGCAATGCTACGGTCATACATAGCAGGAATTGTAGTTGCATACATCCTCGTGATGCTTGGCATCGGCGTGTACTTCCACAAGAAGGGGATGAAAGACCTCGAGGACTTCTTCCTCGCCGGTAAAGGCGCACCTTGGTACCTCGTCGCGTTGTCGTTCTTCGCGACAGCTATCGGTGCAGGAGGCACCATCGGACTGTCGGCATCGACGTACGATGGGCAAAGTATCACGGCGTTCTGGAGCTTCGGTATCTCGCTTGCGAGCTTCTTCGTCGTCGCGGTACTCCTCGGGCACAAGCTCCCGAAGACGTCGAACATCACGATTCCAGCGATGCTGGAGGACCGGTACGACGGCAAAACGCGGTTCATCGCGCTTCCGTTCTACATCCTCAGGTTTGTGAGTACGCTCGGTGCACAATGGTTGGCGGCAGGAACCATCATCAGCTTCCTCCTCGGAGATATCATCACCATCGAGCAGGCGGCAATCCTCGGTGCGCTCGTCATCACCGCTTACACGATACTGGGCGGAATGGCTGCCGTCATGTGGACCGACTTCGTCCAAGGGATAATCCTCTTCGTCGGGCTATGGATCCTGGCGATTTTCGGCATCTCCGAACTCGGTGGCGTCTCGGCGATGACGTCCCAAGTCACCCAGCGCGCTCCACAGGCGTTCGACCTCTTCGCGATGAAATGGACGCTCATTGCGGGATACATCGTGACGCTCGTTCCGAGCATGCTCGTTCGGCAAGGTTACCTCCAGCGGGTGATGTCGGCGCGGAGTCCTCGTGATGGTTTCGTCGGGACGACGCTGAACGGCATCATCGGGTTCGTCTACATTCCGGTTCCACTGCTCGTCGGTGCGATGGGTATCATCATGTACCCCTCGATTGCGGACTCGCAGCTCTTGATGCCCACGATGGCAGTCGATATCCTGCCGACGTGGCTCGCCGGAATCCTCCTCGCAGCACTCGCGGCCGCAGTCATGAGCAGCGGTGACAGTTTCTTGCTCTCGGGTGCATCGAACTTCGTCGAGGACATCTACATTCGGTACATGAATCCGGACGCGGATAACGAAAAGCAACAGCAAGCATCGCGGGTCGCCGTACTCGGGCTGATGGTGCTCTCGCTCGCACTCGCGCTCGTCGTCCCCGGAATCATCGACCTCATCGTCTTCGGTGCAGTCGCGCTGACCGGTGGCGTTCTCGTTCCGTGGCTCGCCGCATTTTACTGGCCGCGTGGAACGTCCGACGCCGCATTCTGGAGTATCGCTATCGGCGCTGGTCTCACGGTCGCATGGTGGTGGGCTGGATATTTCTCCGACACCGCCGAGTTCATGGGACTCCACCCTATTTTCGTCGGACTTCCGATATCGATCCTCCTGTTCTTCGGGATTTCGCTCGTTCAGGAACCCGAGTACGACAAAGTGTTGGCGGCAGCGGAAAAACACAACCTCGATAGTCTCAAGCAGAAGACCCAGCAGGCGATGAACGAACAACCGTCGAGTGACGGCGTCATCGCGGATTCTGACTGATGTTCGATAATAAGGAAACACACTCACAGACTCACCAATGATGGACTACGACGATTCAGTGTGGAACGGAACGGCTTCGCTCGTGGAGATTCGGCGGGACTTGCACGCACATCCCGAAGCGGGATGGAAGGAGTTCCGAACCACTGCACTCGTCGCGACGGAACTCCGGCGGTTGGGTTTCGACCTTCATCTCGGAGACGAAGCGATGTCCGTGGATGATCGGCTCGGTGTTCCGGACGAGGATGCGCTCATCTCGGCACGTACCCGTGCTCTCGACGAGGGTGTTCCCGAGGAACTGCTGGAACGGATGGGGGACGTCACCGGACTCGTCGCGGAACGTACCTACGGCGACGGAACCGGACCGGTGGTCGGCGTTCGCGTCGACATGGACGCGCTCGAACTGGTGGAAGCGCGTGATGAATCACACGCGCCGGTACGTGAGGGGTTCGTCAGCAAGCATCCCGATGAGATGCACGCATGCGGGCACGACGGACACACGTCCATCGGAATCGGCCTCGCACGCGCGCTGAACGACTCCGCTTTCGACGGGACGATAAAGTTGTTCTTCCAGCCAGCAGAGGAAGGTGGTCGGGGAGCGATTCCAATGGCGAGAAGCGGTCACGCGGACGACATCGACTATTTCGCCGCGTTACATCTCGGCCTTGGTATCCCCACTGGAACGGTCATCGCGGGATACGACCGCCCCCTGTGTAACTGCAAGTTCCGCGTTCGGTTTGCCGGTCAGTCCGCACACGCTGGCAATGCACCGCAAGCAGGTGCGAACGCGCTGCAAGCGGCAACGACCGCGATACAAAACCTCTACGCCATCCCCCGTCACAGCGATGGGGTGTCACGAGTGAACGTCGGAAGGGTATCGTCCCCCAACGGGCAGAACGTCATTTCGGACCGCGCCGAAATGATGATCGAGGTTCGCGGTGAGACGACGGCAATCAACGACTACATGATGGGGAAATCGGAACGGATCGTGACCCATTCCGCCGAGATGCACGATGTGGGTTACGATATAGAGACGTACGGAAAGACGACGACGTTCGAATCGGACGAGGAGATGATGACCGCCGTTGCCGACTCCGCGACGAAGGTCGATACTGTGACCGACGTCTCGAAACGTGAACAGTTTGGTGCGAGCGAGGATGCGTCATATCTCATTCGACGGGTGCAACGACAAGGTGGAAAGGCCACCTACATCGGAATCGGGAGCAACCATCCGGACGGACATCACACACCGCATTTCGATATCGATGAAACGTCGATCCGAATCGCCGTCGATGTCCTCCTCGAAACGGTTTCCACCGTGGGAACCCGGTGATCTTCGACTTGTCGGTGGTATAACCGCTTTCGCAACCAGCGTTCCTTCGAGACGAATACGGTCATGGATGGTATCGCCGCTCTCGACCGGAACCCTTGGGTCCCAACGGTTTTCAGACGATTTGGTGCGATTGACGAACGGTAGTCCAACGAACGTCTGTGATTTCCATACGAGATGTCCTGAAGCCAGGGAGAGATGTGGACGGGAAGTTCCGTCATTGGAAGGTGATTTTGGACCACCGCATCAGTTGCTCCAAATCCATGTGGATTGCCACCTCTTCGAAAAAATACGGAATATATGTCATATTGGTGAATATGTAGAATAAATTTGGTTCGTGGTGAAAGGAGAGTATCATCTAAATGGGATTGTACGAGGGGAGTGCAGTATTATGAACGTTTTACTTGAGAAGTCGTTTGAGAAAATGCTAACGCAGTTTTGAAAAATGAACTTCATTCCGATCCTACGGTGGAAGTAGTAATCTCCACAAATATCGTTCTACTATCGCCCCGAAAACTCCGTCCTTATTATTTTGGGAACCGCAAGATCGCACACGATCTCCCGGAAATTGTACTGGAATTTCCCTATTTGTGGGGTGCACCTCGTCTCTTATTTGGCACTATAATTGATATCTGTCATCACTTTCGGCCATCAGTAGGTAGAATCTCATACATAATTAGATAACAGACACAATTGTGAATTAGTTTCCGGGACGGATGTTCTCGTGTCTGCACAACTATCCATGAGTCAAGAAGGGTCACACTCCTCGACCGTATCCCGCTCCTGTTCCTTCGAACTGAGCGTTCGCGATAGAAACCATTGCGGTACGAGTCGAAAACGCATCTGAATACTTCGTCTGCGAATTTCGAGAACTGTTGACGGATTTGCCAACAACAGTCGATTACAACTCCGATTGCCCCGAACAAACTCGGCGTTTCAGAGCCGATAATTACAGATCCGAGAGAAAGAGTGATCCGCCAATCGTAATACCAATCATTCCAATCAGCATGATAGATAACGCAAAGGCCATTCTCGTCCGTGTGATCACCCCGGTCTGATTTACCACGGACGAAGCCAGTATCCAAATAATCGCGTAGAATAGAAGTACCGTGAAGACACAACCAGCGACGAGGAAAATCGAAAAAATCGAACCGGACTTCGACTGACGATGAGTTCGACTCATTACCGGACATTCTCACGGAGCGATAAACAACATTTCGGTCTGCATATTGAAATTTGAGATATTGAAAGGATATTTGAGAGATTTGGGATACGTGATTATAACCTCAACAGGACGTCGATCAGCGTTTGCGTCGGAACATGCGATGAAATGAGAGAGCGAATTGCCGACATCCGACGGGTTCCCTGGAGAAGAATTAACTCCTCGTATTCGTATCGGTTACATATGTCATCATCATCCAGTCCGGAAGCCTTCGAGGGCGTGTTGTGCCCCCTCGTCACGCCTTACACTGACGGAAATGTGGACGAAACCGTGCTTTCGGGATTGGTCGAACGGCTCGGTAAAGCAGGTATGGACGGCCTCGTCCCGGCCGGAACGACCGGCGAATTCGCGAGTTTATCCGATGAAGAGTACGAAACCGTCCTGCAGACGACGGTCGATGCTGCCGACGACGTACCGGTGCTCGCCGGGACCGCCGATACGACCGTTCCCAACACGCTGGAGCGCATCGAAATGGCGGCGGACGCGGGTGCTGATGCCGCCCTTATCGTCCTCCCGTACTTCCATGGTGCGAACGACCCGGTTGGCAACGAACGATTTCTCTCGGCAGTCGCCGACGACGCGTCGCTTCCGCTATTCCTCTACAACATCCCGTCCTGTACCGGGCAGGAGATTACACCCGCCACCGTCGAAACCGTTGCCCGTCACTCGAACGTCCACGGGCTGAAGGATTCGAGCGGCGATTTCAACTATTTCCTCGAGGTGGCCGATCGTACGCCCGAAGACTTCCGCCTCTTTCAGGGCTTCGACAGCTACGTCGTTCCGGGAATGCTCATGGGCGCTTCGGGGGGAATCAACGCACTATCGAACGCAATCCCCGAAACGTTCGTCGCGGCACGCGATGCGGTCGCCGCGGGGGAGGTCGAGCGGGCGCGGAGAATCGGAGCGGAGCTAATTTCTCCCCTCTTCCAACAGTGTGTGAACCACGGGTTCGCACCGGCGACGAAGGCGGCACTCGAATCGCGAGGGTGGCTCGAAACCGCCGAGGTTCGACCGCCGCTCGTCGAGTTGGATGCAGCGGTAAAAGAGGAGATCACAGCGGGTGTCGAACGCGTGCTCGGTGCCGATTGACACTGGGATTCGGTCGCTTGCTCGGAGAGCATGCTAAGCAGTACGGATGGTTCCATGGATGGGGTAGTTGGTTGGGTATCAGTTGACCCCCGAGTAGTCAGCTTCTGGTTGCCCTTACTTTCGTTTGTCTCCCTCTGATATGCTATTGTCAACTCTACAATCACCTGTCTTGATATCGTATGATAACATATGGCAAGATGACGATGCCCGTTCAAGGTACTGATCAAACAGTATGGGAGGATTCAGACGGTCGAACAATAGAGTCTCGTCTCGCAGATGTGCTTTTTTCTGAGCAAGTGTTGAAAATGTGCTCGTGGTTTTTGATCGGAGGCGTGTTCGAAAGCTTGGCTGCCATTCAATTACTCAGCAAATATCACGTTCCGATTGAGTTGTTATTTTTCTGCTTCCTGGGGCAGGGTCTCTTCGCTATCGGAATCTATTATCTAACGCAAGTATCCGTGCCATCCAAAAAGCTACTCGTCAATCCGGAATAAGAAGCGGAACGGTTCGTTTTTAGCAATCACTAATAAAATTTTTAAATACCCACGGATGCTAATACGTTTTCAAATAGTTCAAAGTGTTTAGATATCGGGCAAAGAGCTTTAGACTGAGTCCTGCCGTGCTATGAGACATGAATTTCACTCCCGAACGGAACCGTGAGCGAGTTGCCTGGTGGTTAATCTTCAGCGCACTAGGAATACTGTTTGCATTTATTCTGTACTCATACGTCGGAACGATCGTTCTTGGGTTGTTTGTCTACTACGCAACACGGCCGATATACCGGCGATTAAGACATCGCGTCCAACCACGCAGTTTGGCTGCGGGACTCTCTCTGGGCACGCTTGCATTTCCTGGGATTCTCCTCCTCGTGTACACTGTATTCGTGAGTATTCAACAGCTTAGAGGGCTCATTGGAGGGAGTTTCGACCAGTATGAATCTGTCCTCGGTCCATATCTGAAACAGATCGCGGGGACACAGAACACACAGGTTGCTATTCACCGCATCCTTTCCGATCCCCAACGCCTCACGCAGTTTCTCGACCCACAAACCGCGAGTGAACTGTTTACTTCGGCTGGGGGGTACGTCGGTGCTGTTGCGACCGGCTTATTGCATGTCTTCATTGCACTCATAATCGCGTTCTATCTGCTCCGTGATGATCAAAAGCTCGCGCACTGGTTTACGTCACAGATCAGCGGCACGGACAGTGCAACCCATGCTTTCTTGGAAGAGGTCGATACCGATCTCGAGACGATTTATTTTGGCAACATTCTGAATGCCTTTGTCGTTGCAATCGTCGCTGCGATCACCTACACGATACTGAATACCATTGCACCGACTGGAGTCGCGATTCCTGCGGCAGTTTTGTTCGGGCTACTAACGGGACTTGCCAGTCTGATTCCGATCGTCGGCATGAAACTCGTCTATGTCCCAGTTGGGCTCTACCTCGCCGCCCGTGCATTGATGTCCAATCCGCAATTTATCTGGTTCCCCTTCGTCTTCCTGTTGATTTCAGCTGTGATCGTAGACGGGTTGACCGAGATATTGTTACGACCGTATATTTCGGGGCGGAATCTCCACGTTGGTCTGGTTTTGTTTGCCTATATTCTTGGCCCGCTGCTATTCGGCTGGTATGGGTTATTTTTCGGACCGCTTCTGTTAGTGCTGTTCGTTCACAGTACACGTATCATTTTGCCGGAGCTCCTGCACGGTCAAGAGTTAACGCCGTTCGCATCCGCAGCAGATCCGATTCCTGACCCGGATGAGAATGTCGCCGACGAGTCGGCGTCATCCGAAACAGCCGATACGAAGTCCGCTGGAGAAGACAGCACCTCTACGTCATCCGAAGAATCTGAGCGGCAAAATGGTGACTCGGACGGTTAGACGTTTTACGTCCGTCTCATCCTTGAGAGGAATTATCCATGCATTGCGGGTTATTCTTCATTTCATCCATGCAATTCTGATCCGTTCGTGGTTTCTCACTGTCCGCGCTGTTGAGCCTCTTGTTAGGGGCAGTCGTGAGTATCCCCTTCCTCGATATCTCGTGATTGATGGGACTGCCGATCGGATGTATCCGTTTCTGTAGACTAAAGCGGTTTGAATTCGATCAACTCCTATCCGATATCGTTGTAGGCGCTGACAGTAGTTCCACAAAAAGCAGTAACTATTGACTCAGGAGCGATGTTCGTATGGTCATTATAGGGTTGGTACTCGTAGTTCCGATTTGTTAGATCGGGAGAGATGGCTCCTGAGGGATTCGTGATGTCGATTCCTTTTTTGGAATACAAAACAGAACTATGTTCGCTAGAGAGAACGGAATAGATGTGGCGCGTAAGACATCCATTGGTTTGGTCACTCAACCACCGTCAGCACACTATGGAACGATACGGAATGTCGGAACTGCGGGAACGTCGGGGAGACTGAATAACCCAGGGAACAGACGACTTAAACGGACCCCTCAAATACGGCATATCCGATCGTCTCCGGCGCGTGTGCTGTCTCAGTATCTGCACTTTGCTCCTCTTCAACTTTCACTTGGACACCAGTTTCGGAGAGGTTTCGATACCGTAGCCCTGCCGCATCGCGTCCGTTGAATGTTTGCATCCCCGCGAGGAACCGAGGTGTATCATACTGCTGTTGGAACTCGATCTGATACCATTCGTCAGTAACGGCCTCTTCCGTTCGCTGTACCTCGAAATTGAGATCATTCATCTGTCCGACCATTTGTTGGAGTGCAATGTAACCGACTGCTTCGTCGATGTGGTCTTCATTGGCATCTTCCTCCTGAACGACCATCGAAAACGAATCGCTGGATACACCAGTCACACGTGTGACGATGGGGTCATTACTATTGTACGTCTGTGATTGCGCGAGGACGACGGGTATCTCACTGTCGGGGAAGTCGCCAAGAAAGACAGTGGTGAAATCAGAGGTACCAACCGCAGTCCCCGCTTCCAACCGATACGGAGTTTCATCGGCCAACTGTAACTCTTGTTCACCCGATTCCACTGCGAGCGAGTGGAATGTCTCACTGATATGGGCACCATCGAGATACTCCCACTCCTCAAGCTTATACTCGAACTCGCCATCGGTACCGGTTTGAAGGCGGGTGTGAACGGGTTGTCCACCGTTATAAGAGAGCGGTTTCGCAACCATGGGACGAGTTTGTTCGACACCGGTTTGGGCGGGATGCCACTCTTCAGCGGATGACTGATCGTCGGTGAACGTGTTCGTTACGAATGGTGCACCCGGATTGTAAGGGAGACCATCGACGGTCCATGTCGCCGGGCCACTCGATGCCGTCGATTCGATACCGCCCGTCACGTAGAATGCGTAGGTTTCTCCTGCCGGTATCCCCCCTGTCGCCTGTCGTGACTCCCCCGGCCGTTCCGGCGATTCGTCTTCCCCCCACGTCATGGTCACGGTTGCTCCGTCATTCCCTGCCGGAAGAACGTCCGTTCCGGCGGTGATTTCGTACGTCGACGGCGATTCGCTACCGCTGTTATCGATACGGACGAGGGTGGCTGATTGGAACGGAACGTCGCCGATTGCTGGCGGAGACGGAAGTGGCGGTGTCGTATCCGGCGGCGTCGGATCACCATGACAGTCATGTGGGTCCGAACGTATTCCGAATCGGTCGGAGCACCGCTGCCACCGATAACGCCCGATACGGTTCCCCACTCGTCCGGAACCTGACCGATCGAAATCGCATATCTCCGGGGATGGTCGTTGGTGACGTGGACGTTCTGAAGTCGGAGATACGCGAGATTGAGCTCCGTACCGTTCGACAGCGTTTTTTCCCGTGTGAAGATCGCATCGTGGCTCTTGTGGGACGCATAGCTCACACGGACGTCTCGAACGTCGATGCGCTCACATGGTGCTGGAGCCATGATCGCCCCGCCGCAACTGGAAGACAGATCACGATGATAGAAGTCGCTATCCGCGATCGTGAGTGTGCCGTCGTAACTGTTGATTCCGTTTTCGACATCCGTCGGTGCGACTGCCTCCGCATTCACACCCCGTTGCAGCGACCCCCCCGACCACGCTTGAATCGGATGCTGGTCGTCCTTGATCGAGACGCAGTTACGTACTTCCGAATCTCCCCCGAGTCGCAAGCCGTTCTGCGAATTACGGAAGAAACTGTTGTAGATCTTTAGCGGACCTTCCGGTTTCTTCGCATAAATCGTGTTCTCAGCCCAACTTTCGAACCAACACCGGTTGAAAACGAGCTCACCTTTGCCCGATTCGACGAGGATCGCCCGTCGATTTCCGGATTCGGTAGAGGAACACGCTCCGTCGTGGAAGTAACAATCCTGTAAGAGACCGCGGGTGTTCTCGGCCGATGAGAGACGAAAGTACGTTCGCGCGTCGCTCGAATCGTTCGATCCCACATTGGTATCGGTGCTGGCGCGCACCGCTCCACGGGTGATGATGCGACGAAGTTCCCAGTCCCCTGCTTTGTAATTCATCCGTACGAATGGTGGAACGAGAACGTTCCGCATGTCCAATTCGAACCCGTCCAGGACGAATCCGTTAGAATAGACATCTATCCACCGTCTGTTATCTCCCGATTGTCCTGGAATGAGACGAGCGCCGTTCGGGGCAATCAATTCCAGATTGTCGGTCCCAGCAGGGACGACGAACTCGTCGAGTTTGTAGATCCCCTGAGGAAAGAGGATCGTCGTGTCGCTCCCAACTAAATCACTCAGGACGCTGTCGATGGCTGTTTCCCCAGTACTATCTGCACCTTGTTCCACGATGTTATACGTCGGCATTCAGGACACCACCCATTCGATATCGTCCGTATAAGTTTGATGAGTCGATCGACGATCGGTTCGGATTCCGTTGCTGTCGCCGTTTCGAGTTATCGATCCTGTGCCACCTTTCCGACCTTCTTTCGGGGCGTCATACGCCATATTCTCTCATTTCCCGTTTAGAATATTGTTATGAGTCTCTTGATTATATTTAGTGTAGATATTGTATCATCTTCTAATTTTCAGGGAACACATAACAATATTTCTCTCGATTATTGGATTCATTTGGAATATGTTAGAAAACACCCGTGCTAACCGAAGAACCATCTTGAAGACAATGGGGAGCGTTATCGCTGCTACTTCCCTCGAGAGTCGAACAATAACCGCAAACGAGTCTAAATCAGGCCGCCAACGATCTTCATGCTGGACAACTCATCGGTCAGATTCAGGACGAACAGGGACGGTTAGAGATTCTGGCCCGCGATTGTATCCGACGACCGACTGGAAAATGGATCTCTCGGGGAGCATGGATGCGATCGAGCCGATCGTTACAAATGAAACGGTGTATCTCGCGGTCACGACGTCGAACAGTCCCACAGAGGGAGACGGATATATTGGGGCATACGATCGTGCGACAGGTGACCAACTTTGGGAAACGAACCGGTTTCCACGACCGAAAACACCGACGGTTTATGATGGTACTCTGTATGTCGCGACGCGGGTCCCGGAATACCCAGGATCCAACGAGGGCGGATTGTACGCGATCGACGCAAAAACCGGTGAGATCGAGTGGAAACGGACGAATCGGCTGAAGTGGCTCATGCCGGTCGTCGAAGACGATCGACTGTACACTGCAACTGCTGATGGCGCTTACGCACTCGACACAGAAAGTGGGGAAACGATTTGGAAGAGAGCTAACGTCGGTGGACTCTCCGATGGGCTCGGTGGTTCGTTGAGTTACGCGGACGGTACTGTGTTTGGTAGCGACGGTACCGCGTTAGATGCGACTGATGGGTCCGTCAGTTGGCAAGCGCCGGAGGAGAAACGCACGTTCGGAAATCACACGGTTAGCAACGGTAGGATATTCTATATTCGGTCGGACTACATTCAGGGGGATGATAGTCGGGTTGTCGTTGAAGCACGCTCAGCGGCGACAGGTGATATCGATTGGACGTATTCTTCATCAGGTCACAATCGATGGGATGGGCGACTCGCAGTCGCAAAGAACTACGTTCTCATTCCTCATTCGAACGCGACGGAAGCGGGCATTGCTGCTCTCGACGTACGGTCGGGAGCAGTGAAGTGGTCGACAGACTTGTATGGAGATTTCTTTAGTAACCCAACTGTTGCTGATGAGACGGTCTATCTCGGTGGGAGATACCTTCCGGAAGACGACCCTAGGAAGGGGTTTGCAGTCGTTTACGCTGTTGCTCTGAGATCTGGTAACATACGATGGGTTTACCGATTAGACAGTAGTAACCTCAAAACAACGTCAGAAAACCCGTCAGCCGCGGGGACGCCGGTCGTATCGGATGGAAACCTCTACACTGCCACCTATCCAGCCGGATCGACGCTTCGGTATCAGTATCTCGAATATTCGAATTTCTTCGCGCTCAAATCCTGGAACGAGTAGTTTGATGGATAGCTATCCAATTCTAATAAGCATCCGCTAGCCTGCTACGTAGCAGCCTTTCCGCAACCGTGATATTCTCCACTATTCCACGGATTAATGCGCGAATCATACGGTCGCCGTAGCCCAAACGCCTACGAAAGACCACCGGTCGATAGTCTGACCAAATCTGTATACTGAAAGGGTGGAAACATATTGCCATGCACCGACGGCACGAACACCCACCAATCGAGGAGTTTTCGGGCACCATCGATGAGTCAGTGCCATCGTCGGCGGTTGGATACTGTTTGTCGGCTTCATCCCCGCCCTGAAGAGCGAGGCTTTCGCCTCGAATTTTCCGTAACATCGCACCATCGACGCGGGCACAGATCCGGGTATTCCATCGGGTGATCGATCCGAGATACTCGATTTCGTTGAATATGGTATCGAGGAAAAGGGAGTTCCCTGGCAAGTCGAAAGTGTCCTGCGGGACGAACTTCTCGTGATTGCAAACGCGGTGCCGATGATTCACGACTAGGTGTCGGGGTTGCGTTTTGAGACGGTAATCCACGTCGAATTATTCTTCAGCATGAACGGTTGCCAGAAGAACAACCATTGTTCGATTTGGCGTCACCAACAACTGCACAAGCGAGGCAT
Organism: Haladaptatus sp. AB643; assembly: GCF_024136975.1. Classification (NCBI taxonomy): domain Archaea; kingdom Methanobacteriati; phylum Methanobacteriota; class Halobacteria; order Halobacteriales; family Haladaptataceae; genus Haladaptatus; species Haladaptatus sp. AB643. The sequence goes on from NZ_JAMYJW010000005.1 coordinate 224,062, forward strand.
CTTGGGGCGAACAGTGCCCGATCAGCAAAACGAACTCCGTTGAAGCGGATTCGTGATCGCAGTCCTACGATTCAAAGGCTTCGACACCCGCTTCAGCGACGGTTCGGTCTTCTTCAACCGCACCGCCACTGACTCCGACAGCGCCAACGACATCGCCATCAACACGAAGGGGATACCCACCTCCAAAGATTACGATACGGTCATCATTCGTCGAATGAATCCCGAATAAGGACTCGTTCGGCTGACTGGCATTTGCTAGTTCGTGGGTCGGCATTTTCAGGCTCACCGCTGAATAGGCCTTATTCTGGGCAATATCGATGCTCGCTAAGAGAGCATCATCCATTCTGCGAAATGCGACCAAATTAGCGCCTTCATCGAAGACGGCGATACACATCGGTACCTCGATCTCCGACGCTTTCTCTTCAGCAGCCCCGAGGATCGATTCTGCGACGTCTGCACTCACATTAGTCATTGTTCATCACAAGCTTGTCATACGATAACATTGGTCGAAATATAAGGTTTGTGCCGAGTATCGTATGAATTACCGTAGTATTCTGCGGTAGTGATTTGTGCGAGGCGAAAAAATGATGAGACCGGATAAAAGACTCTGGCTATGAATGACTCGTCATTAATCGACTCTTTACTCCGATCTGATGTACGAACGTCTATTCTCATTGCGATCGCTAACGACTGTAATTCGACCCAATCGCTGCTAGACTCCGATCTCGCTAGCGAGTCGGGTGTGTACAACACACTAACTCGCTTCCAGGAACAAGGATTGATACATAGCCCGCAAGCGAACCACTGGTCGCTAACTGGACTGGGGAAAGTCGCGGCCAAAATCATCGACAACTGCCAACAAACCGAGTCAGTACTTGCGATTGATTCCGACTTCTGGCAGACTCACGACGTGACTGCAATACCGCCACGTTTCCGGCTTCGTCTTTCAGAGCTTGCTGGTGGCCAGGTAGTAACGGCTACCGAAACGCGACCATCAAATGCTATCTCTGAAATCGAAGAACGATTGATAAATGCGAACGCAATCAGCGCTATCACACCAGTGTACGACGAGCAATTGGCCGATGCAGGCACCACTGGTGAAATAGAGCGACTCATTTTTGATGAAGCCGTTTTCGACGACATCATCCAGGAAACCATCTCGTCACGAATAGAGGCCAAGGAGACAATGCGCGTGACAGACGTTTCTGTTACGGTTACCGTTACTGATGACTGTCTTCTCCTTTCACTACCGACGTTGGACGGGACTTACGACCCTCAGGCAGTATTCATCGCCGAGACGGAGGAAGCTCGATGTTGGGGTCACCGCCTTCTCGATTTCTACTGGGATTCTGCAGAGCCATTGGACCACTACTTATCGGGTCAAAGCTGATTTTCTCACCGTCTAGGGATTGCTGTTTCTCGGCCGTTGCATCCGTACGTTCCGCGAACCTTCGCTGATCAGTGCGGTCCGTGAACGTCATTCGGTGTGCCAGGGAGAAAAAAGCTGAAGCGAGGGTTCGTTATGCTGATTCGAAGAAAACTGGATTCGTGAGCCCAACCATGGTATCGTCCGAATCTCTGATTTCAACACGAACAAATTCGGCGGCTTTCGCATTGGTAGTGTACGAGACCTGTTCCGAATCGCTAGCCAGGGAGACGGCCTTGACAATACTGTCCTGCGTGTGGAACGTAACAGTTGCGTCCTTTACTCCCGTTACAGTCATCTCAACTTCGATAGGCGCATCCTCCGGGCGTCGAAGATATTGCCCCGGAATCACGCTCCGACAACCACTGATCGCTTGCAAATCGACGGAAACGGAGTCTGAACGCGCGAGATAACTGTTCCCGGATGAAATACCGGAGAGAATGGCATCTGTTCCGAGTTCCGATGCGTAGACAATCGTGTGTGGCAAGCCGATTTGGTCGTCGTAATCGTGTGCGTCACTCGCCCCGACAGCCGGAAGATAGTGCCCTTCACGAAGCATTCGGTCCCACGTCTGGAGTGCGGCCTCGTCTTCCCACGTCCACGGTCCGTTCCAAACTTCGATGGCGTCCATTACCTCATAGCCGAATCGCCAATCACAGCCTTTGTAGGGGCAGAATGGATGATTCGCCACAGCGAGTCCTCCGACATCGTGTACCTGCTCGACGTGAGACGACAAATCGTCATCCGTGGGTTTGTACCGCCAATCGATCCATTGGTCCGAATCGAGACCGAGTGCACCGTAGTGGCCCGCACGTGTGGTTACCTCCTCACCGTTGACGATGAGCAGATTTGGACGGGTGTGTTTGCCCCAAATCTGGTTCGCGGTCGTCGTGTTGTGCTCCGTCGAGACGAAGAAATCGAGGCCAGCATCGACGACCCCGGAAACGAGGTCAGCGGGAGTATACGAACCATCGGAATGAACGGTGTGGAGATGTAAGTCACCCCGATACCAGCCTGCGGTTTCGTTGACGGGGGTGCTTGGTGCTGGTTGTGGCTCGAAAGCGGGTCCCGGGGTGGACGACCGCATGGTGACGTCGATCGTGTAATCTATGCCTTCTGCACCGACACGGTACGGACCCAGAATGATGTACCACGTTCCGGCCTGGATTTCACCAGGATAGTATCCCGGTGTCGCCTCCGAACGAGAGAGCATGAACTTGGTTCGTGCACCACCGGACCATCCTCGGAACCCACTCACGTCGTCAGATGCGTGCCCATCGGAGTCGAAAATGCCGATATCGAGCAGGTTCTCGGCCGATTTGTTATACTCATATTCGACGTGTAGTTCGGTAATATCGTCCTCGACATCGAACGGAACGTACACCCAGTTCTGAACATCCGGTTCGAGATGTCCCGTGATTCGTTTTACTTGCTCGCCGGGTTCCCCCTGTGTAAGACCGGTTATTTCAGTGGTAGCGATACCCACGACACCGAGTGAGCCAACTGATCGGAGAACCGTCCGTCGAGACGTCTGCTGGTCGTCTGGTTGCATTATGTCTCTAGATATAGATTATACAACTCCACAATATAATTTTATAATTTATATATGGAGAATACAATCTACAAACTGGCGGATAAGAGAGCTATTGAACAGTAGAATCCCAACGTAGATATCCCTTCAATAATGCACTCGGACGTTGAGCTCACTATCTCAATGGAGTACACGACCGACGCTTCGTGAAGAAGAGAAAGTTGAGTCCGCGGGTTGTTCTCTGGTTGGTACTGAATTGACGGCTACGAAAATAGAGAACACGATACTCGTGGTCAAGTCGCCGACCTTGACAGCGATATGTTCGATCAAGATGGATGTTGGTGTTTCAATTCCTCGCCGATTTGTCCAGGAACTGGCGTTCCACAGTCTTTACACTTCCACGTTGGATAGACATCACCCTGTTCCCTGATGAGGTCCTGTTTGAACTCGAGAGTCGCCCCACAGACACATCGGTAAGACGTGGGTGACATACCTAGTGGTTCGTGACGGTATCCGATAAACTACAGGTGACCGAACCGTATCCGAGATTCATTGAGACATGGTTCACGAACGGGGGTGGAATCGAACCACCGGGGCCACGAAGTGGCCGCCATCGACGTGGTGTCGATGGTGCTTCTACCAACAAGCAACCCGTTCTCGTGAAACGATGCGTGGTCGTGCCAGCACAACCACACAACGGACGTTCGGCATCAGGCGCGGAGTTTGTTCGTTGACGATGCTCAAGCGTCACACGACACGACAACCTGACTGATGTAGTGCGACGCTCGCAATTCTTCTATCGTGCGCTTCGAGTATTGTTATTGAGTGCCTGATGGTAGAGAAAAGCCTTCCACGAAGGAGAGGGTGCAGCTCGGAAGCTCTGATATGATCTCGTGTTTCAGTGACGGAATGGATCTTTAGAGACGAAGAAAATGAGCGGTGAGCGGACCAAATTCGACAGAATCGATGGCCGTGAGGCGCTTATACTCTCAGAATAGACTAGTGAAAAAGGACTCTATCGAATGGAGTACCGAACTAAAGTCGTTCCAAATCTGTCCGAGGACGGATTGTTTGTCGTTCGTACTCTTGGTCGCTTGTTTCACTGTTGTCGTAGCTGTGTTGCTACTCGTTTTTGTTTGGGTTGTTTTGGTCGTCTTGGTTGTTCGGGTCGTTTGCCGTGTTGTCGTCTTCGGCTGGCACGATTTCGACGAGATTGTGACCGGTTTGTTCATATTCAGCTTCGTTCGCGTGGGGTTGTTTATGTCCCCCGAGAGAACTTCCCATCGCTTTATTTCTCCATGGGTGTCATTTGAGAGGACGGCTTTCTGGTTGAACTCGGGATTAATGGTAAACTCAAAATCGTCACCCAGTCCCCGATAGGCCATACCATCTGTGCGTTTTTTACCGTGGGCCCAACTGGCCTCAAGGGTCGCCACTTTCTTTCCGTCCGAATTGCGGTATTTCGAGAGGTCCCACTGGTCGTAATTCGTCTGAAGTGGATACTTATCGTCTTTGACGGCAATCTCTCCATCTGCAGGAAGATTGGTGATTCGGAACGTGACCGCACCCCCCGAGCCAACACCCTTCTTATCGTGAACCGCGACGAGACTCAGCCCTTTCGGTCCCTGGTAAAGAAAGAGGATGCTCGTATTCTTCCGTTGTAGGTTTGTCGTCCCGAAAGAGGCGTACCGGAACGATGACGGATGGGTAAATGGTGTCCGGAAGTCATAAAATTTCTCCACAGGAAGTTCCTTTGAGAGCGGTTCGATAGGAATACATTTTCCGTCCTGTTCGAGGGAATATTGGGAGGGGCCGTGCGATTGACTGGCCGTTGCCGTCGAGATAGTTCCAAGCACGGTGGTCGAAGCAATGGTCGCTTGTAGAAATTGGCGACGGTTAACGGAGGGAGGACTCTGGGACATCCTCAACTCAATGTGTTCCAATCCTCTTCGTTCCATGCCGTCTAATCCGAATCAGTAGGAGTCACACGAAACGGTAGGGACCACGTTCACTGTCAAACCAAACAAAGAAAATACGATCGGCGATTGAAAGACTCCCCAAGTATGGTACAAATATACGGAGAGATACGAGTCCAGATTTGAACCAGCGGCTAAGACGACAATTACATCGAACAGTATAATGATCATAATGGAAACAATCGCTACTGATGAACAACCAGGATTTGGAATCGATATAGCCCTCGTTTGGATCGTTGGAGGAAGATGGTATACGCTCTACAATCGAATTCTGATTGGGCCTCGAATGCAGGCCGCCAGCTTTTCGAAACAGTGCGGCGCTCGGAACAGAATACCGAACTGGTCAACTTTCGCGAGATGCGTGCCGAGAGTCAGCAAGTCGAGGACAAGTACCTCGATGTGCTTGAGCACGCGTAGAACGTCGCCAAGACGAACGACGTAATGGTTGCACGGCTGAGCTATCGCGAAGTCGCGATATATTCTGACTGTGCGTACACGAACGACGACCACCGAACGATGGAGGATGGCTGAACGTGTGCCTGGGGAAAGATACCTATGGTTTCTGGAAACCGCATTCAAATATATCCAATATTATATTGGTTATAGACAATAATTCTGCCATCATAGCTAAGTAAATTCCCGAGTGAATTTCAATCGATTGCATTACCTAATGGAACCCGAGTTACGTTCATCTGAGAAGGCAGGAGAGTTTCGAGGAGGAAACAGCAATACCCCGAGGGAAAATGAGTTCTGATTCCATTTGGGAAGATTCCCACGACGGTCCCGACCTTCCGCTGAATGACTATATCCAGACAGGGACAGCGAACGACCCAGTCGTCGAGACTTCGGAAAGTGCGAGAATCACCATCAACGGTGAAACAGTAACGGTGGAGGAAGGGGGAACGCTTCTCGACGCCATCAAGCAAACTGACGCTGAAGAGAATGTTCCGGCACTTTGCTCCTACGATGGAGACGACCGAATCGGTCCGCGAAGCGAGTGTCGGACATGCATGGTCGAAACAGAAAATCATGGTATCGTTCCATCGTGTAGCTTCCCGGCAGAGGACGGTATGGTCGTTCGAACGGATGCCGAAGTAGCAGCAAACGCACGTGACGTGAATCTCGATCTTCTGCTTTCGGACCATAACCTTCGGTGTACGACCTGCGGAAAGAACGGTCGATGTGAGCTTCAGGATGTTTCTATTGAAAACAACGTCGTCGAGCCACGATACGGTGTCCTCGACGACCGTGATGAGTACGAACCACTGGACGAGTCATCACCATTCATTCAAATCGACCGCAACAAGTGTATCCTCTGCAATCGTTGCGTCGAAGCCTGTAACGATGTGCAGGTGGAAGGGGTGTTGCGGATAGAAGGGAACGGGGACGACACACGAATCGGGTTCCAGAATGGCATGGAGACGATGATGGAATCGACGTGTGTCTCCTGTGGTCATTGTGCGACTGTTTGTCCAACCGGTGCGCTTGTCGAACAAAAAATGACCGACGTTGCGACGATTCCGATTCCTGGGTTCACACAGGAGAACAGCATCGGCAAGACCATTGGCGACGATTATGAGCATCAATCTCGGCAGATGACGCCGATGAAAGAACACCGAAAACAGCGCAAAGGAGGTGCCGAATTCGACGATGACTGATGACGATACTGAAAAGAAAGGCGTCGCAGGCTTCATGTCTAGAGCGAAAGAACAGGCCCAATCCACAACGGAAAAACTCGAAGACGGCAGTGCTTTTGAAGCCCTCGAACACGCTGCCGAAAGCTTCGCCGCGAACACGATGTCCGAGGGGAAGTTGTTCGAGACGGCTGACGCGGTAAGCGACTACCGACTCAAGGATGTCGATGTGACCGACACGACGTGTGGTTACTGCGCTGTCGGCTGTCGGTTCGATATCTATTCGAAGGATGGCGAAGTTCTCGGCGTGCGTCCGAACCCCGAAAAAGCACCGATAAATGGAATTTCGACCTGTGTCAAAGGAAAGTTCAGCTATGAGTACGTCAATAGTGAGGACAGACTTACCCAGCCGCTTATAAAGGAGAACGGTGAGTTCCGGGAAGCCTCATGGGACGAGGCGATCAAACGCATCGTCGCGGAACTCGGGAGGATCAAAGAGCGACACGGGGCTGACGCACTGGGCGTTATCTCTTCGTCTCGGACCTCGAACGAGGCAAACTACTTGATGCAGAAGTTCGCCCGGCAAGTACTCGGAACGAACAACATCGATAACTGCAACCGGCTCTGTCACTCGCCGACCGTCGCGGGACTGTCGCAAACGGTAGGATTCGGGGCTGCCTCGTCAGGAATCGATGCGTTCGAGAATGCCGACTGTTACGTCATGGCGGGGTCGAACACGACGGAAGCTCACCCGGTCCTAGCGACCAAAATCAAACAGAATATCAAGGATAACGGCGCAGACGCGTTCGTCTTTGACCCACGGAAGATCCAGATGGCCCAATTTGCCACGCAATATTCCCGCGTGAAACCCGGCTATGACACTGTTTGGATCAACGGATTGACCCGATACATTATCGAAAACGATCTGCACGACGAAGAGTTCATCGAGGAACGAACGGTCGGCTTCGAGGAGGTGAAAGAAGGTGTTGAGAAGTTCACGCCTGAGTTCGTTGAAGAGAAGACGAACGTTCCACCGGAGGAACTGAAAAACGCTGCGGAAACCATCGCCAAGGCCGACTCGTGTGTGTTCTGCTGGACGCTCGGGCTGACCGAACATAGCCACGGCACCGAGAACGTCATTTCCATGGCGAACCTTGCGCTCGTCACCGGCCACGTTGGAACGGAAAAATCGGGGCTTGCACCGTTCCGTGGTCAGAATAACGTCCAAGGTGGGGGTGGTGACATGGGACCAACACCTGGAAACTTCCCGGGGTATCAGAAAGTAACAACTGACGAAACTCGAGAGAAGTTCGAAGATGCCTACGGCGTTGACCTTCCGGATAAGCGGGGCCTCACTGTCACCGAACAGTTCCTCGCGGCCGACGATGACGAAATACGTGGGATGTTCGTGCAGGGGGAGAATCCCATTTACTCGGAACCCAATCTCAATCACACTGACGAGATCATCACTGGACTGGACTTCCTCGCCGTACAGGATATCTTCCTCACCGACACCGCAAAGCATGCAGATGTCGTCCTCCCTGCAAACGCGTCGGTCGAGACGAACGGGACATTTACGAGTTCCACCCGTCACGTTCAACTCGTTAAACGGGCGGTCGATCCACCTGGCAACGCGAAACCCGACTGGGAGATCACTCAAAAACTCGCTAAACGATTCGGCTACGACTGGGGATTCCGGAACCCGAGCGAGATAATGGACGAGATCAACGAACTCACGCCGATTTACGCTGGCATCACACACGAACGGCTTGAGACCGAAGGGAGTATCCCGTGGCCGTGTTGGGATGAAGACCATCCTGGTACACCGAACCTGTATTTGGACGAGTTCAACACGGACGATGGAAAGGCCCACATGTTCCCGACCGATGTCTCAGGCCCGGTCGAAGCAGACATGGACGACGAGGAATTCCCGCTGGCGTTGACGACGGGTCGCGTCCTTTATCAGTATCACACCGGGACGATGAGCAACCGGGAACCCGGAATTCGATCGTATACGGATGAACTGTTCGCCGAAATCCACCCCGCTACGGCGGAGAAACTCGGTATCTCCGACGAAGAATACGTCAAAGTGACGTCTCGAGCGGATTCGATTACGGTACTGGCACAGGTAACCGAACGGCCAAGCGAAGACGTAATATTTGTGCCGATGCACTATTTCGGCGACGACGGTATTGCCAACAGGTTGACCGATGCAGAACACTTGGATCCACAGGCTCACGTCCCCGAGTACAAAGTTACCGACGTACGTATCACGCCGGTTGAATCGGAGTCGGCACAATCCGCTCCCAACCCCGTCGCTGCCGATGGGAATGGACAAAACGATAACTGATAGTCAGATTATAGCGACGAAACCACCGAGTAGAGATCGTTTAAACGTGTCGAATCTCTAGTGACATTCAGGCATACATTGACGACGGTTTTGACACTCGGCTCCAGCCCCCCTTTCGCAAACTAGGGTAACGCTTGTCCTCCTTTCTGGCTCCCTTGTACGCGGATATAAAGTGCTGATTTATTTGTGTGTCATACCTGTGTCACGACGAGTCACGAACGCTGTCGGTCGATAACGCGACGGGCGTCGGTGGTCATCACATCGAGATGATGTTCGCCCACCTCGACTTAGCCAGGTGGATGCAAGTCCACGAAGCCAACGGGGAAGTAGCGGAGGGAGGACGCTGATTAAAGCGTTGTACTCACGGAGGTTCGCAGAACCCCTTCTTCGGTGACGTCGCCACCCGAGATTCACACCACATTGCCGGTGAAACATGGTAGTGTGTCGGTTACGGTAGAATGCGTCTGATCTTGCGAACACGAGGGGGTCGCAACCGCGACCCCCTCGATTACAATATTACCCTCACCACCGACAATCGAAGTCGGCTTGATTGAAAGAGAACCGAAGTATTCCGAACTGACGAGCCAACGGCTGAATACGATCCCTCGTTGTCCATTCTAATCGGGGTCAAACTGAGTCCGTAGTGGGTTCTCCCCCGTCTTCGGTATCTTTCCGAGACCCGCCTTGGCTGTTCTTTTGCTTGTATTCTCGCCACTCGTACCAGAGGACGAGGAGGGTGAGGCTGATCAACGCGCCTATCCTCTGTCCGTTGACAATACTCCCGACGAGACTGAAAATCAAGAGGAATTTCACTACCCCGCTAGTCGTGATGTTCATACTATCAATTCCAGTTCATCCTCTAAATATGTGATCGTCAGTAAAACGATTTGGAGCTAAGTTCGTCAATCCTCGTGATTCCGCAGTTTGACGAGATTCTTGCGACCGGTATCCCTGCGCTCCCCAAAGGATCGGTTATCTATGCGCTCCTATTTATGGCGTTGATGGTGGTGCAGGTCCACGAACTTCTCCCCCTAATCGATTCAATTATCTACTCACGTCTTTACTCGTGATTCAGAGTGTGGGACCTAGTCTGTCGGCCCCGAAGTGGCGATGGGCCACTCTAACCCGCATACTGAATTTGCCGACGGGAATTGACAAGCTACATCACAGCTTCAATTTTCATGTTGAGAGTGTTCATCCGATTTGCGGACTTCGACAGTTACAGCGTTCGGTTCGTAGGCGTTCGCGGCGTACCCACCTTCGTTCCAAGGGAAGTTGTCCCCATCGAGGCCATCGTGCCACCCATCCGGATCGGAGATGTGTTCGGGTTGCCGTCGGCCGAGTTCATCCGTCGCACGCGACATGAGGACATGTTGTCCTGGTGTGGCGTTCCAATCGTACCGAAATAGCCGCCATGCACCGTCATACGCAGGGCCGAATAGTTCCGCGTCGTTCCACGTCTCGCCATCGTCAGTTGAAACCTCCACGCGTTCGACTGCGTTATCCCCCGCCCAGGTAACACCGCGTACTTCGACCGGCTCGGTTTGTGCTGGGATGTTTGACTCGCCATCCGGTGTCCCGATCACTGACATCACGTTTGTGTCGAACGTATACGGGTATTTGACGCCATTCTCTAGTTGGTCCCACGTGTCCCCTGTATTGGCAACCTCATTCGTGTCGGGCTCGATTCCCTGTGGGTGCAAGCGATAGGCGACTTGTTGCCAAAACGCATGTTCTCCCGGTCTATCGAGAGAACCCTCGACCACCATGGAATCCATGATCTTGAGCTCATCGACCCACTTCACGTTGTTAACGCCATACCAGCCGGGAACGATCAGTCGAACCGGATAGCCGTGTTCTCGTGGGAGCGGTTTGCCGTTCATTTCGTAGGCGAGGATGCAGTCGTCGAACACCTTCGTGAGAGGTATCGAACGAGCGAACACGTCGTCGCCATCCGATGGATCACCTCCGATAGCAGTGAGCCACTTTTCAGCAGGTGATTTTATTCCGTTCGCGTGGAGAATCGAACGGACAGGAGTTCCAGTCCAGACAGCGGTCGCTCCGGCTTCGAAACCCCACTGTACGCTGCCAGTTTCGGGTCGATGTTGGCCGCGACCGTTGCCCGCACATTCCATCGTGTGTGCTACCGCAACCCTCGGAAACTCGTTGATGATGTCGGACAGCGAGAGTTCGGCGTCGACGTGACCAGTGAGGGAGATGGTCCATGTATCAGCATCGATGTCCGGAATATCGTTTCGATGGCAGACGAAGTGTTCTTCGATCGGCGTCAACCAGTTAGCGAAAGTACGTCGGTGAGCGGCACCGACAACCGTGTACTTATCCGCTTCATCTCGGACCTCCGTTACGCCACCATCTTTTGTCTTTAGTATCTCCTCGATCTCCTCGTGACGACTTTCCCGTGGAGTTTCGGTTGCCATGCTAGTCTTTCACAATCGGTTGGTTATTATCATTTTCGCCGGAGCGAATCACCAGTTACTGCGTGGTTTCACTGAATATCGAGACGGTCTAGCGTATGAAGGAGAAACCGGACCGCTTCCCGGGAAACGCACCGGAGTAGCACGTCGGAGACTGTACAAATGAGGAAAAAGCCCAACTATCGAATATCGTTATCGCAGGAATACATCGACTTGCTGAGCCACAACGGTCTTGCAGGAATATAGCGATTGATGTCCCTATAATGAGCGAGACAAACACGGACGAAGAAACGGGAAAAATCGTGGTAGGAACGTTCTTGACACTCGATGGAGTGATGCAGGCACCAGGTGGTCCAGAGGAAGACCGTGACGGTGGCTTCGAGCATGGGGGGTGGTCGGTCAACTACTGGGATGAGAAGATGGGAGAAGTCATGGACGATCAATTCGCGGAGACCGATGCGCTGTTGCTCGGCAGAAAAACGTACGAGATCTTCGCCGCCCATTGGCCCAACGTCGATGCGGAGGGTGACCCCATGACAGAGAAGTTGAATAACATGCCCAAATACGTTGCCTCCAGAACCCTCGATGCGGTGGAATGGAACAACTCGACGCTCCTTTCAGGCGATGTCGCGGAAGCCATCGAGGACCTCAAGGACGAACGCGGGGACGTGATTATGGTGCAGGGGAGCCACGATCTGATCCAGACCCTGCTTGCACACGATCTAGTCGATGAGTTCTGGCTCTGGATCTTCCCCCTAGTTTTGGGAGACGGGAAACGGTTGTTCGAGGGCGGAACGATTCCAGCAGCCCTCGTGCTGACGACTGCCGAGACGTCGAGTACGGGAGTCCAAATGCTCCGATTCGACCGAGCAGGGGAGATCGATTATGGTTCGTTCGCTGTGGATGATGAAACGGAGTAGTTGCCCCAACTTTCGAATCACGGAGTGGAATTGATCATCAGTTACGAAGAAATGACGACCAGCGTCGAAAGGGATATCCGTGGAAGTCTTAACGTATCATCGCACGAGATTCGCGATAAGGGAGTAAACCACGTCGATGTTAGTATTGAATACTAACTTATGACAGTGTAATGACGACGTTCCCTGTTTTGTGCCCCGTATCGACGTATCGGTGAGCGTCCGCGATTTCGTCCAGCGAGTACCGTCTGTCGATCACCGAGTGGATTTCTTCGGCTTCGATAAGTTTCCTCAAGGACTGGAGATGGGCGACCTTCTCTTCCGGTGATTTCAACCCGGTGGCGGTGAAGACTGCCCGTTTACTGCCGGATAGCTTTGTCCACCCCATCTGGAACAGGATCGCCGGTGACGGAACCGTCGTCATATAGATCCCACCTCGCTTGAGCGAGTCTTCACACCGCGAATACGAACTCTTGCCTACCGTGTCGAATATGATGTCGTATTCCTTGCCGAGCGTAGTGAAGTTCGTTTGCGTATAGTCGATGACCGTATCGGCACCGAGCGATTTCACCAGGTCAACGTTTTTCGTACTGCAGACGCCGGTGATCTCGGCTCCGAAGTGGTTGGCGAGCTGGACCGCAAAGGTCCCGATCGATCCGGATGCCCCGTTGATGAGGATCGATTGGCCACGCTGAATATCCGCCGTATCTCGAAGGAATCCCATCGCCGTGAGTGCTCCATCACAAACTGCGGCAGCTTCGCTATCGCTCATATTCGACGGCATTACCGCAAGCGCTCCATCTTCGGGGAGACAGATGTACTCGGCATGCGCACCACTATCGGGAGCAGCGGTTCCAAACACTCGATCGCCTTCACCAAATCGTGTGACGTCGCTACCGACTGCCTCGACCTCTCCGGCGAGCACGTCTCCCAGAATGGAGTTCGGCTTCGTGAGCCCGCTGAAGAATCGCACGACAAACGGTTTGCCTCGCCGAAAGGCAGAATCCGACGGTCCAACCGTCGTTGCGGCGATCCGTATCAGTACCTCGTTATTCTTGGGTGTCGGTTTTGCGACCTCTGTAACACGGAGAACATCTGGGGATCCGTATTTCGTCGCCACGACGGCTTTCATTCGAGGACCTGCCAGAGCCGATCGTTCGGTGGTACTGGTGGACATTTTGACCCCTTATACGGCAGCGAACCTCCTAAACTAGTAGTTATGTCATTTGAATTGCATAACATAACGAGGGTGTGCGGAAGCCGAGATTGCTGCTCTCAACGCACTAGGGAGTGAACGCTCACCACGTTGCTTCGTTTCGATGGACTACCGAGATCAGGCGTTGAGTGGGAAAAATTGTGAGCCAGTGAAGGCAGACGATAGGACGACATCTGCTTCGGGCGTGGACGACAGGCAAACGTCCTGAGTGGTGTTTTTCTAAGTCAATACGACGCATATGCATGTGGCATGCTATCACACTTAACTATTTCTATCAGACAGAGGCTCTTTGAACGAAGAACGAATCACGGCGATGTGAGCTGGATTGGCAGTTCGTTTTCCGACTGCATCGTATCTCTGGCCGAACCGAAACACGGTCTCCAATCATCAGTGCATCGTCCACTCACGACCAATTGGTGTGAATACCAACGTTGCCACAAGCCCTCATCATCGAGCCATCCGAGAAAGACACTGATGACCACATCACGGAGATGTACGGAGAAGAGAATTATATGAACCAATGGTCATCCCCGACGATAGTCCCACATGGTTTGGAAATTCAGTTTTTATATTTTTTACTATAATTGAAATAATCTGGGCATAAAATCTTAAACTCCTCTCTATGGGTATTCTCGTGATGGCTCCAGACCGACAGAAACAGACTAAAACAAACCGTCGTTCGTATCTCAAACTGGCCGGTGTCGCTGTAGGCTCGACTGCAATGGTTGGCGAAAGCGTGGCCGCGACGTCCGGTCTTGAAGACCAGTACGAGACGGTAATCGACGTCACGGATGAAGGAGTAGATCCGACCGGGGACGAATCGATTTCACCGATCATCGAAGAGTTAGCGGGGAGCGATACGCTGTTACAATTCCCGAGTGGGGAGTACTACATCGATAAGCGGATTCGCGTCACCGGTTGCGATAACTTCGCCATGGTCGGAGACGACGCGACCCTAATTCCGGCATCGTTCAGTGAATTCGACGATAACGGCGACTGGGATTACAAATTGTTCCGACTGGGGGTCGAATACGACCCCGTGACGAACCCCCGGGTGGAGAATTTCACGGTCGATATGAGCCGTGAGAATACCGGCGTTCGAGTTATCGAAGCGGCCGCCGACGATGGATTGGTCGTCCGTGACATCGACGTCATCGGCACTCACGATAGCGGCGCCTGGGGACCCGGACGGTTCGTCATTACAGAACCCGACGGCACGGGACTCGTCGAACGGTTTTCGGCACCCGACGGTGCAGTTGCGACGGTGAATGCACCGGGAGACAAACTAGAGTGGGGACCGACTGGAATACTGTGTAATCAGAACGCGGGGACGATGACTTTCCGCGACTGCGTTCTCGGGTCGTTCCCGGACCACGGACTGTATGCGTCCAATGGCACGGGGTCCGTTCACGTCGAAGGCGGCCGCTTCCAGAACAGTCTGGGGGCGAACGTCCGCATCGGTGGGACAGAAAGCACCGTCAAGGACGCGACCATCATCGTCGACCAACAAGACGGGTTCGGGCGTGCCCAACAGGGCCTTCGATTCGATAACGGCGGCTATGTCGTCGCATCAAACCTCGATATCAAATCGAACGTTTCCGAAAGCCCGGCCGTTTGGATCGACGAAAGTACCGACCGAAGCGATCTCAATAATAGCACCATCACGGTACGAACCGACGATGCAGTCTCCGCGATAATGGTTCGCCCGGGGTCGGGAGCAGCCTTCATCCAGCGCTGTGATGTCACACACGAAGCGGGTGGCGGTGCGGCAATAAAAATCAGTGACGGTGAGAAACGAGTGAAACTCTTGGATACCAGCGTCACAGGACAAGCGGCTGCGAACGGTACGTATAGCGCGATCTACAATGATCGCGATAACTCCATCTTCCACGGTCTTACCGTCGATCACGGCGGCGACGCTGGCCGCCATGCACTGACCAACGACGGCACGAACTGTGTGATTCGTGGCGGGCAGTACGTGTCTGAAAGCCATGCGCTCGTCGAAAGCGGCGATGGGACACTGATCGAGGACGTCTCTGCTCGCTCGGAGTCCGGGAAACCAGCCCTACAAATCACCGAGAACGCGGAGGACCTCACGCTCAAGGACAACGATTTCGACGGCGGCGTCGAAGACGACCGATAAGCGGGCACCACCGGAGACGAACGAATCTTCGATCGGTCGTCGAAACGAAGGACGTCAAACACCTCGCAGGAATTATCTTTTTCGGGAACGATACACGAGGAACGGCCAGGGACAACAGTTGTAGCGACGAGCAGTCTCCCCCGCTTTTGGTGAGGACGATACACATCGATCGACGACTGGACACCGCTCCAACGAATCCGGTTAATCTGTATATTCGATGGACTCGATCGTCAATCGCTCCAGTTCGATGTCTTCCACTTGTGGGAGCCACCCACCGATACTGTGAGTGGTTTCCCCATCGTCGACGAATATCGAGACTTGACCTGACACTTCACAGAGTGCCGGGTAGGTGTTGTCGGTCGTCGGTCCCGAGAAAATCAGGTCGGTAACCCGTCCGGAGACGTGTCGTTCTTCCCCCGTCACCCTGTCGTATCCTCGTGCCGTTAGCTGAATCGTCGCCCCTTCGTGGAACAGTGGTGCGATATCGGCCACGCACTGACGGATGTTTACGTAGGTAAGTGGTGGTGAAGCGTCGTGCACCGAGTAGATCGTTTCGAACGAGTCCCACAGTGTCGTCTGAAAGTACCAGTGAAAAACGTAGGTGAGTTGCCGATTATCCGCGATGATGCCGAATTCCGTTCCGCTCCCGCGTTGTGGAGCGAAACAGACTCTCGAATGGTCGACGATGACGACGAACGGTGTGAGGAATTCTCGATAGCACACTTCCGATGTCGTATTCTCGAAGTCGAGGTAGTCATCGGGGGGGAGCGAACCGTCCATCGACGGAGAGAGGGACAGTTTGATGAAAATATCACGGTCGTGAGCTTCGTGGAGCACGGGACGGAGTTCGTGGAACTGTTCGGGTAGTACGGCTAACCGGACCTCGTTTTCGGCGGTTCGGATGTACTGTCTGGCACGTTCGATTACGGTTTCGAGTCGTTTAACGACGGTCAGATCATTCTCGGTGAGTTCGGGTTCGTCCCACAAGTCGTCCAGTTCGTCGGCCGTATCGGCGAACGATTCGGCCCGTTGGCGTAGGTCCGCAATGACCGCATCCGGGTCTAGGACTCGTGCTCGTAGATTGTCCTGTTTATAGATCTCGACGTGACCATCGGATTCGAGATCCCTGAGCACGTCGTAAACACGTGATTTCGGCACATTGCTCGCATTTGCAAGGTCAATTGCCGAGGCGGATCCCCGTTTCAAAATTTCCAAATAAACTTCGGCCTCGTACTGTGTGAAGCCTGCATTCTGTAGTGCTTGTAAGGATACAGTCTGCTCCATTAGCATAGACGGATTACAATTGAGCGGGTAAATGGATTACTACTGCAGTGAGTAGTTGGTCAATTCACCGAAGAAGTGGTTGTTAGTTCTATTCACTAAGTGAGTTATTACACCAGGGAAAAATTAATATAGTATAATGTCGATTTGGATTCTTGTAGTACGACATGCGCAAACAAACCACATCCGAAAGTCTCGATCGGCGAACCGCACTAAAGCTAAGCGCTACGACGGGGTTGAGTGCCTTTCTCGGCAGTGTTGCTGGCTGTCTCGGTGGGAGCGGGTCCGATGGATCCTCCGGGAAGTTGGTGACGAAAGACCACATCGGAGCGAGCGACCCGAAAACGTCGCTCACCTACTGGATGCTCCCTGATGCGTCACACGTTTCTACGGAAAACGAGGAATCGGCAACGGTCATCGAGGGGTTCTTCAAAACGTGGGCGAAGGATCACTCCGACGCCGGTATCGACATCGAATATCAGACGAACCTCGAGCAGATGAAAACGAAACTGCTTCAGGTCGCCGCCAGAGGGAGCGCGCCATCGATGTCGCAGGTCGACTCCTTCTGGGTGCCTAGCTTCTACGATAAACTCCAACCGGTAACTGACGTGATCGACGACCCCGACGACTGGTATCCGTTCGTCAAGGACGTGATGGTCAAGGGAGGTGAATGGAAATCCGTGTGGAAAAACACCGACTGTCGAGCCTTGTACTACCGACAGGATTTGATGGACAAGTACAACGACGGAAACCCACCGGAGACGTGGGACGAACTCATCTCGGTCGGAAAAACCATCAAACAGAAGGAGAACATGAACGGGTACATGTACAACGGGGGCAAGTGGGAGGCGACGACGTTCGATAACTTGGCCATGTTCTGGGCACAGGGCGGTGACCTCGTGAACGACCAGGGGAAACCCGTCCTGGGAGAGGACGCGAACAAGAAAGCGTTGCTCAACGTGTTCGACTTCTTCAAGCGTACCATCGATTCCGGGGTGACGCCGAAACGCGTCGCCAACATCAACGACTACGCGCTCCTCCGACAGGCCGCACTGAACGACGAAACGGCGATGTTCCTCGGCGGCAACTGGCAAATTTCGGTGATCAAGCAAAAGGCCGATAAAAATACGTGGAAGAACTGGAAGGTCGCTAAAATCCCCCAGATGAAGGCGGATATGGCAGCGACGGGAACTGGCGGTTGGACCGAGGGCGTATTCGCCACGGACGAATCGAAGCGAAAAGCCGCCGCCGCGTGGGCAGGGATGTACGCCACGAAAGAAAATATGGCCAAGTACTGCAAGGCGTCGGGTAATCTGCCGACCCGAAAATCGGTCTACGAGGGAACGAAATATTTCTCGGAGGACCCGTACATGCAGGTCTACAAGAAACTGCTGGAGGACGGCCGAGCGCGCCCCGGCTATCCGATCTATCTCACCATCTCTTCGGAGTGGCAGGCCGCCGCCGGGAAGGTCATCACGGGGCAGGCTTCCCCCGAAAAAGCGGTGAACACGATGATCAGCAACGTGAATTCCCAATATAATAGCTAAGAGGATGAAGGACATGACAACGTCGATAACCCTCGTGAGAGCGAGGGATAGATCGGTCGATAATCGATGTACGACCCCTCGGCAAGGAGTAATCTGAGCCATGTCGGTAGAATCGAAGCAGTTCTCAGAGCGGGTCCACAGGCTGTTCATTGATGTTACGGATCGCCTCGAACCGATTCAAAATACGCCACTGACGTGGATAATCCCGGCCGTGCTGTTCCTGCTTACGTTCCGGCTCTACCCGCTTCTCGAAGCCATTCGAATGAGCTTCACGAACATGAACCTCATTCAACCGTCGTATCACTACGTCGGGTTCGAAGCTTTCACCCGGGTTGTCTCGGCACCATCATTTTGGACGATGGCACGGGTGACGGTCATCTTCGTCGCCATTAGCGTCGTTCTCCAGATCGTGTTGGGAATGATTCTCGCCCTCGCGATCAATCACGGGGTGAAAAAACACCTGTATGGAAGCGTCACGACCCGCGTCGCCGTATTGTCCGCGTGGGTTATCCCGGGCATCGTGATCGGCATCCTCTGGAAGATCATGTTAATCGAGACCAACTATGGGATCGTGAACTACTTTCTCGTGCAATCGGGATTCCACGTCGTCTCGTTTCTATCGGATCCGCAGATCGCGCTTCTCTCGACTATCGCTGCCAACACGTGGCGAGGCACCGCATTTTCGATGATCATGTTGTACGCCGGTCTCCAGCAAGTACCACAGCACCTGTACGATGCGGCGCGGGTGGACGGGGCGGGACCACTGGAGCGGTTCCGCTACGTCACCCTGCCACAGATAAAACCCGTCGTGTTCATCAACCTGGTTCTGATCACCATCTATACGCTCAACACGTTCGATATGATCATGAGCCTCACGGGAGGCGGGCCCGGGCACGCGACGGAGGTGCTCGCGCTCTTCATGTACGACGAAGGGTTCAAGCAGTTCAATCTGGGACAGGCCGCCGCAGTAGCCGTGATGATGCTGGCAGTAAACGTCGTGATGACCGTCATCTACATGCGCTTGTTTATCAACGAGGAGGAGTTCTGAGATGAGCACGGGAACCAGTGTACGAACGGTAGCCGATGACATCTCGATCACCACTGCGTTCACCTACCTCGTATTCGCGCTCGGGATGATCCTCTTTCTGTTTCCGGTTTTCTGGGTCATCTCGATGAGCCTTCGACTTCCCGGAGAGGTGCTTACCTATCCGGTGCAGTTGATTCCACATCGAATCACCTTCGAACCGTATCGACAGGTGTTACAGGATTCCTCGATGACGACGTGGATCGTCAACTCGTTGAAGATAGCGATACTGGAAGGGGCCGGTATCATCCTCGTGGCGGTACCCGCAGCGTACGGGTTCTCCCGATTCGAGTTCAGGGGGAAGCGACACGCACTGTTCACCATCCTCCTGTTTCAGATGATCTCGCCGGTTGTCATCGTGATTCCACTGTACAACATGATGGACCAGTTGAACCTCCTCGACACGCACTTCGGACTCATCCTGTTGTACATCGGTCTCCAAGTGCCGTTCTCGATTTGGCTCCTGAAAAGCTACTTCGACACCATCCCGTCGGGACTCGACGAGGCGGCACGTGTCGATGGGTGCAACAGGCTACAAACGTTGATCTACATCCTCCTGCCGTCGATGGGCCCCGGAATCGCCGTGGTCGCCATCTTCAATTTCGTCTTTTCGTGGGCGGAGTTCGTGATGGCGTTTACCGTCCTCGGTGATTCGAGCCTGTACACCGTTTCCATCGGCCTGTTTTCCTTCCAGGGACAGTACTCGACTGACTGGCGGGTGATCTCGGCGGCCAGCGTCATCGCGATGTTACCGCTGCTGGTCATGTTCATCGGGCTCCAGCGGTACTTCGTCAAGGGTCTCGTGGAGGGGTCGGTCAAAGGATGATCACCGAACCGTCCACGACGCACGGCAACGATTCGCGGTACGATTACGAAGCGCGGACAGACACGACGGACAGGACATCATGTCAAGCATAAAAATAGAGCATATGACGAAGCAGTATCGAGACACCAACGACGATGGCATCCTCGCAGTGGACGACCTCAACATCGAACTCGCCGACGGCGAGTTTCTCGTTCTGGTCGGTCCCTCGGGGTGTGGTAAATCGACCACCCTCCGCTGTATGGCAGGGCTCGAATCGATGACGTCCGGGGAGATTTACTTCGGAGGTCGAGACGTCACCGATCAGACTCCTGAGGAGCGAAACATCGCGATGGTATTCCAGAATTACGCACTGTATCCGAAGATGACCGCAGAACAGAACATCGGATTTGGACTGAAGATGACGACCACACTCTCGAAGGACGAACGAACCGAACGGGTACGAAAAACGGCGAAGATGCTCGACATCGAGGATTTGCTGGACGACAAGCCCAAAGAGCTATCGGGCGGACAACAACAACGAGTCGCCTTGGGACGTGCGATCGTTCGTGAACCGGAGGTGTTCCTGATGGACGAACCGCTCTCGAACCTGGACGCCAAACTCAGAACGACGATGCGGACGGAGATCCAACAGCTACAGTCGGAACTGGGGGTCACGACGGTGTACGTCACCCACGATCAGACCGAGGCGATGACGATGGGCGACCGGATCGCCGTCCTGAACGGCGGTCGGTTGCAACAGATCGGCACCCCGCTCGAATGTTACTACGAGCCGAAAAACCTGTTCGTCGCGAACTTCATCGGCGAACCTTCGATGAACCTATACCCATTCGAAGTGGACGGGAACGAGTTGATCGGAAACGAGATCCGGTATCCGCTTTCGGACCGCCTCCGTGAGGCGGTCGGGGATCAACAGCGCGTCACGCTCGGAATCCGACCCGAGGACATCGAGATCGCGGAACGGGACGCCCCAGATTCGTTTGCCGGTACCATTCGAGTGGTCGAACCGATGGGGGACCAGAATTTCTTACACCTCTCCGTCAGCGGGCAGGAGATAACGGCCGCGGTTCCTGGCGAGTACGAGGCCGAAGAAGGTACGAGCGTCCTACTCAGGTTCCCGGAAAACAGCGTCCATCTGTTCGCCACGGATGGTGGGGAGGCATTACTCAATTGTGAACGCCATAGCACACGTCTTCCGACGGTTGCAAACACGGAAGGTGAAGCAGCATGACCGTCAAACTCGCCGCGATCGGACTCGGGCAGCTCTGCATGTACGAATTGGATACCTACGATACCATGGAAGGTGTCGAAATCGTCGCCGGTGCGGACATCGCCCCCGATGGACGCGAGCAGTTCGAGGAGCGGTTTGACGGCCCCGCATACGAGGACTACGAGACGATGTTACGAGAGCACGCATCGACCCTCGATGCAGTTACCATCGTCACCCCACACACGCTCCACTACGAACAGGCGATGGCTTGCTTGAAGAACGACCTCCACGTTTTCCTCGAAAAGCCGCTCGTGACGGATGTCGAGGATGCACACGAACTCGTTGCGACGGCGCAACGACGCGACAGGGTCCTCGTCGTCGGCTACCAACGGCACTACCACCCGGTGTATTCGAAGATCAAGGAGATAATCGACAGCGGTCAAATCGGCGACGTTCACACGGTATCCTGTTATATGGGACAGAACTGGATTAGAAAATTCCCGGATGCGTGGCGCACTGACCCCGCCCTCTCGGGAGGGGGCCAGTTGTACGACTCCGGATCGCATCTCATCGATACTCTCCTCTGGACCACTGGGACGACACCCGTCTCCGTTTCCGCCATGATGGACTACGGCGAGTACAGCGTTGACGTGAACAGTTCGTTGGCGCTCCGTCTCGAACGCGATGGACGTCCGGTAACAGCCGGGGTTACGATTACAGCCGATGGCGTTCAAGACCCGAATACCTACGAAGGGCTCAATATATGGGGAACGGAAGGCCGAGTGACATACGGACAGGACGTCTTGACGGTCACTCCACGCGGAAAATCACCGGAACGGATAGAGATCGATGGCGAGGCAGACTTCCAAACACTGCTGGCGAAGAAGTTAGGGGACTTCATCGAAGCTGTCCGCGGTGAACACCCGCCGACGGTTCCGGGATCATTCGGCCAAATCGTCGTCGCGTTGACTGAAGCCGCATACGAATCCTACGAGACAGAATCCGTCGTCGATGTCCGCCCGTATCTCGACGTGGAGTCCGTCGCAGAAATGTAACGGAACATCTCCCTGTACATTTTTCGCGTCGATGGATTACATTTGAGATCAGCGTTCTCTTTGTTACCGACTCCACTCTAGGAGACAGCACCAAGCCACAGGTTGGTTACTGTGTTCTCGTTAGTTTCAGGCGACGTTTTCGAGCGCATCTCGAAGCGCTTCGACCGCATCGCCGAGTTGATCGCGTGAAATCGTGAGCGGTGGCTGGAAACGCATGACGTTTTTGTAGTATCCACCGACACCCATGACGACATTCGACTCTTCCCGGAGGTATCGACCGATCGCGGAAGCCAGTTCACTGTTCGGGCGAGGGGCGACGTTCTGCGGACCCGTCGTCCCCGGTTCGACGAGTTCGATGCCCTGCATCAACCCGAGGCCGCGCGTTTCACCAACCACATCGTAGTCAGCTTCGAGCGTTTCAAGCGCGGATGCGAGCCACTCGCCGTTCTGGCGTGCATTTTGGATGATTCCACCCTGCAGTTCATCGATAGTCGCCAGCGCTGCTGCGCAGGCGACGGGGTTGCCACCGAATGTCGAAAGATGGTCTCCAGCCTCGAACGCGTTCGCAACCTCCTTGGATGCGGTGAACGCGCCAAGCGGGAGTCCGTTTGCGATTCCTTTCGCCTGTGTCAGGATATCCGGCTCGATATCGAAATGGCTGCTCGCGAAGAGCTTCCCGGTACGACCGTAGCCGGTCTGGACCTCATCTGCGATGAGGAGTGCACCGTGGTCGTGAGCGATCGCTTGGACACGCTTGAGCCATGCATTAGAGGGAACGATAATACCGGCTTCACCCATAACGGGTTCGACGACGACTGCCGCGAGGTCACCGCTCGTGTGCGAACCGATGACTCGTTCGAGCTGGTCGGCGCAGCTAGCGTCACACTGCGCGCCGTCACAACGAGGGCACCGGTACGCGTACGGTGGCGCGGTATGAGAAACGTCGTTGATAGTCGGGGCCATATCCTGTTTGTACGCCTTGTTTCCCGTGAGTGCGAGACTTCCAAGCGTGCGCCCATGGAACCCCATTTCGAGTGCGATGACCTCCTTCGATCCGGTGTACTTTCGCGCAAGTTTGATCGCTCCTTCGACCGCTTCCGTTCCGGAGTTACAGAAGAAGCTCTTTTCCAAGTCACCCGGTGTGATATCAGCAATCGTTTCGGCGAGGTCGGCTACCGGCTCGTTCGGGTGAACGTACGAGCAACCGTGGGTGAACTCTTCAAGCTGGGTTTTCGCGGCCTCGACGACGGCTTCGTTTCCATGCCCGACGTTCGTCACCGAGATTCCCGAAAACACGTCGAGATACTCGTTCCCATCGAAATCTTCGAGCGTACAGCCGGATGCTCGCTTGACCGGAACGTTCAGCGACTTCCAGATGGGCATGACGTGGTCGTCGTAGGAGGATTCGATCGACCGATTTGTCTTCTGTTCCTGCATTACGAGATAATCGAGACTGAATCCTAATAAATTATTCCCAACGGAATTCAGTCCAGAAAATACAGCCATTACTGGTTGGTGAACAACACTCGATAGAGGGAGAATCTTCGTATCCGGAACAAAGCAGAGCGAATCGACCGGAATCCTCGACGATTCACACCGCGACTCCAAACCAGACATGGTTCCAATAGAATCAAAATAATGGGATTCAGTTCTACTATTCTTCGAAAAGTGGAACACTTATCACCGGGTGGCGAGACCGTTGGGCCGTACGGGAGTCACGGCCCGTCCATCCCGAACAGACGAAAATGAGATCGATCAACCCAGCAACCGAAGATATCATCGAAACGTACGACGAACACGACGAACCAACGGTCAGCGCCCGATTGGACGAGGCGTGGAAGGAATTCGAATCGTGGCGAACGAAGCCGATCGAACGTCGCGAGGCGCTGCTGGCGGATGTGGCTGACGTGCTGCGCGAGAACGCCGACGAGTACGCGACTCGGATGACCACCGAAATGGGAAAACCCATCGAACAGGCGGTAGCCGAGGTCGAAAAGTGTGCGTGGGTCTGTGAGTACTACGCTGAGCACGCCGCGGAGTTTCTGCAAAACGATCGGATCGGTACCGTTCCCGGTTCGAAAACGTACGTCTCGTATGAACCGATCGGGCCAGTCCTTGCGGTAATGCCCTGGAACTATCCGTTTTGGCAGGTGTTTCGGTTCGCTGCGCCCCACATCACTGCGGGAAACGTTGCAGTTCTCAAACATGCACCGAACGTCTTTGGCTGTGCACGAGCCATCGAATCGGTCTTCGAACGCGCCGGATACCCCAGCGGCGTTTTCACCTCCCTTCAAATTCCCGCCGAACGAGTATCGACGCTCATCGAAGACGAGCGAATTAAGGGGGTGAGCCTGACGGGCAGTACGCGAGCGGGGCGAGCGGTTGCGGAGAGGAGCGGCCACGAACTCAAACCGACCGTCCTCGAACTCGGTGGGAGCGACCCCTTCATCGTGCTCGATGACGCGCCGATCGAACGTGCTGCCAACCAAGGGGCCAACGCTCGAACACAGAACAACGGACAGTCCTGTATCGCGGCCAAGCGGTTCCTGGTACACGAAGCGGTCTACGATGAATTCCTCGAACGGTTTACCGAGGAGATGAGCGCACTCACAGTCGGAGATCCATCGAAAGCGGAAACCGATATCGGGCCGCAAGCCCGAGCGGATCTGTTGGAGTCGCTCCACGAGCAGGTTACGCAGTCCGTCGAGGCCGGTGCGACGCTCCACCTCGGAGGTAAACCGCTCGATCAGCCCGGTCACTATTATCCACCGACGATCCTCACCGATGTGCCGGATGATGCACCGGCAGCGACCGAGGAACTGTTCGGCCCGGTCGCCACCGTCCTCAAAGTCGAAACCGAACAGGAGGCAATTCGTGTGGCGAACGATACCCCGTACGGACTCGGTGCAAGTATCTGGACGAAAGATACCGAGCGCGGCGAAGCACTCACACGGAAGATCACCGCTGGCAACGTTTTCGTCAACCAAGTCGTCGCATCGGACCCACGAGTTCCATTCAGTGGGACGAAGGCCTCGGGCTACGGAACGGAGCTCTCACACCATGGTATCCAAGAGTTCGTCACGAAGAAAACGGTCTGGATCGACGAGGCGTCGGACAGCGTCTAGGTATCGAACTACGCCCTTCCGATCGCCTGTTTTAGCCCACTACATCGGGAGAGAATCCACGGACATCGAGAGTAATCAATTGACTAAGGTTCCCCAGTGACCTACAATATTGGACTGTGTTTATGAATTTCAACGAAAATTGAACACAGAAAGATATATAGTGAGAAAGTTTGACTATGTGAGTGTCGCACATAACCATGACAGATGAACTCTCACGCGTCCTCTCGAAACGCGATGTGTTCGTACTCGCACTCGGCGCAATGATCGGCTGGGGTTGGATCGTTCAGACAGGATATTTCATCGACAAAAGCGGTGTTAACGGAGCGATATCGGCATTCGTTCTCGGCGGGTTCATGGTGGGTGTCGTCTCACTCATCTATGGTGAACTCGCATCGGCGATGCCCGTTGTCGGCGGAGAACACGCCTATAGCATGCGCGCCTTAGGGCCAGCAGGCTCGTTTGCCTGCACGTGGGCGATTATTTTCGGCTACGTTAGCGTCGTCGCATTCGAAGCAGTTGCACTCCCGAGCGCACTTGCATACATCGTCCCCGGGTTCAACGTCTTCCAACTGTGGACGGTCGCTGGTCAACCCGTCTACGCAACGTGGGTTCTCACGGGAGTCATTGGCTCGATGGTTGTTACCTACCTCAATTATCGAGGCGTCCGCCCAGCGGCGCAGTTCCAAGCGATCCTCGCGCTCGTAATCACGCTTTCCGGTGTAACGCTCTTACTCGGGGCGCTGTTCAACGGGACCTCGCCATCGTCACCGCCCTTCGCGAATGCCGGAATCGAGGGCGTGTTTACCGTGGCAATAATGACGCCATTCATGTTCGTCGGATTCGACGTAATCCCGCAGGCAGCGGGCGAAGCCGACGTTTCCCCGAAAACGCTCGGAGGACTTATCGTCATCTCCGTCGCCTGTGCTGCCACGTTCTACATTGCAGTGATTTGGGCAGCAGGTCAGGTTGCTTCAGGGACGACGCTCGTCGAGAGTTCCCTCCCTGCTGCAACCGCGATGGAAATCGCGTTCAACAGCAAAATCATCGGACGAATCATGGCACTCGCCGGTCTCGCCGGTATCCTCACGAGTTGGAACGGCTTCGTGCTCGGTGCTAGCAGAGCGATTTATGCGCTCGCCGAGTCGAACATGCTGCCCGACTCGCTCGGGACGATTCACTCCGAATACAGTACCCCATCGACTGCAATCGTACTCGTCGGAGCGCTCGCTGCACTCGCACCGCTGTTCGGCAAGCAGATGCTGGTGTGGATCGTGAACGCGGGTGGACTCGGGATGGTCACGGCGTGGTTCCTCGTCGTCGTCTCCTTCCTGATCCTTCGATATCGCAACCCCGAACTCGACAGACCCTTCAAGCTCCCAGGTGGATACGTCGTCGGTGGACTGGGATTGGTGTTGACCGTCTTCTTTATCGGTCTCTACCTTCCTGGGTCACCCTCGGCACTCTCGTGGCCCTACGAATGGGCTATCGTCGCCATCTGGTGTCTGCTCGGCGCTGTTCTACTCGCCATCGCTGGTGGGCTTCCCACGCAAAGCGAAGCAAAGGCCCACATGAGTGTTCGCGACTTGGACAAATAGCGTCCCGTCGAATGTAGTTTTCTTCAGTGGCCTTCGAGGTACGTGCTCGCTACGAAAGATCCGGAAGAAGCGCGTCCTTCAGTCCCTCGATGTCGTAGTCGTTGAGCGGATTTGATTCGTCCTTGATCGTCGTGATAACGAACTTCGAACTCGTCCTCGAAATTTCGTCTACATCTTCGAATTCCGAGATGAGTTCTTCGACCATTCCACGGGACGCAAGGTGCGAAATCAGAATGAAATCAGTGTCACCGAGGGTGAAATACACCTGGTTAACGCCGTTTATGTCACCGAGCTTGTCACCGACTTGTCTGTGATACCCGGAGTCGTATTCGGCCCAGACTTCTGTGATGAGGGTGAGGTTGAGTCCTGCTTGTTCGAAGTCGATATCGAAGATTTCGTTCTTGATGATCCCTTCTTCCTGTAACTTTTCGAGACGATAGTGGACAGTCGACTTCGGAATCCCAGTCTCGTCGGCTATTTTGTCAGGGCTCCCCGATTCGAGCGTCCCAATCGCTTTGAGGATTCGAAGATCCTTATCGTCCATAGAACTCAATCAGAAGGGAATCGATATTATTGTTTTGTGTCCAACTACGTCGCTACATCTCGGAGCAGTTGATTTCTTTAACCATCTGGTCATGAAGGGGCCAAATGCAACACCACTAGCTGTATCCTGTCAACGGGACGGTCGTGAATTGCGATACACAAACGTGCTGGCCCCGAATGTTCTCACGCACGCCAGGAAAAATCAGTGAAAGAGTGGATGGCGGGGTGTCCAAAGTGCAACTCACAGACAGCCCGAATATGAATGATTTTTCTGGGTGATGGCACCAGACAACGTGTCCCTGTTGTGGGCTGTGTGAGTGCAGTTACACTGATGGACGAGAACCTAAAGGAGCTACCGTAAGCACAAAATTCGATTTTAGTTTTCGATTGATGGTAGCAGTTCCACACAACTCGACATTGGAACACATACAAAGTAATATACGTCCCCTTGAACGGAATAAACGACAGAAAGTACTTAATAGATCGTCTTCGATATCGAATTTATCCCGGGTATCATAATGGCCCCAGAAACAACCAATTGGTTCGGAAGTGCCACTGAATCATCGAATTCACGTGCCTCAGCACAACAGTATTCGTTGTCCACTACAATCTCTATTACTCCAGATAAATCAGTGGCCGTAGGAATCGTTGAGGCAGTCGTTGAGACGTTAGAACCACAGGGAGGACAGGCATCGCTCAGTCTGTATGAACATGTGAACCCCGATGCACTCAAGGAAATCATCGATACAAGTGCAACCAAGAAGAGCGATGTCGAAGTACGATTTACCTTCGAAGAGCATTTGATCGTCGTCCGAAGTAACGATACGGTTCTCGTCTACGAACCGCTCGAAAAACAACACGAGGAGAGCCGACAACTCGCCCCAAATCCTTGAGAAAGGCAAAGGTTAGGTAAGAACGATCACTTCTAGGACTTTGATTACCTTCCTCTAGGAGACAGCCTCACGCTTCAGCCTCGTAATCGGTGAGTCGAAGCTTGCCCTCAACCTCATAGAGATGACCGTTCTTGTGGAGCCGTTCGACGAGATCCTCGGCAGCAGGCCGTTCAAGATTTTCTTCCTCTTTCAGAATCGTATACGTTTGCTCGTATGTGAGCTTTCCCTCGTCCGGAAGTGCGGTTGCGAGTGCATCGAGTGCTTCTTGGGCAAGTGGGGAGAGTGGCGACGTCCCATTTGAGACCATTCGTACGAAAGGATTCGAGGACACGATAGGTAAACCCTCGGACAGTGTTTACTCGTTACACTCTCTGGCAGAATGTAATAGGGAAAACGAGCAGACGGCGTGGGAGGATGGATGGATGAGTACGAGAACCCACGTCATCTGCTGAGTTCCGCTGATCGCAATTTACGATTAGTACCCGATAGATAAAGAGTTCAGCCAATCAGGGTGGAAGTAAAATACACGATATTACTTGGAAGGGCGTTTGAGGGGACATGGAGGTACTTTTGACGAATCCTCACACCCCTCGTTTTCAGTGAAAACAAAAGTCGATCCTACTTTCATCGAGTTCGACCATCTCCCGATAGAGAGACCCCTCATTTTCAGTGAAAACGGAACCACTAGTCGATTCTCAACTACTCTACTAGTTTACCTAGAACGTATAGTAAGTAAGTTAGGGTGGAGGCAACTTAGACGACACAGATTTGAAGGCAAAAATCGTCTGCAGCCTTTGTGTTTTTCACTGAAAATCTGGTGTCTATCTTGAGAACGACACTCAGTTCTTTAAATACCTCTATCCAGATCGGATCGAGTAGCTACTCACTCGACTGGTTTCACTGAAAACGAGGGGTGTGTCCCGTCACTTTTGGTCCACTCATCATTCGTACTCATACTCTCTCGATACTCGTTCTGCGTTTTTCACTGAAAACAGGGGGGCGGTAGAACTAAGATGCTCCTTCTCGAAATGTTGGAATAACGTGCCAAACGATCCAATCCCCACGCCGGATCCAGAAGACCTCGCTGACGATCCACTTACCAAGCGCAACGATTCTATTTTCGCGCGTCGTGAGCTACTTCGAATTGGTCATGTTCCGGATAGTGACCGTATCGTCGGTCGCGACGCAGAAATCAAAGATATAGAAGAGTTACTCCAACCCGGTGTTTTTGGCGATCCGCCCGGAAATGCGATCGTATACGGTAAAACAGGATCTGGTAAATCACTAGTCTCCCGACACGTCACGGGGCGTGTTCGAGCAATCGCCCAAACTAACGACGTCTCTCTCATTTCTGCCTATATTGATTGCGATCAAGCTAACACCATTACTCGTGTCGCTCGGTCTCTCTCCCAACAAGCTGAATTCCAATCTAGTCGCTCACTTACTATTCCGGATAAGGGGATCGGCTCTAGTGAGTACATGGATTATCTCTATACGGTCCTCGACGATACGGATGTCCTTATCGCCATTATCGACGAGATTGACAAGCTTGGTGACGATGAAATATTATTTAAACTCTCGAGAGCCGAAGAGAGTGGTAAAACCGATTGCTATATCGGCGTCGTTGCAATCAGCAACAAAATCGAGTATTACGAGAATCTTGACGAACGTGTGAAGTCCAGTTTCCAAGACGATGAACTCGTCTTCCATCCATATGATGCCGGCCAAATTCGTGATATTCTGAGCAAACGGCGAGATGCATTCCAACCGAATGTTCTCGAAGATGGTGTTATCCCACGCGTCGCAGCGCTTGCCGCGCGTGAGCATGGTGACGCACGGAAAGCGATTGAAATCCTTTCGAGCGCAGGGAAGTTGGCTGCGCGGAATGGAAATTCCAGTGTTACGGAGGAGCATGTCGATGCAGCACAGGATTATGCGGAAATGTCTCGATTCCAAGAGCTAATTCGAGGATCAACTCCTCATTCGAAATATGTCCTATTTGCGCTCGCCTATCTCCAAAAATCCTCCTTGAAGCAAGCATTTAGCACAGGCGAGATTTACCGTGTGTACGAAGACGTCTGTAAGAGTGAAGGAACAGATCCCCTCAGTCACCAGCGAGTGCTGGAATTATTGAAGGAATGGGCCTTTAGTGACGTCACGGAAAATCGGCATACTGGTGGTGGAAAGAGCGAAGGAAGTTATCGGGAACACTCTCTCTTGCGCGACTCGGATATGGTGCTCGATACTGTATTTGAACAGCCAAAAACCAAACAGAATATCGTGTCGGATCTTCAAAACAGTTAATTGGTGGTTGAGCAACTGACGATCTCATTGATAATCGTCTATTTTGCACCAATTGTCGTTGATCTATTTTTTAAGAAGTGAGTGCTATCACGAGTGATACTGGAAGCTTAGCCATTGATAGTGGCGTACCAACGCCGTCAAACGCTTCTGGGTGACTTTCTTCTATCGTGTTCGGTGGTGGTCTACTGTGTCGACCGAATTAGCGACCTACTGATCGCACTAAAACGTCCATAGTTATCTGGATACATTCACGGCACAAAGAATTTGTCTGACATACTTTTATCCCATCTTAGAAGGCATAACTAGAGTAGAGAAGTATGACGACTAAGATCGCTGTAAGTAATCAAAAGGGCGGCGCTGGGAAAACGACGACCTCGATTAACGTCGCAGGAGCGCTCAACCAGCTAGGATACGACGTTCTTCTAATTGACTTGGACCCCCAGGGACATGCAACCGAAGGGGTCGGTTTAGAGGATGAATACGATGCAGACGTCATAAGCTTCTATGATGTCTTACCTGATTTAGACGTCATAGACGAAACAGCGCAACTGATTTACGAGCATTCCGAGATGGATGTCATTCCAAGTCATCAGGATATGATCAACATCGAAGATGCGCTGGCTGGCGTGCCCAACCGTGAGAATCGCCTCAATATGGCGCTTAACAAGCTCGACGAGTACGAGTATATCGTTGTCGACTGTCCACCAAACCTGGGTGTCCT
Organism: Haladaptatus sp. AB643; assembly: GCF_024136975.1. Lineage (NCBI taxonomy): Archaea > Methanobacteriati > Methanobacteriota > Halobacteria > Halobacteriales > Haladaptataceae > Haladaptatus > Haladaptatus sp. AB643. Next base: position 255,871 of record NZ_JAMYJW010000005.1, read on the forward strand.
GACCGACAATGCGCTTCTCGCATGCGAAAACGTGCTCATCCCAGCGCAAACGAAGACGACGAGCATCCGTGCGCTTGAATTGTTGTTCAAACAAATCAATGCCCTCGAAGCCGCTTTTGACACGGGGATCCAAGAAGTGGGGCTCGTCGCGAACGAAGTCGGGACGGACAACGAAGCAGACGAGATGATGGAGTGGTTCGAAGATGTTTTCGAGGAAAGGGCACCAGTGTGGGAAATCCGAAAGCGAGTTGCATTACAGCGCGCGTGGAACGCGGGGGGTTCGATTTTTGAACACGAGGAAGACTGCGACATGGAAGAGGTTTATCTGCAGATTGCCGAATCGTTGGAGGGAATCGATGGCGAGAGATAAAACACAGAACCGCGATCCATTTGGAAGTCGATACGCTCAGAAAGAAGAGCCATCTGAGACAGAAGCTCGTGAAACTTCGTCTAAGACGGATAAACCAGATAGTCTCTCGAAGACAGCTGAGACCGACAGTATGTCTAAGACTTCTAAGAGCGATAAACCAGAACAGACTGAAAAGACAAATGAGAAAGAAAAGACGTCTGTGAAGGACCTGCCGTCAGTGCTGATGTATCTCCCCGAAGAGCAGCACACCGAACTGGATATTCGATTCGACGAGCTCAACGCGAAATACAAACGTGAACACGGCGAGTCGCTTCAGAAAAACCGTGACTACTACCCAATTCTCATTGAACTCGCGATGGAAAAGACCCAAGAGATGGATGAGGATGAATTACTGACTCGTCTAAACCAGAGCTAATTGTCTTAGATAGAATAGCCGTCTAAGCGATCTTAGAATGACCTCGGAATCATTCATACTTTCTACTCATCCATTGAGCAGGGTTTCAGACAGCTTCTAAGACGATTATGATGGAATAGATGGAATAGATTAGATTCGAAGATCGAGAACAATGCTATCTGATAGAGCGCAGATCTAATTCCTCTTAGATGGCTTAGATAGATATGATAAACATGCCCCTCGCGTGTGTTTCCTTCTTCTTCCGATACGATACATATCGGAGGAAAGCTGAAGAACGGCTCTCGCGGAAATACACTCCAGGTCCGTGGATGAAAACAACAGTGTGTTCACCTCATGACTTTGCTCTTCTCGACAGTCCTACTCACGTGATTCTAATTCGTCGAAGAACTCACTAACCCGATCTTCGATTTCGTCTCGTATTTTGCGTACCTCCTCGATCGATTTCCCATCCGGATCGTCGAGTCCCCAATCACGATTGTCACCACTCCACGTCGCGGGACAGACGTCCTGTGCTGAACACCCCATCGTGATCACATACTCGGACGCTTGAAGTTCCCCGACGGTAATGTCACGCGGCGTGTTCTCGGAGAGGTCGATACCGATTTTTTCCATCACAGTCACGACTTCTGGATGCACATGGTCGGCGGGTTGCGTGCCACCAGTCAGGATGTGGATCTCATCGGTTAAGTTTCGGCGGTCTCGCTCACGCTTGGCAAAGGCAGTCGCCATTTGGGAGCGGCCAGCGTTCTGGACACAAACGAATGCGACGGTGGTTTCTGACGTGCTCATAGGGTTGTAATTCGGCTGTGTGGTAATGAAGCGATGCGTCGAACTCTGCTTCTCTGTTTGAGGGTGGCTTTGTACGAGGCCAGCCGCTCGATCTCAGTCTGAGTAGCTAACATCGCTGGTTCCTGTCGCGCCGGGGAAGAGGTTCTCCTTTGTCGCCAGTGCCACTCGAACGAGTGCAAGCATAACGGGAACTTCGATCAATGGTCCGACGACTGTCGCAAGTGCGACATTGCTGCCGACACCAAAGACGGCGACTGCCACGGCAATTGCGAGTTCGAAGTTATTCGACGCGGCTGTGAACGCTACACTGATCCCTTCGGTGTAGCTAAAGCCGAGCAGGGCACTCGCGCCGTATGCGAGCCCCCACATTGCGGCGAAGAAAATGAACAGTGGCGTTGCGATCAGAACGATCTGTTCGGGATGGTTGACGATGTACTCACCTTTCAACGCGAACATGACCACGACCGTAAACAGTAGTCCAAGGAGTCCGAACGGACTAATGCGAGGAATGACTCGTTCGTAGTAGGTCCGTTCACCGACCGTTTGGAACGCAATTTTTTGCGTGAGAAACCCGAGGAGCAACGGCAATCCAAGGAAGACGCCGACCATCTGTGCGATGAGACCGATGTCGACGCTCACCGTTGTCTCACGAAGAACAGTGAGAAAGAGGAAGGCGTAGGGGACGAACAACACGATTTGCAGAAGGCTGTTGACGCCGACACAGACCGCACACATCTCTTGATTCCCACTCGCGAGTTCATTCCAGACGAGTACCATCGCGATACACGGCGCAATCCCGACGATAATGAGCCCGGTGACGAACTCGGGGTAGTCACTCAAGAAGAGGACTGCGAGTCCGTACATAACGAACGGGGCGATAAGCCAGTTGAACGTGAGCGTCAGCGCGATTTCTCGCCGTGCAGTTCGCGTGACACGTGGAATTCGCTCATAATCGATTTCGGCCATAATCGGGAAGATCATGACGAACAGTCCGACAGCAATTGGAAGGCTCGTTCCATGCCATGTAACGGCGTTCAGCATGTCCGCGATACCGGGAACGAAGTGTCCCAGTGCGACACCGAGCACCATCGCCAAACCGATCCAGACTGTGAGATAACGATCGAGGACGCCGAGGTCGTCACTCATTTCGGTCACCCTCCATTTTTTGATTTGGGACTTTGCTGTTGCTACCTGATTCTTTCTCAATCGATAGAAATCGTATTCGTCTTTCTCGCTTCATCAACAAGACAATTGTATAGTCGCTCAATTAAAGTTTTGGAATAAGACTGCTACGACCCTCTCTATAGCCATCACTAGTGATCTTATGGTTGAGCAATTATTCATTCATCTAGTGAAATACTGGATCGAACGAGTTCCTCGGTACGACGTGAATTGGACCGGTAAGAATCGTTGATTGGCTACGGGAAGCACTCTTACAAGACAGGACTCCCGTTCACGGAGAGCTATCTTCCCGAAACTGACGATGGATCGTCCTCAACCATGAATCGGTTGCAACCCAAATGCGCCAGTGTCTCGAGAACCTCAGATGAGCCTAAGTGCTTCGTACCGGGTGTCGTTCGCCCTTCATCTGAACATACTCCCATATGAGTGTTTTCTCATATACTCGTTGCGGTGAGTATGCTCGATCGACTATTGTGGATTACTCTCGCGTAGTTCTCACTTTGCACTACAATTTGACCGAAGAAGAGAGGAACCGACGACTATCCGTTAGGCTGTCTGCGTGCCGTCGAGTGCAACGAGCAGGGCGGTTGCACGTCCTGTCGCTCGATACTTTCGCCACTTTCCATCCTTGCGTCTCGTAACGAGTCCAGCTTTCGTCAAATCCGACAGTGCATGACTGATCGCACTCTCACTGACGTCGAGCAGTGGTGAGAATTCACAGACACAGAGCTCACCATCAGTCGCGTGCAACAGTCGAACGATCTTGTAGCGCGTTTCATTGGCAAGTGCAGAAAGAACTTGCACGTCGGATTTGAGTGCCGTCTCGTCCGTCTGTGCACCGAGTTCTTCGAGTTCGTCGACGCGTTGTTCGACGTCTTCATCGCAGCATTCTCCCAATTCATCGGTGAGATAGCGTCGAAGCCGATCGTTGGTCGCCATTACCATACACTTGAGCAAACACTTCAATAAGGGTTCTGGAGTCCAAAAGCCCGCGGTAGGCCTTTTGAATCGTCTTCTTACGGACTTTTGTCTTTTGGTTGTTTCCTGTCTCCTTCCTGACCCGAACGATACTGCAAATCTTCCAAGATTGGCCTCGTCTCTCGTTTGAACCCGCTTTCTACAACTATAGTGAGCTACAGTGACATTGTCGTGAGCATCGTCCCCTCAGTGCCTCTCCGTCTCGAATATAGCCTCGATCTCCGAAATTTTAATAGAAGAGTTGTTCAATTATTCATCTATGAGCCAACGGATGCCCAGCCAGACGACCCGGGTCGCATTTATGTGCATGCAAAACGCTGGTCGAAGTCAGATTTTGACGGCATTTGCGGAACGGGAGCGTGAGCGACGCGGACTTGAAGACGAAGTGGAGATTGTGACCGGAGGGACACACCCTGCAGATCACGTTCACGAGATCGTTGTCGAAGCCATGGATGAAGAAGGATTCGACCTCGCAGGTCGGTCGCCACAAGCCATTACGACTGATGAACTCGAATCGTGCGACTACGTCGCGACGATGGGGTGTTCGACGCTCGAACTCGATACGTCGGCAGATGTCGATGTTCGTGATTGGGCGCTTGCTGACCCTGATGGACAAGATATCGATCGTGTTCGCGAGATTCGCGATGAAATCGAAGAGCAGGTGAAGATGGTGCCGGGGCAACGGTAGTGGGTCTCTATGGCAGTGTTGGAAATCTCATTTCGGCTGTATATCCCTATCCCGGTGGGACATTCTCGGATCGAATCGGATCCCGGATTGCACTGACCGCTTTTGGAACAATATCGACGATCGGATTTCTCCTTTGGTTTGTCGTGCCACTAGTCCCTGCCGTAGAGGTTGGGCCATTGTCTGTGGAGCCGTGGATCTGGATTTTCGTTGGCCTGTTCCTCACGCAGGCGTGGAATCGTTCGAGGGTTTCGATCAGATCGTTGATGACCTTCGGTCGCTTCCAGCAACGCTCAAACCGTTGCTCATTGCGGATACGCTCATCCGGTTCGGAAATGGAATGGTGTACGTCTTTTGGATTCTCGTCGTCACCGACCTTCTCAACGTTGGATTTCAGGGCTTTGGCGTTTCACTTCGGCCTGCCGCCTTTTTCGGAATCTTGCTGGGCGTCGAGATGGCCGTTGCAATCCTGACGAAAGTGCCGGTGTCGAAGCTCGCCGAATCGACGGGCCTCAAACCGGTTGTTGGACTCGGATTCTTTGTTATGCAGTGTTTCCGATTCTGCTCATTCATGCACCAGCGAATCAGTGGATTCTCATCCTCCTGTTTGCATTTTCGGGCCTACGCTTTGCTGGCCTTCCCGCTCATAAGGCACTCATCGTCGGGCCAGCTGAGAAGGACGCTGGTGGTCGTGTGACGGGAACATACTATCTGATTCGAAATACAATCGTTATCCCGAGTGCAGCTATCGGTGGATGGCTCTATGCGCAGAGTCCACAGCTGGCGTTTACAATCGCTACGATTGTTGGCCTTCTCGGGGTTACATTCTTTGCTGTCTTTGGGCGTGAATTCAGTGCGTACGCCGAGAACATCTCCTCGACATCCAATTCATGATTGGAACTCTGACAGATGGGTCAGAGTGGAACGTATCCGCCGGCCACGAAGTGCAGATAAAGAAGCACGAAAATCGCGCCTGCCCACCGAGGCACCCGCTTTCGGAGCATGACAAGCGAAAGGAAGAGTACCGTGACGAGCGTCACCGGCAGGTAGAACTGAAGCACCTGACTCGACACGTGAACGGGACTAGCGAGGGCGATGATCCCGTCGTTGAATAAGAAGAATTCCATAATCGATCCGACGACGTTGCCGAAGCTAATCTCTGCTCTGCCACGTAACGCAGCAGGCAATTTCCCAAAGAAGGATCGGGTGACGGTTAATCTTGATTCACCGGTTCGTCGCTGGAACTCTTCCCCGTCGTTGATCGCCGTCGGCGGATATACCACCCTGCTTCAAACCCGCCCCAGATGAGGGCGAAGAGGGCACCAAATACGGTCGCAAATACTTCGGGAACTCCCATCCAGACGGGTGTAATATACATCAGTCCATTCAGGTATTTCCCAGGGATGAGACGCTTTACCCCGATCCAGAACTGATCACCAAGGTTCCCGGACCGGGAGGCGATATGGGCTGACTGTGCACTCGGCCCGTTTGCGGACTCGTCACCGGTACCGAGTCGTTCGGCTTCGTACGGGAAGGCGATGTTGAGTTTCCAGACGATATTGCCGTTCTTATCGAGTTCGAAGACGCGGTTGCCGTTCGAGTCGGAGACTAATGTGTGGCCGTTCGGCAGGCGGTCGGCGTCTCTTGGCCACTGCATTCGCCCATCCTGCCAGACCCACGTCTGTTTCCAGTCGTTATTCGTTCGTTGGTACTCGACGAGCCGATTGTTCTCGCTGTCCGCAACGACTGCTGCCGGGCCGCCGTTCGACGTATTGATGTAGTCGGGGTTGTGCTGCTCGTAGAGAGTATCGTAGTTGTCCTCCTCGCCGAGTGTTTGCTGACCCACAACCTTGTGCGTCTTCGGGGAGAGGAACACGACCCGGTCGAGGTTCCGAACGCTCACCATGATGCGGCCATCGTCTAGGACCTCGACGTCGTTGATGTGCGACCTGTCTTTGGGGTAGGGACCGCCAGTGTTCGAGTGGTTGAACGTGTCGGAGGCGTTCCAGCGCCACTCGATCCGATCCGTCTTGGTATTCACGACGAACACTCCATCGAGGTAGATGTCCGCGACGACGATGTGGTTCTCGTCGATCCGATCGACGTCGTGGTATCGCGTTGCCTCCTTTCCAGGCGTGAGTTGTCCCCAGATTTTCGTGACTTTCCCGGTCGTGAGATTCACGCGCTCGACGCCGTCGTAGGTACAGGCACTGACCTTGCCGTGGGTCTTATAGTACCTGTCCCACATTTTCTGACTCACGCCATACTTACTCGCGTTCCACTCGTCGGCACTCGGACACTCATTTGCGCTGTGGTGATCCGCGTAGGAGTACTCGACAGTCGTCTTCGTCCCCTTCACGGGGTCGACGTCCCAATAGCGGGTATGCGTATCGTTGTAGTAGCGGGCTGTCCCGTTTGGATTGAGCGCGACAAGTTCGGCCCGTGCTCGCGGTCCTTCGTTATCACCGCCTCGCCAGGAATTCGAGTCGGTGGCAATAACCGTGATGCCATCGGCTTTCGGTGCAATCTGTGCGTTTCTATCCACGTTGTTTCCGTGGAGATAGGATTCGAACGTCGAGTCCGATCGTGATGATGCGAACCCATAGCCCACAGAGACGACCGAGAGCACGAGGAGGGCGCCGAAGAATACTCGAATTCGGCGTTTGGTAAGTGAGATCATAAGTACGATGTGTTGGGGGGGATGCTAGTTCTCTTACTAGGGGTCTGTGCAGTGCCTTTCGGTGGTGTTCGTTTTTGCCTTGTGCTTATTGCCGAAGGATGGACTGGTTTCATCCATTCCCGACCAACAGATATGGGAGGGGTGGAGGGAGCGGGATTACCGACCATATCCTACCATTGCCGAACTATCCTAAATAGATTCTCAATAGTGGTATAGCCCAAAACTATTTACGCCAACTCTGATCTCAAACTCTCTCTACTTCGAATGCTTCCGCTCGACAACGTTTTTCATTCGTTCGAGTGCGGTTGCAGCCTCCTGACGATTTGTCGCGAGCGGGTTGGTAACATCCTCGGCCATCACTAGATCATCTGCAAGCGCTAAGAGCCGATCAAGGAGCGTGATTTCGAGGCGTTCGTTAATCATACCGATTCCGAGCGTATCGATGTCCCGTAACTCAGCAGGTTCGACCTCACCTACAAATTCGTCTTTTTCGGCGAGCAATCCCTCCATAATCGGGCTGCCTCGCTCCGTAGGCTCTTCGCCGAGATACTCGAAAATCCCTTCAATCCGATGGATTTGAGCAACGGTATCGTCTTTATGTCCGGTAAAAATCTCGCTGACCTCGCTACTTCCCGCCGCGTCGGATAAATCGCCATGTAAATCGAGAATTTCGAGTTCCGCGTGGTACAGTTTCTGTAGCTCCCGATCGAACATCTCGCGCTTCGTTGTGATCGTCATTGGTGTCTGTTTCTCCAGCCGTATTTGCTGGTTGACCGCATCCTAGTACTTCGTTGCATCCATCGCGTGAGGTCGTTCGATTTCACGTTAGTTCTCCTGTGAAAGTGAGTTCTCAGCTGGTGAACCGTCGTCGAACACTACCGATCGCAACTGTTCTTGAATTGTAGCGGTGTCGACTTGCTCACTTTCCAGTAACACTCGTAATGCTGCGGGTGAGAGTTCATTGCCCGCTTCGAGATCGGCAAGGATGTCTTCGAATGGTAGTTGTATTGCTTCGACGTCAAGATCGACCTGATCGACGAGGAGATCTGCTTTCATCCCGGCGCGATAGAAGGCTTCGATCAGCAACTCTTCTGCAACTGTTGCTTCCTCGTGCGCTTCATCGTCGGTTCGCATCGTGGCAGCGGCATCGACGTTATAGAGGAGAAATGCGAGTGCATCACTTACTCCCTCAATGAACGGTTTGTCATCTACATCCCAGTGACGGCCATTCGCTGTGACCTCGCCGAAGAGCTTCTTTCGTTCGGCTTCTTCGAGATGCTCGAAGAGGATTGTGAAATCTAAGATCGAATTATAAACTCGCTCTCGGATGTCGTTTCGCCGCTGGTAGCGCTGTTGTTTGGCGTGTTCACCGTCATAGGTCTTTTCACCGGTGAGCCAGCGGCGGTCCTCAGTCGTCAACATTGCATTCTTGCGGCTGGCCATATTCTACTCTCACCGATGTTCCCCCACCGGATAAAGGCAGACGTGTCGAGTCGACTCCGTACCCACGACGCAGAGAGAAGCCGAGGTCCGGGAAGTCGCCGGACCGTTGGCGGATAATTGAACGCTACGGAGAGGCGGTTGGCCTAGTTCCCGGGGGAGCGAGTAGACAGGGTGATAGCGTGAGGATTCGATGGTCGATACACACGAGCATGACCGACGACTACCACAGAGATCTGAGCCACCTCACCTGGGACGAAGTGTACGATCGGCAGGTTGCACGCGACGAGTACGTTTCCAGGTGGCTCGACGAGATCACGGTTGAAACCGGTGACGCGGTCCTCGAGGTCGGGAGCGGTCCCGGTTACACAGCGCTCCGCGCGGCTCGGCAAGTTGGGCCGTCGGGTGCCGTGTACGCCGTTGAGAGAAATCGCGACGCCCTCCGCTACCTCCAGAGGAGGATGGGTGAGGCGGACGTCGGAAACGTGGAGCCGATTCACGCCGACGCAGAGGCGCTCCCTGTCCGGTTCGACCGGCCAGTCGTCGCATTCCTCACGTACGTCCTCCACCACGCCGACCACCCGAAACGCCTGCTCGCCGAACTATCCCAGGCACTGCCCACCGAGTCTCGTCTCTTCGTCTGCGAGCACCACCCCGACGGCCCCGGTGAGGAGGGCCCACCCGTCGATCACCGACTCGCGCCGAATCGACTCCGCGACTGGCTCGAGGACACCGGATTCGAAGTCGAACGCTCGGTCGACTTCGAGAACGAGAGCTACGCCTTCATTTGTCGGCGCACCGCGGACGATTCCGGACCGTAACGCTCCATTTGAGGGCGAGGGATATCTCGCGCGGAGGCGGCCGACATCGACTTGGGTAGCGCAAGTGGAGCGATGAAGATCCGGCTGATGGTATCCACGACGAACTCGTCGTCCAACGCGGCGAACTCGTGCCAGTCAGTGACGACGAGCGCGTCGACTGAGTCATCGAGCACCTTGGATGCGATACGCGGGTTGCCCGGACAAGAGACGAATCAGTCCGGTATCCATACCTTTTCGTGGGGACTAATCATAGCGCTACCCATGCGAGTCACCGTCATCGGAGCTACCGGACACATTGGCACCTACTTGGTACCGCGACTGGTGCGGGCAGGCCACGAGGTCGTCGCAGTCAGCCGGGGAGAGCGTGACCCCTACCAAGACGATAGCGCGTGGACCGACGTCGAGTCGGTCGAGCTCGACCGCGAAACTGCCGAGGAACGCGGTGAGTTCGGTGAGGCGATCGCGGCCACCGACCCGGACGCCGTTGTCGACCTGATCTGCTTCGAGCCAGAAAGCGCCGAAGCGCTCGTTGCGTCGCTTCGCGGGGAGGTTCAACACCTACTCCACTGTGGAACGATCTGGGTCCACGGTCCCAGCGACGTCGTCCCCACGACCGAGGACGCCCCGCGCACGCGCCGCCCGCTCGGCGAGTACGGACGAAAGAAAGCCGAGATTGAGGCGTATCTGCTTGACGAGGCGCGACGGAACGACTTCCCGGCGACCGTCCTCCACCCCGGACACATCGTGGGCCCCGGCTGGGATCCCGTCAATCCGGCGGGCAACTTCGACCCCGACGTGTTCTCTCGACTCGCTCGGGGTGAAGAAGTCGTGCTCCCCAACTTCGGGCTCGAAACCGTTCATCACGTCCACGCCGACGACGTCGCACAGGGCTTCCAGCGTGCGCTAGAGAACTGGTCAGCGGCTATTGGCGAGAGCTTCCACGTCGTCTCACCGCGGGCGCTCACCCTCCGCGGCTATGCTGAGGCCGTCGCCGGGTGGTTCGGACGAGACGCCGACCTTACGTACCTGCCGTTCAACGAGTGGGCCGATCGACCCGAATACGACGAGGAGGACGTCGAGATGACCGAGGAACACATCAGCTACAGCCCAAACGCGAGTATCGAGAAGGCGCGCGAGAAACTCGGATACGAACCGCGATACACCTCGCTCGAAGCGACCCGCGAGGCGGTTGAGGGCCTGATCGAGGCTGGCAAAGTCGACTCGAGCGAGTAGCACACCCGCGCCGGAGAATCCTAGACTAGAAAGCGGTCACGACTTCTCAGGCCTCTCGTCGTCACCAACACGCACCTGAAATCCATACTATGTACTCTTGGATCGATCGTAATCATTTCGTGTCGGTCGCAACTTAACAGCCTGCCCGTGACTGTCGCGAGTTAGGTGTAAAAACCGAGACTGTCGTCAACGAGTTCGGTGGCGAGCCATGCTTCTGCGCGCTGGAGACGGTAGCGGAACGTGGATCGGGGAACGCCGAGTTGGTCGGACAGTTCCGCGAAGTGGACGGATTCGGAATCGTCGTAGTATCCCATTTCGACTGCCGTTTCGAGCGCCTTTCGCTGTTCGTACGGGAGATCGACGCCGATCGGATCGGTGTGCTCGGCATCTGCGGGTCTGGCGGTTACGCCCCCTACGCTGCGCAGACCGACCACCGAATGAATGCCGTGGCAACCGTCAGCGCGGTAGATATTCCGAGCACCGTCCGCGATCCCGACCCCGAGGCGTTCCAGGAGATGGTCGAACGGTCGGGAGAACTGCGCAGCGAGGAAGCGAACGGCTTCCCGGCCGAACTCTTCAACCAGTTACCGGATCCGGAAGAGGTCGACGAGTCAACGCCGCAGGCCACCCGCGAGTTCGTCGACTACTACAAGACATCCCGTGGCCAGCACCCGCGCGCGCCGAACAAGTGGGTAGTCCGGAGCGCGGACCTGCTCGACCAGTTCGACTCGTTCGCCGATGTCGACAAGATTTCCCCGCGACCCCTACTGATGGTCGCCGGCACTGAGGCGTCCTCGTTGCCGTACAGCGAGAATGCGGTCGAGGGAGCCGGCGAGAACGCTGAGCTAATCACGATTGAGGGCGACGCACGTTGACCTCTATGACAGGGACGAGTACGTCACACCGGCTGTGGACAAGCTGACCGAATTTTTCGACCAGCATCTGGCCGGCTCATAACGCACCGAGCGCGGAGGACCGACTTGTGACTACATGGCTTAGTACCCTCGAATCTGCTTGACCTGAACACGCTATCAGTGTAGGCGTCTCCGTCTGCTTCAGCACTCGACGGCGGTTAATTCTCGATGGGATATTACGTCGGATTCGTCACGATTGACGCAGACAGGAATCAGGTAGGCACACGTTCTCGAACCGGTGTTAATGAGAGGTGATGAGCGGCAGCGCTGGGCTGGCTTCTTTAAATATAAAATTCGAGTTGGAATACTAACTGGAGTGGGTGTCCCGACCCGAGTTTGAATTGTGGGGTGTTCGTTGGTTGGGCTGAAATCGTGTATCCTGGCTACGCTATTACCTGTGTAGTCTCACTTTCCAGGCGAGATTTTTGATATAGCGTTATGGGATTTATATATGTCTGAGGGGCCAATATCGTACGATAGAGCCATTGTATCCTCCATGCATACTCGATGTGGTGGTGTGTGGTATACTACCGCTTTCTATACTAAGCGGAAGTGGGATTACCCCGGTACCTTCGAGCCAATCCATGCGCAGCGAGATTCGGTTCGCCGACGAATCGGACTGCTAGCCCCCTCTCGTTGATCCTTATTAAAGAACCCAACCTATTTATGTACCTATAATAATCGGCATTGCCGGAACGATGTATATTACAGGTATAGGGATGTAATGAGGGTCCGTGATCGTAGTTCTGTCGATGTGGGGCTCTTGAAGCGAATACGGACCAGAGACGTACTTGAAACTCTACCAAACGCTTTCGATTACTCTGGACTGAGACGAACGAGTACGAAGAATCGTCCCCATTAATCTACTATCTTTGTTGGGTAATACCGGACGAAGTGTACCGTATCGATCGGCATACTGACTGCGAGATCGAACGACTAGCGAACCTATCCGGCTACTCGCAACACTAGCAATCTCTCGAAACGAGGCCCTACGAAACCAAATCAGGCAGTATCAAATTAGAATGTGAGCTCGACGCTCTATTTATCGGCGTATTCTCATTGGAGAAACCCGTCGAAAGGGCTTCGCACGGATCCGGGATTACCAGACGGATGGACGCATTCCCGGCTGGGAAACTGTTTTCAACGGGCTCTACGAACACTGAGGTGATGCGATTCATACGCTATTCCGAAGGTAGCACGCAGCATTGGGGTGTCGTCGTCGAAGATATGGTTTACTCGCTCGCTGACGTCCCATTTGGTGAACCCACATACGAGGATATCGCAACGCCCGGCTTTCGAGAGAAGGTTCAGCAGGCAGTGGCTACGGACGCACTGACCGGTATCCCGAGGGCTGATATACGGGAACTAGCCCCAGTTCCCAACCCGGGAAAGATCGCCTGTGTCGGGCTCAACTATCACGATCACGCGGAAGAACAGGATGAAGAGATACCCGAAAAGCCGATACTGTTCGCAAAGTCCTCCACATCCGTTACGAACCCGGATGCGGCGATTATCCATCCGGAAGACGTCGAGCAGGTGGATTACGAAGTCGAACTCGGGATCGTCATGGGACGAACCGCGAAAAACGTGACCGCTACCGACGCTTCGGACTACATCGCTGGGTACACGGTGGTAAACGACGTGAGTGCTCGGGACGCACAGTTCGAGGATGGCCAGTTCTTCCGGGGGAAGTCCTACGACACCTTTGCCCCGATGGGACCCGAGCTAGTGACCGAGGATGCCATCGACCCGAACGCGCTTGGTGTCCGAACGCGGGTTAACGGGGACCTCAAACAATCTTCCAATACGGAAGAGTTCATATTCGACACGTACGAGATCGTCGAATATCTCTCCCGGGTAATGACGCTCGAACCGGGCGACGTGATTTCAACGGGAACGCCCGGTGGCGTCGGTGTGTTTCGTGAGCCACCCGAGCTTCTCGAACCGAGCGACGAAGTCGAAGTCGAGATAGAGAATATCGGCGTCCTGAGAAACCACGTCATCGCGGAATAGGCCTCGATTCTTCCCGCAAGAGTCGATCCAATATTTGAGTATCAGACGACCACTGCGATCAGAACGGCTCCTACCAAACCGAGGGCAGAGAGAACGGCTTCTCCGAGGGTATACGTTTTGAGGCCCCCAGTGACTTCCAGGCCGGTCAACTCGGTCACGACCCAGAACCCACTATCGTTGATATGTCCGATACTCATGCCACCTGATAGCGCTGCAAGCGCGATTGCCGACCCCGTGACGGTCGTTCCGACGCCAGCCATAATGTTCATCGCGGTAATTCCCGCCACTGTGCCGGATCCCTGGGCGACTCGCATGACCAATCCGAGGAAGAACGCGAGAAACACTATCGCGAGACCTTGGCCGTCGATGCCGATCAGATTTACAAACGCACTTGCCGCTTCCGTTTGTTGAATTACGTATCCAAACGCACCTCCAGCACCGGTGATGGCGAGCACCAATCCTGCCGGTCGAGTTGCCTCTGAAAGCGTCTCTGAGAGCTCATCTCGTCCTACTACCGAGATGAAGACCGCGATCGCAATCAGAAGTCCGGCAAGCATCGCCACGATTCGGCTCCCGAGAAACTTGACGAATGGACTCACGCTACCAGTCAGGGCTTCCGACGTGGTAGTAAGAAGGATGAGTACGATCGGGGTGAGAATCGGAAGAAGTGATGCAAAGAAAGACGGACTCCGTGTGGATCCGTCTTCGGCTTCTTCAAACGGAATATCTTCTATATCATTCTCGCTGGTCCATAGATGCCTAACGAGAGGCATATAAATCGCCGTTGCCACGAGAATGGCCGGAATACCGACCACCAACCCAGTAACCATCATACTGCCGAGCGAAAACTCGAGAATCTCCGGTGCGGCAAGTGGATTCGGTGTTGGCGGGATAAATGTGTGTGCGCCTGCTGCTCCGATAACGAGGGCTCCGATGACGACCGGATATTCGAGGTCCGTCTCCCGCCAGAGTGCGATGACCATCGGCGTGAGGACGAGGAATGCGACGTCGAAAAACACGGGGATTGCCACGATCGCCCCGGATAAAGCAAGCGCGTATGGTATGTGTCGCTGGGGGACCGCACCCGTTAGTGTGACAGCGATCTTTTTCGCGGCTCCACATTGGGCGAGCAACGTTCCGATCATGATCCCGAAGATGATCGGAATACCGATACCAGCCATCAGGTCTCCGAATCCGGTTCCGATGGCCGTGACGGTCGTATCCAGCCCTAAACCCGATGCGATTCCCATGTACAACGCTCCGATGATGAGCGAAATGGAGGGATCGAGGTCGAAGTGGATTATCAATAATAACGTGATCGATACGGCGATACCTATGTTTGCAGCTAACAGGGTGGAACCCACCATGTGATGGAATTTGAACCCGCCCTGATAAAGATTTTGTATTAAATTGAAGTAGACCAAATGGAAATTCTTTCATATAGTCGCATATCAACAACTACCTCTCCCCCAAATATCATATATTTTTCACCATTGTCAAGATTTAAAACCTAAGGAATGATTCCTATGATTATGGTCGATAGCCATAGATTTGAGCTGGCGGACAGGCGTAGCTTCTTGAAAGGTACACTAGGGACGGCTGGCATGTTCGGTCTCGGTGGTTGTAGTTCGCTCAGTGACTCGTCCGGTACGTATCCAAGCGAGGATATCGATATGATAGTACCCTGGTCCGCAGGTGGTGGGACTGATCGAACGGCCCGTCAACTCGCACAGGTCGGAAAACACCATACGGATACGTCGATATACGTTACGAACAAGACCGGCGGTGGCGGTGTCATCGGCTTCAACGCGATCAAAAACTCCTCGTCGGACGGATATACAGTCGGGGTTATCGCGAGCACGCTGATGGTTCTCAACCAATACGGCCGAACGAACATCTCGTACGAGGATTTCGATCCGATCATGCAGTACAATGCGGATCCCGCTTCCATCACGGTCCGCAAGGACGCACCGTACCAAAATCTCGAGGAGTTCGTCGAGCACGCGAAAAACAACAAGGTTTCCGTCGGGACTGCAGGTCCGGGAGATATCTGGCATCTCGCCGCGGTCGGATTCGCACAGAAGTCCGGGGTAGAGTTCGAGCACGTGACCTACGATGGATCCGCACCGGCGGTTACCGCCGTCGTGAATGGAGAAGTCGATGTGACGACGACGAGCATTCCCGAAGCGGCGCCACAGGTCGAAGGCGGCCCGCTCGAATTCCTCGCCACGATGGGAGAAAAGCGCCACTACCAATTCCCGAACGTACCGACGCTCCAGGAAAAGGGATACGATTGGAATCTGAGTGCGTGGAGGGCACTCGTCACGCCGACCGGTGTCGATAAGAGCAAACTCACGTCGTTGAACGAGTTGTACACGAAAACGTACAAGGACGATTCGTTCAAGTCGTTCATGAAGAAGAACGGATTCAATCTCGCGTACAAGGACCGGAAAGAGTTGGGTGATTTCATGAAAAGTCAGCACCAGAGCATCGGTGAGGTTATCAAAAAAGCAGGTGGAAAGAAGTGATGAAGTACCCTATTCTCCAGAGAGGATCGTAACGATGACGATCAGCTCTCGATACCGATATGATCAAAACGACCAGAACGGGTCCCAATTCGTTCGAATATCGGAACTCCAGCTCTAACAACCCAGGTGGTTAAGAATGTCAATTGAGATCAAAAAATCGGATTCGTACTCAGGAGTACTGTTCTTGGCAATTGCCATAGCAATATACGTCATCAGCGGGGGGTTTCCAACCCCTGCCACCAACGGTCCCGACCCAGCATTTTTCCCGCGAGTTATCGCACTCTGTATTGCGATACTCGCGGTCGTCCAGATAGCACAGAGTTGGCTGAGGAGTACCGATACCGTTCACGAGGTGAAGCGGAAGGAAATAAAACGCGTTCTCGTACCCATTTTCTTGATGGTGGTGTACGTCGCGACGCTCCCACTCCTCGGATTCATCGCTGGAACTATCTTCTTTCTCTCGTCACTTCTCCTGTACTCCGGTGTGGAATCGGCTGGATTCGTCGCGGCGTTTTCGTGTGTCTTCGTCCTCGTTCTGCAATTCGTATTCGGGTCGTTTCTCCATATCCCACTTCCGGACGGGGTCCTGCCCATCTTCCGGTCGTTACCCGACCTTCTGTTTCTGTCCGGGGTGACTCTCTGAGATGAGCTTTCTCGCAAATCTCCTCCAAGGAATCGCGTTAGTTCTCCAACCGTCCGTTCTCCTCCTCATGGTCATCGGTCTGTTGATCGGTATCACGATGGGGTCGATACCGGGGATGACTGCGACGATGACGGTCGCCGTCCTCGTATCGTTCACCTTCGGCATGCAACCGATAGAGGGGATGACGTTGTTGCTCGGCATCTATGGCGGCGCACTGTACGCCGGCTCAATTCCCGCAATACTCATTCGTACACCCGGCACCCCGAGCGCTGCGGCAACGGTGTTCGACGGCTATCCGCTTGCGAAACAAGGGAAGGCCGGACAGGCGATCAGTATTGCCACCATCGCATCCGTCATCGGCGGTATCATTAGCGTAATTTTCCTAACGATTCTCTCTCCCCAGGTCGCGAAAATAGCCCTCGAATTTGGATCTCCAGAGTACTTCGCGCTCGCGTTCTTCGGTCTCACTATTATCGCGAACGTTAGCGGCGATTCCCTCGTGAAAGGACTACTGACGGGTCTCCTCGGAATGTTCCTCGCAACGGTCGGACTGGATCCGATCGCGGGCGTCCCCCGATTCACGTTCGGATCGGTCGAATTGACCGGTGGTATCGAATTCATTGCCGTGATGATCGGCCTCTTTGGTATCGCCGAGGGACTCAATCGCTACGCTGAAGGGATCGGCCGTGAGGCCTTCGATCGCCGCGTCGCACGCGTTACTCCGACAGTAAGCGACATACGAGCGATCACACCAACTGCCGTTCTTTCAGGTATCGCCGGGACGTTCATCGGCGCGATACCGGGTGCTGGCGGCGATATCGCTTCGTTCGTAACGTACAACGAGGCGACTAGGTGGCTCAGCGAGCAGACGCCTTCGTTCGGCGACGGAAACCCGCTCGGCGTCGCCGCTGCCGAATCCGGAAACAATTCGAGCACCGGCGGTGCCCTAATCCCGACCCTCACGCTCGGGATTCCCGGGGACTCCGTGACCGCCATCCTCATCGGTGCGTTGATGGTACACGGAATCCGACCCGGACCAAACCTGCTGGAGAAGGAGCCACAACTCGTTTACGCGATTTTCGTCGCCTTTTTCCTCATCTACGTTCTGATCCTCGTCTTCGGGTTGCTCGGCGCGCATCTCTGGGTGATCCTCATCGATTTCCCCGCGAAATATCTCTGGCCCGCCATCTTCGTTCTGTGTGCAGTGGGAGCGATCGCGCTTCGTGGAAACCTGATCGACATCTGGGTCATGCTTGGTGCAGGTCTGCTAGGGCTATTACTGCGTGCCGATGGATATCCGCTCGCTCCGATGGTGCTCGGGATGATCCTCGGTCCGATCGCCGAGTCGAACCTTCGCCGCTCGCTCACCATCTCCGGCGGATCTCTCGACGTTTTCGTTCATAGTCCGATCGCGTTCGGAATCTTGGCTCTCACAGCGGTATCACTTCTCATCCCGATCGTCCGGGCCAACGTCGACCGGTCGCCGTTCACGACGAACCGCTCTTGACCTCGCCATTCCAAATGCAGTATACAAATTACTTAGATTTATATTCTCCACCGAGAACCGTATGATCGCTCCCGTTCTAACGGAGCAAACCATGACTACGTCCAATCCTGACATCGTCGTTCTCCGCGGGAAAGCGCACGGAATTCCCACGGAACGCTACGGTGCTGCACTACGAGAACGGTTGCCCGAATACGACGTCAGAGTCGCTTCGACGCCCAAATCGGAACGGGAACTCGTCGAGCGCGCTCCCGTCGTCACGGGTATCGGTATCGACGAAGAGACGCTAGCTGGCGCGGACGAAATGCGATATTTTGCCTGCGGCGCTGCCGGGACCGACCATTTACCGAAGGACGAATTCCGTACGCGAGGAATCACAGTAACGAACGCGGCTGGAACACACGTTCCAAACATCGCGGAACACGTTCTCGGTAACCTCTTGCTTATCGCACGTCGCCTCGATCACGGCATTCGTCAGCAGGATCGCCGCGAATGGCGCCAGTACAAGGCGTTCGGCGAGTTACGGGGAACCACCGTTACGGTAGTCGGACTCGGTGAAATCGGTCGCTCGATAGTCAAACGGTTGGACGCATTCGATGTCCATACTATCGGCGTGCGGTACACTCCCGAGAAGGGTGGCCCGACGGGCGAGGTCGTCGGTTTCGAACCCGCTGACTTTCACGAGGTTCTTTCACGGACGAACTATCTCGTTCTCGCTTGTCCTCTCACGGAGTGTACTCGGTATCTCATCGGCGATGCGGAATTCAGGACACTCCCGTCGGATGCAGTCGTGGTCAACATCGCGAGAGGGGAAGTGATAGACACTACGGCGCTCGTATCTGCCCTTCGTAGCAACAAGATTCACGCAGCAGCGCTCGACGTGACGGACCCCGAGCCACTCCCCGAATCTCACCCCCTTTGGAATCTCCGTAACGTCTTCATCACCCCTCACGTCTCCGGACATACCGAGGAATACTGGTCTCGTACTGCCGATGTCGTTGCGAGGAACATCCGTCGGATCGATGAAAGGGGGAGCTACCGCGACCTCGAGAATCAGGTATTGGATCCGAACGAATAGGTTCGTATGGTTGGTACCTGACTGCAAAGGCCGATAGGGGGAAGAACTAACACCGCCCGACCCCGAGCAATAATTGTGACTACGAGTGCCATAGAATCGTTTGTCGATTCGTTGACTACCCAGTCAGTGCCACTGACGCGTGTCGTATCGGCGGATGCAACGGACGAACTCGTTGAACTGATCGAGCCGCCCGCAGTCGGTGTCGAGCTTCCGTTCGAGAGCGTGGACCTCCCCGAGACGGTCGTCCAACACCCCTCACCGAGCGACTTGGCCGCTGCGAAGACCGGTATCACGACGGTCGATTCCTGTGTCGGCGGCTACGGTTCCGTCGTGATCAACGACCGTGGTAACGGGGCGGAACCGATCAGTTTGTTCGCGGAAAAACACGTCGCTGTGGTCGCCGCGAGTGATGTCGTCCGGTCGATGAACGATGCGCTGATCGACATCGGCGACCGCGTCCGGAACGGTCTGTCGAGTTCGGTTATCGCTACCGGTCCCTCGGCGACCGCAGATATGGGAGAGCTCGTTCAGGGAGTACACGGCCCGGCGTCCGTACACGTCCTTCTCGTAACCGACCGATGAGTGACCGACAGCAAACGGCCGCTCACATTCGTCAACTGATGGCCACCGAAGGAGCTGCAGTCGAGCAGAATACACGGGGATTCAATGCGGGTCGATACGACTCGGTGTCCGACCTCGAGAATTATGAGGGGCTGAAGGACGAGGCTCGGAGCATCAAAGCGGACGCCATCGAGCGCCTATCCGAACTCATCGATAGGGTGACCGAGACGGTCGAGCAGAACGGCGGAACGGTCTATCTCGCCGATGATGCTGCGGATGCGAACCGCTATGTTCACGAAGTCGTTCGGAGCGTAGACGGTGAATCCGTGGTCAAATCGAAGTCGATGACGACCGAGGAGATAGAGCTCAACGAAACACTCGTGAACAACGATATCGATGTCTGGGAGACCGATCTGGGGGAGTTCGTCTTGCAGGTCGCCGACGAAGCACCGAGTCATCTCGTCGCTCCAGCCATCCACAAGTCCCGTGAGGACATCGCACATCTGTTCAACGAATACTTCGACCTCGACGAGCCGTTGGAAACGGCGGAAGAACTGACACGGTTCGCCCGGGATTATCTCGGTGACCGTGTGCGTGAGGCAGATGTCGGAATCACGGGGGCGAATTTTATCGCGGCAGACACGGGCACGCTCGCGTTGGTGACGAGCGAAGGAAACGCCCGGAAATGCGTCACCGCAACTGACACGCACGTCGCTGTCGCGGGTATCGAGAAGTTGATTCCCTCGTTCGAGGACTTACAGCCGTTCATCGAACTTATCGGGCGGTCGGGAACCGGACAGGACATCACATCCTACATTTCGCTGTTCACGCCACCGGTGGATACACCGACCCTCGACTTTTCGTCCGATGAGTTCGGCTCAGCGGCGGACCGCGAATTCCATCTCGTCTTGGTGGATAACGGACGGTCCTCGATGCGTGAGGACGATCAGTTGCGGGAAACCCTGTACTGCATTCGATGCTCGGCCTGTGCGAACTCGTGTGCGAATTTCCAGCACGTCGGGGGTCACGCCTTCGGCGGTGAAACGTACACGGGCGGTATCGCCACCGGTTGGGAAGCCGGTCTCGGTGGTGAGGACGCAGCAGCGGAGTTCAACGACCTCTGTACAGGTTGTTCTCGCTGTGTCAACGCTTGCCCGGTGAAGATCGACATTCCGTGGATAAATACGGTCGTTCGGGATCGGCTCAACAACGGCGAGGAGTCCTCGAAATTTGATCACCTCGTCGAGGGGCTCCTCCCGGATGACGAGGGGGGCCTCGACCTTCAAAAACGCCTATTCGGAAACTTCGAGTTGCTCGCGAGGTGTGGCAGTTTGACGGCCCCGGTCTCGAATTGGATCGCGAGTACCGCCCCAGCACGTACGCTCTTGGAACGGGTCGCCGGTGTCGACCCTCGTCGCGACCTCCCCTCGTTCCAGCGTGAGACCCTCGTCGACTGGTTCAGGGCACGTGGCGGCTCCCACGTGCCGAAATCGAGTGCCGACCGCGAGGCAGTTCTCTACGCCGACCTCTACACGAATCACGTGCTCGTAGAGCGCGGAAAAGCAACCGTCAGGGTCCTCGAATCCCTCGACATCCACGTATCCGTTCCCTCCGTGTCTGGGAGCGGCCGCGCCCCGCTTTCACAGGGGATGATTTCGACGGCCGAATCCCAGGCGGGTCGTGTTCGTGACCGACTTCGGCCGTTCGTGGACGATGGTGTCGATATCGTTGTGATCGAACCGTCGGACTTCGCCATGTTCGATCGCGAGTACGAGAAACTGCTCCCACAAGAGGACTACGAATCACTCGCCGAGAACAGCTACGAAGTGATGGAGTACATCTACGGCTTGCTTTCGAACGATGCAGACGTCTCCTCGCTCCGATCGGTCGACGGCACGGCCGTCGACTATCACAGCCACTGCCAACAGCGTACATCGGGGTTGGAACCGTACTCGACTGTTGTGCTTTCCCGATGTGGGTTCGATGTCACGACGTCCGACGTGGAATGTTGCGGAATGGCGGGGAGCTTCGGCTACAAGAGCCAGTATTACGAACTCTCGATGGACGTCGGCCGAGAACTGGAAACGCAGTTCACACGGGAGGATGCGCTTGGAGGAAATGCGCTCGTCGCAGCGAGCGGAACCTCTTGTGTGGAACAGTTGAGTGACCTCCTGCCACGGGATGTCGTCCATCCAGTTGAGCTGATCGCACCACCACGGTAGGAATGCTCCAATCCATCGGTTCTCGGCAGATATCGTTCCGACTTCCCCCCGAATCCGAGCGGTGCTATGGATCCACGTGCCGACGGAACGCTCGCTCGGTCAACCATTCCCGATCCGTGTCCGAGAGCCCCTCGACGTGTTCTACCCAGGAAACCGCCTCATCGTACGTCGCCTCGTCGCTGACGTTCGGATAGTCCGACCCCCAAATCACTCGTTCGCGGCCAAATTCATCGAGCATCCAGCGAACGTGGTCGTGAACGTCGGCATACGGAAACCCCTCTTCCGACCGATGAACGATTTCCGATACTTTCACGGCGACGCTTTCGTGTTCGGCGAGTTCGGAAAACTGTGAGAATGCGGATTCCCGTGGCGGTACCGACGGGTCCGTGTGGGCGAAATGGTCGAAGAGATACGGTAGCTCCGGATAGGTTTCGACGAGTTCGATGGCCTGATCGAGTTGCGTTTCGTCCGCGAGGATTTGGACGATGGCACCCGTTTCGCGGGCGGCGTTCCAGAACTCGGTCTCTTCGATCGCGTCGCGGAGCCACGTGACCGAGGCATCGAACGATTCCCACATGGCATCGTACGGGCATGCTGCTCCCAGTCGAAAGCCGAGCACTCGTTCGGTATCCATCGCGTTCCGGAGCGTATCGGCCGCTCCATCCGCAAACGGATCGACCATGACGACGCCGTAGAGGCGCTCCGACTGGGCGACGCAGTCGACCGTGTACGAGTTATCCGTCCAGTCACAGATGGGATAGCCGACGACGACGGCCTCGTCCACACCGACCGTGTCCATGTCGGCGAGGAGGCGTTCTGAAGTGAAGGCCGTGTGGACGTCGAAGCCATCGACTAGGTCGATTATCGGCCCGTTCGACCAGGGACGCTCGGGACTGGGATATCCCCACGCGTGTGTATGAGTGTCTATCATACGTCACTGTTCGTTTTCTTCCTATTAAAAACATCCATTGAAAAATCGGTCCGACGACATCGGGTGTCTCCATCAGGAAAACTGGGGAATCACCTCGTCGGCGAACAACTCCATGCCTTCCAAGTCAGGGAAATCGACGAACCAGCCCTGGAACTTCGTCACACCGGTATCGATTCGATCTTGGATCGCCTCGGCACACTCCTCGGGCGTTCCCATCACGAAGTATTCACGCGCGTCCGCTTCCGTCGTGATGTCCGGCTGATCCTGGTACTCCTCCTCGAACTGGATGGGGAGCATTCGGTCGAGCATCCGATCGAGCTTTTCTTCGTCGCGTGTACAGATGACGTGGCCGTCCCACGAGTACGTAAGTTCGTCCGGATCACGTCCCACAGTGCTACAGTGGTCCTCGATGACGCCGATTTTGTGCCGGAGCGTCCCGACGTCACCGTTGAACACGTCGGTGTTCCAGACGTCCGCGTGCTTCGCGACGAGCTTCAGCGTCACCTGTTCGCCCTGGCCGCCGACGAGAATCGGTGGATGTGGGTCTTGTACGGGACCTGGTGTGCAGTACGCGTCCTCGATTTGGTAGTGGTCGCCGTCGAAACTGACGCCGCTCCCATCGTCCGCCCACAACCGTTTCATGAGGCGAATACTTTCGTCGAGGCGCATCAGGCGTTCGAATCCGTCCCGATACTTCCAGCCGTATGCATCGTACTCGGGTTCGTGCCAACCAGCTCCGAGCCCGAGTTCGAGGCGGCCATCGGAGACGACGTCGAGCGTGGCGGCCATCTTCGCGACGAGCGCGGGATTCCGATAATCGTTACAGAGGACGAGTGATCCCATACGGATATCGTCAGTCATCCCGGCGATGGCACTCAGGAGCGTCCAGCACTCGTACTCCGCGTGATCACGGCCGAGCATGAGGTGATCGGGCGCCCAAACCGCATCGAAACCCAACGCTTCGGCTTTCAGAATTCCCTTTTTCGTCGCCTTCCAGTCCAACTCTTCGTACATCGGCGTGTCGCGGTGGACCGGGTCGTCACCCTCGTCAGGTGCGCCCGCGAACACCGGAACGTTGTACTCGAAGGAGATGTCGGACATGATTACTCGATGCTGAAGTGTTCAAGCGCTTCGCGGTTCAATTCGGAACTGGTTCCGGTGCCGTCCGGGAGGGGTATCGTTCCGTTCTCGGCGTTCGGCGGGTTCGCGTAAATCGCATCAGCGTACGTCGAATCACGGTCTTCGGCTTCCCGTTGGCGTTCTTTGTACCACTCCGGAATCGGGAAATACTCCGCCATCGGAGCGTTCGTCGACGCCGCGATGAAGTGAAGGTGCGGGTTCGTCCCGCTGTGGGGAATCACTGGAACATCGTGAGCGCTCGCCATACTGTCTATCTTCAGGAGCTCGGTGAGGCCACCACAGCGGTGTACGTCAGGCTGGAGGATGTCGACGGCTCCCCGTTCGAGGAGCTCCTTGTGACCCCAGCGAGTGAACTCGTGTTCGCCGCCGGAAATCGGCATCGGTGCGGACTCCCGAACCTCGGCGTAGCCGTCGATATCGTCGGGAATGACCGGTTCCTCGACCCACTCCATATCGTACGGTTCGAGGCGGTCGAGCATCTTTTTCGCGTACCGGACGGTCCATCCCATGTACGCGTCGCCAGCGATCGCGATCTCGTCTCCGACGGCATCGCGAACGGTTTTGATGATCGCTTCGTTCTCCTTCATACCGGCTCGACCGGCTTCGGGACCGTAGCGGAAACGGAGCTTCATCGCTTCGAAGCCCTCCTCGGCGTACTGAATCGCTTCTTCGGCGAGTTTCTCGTGATCGACAGGGTGGAGATTGCTCGCGTACGCGGGAATTTCGTCCTTCGTCGGTCCTCCGAGCAGTTCGTAGACCGGCTTTTCTACCTCTTTACCAGCGATGTCCCAGAGTGCGAGGTCGACGGCACTGATCGCTTCGATGGCGGCCCCTTTTCGCCCGAACGGGATCGTCGCCCGATACATCATGTCCCAAAGGCGCTCGCGCTCCGTCGGATCCTCGCCGACGATGAGCTTCGCAAGCGTCTCTTCGACGATGGTCGAGATGGCCCCCGTCGCCCAATTGCCTGCGCCGACCCCGGTGATCCCGGCATCCGTTTCGATTTCGACGACGACGTCACCGACCGGACCCATCCATTTGCGGCGGGCCTGCGGGTTGTCCCCATCGGCATTGTTGTACTCGTCGAATTTACTCATCACGGTGACGAGCGGGAATTCGACGAACTCGCCCCACGAATCCGTGCTTACGTTCGTCGACCTGACACTAGTGATCTCCATTGGATACCTCCGTCTGCGTTATCGCTTTCTGTGCCATACCATCTCTAGGATGGTACAACATTGTCTTAAAGGTACCTAGGTAATCGATGGTTGGAACTTTACCCGGAAGTATAAGTATTATGCGGAATTAGCAATAGACAACGCCGTCGGCTGTAGTTTGTCGACAAGGTACCCAAAAATGCAAGCAATTGTTCAAACAGGAGCGGAAACTGTCGAAGTACAGGATCGTGAAAAACCGAGTCCGAATGCAGATGAAGTGCTTATCCGCGTTCATACCGCCGGTATCTGTGGAAGCGACGCCCATGCGTACAAGTACGATGGAGGGTACGAGTGGATTCCCATTCCCCGGATTATGGGTCACGAATACTCGGGCACCGTTGAGGCGGTCGGTGCTGACGTTACCTCGTTCTCACAGGGCGATAAGATAGTCGAGGAACCGATCCACCACTGTGGGAAGTGTTTTCAGTGCAAGAACGGACAGACGAACGTCTGTCAGGATTTCTCGATCACCGGGATGCACCGCGATGGCGCGTATAGAAATTACGTGACCGTCGAGCCACAACACCTCCACCGCGTTCCGGATGGCGTTCCGCTCGATGAAGCTGCGCTCACGGAGCCGACTAGTATCGCCGCGCGGGCGGTCCTCACACAGTCGGATCTCCGACCGGGGGAGTCAGTTCTCGTCCAAGGTCCCGGCCCAATCGGCGTGTTGACGGCGGCGGTTGCCGACTCGATCGGCGCGGATGTCGTCGTCTCCGGTCTCGACAAGGACACCCAGTATCGGCTGCCGTTGGTCGAAGAGCTCGGAATCGATACGGTCAATGCGCAGAATACTGACGTAGAGTCCCTCGTCGATGAACGAACGATCGGCGGCGGATTCGACGTGATCTTTGATGCGACAGGTCATCATTCCGGCGTCGAGACCGGAGTCGAACTCGTTCGGAAAGGTGGTCAAATCGTGATGGTCGGAATCCCGAACGGGCCGAGTACCGTCGCGTTTACCGATTCGGTCCGCGGTGAAGTCGACGTCAACACATCCTACGGTTCGACGTGGCGCAACTTCGAACAGGCGCTCCGCCTCATTGAGAACGGATCGGTGGATGCATCGACGATCATGGACACGTCGTTTTCCACGTCCGACCCGTCCCGTGCCTTCGAAGCCTTCCTCCACTCGGAAACCTGCAAGCCCGTCTTCTCTTTCGCCAACTGACCGTTTTTCGTTCGCGTTTCCGACCTGAGTCGTGAGGATATTTTCGTGGAAGGTGCGAAAGAGAGGGACATCCCGTATCCAATACTTACTCGGTTTGCTTCGATGCTACTGATAAACACCGGTCAGTCTATTCTACTCCTCTTCGCGGCGCGTCGATCTACTCTCGCACTCTCAACGGACAGTTAGAAAGCATGGGGGAGTGGCAAAACGGAAATATTCATCGACAATTTGTCCTTTTTCGGCATCGCCGGAAATGATGTTGTATTGCCGTTACATCAATAGTCATGTAATGGTGTTCTGGGAGGGGGTGTACGCCGTCAGACCGATTCCGCTACCGATTGAAGGCTGATCGGTACGTTGTACTCCTGTTTTGGGTTTCTCATGAGAGGGAGGATTCGATCGTTGCTATTCCGTACGGCGAGTTCAAGAAACAGAGAATTGATGCATCGAATTATCGGATATCGGTCGATACCCCGCCCCATTGGAGCGATTTCCGCTTATTCCGAATACTTCAAGTTCACCTCGATGACGTTCGCCGCGCTTTTCACGCGCTGTGGGAGGTCGTTTTCCATTCGATCACCCTGCATTCGACTCATCGGTCCGGAAACGCTCACAGCTGCGATGACTTCTCCACCGTCTCCGATGATTGGAACTGCCACGCACCGCATCCTGTCTACCCGCTCCCCATTGTCGGTGGCGTACCCTCGATCTCTGATCGTTTCCAACTCCTCGAACAGGGTTTCACGGTCGGTTATCGTGTTTTCGTTCACCTGGACGAGTCCATGTTCGTCGATGATCCGCTCGATTTCCCTTCTCGGTCGGTTCGCCATGATCACCTTTCCCATCGCAGTCGTGTGAAGGGGAACTCTCATTCCGGGATGCGTATCGATGGTAACGGCGTTTTCACCTTTCGCCTTGTAGAGGAAGACGGCTAACCCGTGCTCTTCGATCCCCAAATTGGCGTGTTCGCCGGTCTCAGTGGCTAGATTTTCGACGACTGGACGTGCCACCCGGTATACTCGCATGCTCTTGCGAGCGTATCCTCCGTATTCCAAGAATCGAGCACCGAGGCGATATCCGTCCGGTGTATCCACGATGAGTTGTAGCTTCGTGAGCGTCGTCAGGTGATCGTGAGCCGTGCTCTTGGGGACGCCAACGTGTTCGGCAATCCCGGAAAGTGTTGGCTCGTCCAATTCTTTGATCGCATCGACGATCTGAATCATCGTTCCAGCGGATTTGACGCGGAGATCTCGTTGCACCATGTCAATTGTATACATACAAGAGCTCAGTATTAATCGTTCGGTATTACCCAACGCTTCGTCCGGGAGTTCGACCAGTACCCGTCTCATTCACTCCTTGAATCCGGCTTCGTGGATAAAAGATAACCACAATGCTTTTGTAACGTTAGAAAATTAGGTGAGGTATGGGATCATCCCTCACGGATAGTGGTGAACTTACTCGTGAACATTGGCGTTGGGTAATCCTCGCATCGATGGCGGATTATATCGATGCAGGGTCGATCGTTGCCGGGGCAGCGGCACTTTCGATTTGGGCCAACGCGTTTCACATGAACGATTCACTCGTCGGATTGTTAGGCGCGTTTAGTTCGAATGCCATCTCGGCCGGTGTCGGAGCATTGATCGGTGGACGGCTTGGCGATAAAGTCGGCCGAAAGAAGTTGTATCAGTACGACTTACTGGTGTACATCGTCGGCGCGGCGATACTCATGCTCGCGAACTCACAATGGGTTCTGATCCTCGGATACTTGATCCTAGGACTCGCCGTCGGTGCGGACATCCCGACCTCGTGGGCCTTGGTTTCGGAAATCTCGCCGTCGGGCTCGCGAGCGAAACTAATGGGTCTCGGGAACATATTCTGGTACATCGGTCCGCTCGTTACACTCGGTCTCGCGTTGTTAGTTAGCGACATGGGCATGCTGGGAGTACGGATCCTCTTCGCCCATCTCATCGTTGTCGCAGCCGTCACCTGGTATCTTCGCCGTGGTCTCGTCGAGTCGGAACGATGGAAAAAAGCCCATTCGGAAGAAGAGTCCTCGGGTTCGGATCGCGACGGGACGACTATGGGAACGAGTTCGAAGATCCACCAACTGTTTTCCGATGCCAATCTCCGCTCCTTGGTGTTCGTCACCAGCGTGTACGGCCTCTGGAATCTGGTTGCGGGAACGTACGGGTTCTTCCTCCCGTATATCCTCCACTCGGTCGGTGGGTCGAGCCCTGCCGAGGGTGACGCGCTTCAGGCGCTCTGGTTCATCTCCGCGATCATCTCGGTCGCATTCGTCTTCATGCGATACGGTGATCGACCGAACCGTAAACCGCTGTACATCGTGAGTGCGGGAATGCAGACGCTCGCTTTCGTTCTGTTCATCTTCTTCCCGGTGTCGAACACGATGGTAGCCATTGCGAACGTCGTTCTCTTTGGCTTCGGACAGGGAATCGCGGCGTGGCCGCTCTATCGACTCTGGTCGGTCGAACTCTTTCCCACCCTATTACGGGGCACTGCTCAGGGAGTTATCACCGGGATTCTACGTATCGGCCTCGGGTTTTGGAGCTTGTTCCTTCCGATACTCACGAGGAATACCGGTTTCAAGACGGTCGCGACGATAATGACCGCGTTTCTGCTATTTACATTGATAGTCGGAACGCTCTTCCTGCCGAATACGGGCGGGAAATCCTTGGAGGAGATTCAGCGCGAGCTTCAGTCCACTACTACGGTCTCGACCTCGACCGAAGTGACTGAAGACTAACGGGAAGATACGATTCGACAGACGACTCGTCGGCTTCTTTTTTCTTCACTCGCTAGTGACGCCCAACGATTTTGAGAAAAATCTTTACTGACTCCCAACGTACGAACTGAATATGGAGCGAGTAGCGTTTCATTTAAAGATAGTGCAAGGAAAACGGGATGCGTATCGTGAAGCCCATCAGAACGTCTCCGATGCTCTGGAGGAAGCGTACCTCACTTCGGGCGCGGGGATCGAATCCTACAGCGTTTTCGAAGGAGACGGGCACGTATTCGGGTATCTGGAGGTCGAAAATCCGGATACCATACGCCGCGTGATGGAGACGAGCGAAGCCCAATCGGAGTGGGACGAGATAATGGAACCGATTCTCGAAGACGACGACGAAGAAATCTGGCTGGATGAAGTGTATCGAATGAAATAGATGCAGTGAATAGCGAGGGTCGAGACCAAATATTCCAAAACTATTTACCCAAAATTGTGGCTACCTCTAACAATGGCCAATTTGGATAATATATGGCGAATATTATTCAGGATATATTCAATGATATGGGAATTATTTGCCAATCTCGCAGACTGTGGTTGTAACAGCGTACAAGCAGGGTATTCTATACGCGGACTGGGATGGTCCTCCCTCAAGGGTGTCTACAATCGGCTTCAGTGATTCGAGGAAGAGTGATTTTTGATCAGATAGTGGTACACCCGTCCCGATCGACGTTCACAACCCTCGTACGAATATAACCGGGATGAACAACCACCTTGGACGATCACCGTAAAATTTCGGATTCAATACGGATGAATGGGCCACTTCGATTTTACGGCGTCGATACCAGAGAAGTTTGACGTCGAATACTCCTGTACGAGTGCCTACCGTGTTTCCAAACTTCGTGTGTAACTATTTTTGGATTTATGTACGCGTTCTTCGTTTCTCGAATCGTATCCGTGACCGAGCGATCGATCGACAAAGAAACGAGTATCTCGAAACTCTCACTTGCTATCGTCTTCGAATACTCCCTGCCCAAAATAAGTAGATCTACCGTTGACCGTTTTTGGGGTTGTTAGCGGTTTGAACTCCACCGACAGATCCAGATTGGTGACTCCTAACTCGATCGGGGTGGCCAGTACACTCTCCGGACCGGCTGTGGTCTGTACTGTTACTCCGCGATCAACCCTATTCACCTGTTCGTAGCGTTATTGGACCGAATCTTCGGGGCCGACGACGTCCATGTCCTCGTAGAGCTTGTTGTATCCTTTCGCTTCATAGAGGTACGTACCACCTTCCACGAGTTCGCGCGTGTCTCCCTCGGCGGCGAATTTCTCACGGGCGGCTTCGAGCACCTCCTCCGCGTTTTCACCGGGAACAACAGTCACACCGTCATCGTCACCGACCAGGATATCGCCCGGATCGACCGCGACTTCGCCACACGTCACAGTGACGTTGATCGATCCAGGGCTCTGCTTCAGCGGACCCTGTGGGTGGATCCCCCGAGCGTATACGGGGAACTCCATCTCCTCGATATCTGCACTATCGCGGATCGCACCGTCGATGATGATGCCGGCGAGGTCGTTCGCCTTACAGGAGGCACACATGAGTTCGCCGAGGTGGGCAGTTTCGACGTAGCCATTTGCATCGATGACGAGCACGTCGCCCGGTTCGGCCATCGTGATAGCTTTGTGGATGATGAGGTTATCACCTGGCTCGGCTTTCACAGTCACCGCAGTTCCCACGAGGGTCGCTCCGTCGTATACCGGCTTGATCCCGGAGTCCATCGCGAAGCGCACATTTCCCGTCACATCCGACGCAACGGAACTGGGGATCCCTTCGAATCCTTCAACGACTGTACTATCAGGTCGTTCTATCTCTGGCTCTACAGTATGCACACTTCTCAAAATGTAATTACCGTACCTTAAACTATCGGTCCCGTAATCCATCATTCGTATCTGACCCTGCGGGGAGCGTCTCCTCGAATGCCCAGAAAGCCTTCGAGGCGTTGCTGAATGGGAAGTTGTGCGATGTCGTTTTCGATATCGCAGAAATCGAAGAAGCGAAACAAAACGATCAGTGATCAGTACCGATTATCGGAACGAGAACATGGGCTTGCAGGTTTGTCCGGCGAGGAAGTCCTCAAACGCTGACGTAGGATCGTCGCTATCGTATCGGGTATCGATGATCGTATCCACGTTGACAGCGCCGACTTCGAGCACGTTCACCGCCTGCTTGTAGTTCTCCCGCGTTGCCCCGTAGGAGGTTTTGACGTCGCGCTCACCGCGGACGATCGGTGAGAAGAACAGTTCACTCGCCTCACCGGGTAGGCCAACGACGATTACCTCACCGCCTTTTCGTACATACTCGACGGCTGTCTCAACGCCGCTTTTGTGACCGGTCGTGTCGAATACCGTGTCGACACCGATCCCATCGGTTACCTCCTCTACGTACTCGTTGAGATTCGTCTCGCTGATGTCGACGGTTTCTATCCCGAGTTCCTCGGCGAGCGGCAGACGGTACTCCGTGTCTTTTCCGAGTCCAGAGACGATGACGTGTGCGCCAAGTGAGTCGAGCAATGCGGCGATCAGCATACCGATCGGTCCCGGTCCTTGAACGAGGGCTGTATCTCCGGGGGTCACGTCTGCCCGCTCGTAGGACGCTCGTGCTGCAATCGCGAGCGGCTCCGTGACCGCAGCGTGGCGTGTCTCGATCTTATCGGGAATCACGATTAGCTGGTTCGCGTCGACAGTCGTGTACTCCGAGTAAGCACCGTCGGTCTCCATTCCCACGAGCGTCGTATTTTGACAGACGTTCTCCTCGCCGATTTCGCACTGGTGACACTCTCCACAGGGATGGATCGGGATTTCGACCACCGTCTCACCGACCGAGACACGGGAGACGTTCTCGCCGATTTCAACGACTGTGCCTACGTATTCGTGACCCATCACGCGTGGCATCTTTACCCATTCGAACCCATCCATTTGCAAGTATGCGTGGACGTCGCTGCCACAGACGCCAGCGTACTCGACTCGAACCAGAACCTCGTCGGCGCTTGGACTCGGCTGACTCACTTCCTGCACTTCGACTTCTTCACGACCAGTTTGAACGATGGCTTTCATCGTCTTGCCTACCGGTTTGTTGGATTGGCGCGCCATTTAGTTGGGGGTCTGAAGTGTGTTCGGCGGGCTGTCCCATTCGGATGCATCGTCCTGTGGTTCGTAGCCGAGGACAGCCTTCGCATGTTCAGTGTCGAACCAGCGGGCGGCGTTGTCACTGACTGCGTAGAACGCGTCGTACGTCACTGTGTCGTCCTGTAGGCAGCATTCGAGTAGGTGTGCGAAATCACGCTGCGAGGTCCAAGTCGCTTTCAGTCGCTTCACCATCCGCTCGTACTCCTCGCTCCCGCGCTCCCAAGAGCCAGTCTGAGACTGGTCCCAGACCTCGCCTTCCTCGACTGTATCCTCGTCACCGCGTTCGACACCGCGTTCGGCGTCCCCGTATGGATGGTCGTAAGCTTCTGTACGGACACTGGAAATCCGGAGTGCGTATACCTGTTCAGGTGCGCCGTCCCGACGGGCGTGAACCTGACAGATATGTTCGCCGAAGACCTTCGATGCACCGTAGTAACCGTCCGGCTTTGGGAGGGTTTCGTGGGTGAGTCGAAGTGGATCGTACTCGCTTGGATACTCCTCTTCGTAGAGTTCGGGTTCGTGTTCCTCTTCGTAGAGACCCATCGCACGCTGTGAAGAGGCGAAGACGAGTTTCGGGACGTCCGCTTCTTTCATCGCTCGCAAGACGTTGTAGGTGCCGACGATATTCGGTTCGATGATTCCTTCAAAGTCGGCGCCGGCGTCTGACTGGGCCGCAAGATGGATTACGGCATTTTGACCGTCGAACGCGGGTCGGATTGCTTCGTAGTCAGAGATGTCTGCGACGTGCGTCTCGTACTCAGGGTGGTCGTTCCGGTCGAGGAAGGTGAACTCGTAGTCCCCCTTCTCAAGGAGATGGTTCATGATCGCCTCTCCGGCCTCACCGTACGGTCCGGTGACCAGAACTCTTTGCTTGCTCATCGATAGGGAAATGCGCAACTATCGTTATATATCTTTTTGTCGACCTTCTAGAGCTGCGTCTCACAACCCGGGTATACTCGACGCTAACAGCCGATCCGCGTCTATTCGACAGATCCGATTCCTGAGATGGATCGATCTGGAGCTTCAATATTATTGAACCACGCTGTCGAGAGATCCTTCCCGTGACAGTGATATCAGTGTAAAGACAGGGTCGGGCATCCATTACACTACTATGCTTGTAATTCAGATGGGTGGTGAGCTAATACTGCTTGAGTTTTAGCTCGATTATGTTCTTTTTATCGAACAGTTCGGGGGCAATCTCGTCTTCAATTCGCTCGTCGCTCATTCGGCTAATCGGCCCACTGAGGCTGATTGCACCGAGCACCGAGTGATTCTTCGACATTATTGGAACAGCGGCAGCACAGACGCCGCCGAAGTGCTCACCGCGATTGATGGAGTATCCTCGTTCGCGAATCGTTTCAAGGTCGCTCATCAACTCCTCGTAGTCGTCGATAGTACCCTCCGTTGACCGCGGGAGTCCACGACGTTCGAGAATATCTTCACACTTCTCCTTCGGGAGATGAGCAAGCATCGACTTACCCGTCGCCGTCGTGTGCATGTAGAAGTGATCACCGAGCGGAGCGTTGTCGTCGATCGACTCTGCGTTCTCGGACTTGTACAGTTGCACCATATATCCGTTCTCGATCGTCGCGAGGTTGGCGATTTCGCCGAGTTGCTCCTGGAGATCGTCAACTTCGTTTTTCGCCGCCCGGAAGAGGGGCATCTCATCGCGGAGTTCCCCTCCGGTCCGGAGAAAGAGGAGACTACAGTGGTACTCACCATCCGATTTCACCACATAACCGCTATCCACGAGGGTTGCTAAGTGAATGTGAGTCGTGCTCATCGGCATATCCAGCGCCTGCGCCACGGCCGAGAGCGTCGCCGGCCCATCCGTCCGCAGGTATTCGATCATATCGAAGGCCTGCTTGACGCTTTTTAGCGTCCGACGCCCGTCTTCGTTCTCCTGTGTCATAGTTTCTCAAAGGAATAAGGGCGTGATAAGACCTCCGAAAACTTCGACTATGTTGAAATCCAGTCTCGGCATCGATTGGATAGTTTCGTGTGCGCACTCGACCGCCTGGATAGGCGTTGTACCCCGTTTTTCGGTAGATTTATCCAATACGCTGCTCGACTATTCCACCGGAATGACTGCCGAAGAGGTAACAGACGGTATCTACAAGGTACAGTTCGAACATGTCCGAGTGTACATCCTTGAGGACGTCCCCGAGGGTAAGACGACTCTCATCGACACTGGGTTCGACGAGAATGGCGAGGAACTCGTCGAGACGATTCGTGAGGAGTTTGGAACGATAGATCGAGTGATCCTCACTCACGGTGACCACGGGCACCACGGTGGCCTCCCGTTCGTCATGGAGGCGTTCGAACCGGAGTTCCTCGCGGCCGATGACGAAACCAAACTCTACGAAGCAATCGACTACGAACCGGACCATCGTTTCACGGATGGCGATGTCCTCGACGGAAATATCGAGGTCATTCAAATACCTGGCCACACGAAGGCGACGTCTGCACTGCTCCTCCGCGACCGCGACATCCTCATCTCGGGGGATGCGCTCGACGGCGCCGACCGCGCCGGATTACCTGCGGGCTATCTCCTCCCGCCGCCGGCCCTGTTCAACGATGACCACAAGGCCGCGGAAATCAATCTTTACGACCTGCTCCAGTACGACTTCGATACCGTCCTCGTCTTCCACGGGTCGAACGTCTTCGAGAACCCGAAGGGGAAACTTGACGATTTTCTCGTCGAGCGGGAGTGGGATCCGCGGCCGGATAACTGACCCGTTCGGCGCGTCGTTGTTAATTGTTCATCACAATCTTTATTATAGATGGGTCGGGTCGGATTAGTATGGTGCATGACCAGACAGCGCAGTCTCGGCGGAGCCTATTAAAAAAGAGCGGTGCGGCACTCAGTATCGGGATGGCCGGCCTCGCAGGTTGTTCCACTAACAGTGATTCGAACTCACAATCGGGCGGCGATACGCAGACGATTACGCTCGCGACGACTCAGCCGCCGAAGAATATCTCGGTGAAGGCCGCGAAGAAGCACTTCATCCAGCCTCTCGAAGAGAAATCCGACGGAGAGATTTCAGTCAACCTGAAAGCTGGATCACTCGGTGGAACGGAGGACAATCTCGATGCCCTCGAAAGCGGGACGGTCGACATCCTTCACGAGAGCCCGACCGCCCTCGCACAGCGGTGGGCGTCCAAGTACTCCTTCGCTGGTGACCCGTTCGTTATCAAAGACATGGACCACTATCAAGCGGTCACGGACAAGTACCTGAAGCCGGACGACGGTCTGAACGGGATTCTCAAGAAGAACGGTGTCCAACTGGGTGATGCGTTCTATGTCGGCAATCGTGGTTTCACTAGTAATTCCACAGTAAAGACCCCCAAAGACGTACAAGGCATGAAACTCCGTCTCCCACAGTACGATACGTGGACCAAAGTCTGGGGAGAAATCGGAGCGGATGTCACTCCGGTTGCGTATGACGAACTCTACTCGGCACTCCAAACAGGCGTCGTCGATGCCTCCGAAGGCCCCATCTCGCAGTTCCTTTCGGTCAGCCTCTACGAGGTTCAGTCACACTTCAGCGTCACAAATCATTTGCTTGGCACGAAGCACTTCCTCTACAATCAGAAGTTCATGAAGGGGCTCAGTGACGACAATCGTGACCTCATCACGTCGACCGCGAGTGATGCCGTGAAAAAGATGACCGACCAGATCAAGAACAACGAGTCGAGTCTCTACGAGGAAGCGAAACAGAAAGGAACAACCGTCGTTCCAGCGGATAAGGTGGACCGTAAGGCTTTCGTGAACGCCGGAATGCCAGCGCTCAAGCAGCTCTCGAAGAACAAGTGGGCAGTCAACATCAACGACATCCTCAACCTTGGATAGATTCCCAGCTCCCATAGATGATCAGCGGTAGGACACACCACGGTCGAGTCCGTATCGCACCACGTTGATCGAGGCATCTATCCTGATCATTCAACGAAGAACCAAAATGTTTTTAGTGAACGGGCGGGGTTTCCCACTATGGCGCAGAACTGGTTAGACCGGATCACCACCTCATTAGGGGTGGTCTTACTAAATGTAATGCTGGTAGTAGGACTCCTTCAGGTGGTCAGTCGCTACATTACTTTCCCCATCGACCTCAACTGGACCTACGTAGTCGCGAGAACTGTCTTGGCAATAATGACGATTATCGCACTTCCATATCTATTCCAGAACGAGGCGGACATCTCGTTCCTCCCCGTTCTAAAACGTGTCATCACCAGGACCGACCAGGTGTTGTTCGTCCGGAACATCCTTATGGCGTTCTTCTCCGCCACGCTCGTGTTGTCCGCGTATCGAGCGACCGGGGTCTCCGGGGACACCGCGCTTCCGATGATTGAGTGGTTCAAGGTCGGCTGGGCGTACGACCTAATCGCGCTGAGTGCCGCCTGTCTCCTCATCGTGGTACTTCTCGATACGCGTACGCGCGTTGCCGAATTCTTGGGGGAGGCCAATGCCTGAGATACTCCTGCTCGTCGCGTTCATCGCCATTCTCATGGCGCTATACGCCGTTGGCGTGCCAGCAGCCTACTCGCTCGGTCTGACTGTCCTCCTCATCATGTTGTTGCCGATTGGCCCGCCTCTGAATCTCGTCGTGATCACGCAACGGTTCTGGGCTGGGATGACTTCGTGGGTCCTCCTCGCCGTTCCGTTCTTCCTCATGGCCGGGCGAATCATGAACATTACCGGAATCACCGACGACATGTTTAATTTCGCCACCGAACTAGTCGGTCCCCTTCCCGGTGGTCTCGCGCAGGTCAACGTCTTCGTTAGTCTGATCTTCTCCGGAATGAGCGGCTCTGCCGTCGCAGACGCTGCAGGTATTGGGAGTGTCGAATACGAGGCGATGACGTCGAATGGCTACGACGGTGATGACGCCGTCGGCATCACCGGCGCATCCGCAATTATCGGACCGATCATCCCGCCAAGCATCCCCGTCGTCGTCTACGCCGTACTCGCGCAACGATCGATCGGGACGCTCTTCGTCGCCGGTATCGTCCCGGGTCTTCTCATGGCCCTCGCGATGGCAGTTACGGCATTCTACCTCGCAAAGCGCGACGGATGGCCGAAGGAAGACAGCCACGACCTCTCGAACCTATTCGAGTCCTTTCTTCGGGCCTTGCCCGGGCTTATCACGCCGCTCATAATCGTCGGCGGGATCCTCGGCGGCGTGTTCACTGCGACGGAAGCCGCGTTGATCGCCGTCGTGTATGCGATACTCCTCGGTGTGTTTTACTATCGCTCGATCGGGCTGACCGACCTGATAGAGGTCAGTAAGAACACGTTCGAGGACACCGCGAGCATCGTCGTCATCTTCGGCTTCGCGAACCTCTACGCGTATTGGTTAACGCTCGCTGGTATCCCTGACTTGATCGGACAGATTCTCGTTGGAATCTCTGCAAGTCCCCCCGTGACGATGCTAATCCTCACTTTCATTTTGTTGATCCTGGGGACGTTCATGGAGGGCACGGCAGTTCTCCTGATCATGGTTCCAATGCTGGTTCCACTCTATCCCACGCT
This sequence comes from Haladaptatus sp. AB643, assembly GCF_024136975.1. Lineage (NCBI taxonomy): Archaea > Methanobacteriati > Methanobacteriota > Halobacteria > Halobacteriales > Haladaptataceae > Haladaptatus > Haladaptatus sp. AB643. The sequence goes on from NZ_JAMYJW010000005.1 coordinate 293,851, forward strand.
GGGCATCAACGCAGTCCAGTTCGGAATCGTCATGGTAGTCGCCCTCATGTACGGACTTATCACGCCACCCTTCGGCCTGATTCTCTTCGTACTGGAGCGCGTTACTGACGAGTCCCTCGACGATGTCATGCGGTCGATGCTCCCCTACTATCTACCACTGGCGCTCGTCCTCCTCCTGATCATCCTCGTTCCGCCATTAACGCTGGCGGTTCCCCGGGCGTTCGGGCTTTTCTGAGGGACCCGGACTCACCCGTCTTCTCACTGTCCACTATTCGTAGCCTTATCTCGGCGATACTACCGTAACGGGTCAGACGACGATTTCTGTCTTTAGGATCGGGACAACGATCGAGAGGACGGGAATGGATACGAGCGTCGTCGTGACCCTGTTTACCGAGACGTGCTCAGGCAGGGCTACACCACGGACAGCCGTATCACTCGCGAACTCCACGGCGAAAATGACTGGTGGTACAGCAATCGGCATCGCGGTGAGCAAAATAAATACCCAAGCGACTGGTACGTTCCCCAACCCGAGCGCAAGCGCGACGGCGAGACCGATGGGGGAAGCCAACGGGACCGCAGGAACCCACCCGTAGTCACCAACAACTAATAGTGGTGGCTCCATATGGAATCTATGGTCATCGTTGCAGCCATCGACCGTACGGAACGAGCGACAGATGTACTCGCGCAAGCCACTATCCTGGCAGAGAAGTTCGAAGAGGAACTCCACGTCCTGCACGTGATGAAGCGCTCAGAGGCCATCGAAATCGAAGAGGACGGTGCAAATACTGACGAAGCAGTCAGCACGGCCGAGTTGCGAGAGCAAGCCGCACAGCCAGCAAAATCACTCGTGGATACGAACCCAACGGGGGTCGAAACGACGACTGTTGGCCGCATTGGTGATCCGGCGAACGAGATCGTTGAGTACGCGGACGACCTGCAGGCACGTTACGTGGTGATCAGTCCACGACAACGTTCACAGACGGGGAAGTTACTTTTCGGAAGCGTCGCACAAACCGTTCTGCTAAACGCCTCCTGCCCCGTCGTCTCGCTCGCCGACCGATCCTAATACCGCACCGTAGTATGACGAATGTCGGGAGAAATCTACCCTGAGATGGGACGTGGGCAGCCACGACTTTCAGTCGATAGAGCAAGTCGAGACGCAGTATTCGGCGGGAGTAATTACTGTCGTTGAGATCGATGATTAGCTTTTCTGAAACTGGCGTCTATCTCAGCTATTCACGTTAAAATATCTATAGAAACATCTATGGAAGATATTTCCTTCCGTTGGTATAGTAGTTTTGAAATCAGGCTGCGAAAGGAGAATGAGCAGTATGGGACTAGGCCGTCACTCCAAACGACGGATGTCGGCCATGATGGAGACTGCCGTTGCCGATCCGCCGGCACCGTGACCCGAGACACTCAGCAGTCCAGCGTTCTCGGTTGCGAGTTGGACGATGTTCTCGGTACCAGAAACGACGAGTGGGGATTGTTGTGGGATGATCCGTGGTCCGACGCGAATTTCGTCGTCCACGATTTCGCCAACGAGACGGACCGTCCGCCCGTCGGCATTTGCGAGCGACAGCGCACTGCCGGAAGTCCCGACGATTCCGTCAACGGACGCGTCATCGAGCGTGTATTCACGCTCCCCTTGCGCGAGTACGTTCGCGGCGATCACGCACTTGAGTGCGGTATCCGTTCCTTCGACATCGAAAGACGGGTCGGCCTCCGCAACGCCGAGGTCTTGTGCTTCTACGAGCACGTGCTCGTAATCGAGTCCCTCGGCCGCCATCCTCGAGAGGATGAAATTTGCAGTCCCGTTCAGGACACCGCGAAGGGCAGTCACGTGTTCGGGTCCGTAGTCCTCGATTGTTGAAATAACTGGCATCGCCCCTCCGACTGTCGCCTCGAAACGGAGTTCACCTTCGCTCTCCCGTTCAAGCGCCCGAACATCTGCGTATCGTTGTGCGACGGGTCCTTTGTTCGCAAGCACGACGTCCCGGTCTCGTTCAAATGCCGCCCGAATGTGGTCGTAGGCAGGTTGCGCGGTATCGAGCGTCGTGGGAGTCGCTTCAACGAGGACATCGTACTCGCTCGACAGCGCGTCTTCGACGGAATCTATTCCGATATCGTTCGTGTCTCGCTTTTGTGAGAGGGTAGCCTCGACATCGATCCCGTCCGGGTTGACCGACGCACTCGTCGAGTCAGTCAACGCGGTCACGGTGTGACCGTAGTTAGCGGCCATTTCCGCGACTGATGTACCCACGGTGCCTGCACCGATGATCGCGAGTTTCATGCAAATCCACCCGAAAGCGGTTCGATGACGCGGATGTCCTTTTCCGAGGCAATCTCTCGAACCCTTGAGAGGGTGTGCTCCGTCTTGCCCTCTTCGATACCGAGACGGAGTCGCCCACTCGAAATATCGTCGGACCCTTGCGGTGCGGACAACTCGAAATCGGCGATCGTTACGTTCGTGGTATCGCGAATTCGTGTTAGCGTATCAGAAAGTCCGGTGTCGACGAGGTCACCTGAGAGCAGTACGGTTAATGACTCGCTGTATCGCTCCGTTCCCGCCTGAATGACGTTGATTCCCTCTTCGCGGAGTTTGTCAACGATCGTCTCGTACCGCTTCGGCGTCGCTTCGAGGTCTATTTCCACGGGAATGTGGCCACGAGGTGTAATATGCCCTCGTTCGTGATATATCGACAGTAGGTTCCCACCGTTCGCACCGATTGGATGGAGTGCTCGAAGCAACTCTCCGGGTTCGTCGACCAATTCGAGGCGAATCGTGTAGGCGTTCGCCTCGCTTTGTGGTTCGTTCATGTGTAATTCATCCTCCGATAGAGGTTGGTGCACTCTCTCATTGTGAATCACTCACCAGATGCAGTCATATGAATCCCGGCGGTTTGCGTGTAACTGTTCGGGCCAGTGTTGCGGGAATTTGTCAAAGAAGCGAATTTAGGATGGAATTATGCGAACGTCTCTCGCTCAACGAGCTTCTCGCTCAACGATTCGAGTTCGTCGATGTCCTCGCTCGCCGTCTGGAGGATCTCAACGAGCACGGACAGTTTCTTCAGTGGGATCTGTCCTGGAGCGTACTCGTTGGTATCCGAAGCGAGGGGTGCATATCCAAGTTTCGAGCCATAGAGCGGTGCAACGGCGCGGCTGTGACTCCCAATACCGCCCATTGAGATCCCTGCTACGTTCATCCCGTCGTTCGTCGCCGTATTGATGGCCTTCAGAAGACGGAGTACGTCATCGTTGTTCTGCGGATAGGTTGCAACTTTGGCGACATCTCCGTATTGCGCACACTGTTCAAAGATTGCGTTGAGCACGTTTTGCTCCGGTGTCTCGTTGAAGTCGTGGTGAGAAATGATGAGATTGACGTTGTTCTCTCTGAATTCATTGAGAATCCATCCCATCGCACGGGCAGTCTCCAACTCGATATCCACGAGTTCGACTGCGTCGAAGCGAGACGCCGCCGCGAGACGATCGAGTCGTCCAGTGTCGTTCGCTTCGCCGCCGAACCATTTCGTGCGGTTCGTCGCAATTATCGGGAGTGAGCCGTCGTAATCACGAAGTTGACCAATCGGGTCTTGTGCGCTGTCCATCCGGAATTCGAGGACGTCCGCTGCCTCACGCGCCTCCGGTTCTCGTGTGAGGTCGTTTGTTGTTGCAGCCAGTGCGAAGCCATCCAGTTTCATGCGGTAGTGTCTCTCAATCCAAGGTATAAATCTTCGCCGGACAAAATCAATACTCCTTATACATACTAGAGGAGATCCTGGCCCGTCGATCGTACGCTCACTCGGAGACTGCTGGGAAGTTGTCCTTGAGAACGTCCATTAATTCTACGTCATCGCCACCGTGCGCTACCGACTCGATTAGGGAAGCTAATTCTTCCAGCACGATTTGACCCGGTTCGGCTATCTTCTCGTCAAGTGGGGCGTATCCGATCCGAGAGCCATAGAATGGCCCGATGATCCGGGTATGTAGACCTGCTTCACCCATTGCAACCCCGATGATATCAACACCATTCTCGTTAGCCCCGTGAATTACTTGGAGAACATCTAATGCGTCACTTCTAGATTCGGCGAAAACAGAGAATTTAGCGAAATCACCAATTGCACTGCACTCATCTATGATCTGATTGAGCTCCCCAATATTCGGTGTCTTATACTCGTTGTGATAGGAAACGATCGTTTGTGTCTCGATTCCTGAAGCCATCTGCTTGTTCTCTTTCGCGTCTGAAAGGTCAATGTCCACGATTTTGACTGGGTCAAGCTGTGACGCTTGAACTAACGCATCGATGCGATCGACACTATCAATCTCGGTATCTCTCGGTTTCGGATGGTTGGTAACAATGAGTGGCAACTCCCCCTCGTATTCCTGTAATGCGGTAAGTGGATCTTCAACTGAGGACATCGGAAACTCGACATAGTCACCGCACGAACGTGCTCGCGACTCCTGAGACAGAGTAGAGGTGATCGCCGCGAGTGTAAAGTCATCGATCGACATAGGAAAATATAGTTCTTAAAGGCACAAAAGTGTATTCGTGACCCTGGACGGGTTATACGGATACTGGCAATAACCAAGCCGGAGAATCGTTTCTGTTAGATTCCGAGATGGTTCAGAACTCCAGTGTGAAGATACCTTACGCAGATTCTCTGCGATAAGTCAGAACAGAGTATATGTAACCCAGATTGAACAAATCGTGTGATGGAAATCATCGAACAAGACTGTGGAAGACTAGTTATGCGATGTTCGTTTCTTCTGAGATAGAGATTGGTCTCCAATTGTTGACGCATTTGTAATCACTATCACTTTTCATTTCTATAATATTAATATGAATTTAAAATATGTGGTGTAGTTCTGTATGACATGATACGTGGAAGCGAGGCCCCCACGGTATCCTCGATACGATCTATGCGCTACCCTCCTCAACGACGTCCGCGAGGTTTCCAAGCGAATCATTCCATCCTTCGTTGGCGTCCTGGGGCGGGATGTTCTCGGGGATGCCTGCCTGGTGAGCAGTGACTTCGGTCCCACCGGCGATTTTCTTGAAGGTGACTGTGGTCGTCATCTCGCCGGCCATTCCCGGGTCGTTGGACTCGAATTCCTCGGTGTAGACGATCCGCTCGCCAGGGGACAGTTCCTCGTACGTCCCGTGGAACGTGTGGGCGTATGGCTCCAACTCCTTGATGTCAGCAGTGAACGACATGCGGAAGGTGCCGCCCTCCGTGGCGTTAAACTCGTGAACTTCGCAGGAGAAGCCCTCTGGCGGGAGCCACGCGGCGAGTTCGTCGGCATCGACGAAGGCTTCATAGACTCTCTCTGGTGTGGCCTCGATCACGCGGTTGACGGTAATACTTCGATCTTCATCTTTGGTGGCCTCTTCCCGTGATTCTCTTCCGTCATCAGTGTTGTCTCTCATTGGTCTTCTTGCTCCAGATGGTCGGCCAACGCGTCGAAGCGGTCCTCCCAGAGCACGCGGTACCGGGTTAGCCATCCAAAGGCTTCACTCAGCGGCGCGGCATCAAGGTGACATCGTCGAACCCGACCGTCCTTCTCGATATCAAGCAAGCCCGCATCTTCCAACACATGCAAGTGCTTGGAGACTGCCGCCAACGAGACGTCGTGTGGTTCGGCGAGATCGCCGACGCTTTCGGGGCCATCGGCGAGTTGTTCGAGGATCTCTCGGCGAATCGGATGGGCTAATGCCTTGAAAATCGCGTCGAGTTCCTGGTCGTTCAGCTGTTGTTCAACCATCCAGTTGAATGTTCGGCATATACGATATTAAACCTATAGGTTAAACAAATTGCCTTCGACGATTCGGGCGGAGAGAGCGTATCTCGACAACAATAAGAACAATTACGCTCTCTCTATACAGGATGGAGCGTATCTTCTACCAGCTAAATCCATAAGCGAAAGTGAACACACCCGGGGACCGCCAACGAAATCTGTGCGCAGTTCATAGGGAAGGGATCACGCCTGAGCAATGGCAAGTATATATCCCAAAAAATCAGCCGCCATCCGCTCACTACGAAGTGCACCAATAGTTTCCTTGATCGCATCACGATGTTCGTCAGAAATTCGTTAAAGTCATCACGTCGCTGTGAAATGATACTCTCTAGCCCGGTTCTGTCTCGATAGTAAGTACCGTTTCTTTGGGCAGGTGTTCTAGTTCAGCAGCACGAAACATATGCATCGGTGGGCCTGTTGAATCTCTGTCGAACGCATTTAGTAACTCAGTATCGTAGTCACCGGTTCGGACAAGCCACGGAAGTAGCTCCGTTTCGACCTCTTCTGTTGGTAACTGACAGGGTCCTGCTGGTCATTTGTGGTCTGCGTGGAGAAATAATCTCATCGCCTATAGATATATCGTCTGTCATATGTCCGATTATGTTTCAATTCATCACATACGAGAGCGAATTTATTTCGCATTTATCCGCTGCTGTTCTCTTCAGAAGGCTAAATCGAGTTAAGACCGCCAGTACGCCGGTGTCAGCAAAACCAACACTGGTAAAATCTCCAGCCGACCGATCCACATCAGGAAGACCATGAACAACTTCGTCGTCGCTGGAAACGGTAAGTAATTGTTCATCGGGCCGATGATGTCAAAGCCGGGTCCGACATTCCCAAGTGTGGAGGCGACTGCACTCATCGCTTCTGTTGTGTTCATCTGGAGTCCGACACGAGTGCTATCGAGGAACACAAGCAGGGTAGCGCCGAAGAAAAGGAGGAGATACAATAAGGTGAATGTATAGATGCCCCGGACAGCACGTTCGTCCAGTGCTTGACCATTGAGCCTAACAGGTCGGATCGCCTCAGGGTGAATGGTCGTGAACAGTTCTCGCTTGAGCAACTTCAGGACAACCAACCACCGTACGATCTTGATAGCTCCCCCAGTCGATCCAGCCGAACCACCGATGAACATCGCCGCAAGCAGGAGATACTGGGCGGAGCTTCCCCATGTATTGAAGTCCATACTCGCGTAACCTGTGGTCGTGACGATAGAGACCAGTTGAAATGTACTGTGACGGAGGGATGATTCGAAGTTCCCGATGATTGGGGCGACCAATGGATCATTTGAGAACCCGATTCCAGTAAATAGAAGAATAGTCAATAGTGCCGATAAGGCACCGAGAACACCGAGATAGAACCTGAACTCGTTGTCTTCGATAAAGATCTTAGGTTCGCCGTTCAGTGCATGCCAGTACAGAGCGAAGTTCGTCCCTGCCGCTATCATGAACGGAATGATAAGCCACTGCACTGCGGCGGAAAAGAACTCAATACTCCGGGCTGCAGGGGAGAATCCACCTGTTGCCATGGTTGTAAAACCATGCGCAACAGCCTGATAGAGAGTCATGTTCGGTGCGAGGCCTATGAGATGAAGGCCGTATAAAAGAAACACTTCCAATGCGGTGATACCCAAATACGCCTTCCAGAGTGCGCTGGCAGTCTCGGCGATACGAGGCGTGAGCTTCTGGATACCGGGTCCGGGGGCTTCGGCATCCATCAATTGCGCGCCACCAACCGAAAGCTCAGGTAGGATGGCGACTGCTAACACCACGATGCCCATCCCGCCGAGCCACTGAGTCAGTTGACGCCACATGAGCAATGCCCGCGAGTGACTCTCAAAGCCAATCGATCCCATTACGGTTGCTCCAGTTGTCGTGAACCCGCTCATCGATTCAAATAAGGCATTCACTGGGTGAGCAACTGTTCCTTCTCCAGCGATGACGTACGGAAGTGCACCGACGACAGAAACTGCGAGCCACGTCAATGCAACCATCAGAAATCCCTCGCGAGCACCCAAATCGGGATCGTCGTCCAGTTGTTCGAGGGCCCACCCAACCGCAATTGCAATCACAATCGTTGCGAGAAATGTCGTGGTACCTTCTCCGTAGAATATCGCGAGTGCCAGCGGGAACAGCAACGCTACTGCTAGCCATTTGACAACCGTTCCGACGAGGCTACAGCTTGATCGCCAGTCTACTCGAAGATTCATCGGTGGTTTTCTACGTAGCTCATAGTTGACTGCTGACGGCATTCAGTGCACTTCGTTCCACGAACGCGACTACATGGTCTCCTGGCTCGATTACGGTATCGCCTCGAGGAACCACGAATCGCCCGTCGCGCGTAATAGCTCCAATGACGAATCCATCCGGTAAATCCATGACCGCGTCACGGATTGGTCTGTCAGCGAGAACACTTTCATGGCTGACCTCGATTTCGAGCACTTCCGCCTTATCATCCTCAATGAGTGCCACGTTTTCAGTGTGGAGTTCGCGGGTGAATCGCGTGATTTCCTCGGCAGTCACTTCTCGGGGGTGAATCGCTACGTTCACTCCAACGGTTTCGAAAAGGCTGACGTATTCGGTGGTTTCGACGACTGCGACGGTTCGTCGCACGCCGAGTTGGTTAGCGAGAACGGATACTAGTAGATTTCTCTCGTCATTGTCCAACGTGGCGACTACGGCATCGGCCTCGTCAATGTGTTCGCGGGTGAGAAACTCGATATCAGTCGGATCACTCTCCATGACAACTGTGCCAGGTAATTGCTCGGCAAGCTCACGCGCCCGTTCGGGGTCTTGCTCGATAAGCCGCGGGTGAAGGCCTCGATTTTCGAGCAGTCGAGCGGTATGATAGCCGATTTCACTCCCACCGATTATCACGAGATCTTCATTTTTCGACGGTGTTTCGCTCGGCGCGATTTCTCGGGCAAATTCCTGTACACTTTCAGGAACACCGATGACAATCACCTTGTCGCCCGATTGGATGCGTGTTTCCCCGCGGGGTATCTCGACGTCACCATTTCGAAGGATGGCCGCAAATGTTAGCGAGTCAAACCGGTCAGCCTCACTAATGGTCTGATCAGTGATTGGGCTTCCTTTATCGATTGCAAACTCGGCCATTTGAACACTCCCATCGGCGAAGGGGTTCACGTCGCGGGCTGCTGGAAGGCTAACGACCCGGACGATGTCTTCGGCAGTGAGCAAGTTCGAACAAACCATGAAATCGACACCGAACGCCTGCTGTTCGACAGAATATTGCCATGTTTTGAGGTAATCAACATTCTTGACCCGTGCGATGGTGAATGCGTCATTGACGGTTTTTGCTGTGCCGCAGGTCACCAAATTCGTCTCATCGTCGTCAGTGCTGGCGATAATCATGTCTGCAGTATCGATGCCTGCATCTCGAAGTACCGAGAGCGATGCCCCATCGCCCTCAATGGCAAGAACGTCAAGAGAGTAGGTCAGTGCCTCTACCTGCTCGGAGTCGGTATCTACCACAACAATCTCGTGGGTGTCCGAGAGGCTCCTTGCAATGGATGATCCAACTTCACCTGCACCGACGATGATAATACGCATCCAGAACCTCCTTGATCATTCTTGGTGAGTCTTGCATTCCTGCCATTATGGTCATTTCCTTTCTTGGATGTAATATTCGGTTCCCCTTCTTTTTCTGCGAACCGCATGATCGTCGCTGCATAAGTAAACCTAGACCATGTCTGTGAAGTGCGCGCTCGAGAAGTCAAGACAAGGTTGAGTAGAATTGCGTGTTAGAAGTGATACGCGGTATTAAATCCATGAGCGGAAGTGAAACTCCCACGGGATGTCACCTCGATCGATGCGCGCCGATGTGGAATCGTTTCCAACCGCTTCTCGACTCGCTGGTCACGCTCGCCGAATTCGTAGTACCGTCACGCGTGAACGAATCAACCGTCATCGCGCTGTCGACAGCGGTCCATTCGTTCCCCCATTGCCAGATCGGATCGATCAGAGCGCTCGCTCCACTTCCTGTAAACCGAAGAGAAGAAACCGTTCGTGGGAAGGCATGGTTCGGACGGTCATCCGATGTGGCGTGACGAAACGCATCGCTTCCCCGTCGAAACTGCCAGATCGAACGTGGTTGCTCGACGTATCTTCGCCTCGTAGGTCTGATTCCAGACCGGATGATATGTTCGGAAATCTCGTCGTCGGCTGCCCGTGAAGACGAGGACGGACCCGCGAGAAGCGGTCAGACGGAACTAGTCGATTGCTGTTAGTTCGGCGCAGCTGACTGAAAATAGTCACATTTCAGGGTCACCGGCGTTCTACCGACTACCGTGACGGCTACGGTCGACCGATGGAGCCACGTAAACCGTTCTGTACCGAGAACGGCGATCGATTCGACCACTGAACGAATTAAAGAGAGAGCATTCACGAGTCGATACCGAGCCATCTGACCGGGAAACGGTGCGAAGTCAATATGATGATAATCCCCCTTATCCACCATCGGAGCCAGCCTCCACATAGGAGACGTGGTCTTATGACAGATCGAGCATCCCAGGACGACCAGACCCTCCCTCGTGTGAGTCGACGTTCCTTCGTCGGCGGATCGATGGCAGTGACCGGACTCGGCTTGCCCGTGTTTCGGTAGGGATCGGTGTTCGACCGATTGGACGAGTTCGTCGGTGGTCAGGCCGACCTAGGACAGATACAAAGGACAACTGCACAGCCATTCGCACAGGCGTTTCTTCTAGATACGAACGGGAATCGGAGATTCGAGAACAGAATGGAGTACGCCGCCGACCCCAGCGGAGGGGGTAGGGACGACGTATTCACATCACGTCGCGAGGCCGACCGACGAGCGATTACGTCTGTCAGACGATGGCCGCCAGAGGGGTCGACCTCGGTGCCGTCTCATCGACGATGAGGGTTCGGTTTGACTATTTCATCGGGTTTGCGGAACGGACCGCAAAGCCACACGAGGTATTGTTGCACCTTCAGCATACGGACGGAACGGCCCACATCGTACAACGGGCGTTCGCGCAGGACGTTTCCCCCGGACGATGGTTGGCGAACGACGTTTCGTCCACACTCCGGCGTGGTGAGTGGCGAGAGACCGCCGTGCGACCCGTGTCTCCGGACCTGGATGTTTTCGAGGCGCCCATGGTTGGTGCGAACATCAGAGAAGTGGCCTCCGGGCTCGATGCACTGAGAGCCATCGACCCATTTGAAGACTTGTTCGACCGGTTCGACTCCAAGACGAAACTCATGGGGGTCAGCATCGGCCACGGTCGAGCGAGCATCGCCGAAGTGGATCCGGGGGACGCCGACGGTGTGACGGCCCAGCGAGCGGCACTCGTCTACGGCGGTTTCACCGGCGAGCAGCAGCCCGCGCAGTTCGTCGCAAACCCGATTCGCGTTGGTTCGTGACACGAATGACCACCTCCACCGTCGTCTCACGGCGTTCCCGTCGCCGCGTCGTCGGTCTCCGATAGCGTCGGGCACTCGGTGACGCCGAGGTAGTCTCGGAATGTTCGCAGATCCGTGGGATTGCGGTCGACCGATACGTCATCATTTTCCGTCATCGGGTTGCCGAACTGCAGCGATCGATACTAGTCCGCTCCATCGGAGGGACCGAAAGCGGATCCGTGACCGTCTTCTACCGGATTAATTCAATGATATGAGCTTTCGCTACTCCATAACTGCTACTGACGCCGGTAAACTGGAGCTACTTGTAATTACTATTTGGGCTGAATTGAGCAGATCACATGCATTGAACGCACCACTCTTATCATCTACGACGCTCATTTTGTCCACCCATCGAATAGTCCCTGCCCGAACACGACCTCCTCGCCGAAACGGACGAGGGACGCAAGCCACAGTCCGGGCGACGCGAACCAAACGAGCTATGTCTCCCTCTTCTTGTCTGACTCATTGCGATCTTGGAGCTGGCGACTACGCACACAGTTCGATCACGGGAGGACGAGAATCTTTCCGAAAACGTCCCGGTTTTGCATGTCCGCGAACGCTCGGTCGGTTTCGGAGAGGTCGTACGTACTATCGATCACCGGTTCGAACGCACCATCAGCGAGCAACTGAACGAGCGTTTCCAGATCTCCCTGTGTTCCCAACGTGCACCCGATGATATGTTTGTGTCCCAAAAACAGCTCTGGGATATCTATCTCCGATCGGTTGCCGGTGTGGCGACCACAGATCACCATCCGCCCGCCGCGTTTGAGCGCATCCAAACCCATCTCGGTGTACTCACCGCCGAGGTGATTGAGCACCGCATCGGGGGCACCGATCTCGGCAACCGCGTCCCCGATGGTTTCCGGATCGTCAGCTTGGATGGTGTAATCGGCCCCGATTTCGGCGAGACGGTCGACTTTTCGCTGGGATGTCGAGGTGCCGATCGACCGCGCACCCATGACGTCGATGAGTTGGATTGCTGCGACACCGACGCCACCGGTCGCACCGGGGACGAGAACGAGGTCCCCCGGACCCACATCAGCGCGGCGGAGCATCTGTAGCGTCGTCATGTACGCAGTAGGGAGGGCAGCGGCGGCGGTCGTTCCGACGTTTTCCGGGAGAGGGATAAGTCGGTCCGCGTGCACGACAGCCCTCTCGGCGAGACCGCCGTGGAACAGGCTGAACTGCTCACACAGGATTTCGGGACCCTCCCGGCAGAATTGACACGAATCGCACGTTTGATTCGGACACAACACGACGCGGTCGCCGGGCGAAACCGACTCAACGCCAGACCCGACCTCATCGACGACGCCAGCGACGTCGAGTCCTGAAACAAACGGCATGGCCTCCGAGTCCACTACCACGGATCCGCCCTCGAGTATCCAGAGATCGTGGTAGTTGATCGCGCACGCGTCTACCTCGATTACTGCCTCCCCATCCCCGGATTCGGGATTGCTCCTCTCTTGTATCGCCACGTCTTCCGGTCCGCCGGATCCAGTGAACACCGCGACATTCATGTTAACACATAGCATTCAATACAGCTTAAGAATTCTCCTCGCATTAGTATGATACAACCCACGTCCGCGTACACGCGGAGATTGTGGATTGACGGAATCGATGGCTTCATTTCATCTACCCGGAATTGAACTCCTTGGTTCTCGATGAAGGGGACCTACTTGACCAGCCCTTGATTCCATTCAGTGGGTTGGCCCCTTCGGTACGCGGATGACGTCGTACTCTGCGTTCTCCGGGTCTGAAATTCCGTATCGGCCGTTCACCGCGTAGAGAGCACTCTCAAACTCCGCGATCGTCGTCGGCACATCGAAATCCGGATCGGTGATCCGAACCGGAACCGGCCAACGTGGCTCTCTCGGTGCACTCTGTCGATATCCGCGCACTGATTGTCGTCTCGTTCGCCGTCGGTACCGTCGCAATCGTATACATGTCATCGATGGAGGCGACGCACGGATTGGCTTCGGAACGTTCGTGATCTCAGTAGTGCCGTCGATGAGTCCGAACCACGTGGCCTCAGAGTCTGTCGGTCCACCCGTAAGAGCTGTGTCCCGCGTGGCCGCTATCGCAAAGAGTACAGAGAGACTCTGGCGTCGGCTGGTTGGTGGGTCCAAATCAACCTGTTATTTAAACTATAACCGAGGTAGAACTATCCCGGTTCTCCTCTCACAATCTATGTGCGGTTCGTGGTGCGCACTGCGCGTACCGAGAATTTGTGGGTTCGTGACTGATTCACTGAGCATCTTTCGCGCCGCCAGTCTTATTGTCTTAGCGTGTCTGTTGTACATCGGATCGAGAGATTGCACACTGTGCGTCCACTGCCCAATGCGGTAGTGGTATTCCAGCAGTGGCCTATCATTCGTGTAGGCAATTGTCTTCACACGGGGCGCATCACAGAGTCTATACTTGCTCCGCGCCACACTATGACCGACCACTACACCGACAAACAACGCGACTTGTTCAGCGATCCCGAGACAGGGCCACAAACGAGAGCAGAACTTAACGATGCACTGGGTGTCCTTCTCACGAAGGCTTATACCAACGGCGTTGACCCTGGTGATGATGCGTACGAAATCCGTCACACTCAACCTGAAATCTCAGACTGGGAAGTCCATATCACACGGACGACGAAGAAGAAGCTGTGAATCGGTAGATAGATACTCAATATTCAGCACGGTATTTTTGATAGCCGCTGGGGAGACACTGAGTCGATCAGCCCAGTAATGGCGTGACATCCACAAGGTACGAGCAGTGAAATTCATATTCCGGATGTTAATTCGTTGAGTAATAATGCCATCGCTGGGAAATAGGCGATTCCTCTGCTTACGGGCAGTGAAACCAATAGATCTACGCTCAGTAGATAGTAATACAAATCACCCGATAACTGTGCTTCACTCGAGATTGAGTGTCCACGTCTGCTTGGTGCAAAATGTGGGTGTATGGGTCACCGTATCATTGTAAGCAAGGTTGGCTGATATTTAGTGCATATGCGCCAGTGCAACCACCCCGGGATCCTCCACTTGTTCTATGCAAAGGTCGTAGTCCATGTTGAGCACCTACTGTCAATGGAATCCGAAGTTCTACTTGCGGATGCGATGGCTTATATGGTCTTCTGGAGACCTGTCGAAGACTCCTGGATTAGGGTATCTTAAATAACAAAACAGACGATCGAATATTCGTCGGTCACTGATCTGCTCCGGCCGTCTCTGTACGTGACGAATTGGCTCCGAGCGATTCGAGATGACGAAGCAGCGACCTCAATGATGACTGGTCATTGCCGAATGTAGCTATGATCGGAAGGAGGAACGTTCAATTCGTCATATATGAATTCGAGATTGCAACTAGCTCTCTAACCCGTACCGACCTTTTTCGACCCATTCGTTCTTTTTCCACCCGCAGTGAGGACACTCTGTCTGCTGCGAATCAAACTCCTGATCGCAGTTCTGACAGAGAGTCGTGTCGGGTGATGTGCTCTCCGAGAGACGCGGTTGAGAATTTTCCGTCCCTGTCGGTCGACGGGATTGAATAGGGCATCTCAATGTGTGCCCAACATCAGGTTGAAGCAACGATAAGTGACCATCAATTATTTGCTATAGACAAATTCTTCATAAATTCCGAGATATGCCGTCGCAAATCGCTGACATCCAACGCTCTGTGCTAGTGAAACGGACCATGGTCATTCATCTAAGGTTTGGTATTGAGCAAGAAAACTGGATGAGAGTGCATGTTCAGTTGCTCGTTAAGCAACTGGCTGGCCATACCCTTCACCCAATTAGTTTGGTTGTTTCAGTGGAGAACGCAATTCCCGCCACAACGGCATTTGTCGCACGTCGTAATCGCTGGGACACTGCCTGCTCACTCACTTTGAAATATTCTGCGAGTTCGGTCAGAGTACACTCACGTGGAACGTCATAGTAGCCTAACTCGTACGCCAAGACCAGTGTTTCCCATTGAGTCGATGTCAGTTGGTCCTGGATCGACGGGACATGCGGGTTATAGATACTCTTGATATCGACTGTTATCCCCTCTTCAACGCAGTACTGGTTGAATTGGCTCAATTGTTCGTGACTCGGAAACCGCAACCGGAACTCCCACTGGTTCCCAACACTCTGGCCTTCCAGAATCACACCCTGGGTGCCTAGCAATGCGTCGATGACGCCATCGACTTCACTGGTCCAGGTGACTTGATACAGGTACCGATCCTCCACAGTCGTGAGTAGTTCGACCGATTCGACGATTCGCTGGGCTTCGAGCACGGATTCGATGTGTGCTGCCGATCCGTCGGTCACCCAGAAGAACGGGAGAATCCGATCATCAAGCGGCACTAAGCGCTCGAGTTCGATATGCATATCGGGGTGTTCTGTGAGTAGACGTCCTAGTGGGAACGAATCACCCGGTAGCGTAACATCTGCAACAGTGGTCATGGATGTGGAACCTCCGTACTGTAACGCGCGAGCATCGTGTAAACCGGATCTAACTCCAGTTGGTCAACTCCGTTTTCTCTGGCCATTGCACTCATCGTCTCGCTGCTCCCCTCCTGACGACTGGCGTTTCCGGGGGCAGATCTCGATTTCATACTTAAAAAAAGGGGATAGCAGGGGATAGGTCCTGTTTCAACACCCGTTGACCAATGAAGCCTTTATCACCACAGTTGTTGTCTCGGCTACACTGACGAAGGGAGATTCTCGGTGAAGATCCTTGAAAGCAACTTGCGTTCTGCTTGGCGGAGGTGATTGTTGAACGTCGATTGCGTGATGTTGAGGGATTTTGCGACTTCCTCGCCAGTCCGGTCCCGTGGCCACTCGAAGTAGCCGTTCAGATAGGCCGTCTGTAGAACTTCACGCTGTCGGTCAGTAAGGTCCTCTGTTAATATGATTTCGTCCGTCTGAGCAGATTGGTCGCCCCGTTGTGTGTCCCGTCGCGCCCTCAGTTCGATGTTGGGATAGGCATGCTCCAACCGATCGATAAACGTTCCGACAGTCGTTGACCGGGAGAGTTCAATAACGATCGAGATGTCGGCATCCGTCATCTGTATCGTTTTGATGGCTGCACCAAGTTTCGTGAGCGTCGACGGAACCGTCTTGCCGGCCACAAGCAATTCAAATCGGCTCTCCTTGTTTTCCTCGTCGGGATCGTCGAGACAGGAAACGTGTTCGATTTGAGCGAGTTTCCCAGCAGCAGCTTCGAACATCGCGGCGGTAACGCCGTCTACCGTGATGAAGATACGTGTTCTGCCGTCTTGTTGCGGTACAGCGCCCCAGACAGTAAAGTCGCCTCCCGTTTGCGTAGCGAGACGGGCAAGTGGACTATCCGCATCGTGGATGGTCAACTCGAGTTCGACGACGCTGTCGGTGAGCAATGCCTGTCTGGTCTCGACTGCGTTGATCGCGTTTGCAATTGTGTTACCAAGTTCTGCCATGACGTCTCGAGAGAGTGGGTCGAACGCCTCCGATTCGGAAGCATATACTGTTAGGATCCCGTACTGTATCCCGTCGTACTGGATTGGGATACTGATCACCGACTGGAAACCATGGGCGAGAGCAGCTTTGCGCCATGGTTCATCCCGGAAACCCTCAGCGACGTTTTGGACAAGTGTGACAGTCCTTGTGACAGCAGTCGCAATGGCCGGATCTCCGTTCTCGACATCAGTACTCAACGTTATATCGTCGAGATATCCCGGTTCGGTACCGACCCAGGTTTGGGGAGCGAGTACCTCGCCACCGACGTGGCCGATCCAAGCAAAGGTGAAGCGGTCATCACGGGTCAAACGGTTACAGACAGCCTGTTCAATCTCCTCGGTCGTTCGCGCCTGAACAAGCACTTGGTCGATGCCGCGAATGATGTCGTTCACCCGACTGAGGTCTTCGAGGCGGCGGTTTTGCGTGGTTAAGATATTCTTCTGCTCGCGGATGGACTTTTCACGCTCAATTCGATCAAGTGTGGCCTCTCCAGTCGCCACTAGTTGGTCCAGAACTGTCTGTGTCGGTTCCGCCAGCTCATCGGTTTTCTCTGAAATGATAGCAATCACACCGTGGTCACCGAGTGGAATCCAGGCCCCGGTTTGAAAGGACGAGTCAGTATGGTTCACGTTGAGGGAGTTGACCACTCCCTCGTGAGCGATCGTCTCATTGTTGACGAACGTCTGCCATGCCATCGATGATTCATCTGGCCTGAATGTTGGCAACTCATCAAGTATCTCTTCTAACTGTTCAGTGGCTGCCACTGGCTGGAGCGTGTTGTCGGTGTCGTCGAACAAGTAGATAACAGCGCTATCGATGTCGAGGACATTAGTTATCGCATCGATGATTCGGTGACTCGCCTCGAGTTTCGATGTTGCCTGGGTGAGGTCGCGGCTCGTGTCATGCAGAAGCGTTAGTGACCGCTCTAACTGCTTGCCCTTGGTGATATTCAGTGCAGCACAGGTTATCCCCACTACCTCTCCAGAGTCATCGCGGATAGGCTCAACCGTGAGGTCGTAGGTTACCAACCCACTCGGTAACTCGTAGGTACATTCCTCACGGACACTTTTACCGGTCTCCAGGGCGGTCCGTTTCGGTTTCAGGATTATCTCTGCCGCCTCTGGTGGTAATAGTTCGTCGTCACGTAACCCGATCACGGCCTCTGCATCGAAGTCCGGATGAGGGTTGCCGACCCACGTGTACCGAAGGTCTGTGTCCAAGCGAAATGCAGTAAACGGTGAGTTCTCTAGAGCCACTTGAAAGAGTTCTTTTTCGGCCCGGAGCTCTTGTTCCAGACGCTTGCGCTCGATCGAGTCACTGGACGTGGATGTGGTCTCAGCTGTGGCGTCACGCTCGCGTTCACGAAGCGGAACCCACCACACCCGTGCACGAGCACCCGTTTTCTTCGTTTTCAGTTCACCGTATTCGACGAGTTTCTCCAGTCGTTTGTAGACCGTTCGTCTCGCACAGTCAAGTGAGTCGGCAACTTCCGGTGTCGTGAGCGGTTCAGCTGGATCATCACGTTGTTCGAAGATGGCCAACGTTTCAATGTAGACTTCCCCCAATGGCCCCGACGATGGCATACCCTCTATACGAGGGTGGCAGGTATAGCGGTTCCGTCAATGGCACTTCCGCTGTTTCGCAAAAAGAGAATCACACCGTTCACAACGACAGTATTCACATCCTCAGCTAGGCGAGCCAGAAGCAGACGTAATGACGATTGCACTGATAGTGGCCGAGTCCCGAGAGACACCAAAAAGAATGTCTTGAGAAAACTCGGCTTCTTTGTGAACCCAGAAACCTCCAATTCATGAAGTAGCAGCGGAAGGGATTAGCGAATTCGTCTACAATCACTCCGAGCGTCATAGAGTGATATTTCCACTCTCGTCTTCGAGGATGCAGGACTTCGGTGGACTAGTGAAGCCCACCTTCACATATCAACACCGTAACTTTGGCGATACAGATGTGAACAAGAGATATGGCGACTACTGTCCAACAAACCGATGAGTTCTTCGACGTGCTCTCTCACCCGTACCGTCGAGCTATTCTCCAGGTGTTATTGGCTTCAGGGCCACCGTTGACGGTCACAGACCTCGCCAAAAAAATCCAAACGAACAGTCCTTCCGAGCAGACGACTGGTGCCGAACAACTGGACCAACTGCGAATAAAATTGCATCACGTTCATCTTCCTCGAATGGCTGATGCAGGTGTCCTCACCTATAATCCCAACCAAAACCGGATCCCCGCATGCGATTTGGAGTGGACACTCTCCGAAGCAAATAGAGACCTGATTCACTCACTACTTCAAAACTCACCATCTGTTTCACAGGATACTTCTCATCTTGATTAATCAATAATTGTGGAATATATCTCTGAACAGTCAATTTATGAACGAATCCTTCGGCAGTAAAGGCACCTTGATTGATGAAGGTCACCGTTATCCCTTATTCCTGCATATTTTCCCCTAAGAGATTTGATCATGTCGACGATTGCTGATATCACATTGCCCGGCAACTCATTTCCACTCGGACAATTACTGACAGATAACCCAAAAATTCATATCGAAATCGAACGGCTCGTCCCGCTTGGTGACCGGGTCCTGCCTTTCTTCTGGGTGAATGATAGTTCGCCGGAGATCCGGTCAACTCTCGAGAATCAATCTATCGTCGAATCAGTCGAGCACCTCAGTACCGTTGACGATCGAGATCTCTACCAAGTAACGTGGTCGGATGTCGTTAACGGGGTCATCGACGCCCTGATCGACACCAATGCTGCGATTCTCGAAGGCCAAGGACTGGCAGGGCAATGGGAACTCCGACTTCGCTTTCCGGATCACGACCACCTGCAACAATTCTCGCGGATTTGTGAGGAGAACGATATTGAAGTCACTCTTAATAGTATTTACAATCCACACGTTCCCAATGTTGAGGAACAACTCACACAGACTCAACGGCAGACACTTGCAATGGCGTACGAACTTGGATACTTTACTGTTCCCCGCGAGAGTACACTCACTGAACTCGCTGACCACTTCGATATCAGCGAGCAGGCAGCCTCACAACGAATTCGACGAGCAATCAACGTCGTTATCCGGCATCTCGTGTTCGATGAATCATAACTCGACTCTGACTGAGTCAGAGTCGAACCTGGAGTATCTGTCATGAGCGCAGCATCAATCGAGGATTCAAGCCCCACTAGTCAACCATAGTATCGAAGATAAGCGAATTGAGCCCCCGACGCAATCGTTGTGAATAGGCACTATCACTAATCCCGAACTCCGATGATAGCTTCGCCAATGAAGTTGAGCGCGGCACGTCGAAATAGCCGTGTTCGTACGCCGTGATAATTGCCTCGTGCTGTTCAGAGGACATCGGAGTTCCTTTCTCCGGATAATGCGGGTTGTAGAGCCGCCGGAGCATCACCGGAATGCCGCGTTCTTCACAGCGCTCGCGAAAGTCAGACAGTGCTTCATGGCTCGGGAACTGCAGTCGGAAGTCCCATCCTTCCCCGATGCTTTCTCCCTCGAGCATTCGGGCTTGAGTCTCGATCAGAAGTTGGATGATTCCATCGACTTCCGAACTCCAGTGGACTTCATACAAATCGCGCTTCCCATCGGTCGTAAGATATCGTACTTCTTCGGTGAGTGATGATTGCTCGAGTGTGTAAATTATCTCGTCTTGATTGCCGTCAGATACCCAGAAAAGTGGGATAATCTCATCGCGCAGTGGAATGAGTTGTTCCAGTTCAATGTGGATGCTAGGAAGCTCTTCGAGTAACTGGCCAAGTTCGAATGAATTCGCGGGGACTGTGATATCGACAATTGGAATCATTAAGCGTCACCAATGGTTTAATCAGGATCGGCTGAGATGGCTGCATGCGCTGTCGCGGGCATCATCGTCTTCTAATACTTCCTATGTTCTCACACCGTATAGATATACCCTTCATATCTAAACCCCCATGAACCAGCTAAGATGATTTCTCCCCTTTTTGTGATCTATGTGTAGTTGTTTCGTAACGAAATTTCGAATCCTTCGCTAACGAAGGCAGAACATATATCTCTATGACCCGTACCTTTAGATACGAAGTCCACCATGGCAACTGTCGTCGATCTCACGCTGCCCGGAGAATCTTTTCCGTTAGGTCGCCTCCTCAAAGAGCACCCTGACATACAAATCGAGTTGGAACGGTTAGTGCCACTCGATAATCGGATTCTCCCGTTCTTCTGGGTGACTAACGGATCGGCAGAGCACATCGAATCCGTGCTCGAAGCCCAGCGAATCGTCGAATCGGTCGAACTACTCACGACAGTGGAGGATCGGTACCTGTATCAAGTCACCTGGACCAGTGAAGTCGACGGCGTCATCGACGCACTACTGGCCACTCAAGGCGTTATCCTCGAAGGCCAGAGTGTTGGTAGGCTGTGGGAGATCCGGTTGCGGTTTCCGAGTCACGAACAGTTGCGGAAGTTCAACCAGTGCTGCGTTGGAGCGGGGATCACGGTCGATGTCAAGAGTGTGTATAATCCCCACGTCCCGTCGATCCAGGATCAACTGACGACGACTCAATGGGAAACACTGGTCTTGGCGTACGAATGGGGATATTTCGCCGTTCCTCGTGAATGCACTCTGACCGAACTCGCGGAGTATTTCGAGGTGAGTAAACAGGCGGTGTCCCAACGATTACGCCGTGCCACCAATACTGTTATCAAAAGCATCGCGTTCTCCTCTTCTCCCGATTGACGATGTAACCAAAGTATAAAAGATAGCATCTACTTACCTTCATCACCGAAGGCTAGTATTAATTAGGACCTATACGTAGGTCAATTGGGACCAATGTCATCTGACGAGCGACCAGACGACGAAGGGAGATCAGATCTTTCAGAAGATTTCCAAACTCAAGCGGGGGAAACTGACATTGTCAAAACCATTGTTCAGTCAGTTTCTACTGCAAAGAACACCGACCCCGACGAACTCCCACCGCTCTATCATTCGTTGGATGCTGAAGCACTCACCGACCTTTGGCGCTCCAGATCCCGACCCGAGGAGGACAATTCACTATCGATATCATTCGTCTATTCTGGATGTCAAGTAATCTTATCGAACGACATAATAACGGTCAAGAAGTAGCTATCCAATCATTTTGGTAACATACTAACGTTCAGCAAGTACGTATGACCAATCGAACAAGCCGTCTTCGATAGTATCTTCTCTCGAGTTCGACTGTCTGACCTCGAAATGCCACTCAAACACTGTGCCAATATATGACTCGGTTAGCGAGCGGATACTACGGCCACCCCTCGGGCAACTCATCCGGATGATCTAGCATCAACGTGAGTAGAGGCGCAATTTCATCGAAGTTCGGCCCTCGACGAATCGTTTCCGTCTCGGGATCCCAATCGATATACCCTGCGTCTGCCAGTTTGGGCAGGTGTCTGTGTTGCAACTCCATTTTTAACCGTTCGACCTCATCAGTCGTCTCATCTGGCGCGAACGAGTTGGATGCAAACTCATCTTCCTCGCGTGGATTATGATCTAAGACTTCTAGGAGGATGCGGCGGCGGTACGACGAACGTAATGCATCGAACAACGTATCGATCGGTGGGCCAGTGGATGCGTTCATGATGTGTCTTCCGTGTTGTGGAACCTGTCTCCTATATTGCGTTCCACGTGCCAACCACGCGAAGAGAACGGGGAACAGCTGCACGACCGGTAGAACCCGATTCAAGCGGCCCCTTCATCATCAGGGAACAAACGCATTTGAGTATGACTTGGCAGTAACAGATTCGCTCTATAACCAGAAGAGAGTGTGGTTGATATGTGAAGGCCGGATGCCGTCGAAATTGATCCGCGCACCTGCACGAGAGCCACAAAGACCCCGAAAATCCATACCACAGGTTCGACGAGCCGGTCGTAGAGCACCATACACCCACCAAACAGACACTCTCGGCATCTCACGGTACTGTGAACGGTTCATATCGCCGAACTAGCGGACTGCGATTGTAACGGCCTCAGTGGCTTCCCCTGCTGGTCATGCGTGCGAACGGGACGAAAAGAACTGCTGAACTACCCACTGCTTCAGTCTGTTTCACTATGTATTCCTGGTGACATTCTCGGAGATCACCGACCAGCGACCGCTGACGGGAAGTGCGAAAACTGTGACCGACGATACACCTGAGAGAAATACACAACAGCACGCGGCCGCTATCGCTGCCGAGTACTTTTTGGAACGCTTGGGACTTTCACCTTGGAGGCTGAAGAATGACGAACCAAAGGAGTGCGACTATGTGGGTTTCAGCGGTATCTCGGAACCGGTGAGCCGACTTCATTAACAATATTCGACACAGTAATAATGGAGAGTATTATGGTATCTTGGCGATAAAATCTTTGTGTGTAGAGCAAGTGTCTATGCAGTGCCATGGAACTACTACATCGGTTACGCGGTGCCTTTAGTTCAGAAACCCCGTCTCAGCAGACCGAACAGCAGGTACGGGCGACCGGTGATATCTTCGAATGCGAAGAATGCGGAACCACCTTTATTTCGAAACCATCCTGTTGTTCAAAGTGTAACCAGAGCGACTTCCAGAATCTCGGCAGTTGTTAATCTGATCTCTCTCATCGTTCTCTTTGTACTAATCTCGTTTCTAACTATTGGCGTCATTTACAACGCCAGATCTCACTTTTGCACGTGCTGGCAATCCACGGTGGAGTGCTTCCACTGCCCATGAAACAGATGTTCGTTGGCAACGAGGACTGACCTGATCATATTCCAAGAGCCGACGGAGTAGTCGACGATACCATCGAAGGAAATGGGGTTATAATGAGCGCACATCGATCCGTCGCGTCATCGGTGGTCGCTGCTAGAAGCGGATGAAAGCGATCGTGAGTGTTGTGTGGATTTTCGTGCCGGTTCCATCGACACTCTTTCCGTTCCTTCTCCCACTCTTCTACGTAATGGATGTAGAAATTGCCATCGAGCTGTAACTCGATATCGACAGTCTTCAGCGCAGTACGCCGTCGTATATAGATGAGGCGCAAAAACCGTTGATTCGAGCGGTGTGAACGTGATATCGGCCGTCACGTCGGCTACTTCTCGTGTCCGGTCAACCTTGCGATGAGCGCATCGAGATGATCCGCGACCGCGAGCGCGTCGGCTGGTGTGTCGAGTGACAAAGGTGGGACGGTGTGGATCGGCCGATCAGTCATTCCGCTCAGGGTCGTTGGATTTGTCCGCTCGGCGATTGTCTTTCCAGCGTACTCGTTGAGTACCACACCGAGTACTTCGACGTCGCGCCGCTCCAGCGCTTCGATGGACAGCGCAGTGTGGTTGAGCGTCCCTAACCCCGACCGTGCGACAAGTACCACCGGGAGATCGAGGGCTGCGACAAGGTCAATGACTTCCTTATCTCCGGCGAGCGGGACGCGCAGGCCGCCGATACCTTCGAGGACGCCCACCTCGGCATCGGCCAACGCGCGTTCACAGCTTGCTTCTAAGTCATCGTAGGTGAGGTCGACTCCCTCACGATCGGCGGCGACAGCCGGTGCGAGTGGTGGTTCGAGTCGTTCGAGGCAGGTCGCCGCCCGACTCTCGTCGCAGGCTGCACGGACGTATGCTGCGTCGTCGTCAGGGGGATAGCCGGTCTGGACAGGTTTTATCGCACGAGCGTCGGCGCCGTGCTCACGGAGCCCGCCGACGAGCCCGGCGGTGATGACGGTCTTTCCGACACCTGTGCCGGTGCCGACAACCGCAAAAACATCGATGGCGTCGGTCACGACTGCACCCCCTGTCCCGAGGGGTCCGTCGCCGTCCGTTGTGAATCCGGTTCCAGATTCAGGTCTGCATGGGCGGCATCGAACGCCGCCAGACAGCGGTCGATTTCCTCGTCGGTGTGGGTCGCCTGTGGAGCGACGCGCACCCGGCTGGTCCCTTCGCGGACCGTGGGTGGACGGATGGCCGGCGCGATGACTCCACGTTCCTCCAGGTAGTCGGCCAGCGCCAGCGCGTCCGTACCATCGCCGATGAGTACGGGAAGAATCTGTGTCTCCCCGAGAACGCGGTACCCCCGAGTTTCCAGCCCGTCACGGAGTCGGTCGACATGGCTCCACAGCCGTTCGCGCCGGTCGCCGGCCCGTGCGAGTGAGAGTGCCTCGCGAGCTGCTCCGACCGCCGGTGGCGCAAGCCCGGTCGAGAAAACGAACGACCGAGCAGTATTGAGCAGGTGTTCGACGAGTCTCTCACTTCCGGCGATGAATCCACCCTGTGCAGCAAGCGTCTTCGACAGAGTGCCCAATTGAACGTGGACTCGGTCGCCCAATCCTTCGCGCTGGACGATTCCGCCGGCACGTTCGTAGAGCCCTGTCGCATGGGCTTCGTCGACCATCACCCACGCACCGTGGCGCTCCGCGACATCACAAATTCGCCGGAGGGGAGCGATATCCCCGTCCATCGAGAACACGGAGTCGGTAACGACCAACCACCGCTCGTCTGGTGCGGCCTCCCGGGCCCGATGGTCCATCGCCGCGCCGAACGCGTCGGCGTCGCAGTGGTCGTAGACGACCGTCTCGGCGTCTGCGAGCCGACAGCCGTCGACGATACTCGCGTGGTTTAGTTCGTCCGAGAAGATGACGTCGGGGGCGAGCGCGGCGACCGTCCCAACATTCGCCGCGTATCCCGAGGAGAAGACGAGCGCGCGCTCGGTTCCCTTGCTCTCGGCGATGTCGCGTTCGAGTCGGTGGTGGAGACCGGTGTCGCCCGTGATGAGGCGGCTCGCACCCGCACCGGTACCCACCTCGTCGGCGGCACGGGCGGCCGCCCGCTGCACCCGGTCGTCGCTCGCTAACCCGAGGTAGTCGTTTGCGGCGAACACGAGATGCTCTTCACCGTCGAACGCCGGGATGTCGCCGCCTGGGTCTCCTGCGACCCTCGTTCGGGCGGCGACTCGCTCGATGGGTTGTAGGTCGCGGCGCAGTCCCCGTCGCTTGCGGTCGGCTAGCCGCGCCGCCAGGTCGAAGCCGTGGCCGTCGACCATTAGAACCCTGGCATGATTTCGGCCGGGCCGTAGACGCCGTAATCACCGGTCCGGTTACGCCGGACTGCCGCCCTTAGATACCCAAGGGCGGGCCCGTTGACGTTCGCTGCCATGCTCGTCTCGTCGCCGAGTTCGAACGTGTTCGTCCCCCGCTCGCCGTCGAAGGTACGTCCAGTGACGCTGACGGTCGTCTCGTCGGCTTCTCGTCGCTGCGTACGTCGAGTTTGCCGCCGACAGTGACGTCCTCGGCATCACAGATCCCTGCACGTTCGAGTAGAACGTCGTCGGCGTGCTCCATGTCGTGGAATTCGAGGATGCCGTCGTGTTCTTCGATGATCGCCTCGATCTCCTCGTCGGTGAGATCGCGGGCTGTCTCGATGTCATAACCGTCGAGGTGGGCGATGTCCTCGCGGACCGTTCCTCGATTGTCCTGATATCCAGACTTTAGACCGACGCCCCACCAGATATCGACGGATTCGACCTCGACGAACGACTGGGCAGCGAGCGCCGCCGCCCCGGTCAAGAAGCCGGGAGTTGCCCCTGCACCGCAGACGAAGGTGATACCCGCTTCCCGAAGCGTCCCCTCGCGGTCATCGAGCATGCCGATAACCCGCGAGCGCTTGAGTACGTCCACGAGGACACCCTCGTAGCCCGACTCTGCGAAGCGTTCGGCGACGCGTGGGATGAAATCATGTTCGAGGTTTGGCAGCGCGATCAAGACGGCATCGAGTGAATCGCCCTCCGCGATGATGTCGTCGATAGGCGTCTCCGTTGGTCGAGCCTGCGCGGAGGCGGCGACGCCCCGCTGTTCACCGTGTTGTTTGACTACTGCTCCCCCGTCGCTAGCGACGTTTCCTTCCGTCGCCGCGAGCAGTTCATCGACATCGAGTCCGTCGTGGTCGACGGCGACGCCGTGGCGGTCGCAGGCTGCCACGGGGGTGAGCCCCTCTTTTTCGGTCGATACGTCGAGTGTTCGTCGGCCAATTCCTCCAGTTCCCAATACTGCGAATCTAATCTCGTTCATCTGTTGTCGGTATGTCGTGTTCGTGTCCAGCTTCTCGTCTCGGTTGTCAGTCGTTGCGGGCGTTGCTCGTTGCACTCCCTACTGCAGTTGTGTCGGTGCTCGGAGGGACGCCAGTGCCGACCGCCTCTGGGTCGAAGTCGTTGACCGCTGTGTTCGGCTTGAGACCAGCGCGTTCCATGATCTCGATGTCGTCGGCCGGGGACTGGCCCTCGGTAGTGAGGTAGTCTCCCGTGAGAATGCCGTCGGCGCCCGCCTCGAAAGGAAGATGCTGTTCGTCGGTCGAGAGGTTGACCTCGCGGCCGCCGGTCAGCCGCACTCGCGCATGGGGGTGGAGCAGCCGGTAGACGGCAATAGTCTTGATGATCTCTTCGGTGGAGATATCCGCCGACTCCTGGTCTCCGAGGGCAGTCCCTGCGACGGGATTGAGTATGTTGACCGGCAACGAGGAAACCCCGATATCTTGGAGCGCGATAGCGGCCTCAACCCGATCAGTCGGTGTCTCACCCATCCCGAGGATAACACCAGCACAGAGATCCATCCCAGCATCCTTGGCAACCTCCAAGGTTGCCACCCGATCCTCGAAGGAGTGGGTGCCGACGATTTCCGGGAAATACCGGGGAGAGGTCTCTATATTGTGGTTGTAGTGGTTGATACCCTCTTCAGCGAGGATTCGTGCCTCCTCTTCGGTAAGGATACCGAGGCTCGCATCCACCTCTACGCTGGTCTCGTCACGCACTAGTCGGATCGCCCGGAGTACCTCTGCCCACTCGTCGGGACGGCGCTCCTTCGAGACGCCTTTCTCGGCGACGACGATACCGAACCGCTGGGCACCGTCGCGTTCTGCGCGCTTCGCCGCCGCGAGGATTTCCTCGGGGTCGAGAAAGCTGTACGTGTCGATACCGGTGTCGAAGTGGACCGATTGGGCACAGAATCCACAGTCCTCGGCACAGCTCCCTGCTTTGGCGTTGACGATACTACAGGCGTCGACCGTCCCGTCACCGAGGGTCGCACGGACTAAATCGGCGCCAGCCGCGAGCACTTCTACCGGTTGGGCTAACAGCGCCAGCCCGTCGGTTCGGTCGAGGCGCTCACCGTCGAGTACTCGCCCGACCGCGTCGTCTATCGTCCGATTGCCAGTTTCGTGAACCACGATTCTAGACCGGGTTGACGAGGTGATAAAACCATGCCTTTACTGTTGTTGAAATTGATTGATTTCACGCAGAACATACTGGTCGGGCATCGCAACGCCGGTGTCACTTCTCCTCGTTGGACGTCACACCGTAACGAATCGCTACCGGTGAGTGGAAGCGTCAGTGCCACACGAATCGCGTACTAGGTGAATGAGATGGCGATAAGTCCGTTTACTAGTACCACGCCCTCATCCCACGAACGATACCTCCGGCAGAGAGATGCCACAGAAGAAGCATCGGTGTAACGGCAGCGACAATTGCCACAATGCCTGCCCTTCCCGACGACGGGAGGAATTCGCGGGCGAGAAGGAAGTTTCCAGGCTTCTCTGAAGAGAGTCGTAGCGAGAATTCGTACTTTTTCGAAGAGTTATCCTATACTTTCCGTAGATTCGTCATCGTCATTTCCGATATGGCTCATTGATGAGAAGGGTTAGTGTATCGGGAAGGGGTAGTAGACAGTATTGGAATATGGTCGCTGGACTACAGAATCGACCATAGAACGAATCGATACTACTCATTAAAGCGAAGTAATGAATAAAGATTGCAGCTAATCAGAGCAGAAGAGTAACTGAATCCATACGAGAGGGGTTACATTCAATCGCTTAATGATTACTCTGGAAGATATTAATAGGAATTCCACCACTTATTAATTCTATAATTATAATGAATAGGTAGAATTCGCATTATTTTTATCGAGTTTCAGATTATCAATACTTTCTGCCCATACGTTTACAACTCATGCTGTCGTCTTCTAACAACAACTATCGATGGATGTTACACGACGACAATTCATTTGTGCGAGCAGCACCGTAGGAATTGGGCTCACATCGTCTGTTAACGCTGTAGGCACAACTACGAAGACGAACACAGAGGACGAAGCGACTGTCGATATCCGGGGTACCCTTTATCTCCCGAGTCGCGATTTTAATTTCTATCAAATGTGGGATAATTACTCGCCCGAAATTATCGAACGCGACCTAACATATGCTGCTCGTCTCAATTTAAACGCGATTCGAACCTGGGTAAGCTACGAATACTGGCTGAAAAATCCAATAGCACATCGAAAAGCGATCGATCATTTTCTGACGACCGCTTCAAAGAGGAATATCCGTGTACTATTCAGCTTGTTCGAAAATGTTGGTTCGGCACCAAGTCACAAGAATTTAACGAATACAGACCCGAAAACCGCAACAGCAGTTCGCTCACCTTCGCTAAAAGTCATCCAAAACCAGAACCGATGGGCAAAACCACGTGAATTTGTACGGTGGTTCATGGATCTGTATCGAGATGACGAGCGACTGCTAGCCATTGAAGCGATGAACGAACCAGGATGGCGCAACGACGTCAAGCGGTTTGCGAAGAATATGTTCCAGATACTCCTTCAGAATCGTGGGACAATCCCATTAACAGTAGGCGCAACCAGTTTAATCAATAGCATAGATTATCTCGATTGGGGAAGCGATATTTTACAGTTCCATTATAATTACCCATCAAGTAAGAAAGTATTTGAAGATTTGCTGCAAGATTATCGGGAGATATCATCAAAGATAGACGAGCCGGTTTGGTTAACTGAGTGGCAGAAAGTCGCATCATTCGGATGGAGTAATTCAACTAAAGTGATTAAGGATTGGTATCCAAACTATGGCTCACTCGCTCCACTGATGCGAGAATACAACGTCGATAACTTCTTTTGGTCACTTATGCTACAACCAGCATACACAGTACCGATGCGTCAAAAGGGTGTTCTTAACGGGATTTTTCATGAGGATGGTTCTGTCTGGAGCCAAACGGATGCAAGAGCAATCAAAGCGATGTCAGGCGATGGTACGTTCATCGGTGAGGAACGCAAAACATGGCCGAACTGGGCCAGTTCGGCGCAACATCCACTCAGATAACGAGAGTGATATCCTCGCCCAATTGGTATCGGTTGGGGATCGGATTAGATGCGATCCTTACACCTTGTCGACTTTATTATTGGAAAACTCGTTTCCTATCAAATGGATGGCAATCGTGTCATCACCAACCTTCATTCCAATCAAATTATTCTCTACCGTATTATCACGGGTCACTACGAGTTGAGATTTCTCAATAGAGATGCCGTACACGTTCGACGAAGCCTGTATATTTCGAATTTGACCGATCTCACCTTGCCGAAACGCGACACCTTTGTGCCAGTTGGTGACCTTCACATTTTTAACCTCCACACTTTCATCATTTTTGGGAGAGTTAACCTCGATTGCAACGGTGTGACTATTGCCACGGCCATCAATAGAGTGGCCCTTCCCGTCGAAAATGACATCACCGGTCCGTATCTTGATGCAACTTTTGGAGATTTGTGTCCCCCCACCGTTCGTGATATTTTTCGTTAGTTCGTACGTACCTGGCTTGTCGATTGTCGTACAAGAATTGATCTGACGTGTGTTCTCAGTATTTGGAGAGAAGACTGTAGTAGGAAATGCAACGCAGGCAGATAACATTATGACTACTATTACTAAGACGGATGCCCGTCTCGGGTCCATTTCCATAGGGGGACTAACGAAGTTGTTACAGTTGAAGGTTATTGGCACCTGTGTATATTCTAATCAAATTTTTGCTTTGAGTCGTGTTTTTTGATATTTCTAGTAGTATTTACTATATTTCACCGCCTATTTTAAGTGATTGGTCAAGAGAGAACCATTACCGTTGTATTTCGAGAAGGGAGGCCTGAAGGAAGTAATAGGAATAGAGGATGATCAAATTATTCGACCTGGCTTCTTCCATCTATTTCTATCCAATGAAAGGAACAGTGAGAAAAATTCGCGGTGTTCTTTCTCTATTCGTTTGCGCACGTGGCCAGCGCGGGAAGCCACCGAGGCAGTCGTCAGTCGCAGTTCCGAGATGAGATGTTATAAGATGGAGGAAGGGTTACTTCAGTATGTCTACTATGCAATCGCGTCGTTTCTATCTCAAATCGATTTTTACAGGTTTGGGAGCAAGTAGTTGTCTTGCGGGTTGTTCTAGTCTTCGAGAAAACAATCGGACATCAACATCTACAGAAAAAAGACAAACTCAACCGACATCACTTGACATTCTGCATTCGTGGTCAACCTCTCTCGAAAAGGATGCTGCTCACGCTCTTTTTGATGGCTTTCAGCAGCGTCATCCGGATCTGAAGGTGGATGATCTGACCATTGGTGGACGGGTAGGTGGCGATTTGCAAACGACGGTTAAAAAGCGGATCATAGAGGAGAAATCACCCAGTTCGTGGCAGACATGGGGTGGTGAAAATCTCCAGACGTATGGTGATGCAGGGGCGCTTACAGAGATTCGTGATGATTTTTGGTCTGGCAAGACGGGATGGGAGTCGTTTTCACCGATCGTAAGGCGACTGTCGAAAGTAAATCGATCGTATGTTGCGATTCCATTCAATATACACCGGCTCAACGATCTGTTTTATAATATCAACATTTTGGAAGACGTTGGTATCGACCCAGAATCGATCGATGACCCGCAAAGTTTGTTGGACGCCGTGAAAATTGTCAAAGAGGATAGCGAGGCAGACGGGGTCGTGCATGCGACGAACACCTTCTGGTCAACCCTGGAATTGTGGGAATCGATGCTGTTAGGCGAGTTCGGATTCCAAACCCATCGATCCATCGTGGATGGAAACGTTCGATCCAATGAGGATGCGATACGGAGTTCGCTGGAATCGGTCAAACAGTATTGTAACCAGTCCCCCGAGACTGTTATTTCACCCAGCAGGGATCAAACAGTAAAACGGTTTCAAAACGGAAACTCTGCATTTTTCTATCAGGGTGATTGGGTCGCCAAGGAACTCATGACCGACGACGAGTTCCGCTACGGGACAGATTGGGGCCATATGGCGTTTCCCGGTACCGAAGACGATTTCCTCCTCAGTCTGACTCTGTTCCCATTCCCGGAGAACAGTCCCTCACACGAGAGTACAGCCAAATTTTTACGGTATATCGGGTCCCGCAACACGCAAAAAAGGTTCACACTGTCGAGGGGTGCTATTCCGGCGAGAAACGACGTGTCACAGGAAGCGTTCGGTCCATTCTTCCGTCAGCAAATCGCTCGGTTTCGAGGCCCCGAAACGAATGTACCGTCGATGAGCCATGGGTTAGTGATCGCTCCAGAAGCGTGGACAAAACTAACGGGTGCAATGAAAAGTTTCACCTCCACATGGGATGTCGATCGGACGACCCAGCATCTCATGGGGATGTTCGAATAGGAGAAATCCGCCACCATCTAACTGGATGAGTTCGTCGTCCGTTCGAAGATGACGACTCCGCGATTTCGGTATATACGTCGATATTCGTCCGAACGATATAATTCCGTCATGAGGGACTGCCGTTGATGATACTCCCGTCCATATACGGTGTATGTCCCCCTTGGAACATAGATATAGTCCGGAGCAGTGGACGTCAAGGCTATTTTCTGATTTAAATCCGTAATTGATCGTGTCGTCGAAAGTCGTTGATAGGCTGTATACTGCCATTGATACGCTACTGGACTTCGTTCCCACTCTACCCCCCATGGTCCGACAACATTTGTACGGTTTGCCAGATACGGGAACCATTCTGCCGCATCCCCAATGACGAGAAATTCCGACGACTGATCGACATTCTGTCGTGTCCATTGCATCGCTGTGTAGTCCTGTTTATCGATGAACGACGGCATCGAATTACTACCTCCATAGTCCGTAACTGCGCTGGAGGCATACAGTGTCATGATGTTTCCGCCGAGAACAGCGAGTATCAATAATACCGCGGTAAGCGCATGTTGACGCGACAGAGACGGTTGTATTTGCCGTGTGATCCACGGAATGAGCCCATCGAGTATAAATACGGTTGTCACTAGCGCCCCGATCGTGAAAATAAATCGGAGCTCCCCAGTGAGTATACCGACGAGAAGGAGCCATCCCGGGAGAAAAAGACGACGGGACCTGATGAGATAAATAATACCCACGACCGGAATAGCGTACCATAGGGAGGTCAATACGATGCCGTACAGATGTGGTTGTGCTGAGGCTGTTGTAGAGGGATAAGAAGGGGTAAGAATGATACCTGATAGAATATTAACCCCTCCTCCAAGACCACCATGAGTACTCGATGCTGAGATTATATTGTCGATACTATAGATCGAAATGATTCTTCCCCACCAAGGAGCGGTCAGGAAGAATCCACAAATCGCAATGAGAGCACTGTATGTAAAACCGCGAATCGTCCGAGAATACACGCTAGTAAAGACAATAATGCTCACACTAAGAAAGAGGGTATATTCTGGATGGGTAAGGGCGGTTAATGTGAAAAATAAGACTGTTGGTGTGATCCACCGCCACGACGTCGTTTTACACAGACGCAATGCTGTGTACAACCCAGCAAGCGAAAACAGGAAGGCAGGTGCTCGAACCACACCGCCAGCGGAAAAGTGCCACCGTACAAACACTGGTGTGGCTGCAAGGACGAAACTTGCCATTCCCGCCCGTTGAGTAGATTGGAGCAGTTCTTTGCTAAATAGGTAAAACGGGAGTAAGCTTGCGATAGTAATCACTCCTGGGAGATAGCGAGTGAGTGTGAAGAGGTCCACATGGAATATGCCATGAAGAACGGCAAGACAGTAGAACATCAACGGTGGATACGCAAACGGGACTCCGTTTGCTGTATACTGAGGTACTATTTGAGGGAACTGGTATCCGTGCTTTGCAATCAGCTCTGCCATCGAAAGGAATAAGCCGCCACCAAATGCCGGATATCGGTGCGTAGCTAGATAACTACAATACGTTAGAATTGCAATGAAGAGAGCGGGAGCTAACCATAAATACTCATAGAACCATTCCCTTAGAACATCTGTTTTAAAGTTAGAGGGCAACAATTGTGTGTACATTTTAGGACTACGAATGACCTAACTAGCAGTCTCTAATGGACTCGCCTTCTATGTTTTGGGTCCTACGATTGTAGTATGTTTTTTCAAACCATTCCGATGGGTATGGTGTGGGAACGTGTAGGCCATCAGTTCGTCAGTCACATCGTCGATGGACACGGTATACCCTGGATTATGGGCGTCTCGTGGGACTTGTTGGTGACTTCTACGAGTCCGCGGCTTCGAAGACGAAGGAGAGTTATTCGGCCAGCATACCAATCTCCTCCCAACCATGGACTTCGAATAAGGTTGGGCGTCGATGACCCCAACAATGATGCCATGGCCGAGCGTTAGTCTAGAAGTTATGCTCAAAGATTCGCTTGAGGAGGCATTGAACGAACAGATCAACGCTGAACTCTACTCCGAGTACTTGTACCTCTCGATGGCGGCCTACTACGAGGATGAAGGTCTGCCCGGGTTCGCGTCGTGGATGCGGGCCCAGGCCGACGAGGAGAGTGCTCACGCGATGCGAATTTATGACTTCGTCATTGAGCGCGACGGACGGGTTACTCTGGATACTATTGACAGTCCGCCAAAGGAGTGGTCCGGTCCGTCTGATGCCTTCGAGGCAGCCTACGAACACGAGGTCGAAATAACCGAGATGATCAACGACCTCGTCGCACTCGCCCGTGAAGAGAACGACAACGCTACCGAGAACATGCTCCAGTGGTTCGTTGCGGAGCAGGTCGAGGAGGAGGCGACAGCACAGGCCGTTCTGGATAAACTCAAGCACGTCGGTGACGACGGTCCCGGCCTCCTGATGGTTGATCAGGAACTCGGCCAGCGCGGTGGTGCCGGAGGGGACTCGGGTGGAAACGGAGATTCCACACCTGAGTCAATGGGTGAGTAGCCAAAGACAGTGGCGTCGAATTTCCTATCGTCAGATAATGAATAAGCACTCTCAATTCAGTACGAAGCTGATCTTACTCTTCCAACTGATAATTACTCAACTTGCTCGGATCGACGGTATGGCTATCTGGGTCGTAGTCCACCAAGCCTGCATCGTCGAGGCGGGGCAAATGGTTGTGGTGAAGCCCGATTGTTACGCGGTCTATGACGTCCTCATCGGTGGTGTCAATCCCGTCTTCTCGCTCCACAACTTCCACGACTAATTCCTTGAGTTCGACAGTGGTGACGCCCTCTGTAAGGATATCGAGAATCAGACGGCGTCGCTCCACCGCAAGCAAGCTGTGAAGATCGCTTGCAGTCAATTCGTCTGTACTCGATTTTTCATCAATCATGTTGTTTGAGTTGTGGAACATTGGGGTCACTCCGATTCGGTCGATATCAGTGAGCGTATCTTTGATGAATGAACTTGATCCCTGTAAGGAGACGCTAGAAGTGATTAGGTTCTTCTCACTGGCCTGGTTGAACTGGTTCTGATCCAATAATATAAATTTTATTGATGGATCTGTTTGGGGATGTACATCCGACCATATTGATACTGTCTCGCCAGAATGGCTCCATCGACGGAAGCTTGATGGACCGGCAATCCAGTATACAGGATGATGAAATCGGGATCGCTAACCAACAGTCTTCGAGAAACACTCGCCATCTTCGACGAGTCTGAGGAACCGTGGACGACGCCTGAAGTGGCTGAGTCCCTTGACCTCGGTCGACGGAGCACCTACGCCCGGCTGGAGCGGCTTGTCGAGCACAACAAGATCAAAACGAAAAAGGTTGGCGCGAATGCCCGTGTATGGTGGCGTTCGCCAACAAACGCTGACAAAGCTACTCCTGACTGGTCGGCTGCTGCGGAGTCCCTTATCGACGACGTCCTCGGGGACGTCGAAGTCGGCATCTTCGTCCTCGACGAGAACTTTGACATCGCCTGGATCAACGGCGCGACGGAACGATACTTTGGGCTTGATCGCGAGCAGGTCATTGGCAGAGACAAACGCGAACTGATCGACGAGCACATCGTATGGGCCATCGAGAATTCGGAGGTGTTTGCGGAGACGGTTCTGGCGACGTACGACGACAACACATATACTGAACATTTCGAATGCCACGTGATGGCGGGTGACGAGCACGAAGAGCGCTGGCTCGAACACCGAAGTAAACCCATTCAGTCTGGAGAGTACGCAGGTGGCCGGGTCGAACTCTACTACGACGTTACCGACCTCAAACAAAAGGAGCAGCAGCTCGAAAACCAGCGGACCAAGTTGCGATCTGAACTTAACGAGGTGTTCGACCGCATTAATGACGCTGTTTGCGGACTAGATGCGGACTGGAGGTTCACGTACCTCAACGACCACGCCGAGGAGCTTATCGGGAGGACGGAAGAAGAACTTCTGGGCAAAAATGTCTGGGACGCTTTCTCCGGCGACCTCCATCATTCATTCAGGGATTACTACGAACGGGCAATGGAAACCCAGAACCCTGTCACCTTCGAGGAGTACTCGGATACAGCTGAGGCGTGGCTCGAGGTCACGGCTTATCCTTCCGAGAGTGGCCTCTCGGTCTACTTCCGTGACATCACTGAACGCAAAGAGGCCGAGGAAGCGCTGCGCGAAAGCGAAGAGCGATTGCGACTTGCGCTTGAAGCCGCAGACCTGGGAACGTGGGAACTCGATCTCCGGACCAGCGAGTCACCCGTCCACTCTCCAATTCACGACCGCATTTTCGGTTACGAGGAACCTGTTGAAGATTGGTGTCTCGAACGGTTCATTGATCACGTCCACCCGGATGATCGTGATACTGTAGAGCAGCGATTCGAAGATGCGTTCGAGACGGGCGATTGGACCTTCGAGTGTCGAATCATCGCGCGGACAATAGACAAGGCTGGATCATCGTTCACGGCGAACTACACACTAATGACGAAGGTGAGTTCAGTCGGGCGATCGGCGTCGTTCAAGACATCACTGAACGCAAAGAACGTGAACGGGCACTCGAAGAATCTGAGCAGCGCTACCGAACGCTTGTAGAGAACTTCCCAAACGGAGCAGTCGCTCTCCTAAACGACGATCTACAACATACGGTTGTCGGAGGACAGGGCTTTGAAAAACTGGATTTCAGCGCTAATGACCTCCAAGACAAACGGATGCAAGAGGTGTATTCTGAGGACGTCTTGGAACTCATCGAACCAAACTACCGTGCTGCACTCAATGGTACGGCGAACTCGTTCGATCTGGAGGTCCAGGGACGAACGTTCGAATTTCGAACGGTCCCATTGACTACCGACGATGATGACGTGTTCGCTGCTATGGTAATGTCACAGGACGTAACCGAACGTAAACAATACGAAGAGCGACTCCAAGCGCTCTACACATCGTCACGCGGATTCCTCACAGCGGACACGACACCAGAAATCAGCCAAATACTCATCGAGACAGCGAGCGATGTCCTCGACCTTCCTGGTGTCGTCTTCTATGACTACGACGCCGAACGTGACCGCCTCGTCCCCGAGAAAACGTCTCGCGAGGCTGACTTCATGCGTAAGGAGTTTCCAGAAGTCCCATCCGACGATAGTAGCATCACAGGCAGCGTGTTCAGTGGTGGCGACCCCCAGTACTACGAGAACGTACTTGAGGCACCAAACCTCCAGATGTCCCCAGATGCGACCGAAATGCGTGCCGGTCTGTTCGTCCCACTGAGTACCAAAGGAATTCTCGTTGCTGGGTCACGTGATGTCGATGGATTTGATGCGAGTACCCGTCAATTGCTGAGGTTGTTGGCGACGAACGCCGAAATTGCGTACAAACGCGTGGCTAGCAAACAGGAACTCGTCCACCGGAACGAGCAACTCGCGGCGCTGAACAGTCTCAACGAAGTAATCAGAAAGATGATAGATGCTGTCATCAACCAATCCACGCGCGAGGAGATTGAGGCGACCGTCTGTAAGCACCTTGCCGACTCCGATTCGTACCTATTTGCCTGGATTGGCGATGTCGATGCCGCTACTCAAACAGTGAACATGCGGGCTAAAGCTGGCATTGAGGGTGATCTCGACGGGATCACGATCTCTGTCGATCCCGACGATGATCGGAGCAAGGGTCCGATCGGCAGAGCGTTCCGAACAGGCGAGATACAAACGACACAGGATTTCGACTCTGACCCCCGGTATGACCCCTGGCGGGACGAAATCGAATCGTATGGCTTCCGATCGTCTGTAGCAATCCCGATCGTCCATGAGGATACTGTTTATGGTGTATTGAGTGTCTATGCGGAGCGGCTACTCGCGTTTGAGGGGCACGAAGGCGAGCTGGTCGCGCAACTCGGTGAGATCATCGGCCACACCATCGCTGCTGCTGAGCGAAAACAGGCGCTGATGAGCGACGAACTCGTCGAACTGAAGTTCCAGTCTCAGGACATCTTTGCGGACCTTGACGTTCCAGTCGAGATGGAGGGGACAATCACACTCGATAACGCTGTCCCTGTCGGTGATGACGAGTTCCTCGTGTATGGCACCGCAACTCCGGTCGCTATCGACGCCTTGACCGGCCTCGTCGAGACGCTCCCTCACTGGGAAACGGTTACTTTACACTCGGAAGGGAATCCCACCAGCTTCGAACTCAGGCTAACTGAGCCGCCCGTACTCTCGGTTATCGCCTCGATCGGTGGCCATGTCAAGCAAACCGTCATCGAAGATGGTCAGTACCAGATGACGATCCACCTCGCACCGAGCGTCGATATTCACCGAGTCATCGACGCCGTTGAAGAGGCATATCCACAGACCGAGATGATTCGCCGCCAGCAGATTACGCGGTCACACGACGATTCCCAGCGCATTTTGCGGCATCTTGTATCGGATCTCACCGATCGACAACACGCCACCCTGGATGCTGCCTACCATGCGGGTTTTTTTGAGTGGCCTCGTGAGACATCTGGTGAGAATGTTGCCGAATCAATGGGTGTGGCCCCACCGACTTTCCATCAGCATCTCCGGAAGGCTGAACGGAAAGTGTTTGACGTAGTATTTTCATCTTTGACACAAGGTACCGGATAAGATTCTCGATGAATCGGAAAGCGTTCACGAAGGTGACCGCATCGCCGTACCCGTGCGATGCAAGTACTGTTTCGGCATCCTCCCCTGCAGCAATGTCGGTCGTGGAAACGTATGCCTGTGTAGTCGGTCCTGTGCTGAGATGTTGTGCTGCGAGTGCGGCAAGCGCAGCATCTGCACGTTCGATGTCATCAGCGGGTCGGTCATCAGCATTCGCGATGTATCGCTAGGGAGGCACTATTCGCGCTGTCTGGCCTCGAAATATGCCTCTGAGATGCGGTCACGTTGGTTATCGGTAAGTGTGCAGGTAACGGCCTGTAGGTTTTCTTCGATCTGCTCACGAGTTCGTGCACCAAGGATGGGGGTAGTGACTCTGTTGTGATCTGCAAGCCAGCGGAGTGCCACGACGGCAGGATCAGTATCACACTCCTCGGCTACTGCTTTCACCGTGTCAAGTACAGCCCATTGACGCTTCTCGAACCCGTCCCACTCAGAGATTGCACCGCGTGATCCTTCCGGTGCGTCTTGATCGCGGTCATATTTCCCGGTGAGGAACCCCCCTTCGAGGGGTGAGTATGGAACCACTGCGAGGTTTTGGTCGACCGTTACGTCAAGATAGCTTTGGACGTCCTCTCGATACGCTGCGTTGAACTTCGGTTGTGTCACCTCGAAGCGCTCAAGCCCTTCAACGTCGCTCGTCCAGAGGGCTTTCGTGAGTTTCCACGCCGCCGCAGTCGAGATACCGAGATAGTTGACTTTCCCTTCGTGTACGAAGTCATCCAGTGTCGAGAGGGTTTCTGCAATAGGCGTGTCGTCGTCCCAGCGATGGATGTAATAGATATCGAGATACGACGTATCGAGTCGGTCGAGCGTCCCCTCAAGTTCAGTTCGGAGTGCGGGTCGGGAGAGATTCTCGTTCAGTGGGCTGATCTGGTTCCAGTATGCTTTCGATGCTATGACGAACTCTTCGCGGTCTCGTTCGTTGAGCCATTCACCAATGATCTCCTCACTTCGCCCATCTGCATACGTATTCGCCGTATCGATGAAATTCCCGCCAGCATTGGCGAATGCATCCAGAATCGTATGTGATTCCTCGGGTGTCGCAGCGAGATGATCGCCCATCTCCCGGCCGAACATCGCGGTTCCCAAG
Source organism: Haladaptatus sp. AB643 (assembly GCF_024136975.1). Classification (NCBI taxonomy): domain Archaea; kingdom Methanobacteriati; phylum Methanobacteriota; class Halobacteria; order Halobacteriales; family Haladaptataceae; genus Haladaptatus; species Haladaptatus sp. AB643. Next base: position 333,815 of record NZ_JAMYJW010000005.1, read on the forward strand.
CAAAACTCAGACACACGGAGCCCTGTGGATCCCAATCGGACGCTGTCCATCTCCATAGTATATTCATATGCTCTGCGTGTAAAATATTCACGGGCACTTAGGGAACTTCTGCTCAATCGATGGAGACTCTGATGGCCACCAACGCCCATTGCGTCGTCGATCGTGTTCGGATCGAAGATAGACTCAATAAACACTACTCGTTCGGAACATCGGAACTACCCTGCACAAGCAGTACTTTTCGATCAGTCTATCGAACCCGATTCTGGCTGCCAGTAGTTTGATGCCATTCACTGGGCTAGCAGGCAGTATGCCACGACAATTCAGTTGTGTGGTCGAGGGATGTGACTTCACCGCGGAAGGAGTCACTGAAGAAGAGGTGCTTGAGCAAGTCCAAGAACATGCGAATGCTGAACATCCGGACGTCGACGTGGAAGAAAGCATGGTTCGAGAAAACATAGAGTAGTCATAGAACCGTCGTCCGCTAAACAATACCTGTTGTACTGCTTCGGGCCAAAATTCCGACCCTGGAAGTCTACTCCGTGAGTACGGTGACGGCACTCACGATTGGGGCGGAATTCGAGATGATGCGGGTTAAATGCCAAGCGGGTAGCCGATGGTGAACTGATTTCACCGTTTAGGGTCCTGTCGAGTCGTGCCTCTGACTTCACTTAGACAGGCGTGGTGGCCGAGTTTCCCCGAGCCAACTCAACCAACGAGCGTATCGGAAAAAGAAATTCTGACCAGTTTCTCAAAACCAAATCACAACGGCAATTCACTACGACACCAATCGATTCGCTCATCCCCCATCTCCGACAGCATGGGTCACTAACAAATGTAGTTACGTTCTGTTTGTTCTTTCTCTACCGTCAGGCACCCTCGGGTACCGATTGCTCCGTCCGAAGTGGATGAGTGATTCTACGGTCGGTTCTCGATTGACTGGTTGTTAGAACTTTCCTACCGGAAAATTGAGTAACAGACCCTCACATTAGAATTTAATAAACTGAAAGAAACCAACATTAGATATTAATTTACTGAATATCACGCACCCCTTAGTTGAATAATATAATAAAATCAGACTATGTCTGCCGAACTTATTTCCTCGTTCGGATCATTAGAGGAGATACGCTCTTACAACCCGGTACGACGCCATCGTTTGGCGCCATCAGCTGACAATGTCGCCGTGTCTGGTTGTGAGAGCACTTTCTTTCTCTCTCGATAGACAGGGACTAGAGCGTGGCGTACAACATCCTCGTTCGCAGTCTAAAGAAAGTAAGAGCGGGATGCTCCGAATCAACGTCACCAGAAATCAAAGAATTCTGGTTGGCGAACGAGACGCTTTGTGTCTCGTCAACGTCCTCAGAAACACGTTGTGTTTCTGATGTGCGGACGAGAGCTTTGCTCTCGTCAACGTCTGTGGAGGCTGCGCTCCCTACGGGAAGCACGTCGGTTCCTGCAAAGAGCGTAGGGCGAGGTAGTTCACATTTCCCATTGTGGTTCAGCTTCATCCACCCACCCCGGTTGGGTGAATCGCTTCATCATGCATCACGTATCATCGAAACATGGCTTTCATAAATTATGTTTTTCTTATATTCTGTTCAAATGTCCCTGTGAGATTATTTTTCACTTTAAAAACCCAATGACGAAATACTGTTTATACCGTTCATGAAGTTTTAAACAGTGGAAAAACGAGGGAAATAGAACTAAGCACCAGATAATTAATAAGGGGTGGTGAGACTGGACTTTTGATGGTGTCAGACAGGCAAAATCAAAATATCGCAAACCGTAGAACATATCTCAAACTAACTGGAGCAGTCATAGCATCGTCTGCAATCATGGGAACCGCCTCTTCATCCCAATCAGACTACAGTGATCAGTACGACAACGTCATTGATGTGACTGAGGCCGGAGCGGACAACGATGGAAACGAATCCATCACACCGGTACTCCAAGACAACGCGGGCGACGATACGCTCCTTTACTTCCCTGAAGGAGAGTATTATATGGATTCGCAGTTCCGCTTTACTGGCTTCACAAACTTCGGGATGGTTGGCCAGAACGCGACGCTCATCCCGGCGAACTACAGCGACTTCGACGGTGGCGGTGACAATAACTACCGTCTCTTCCGACTCGGTGTCGTGGATCAGCCCGGGAAAGACCTACGAGTCGAGAATTTCACCGTCGATCAGACCGCAGAAAACACTGGTATTCGTGTCATCGAGGCCGAGGTAACAGACGGGTTGACCATCCGCGATATCGAGGTCAAAGGCACACACGACAGTGGAACGTGGGGGCCGCTCCGAGCCGTCGTGCACAACTCGGACGGTAGCGGTCTCGTCGAACGATTCGAGGCACCTGACGGAGCCGTAGTGGAACAACACGCGCCGAGCGATTCCCTGTGGCGTGGACCGACCGGTATCCTCTGCAACGAAGCGAACAAGGGGAAGATGACATTCCGCAACTGTGTGCTCGGAAGCTACCCGGACAACGGACTGTACGCCTCCAACGGGACCGGCGCCATCCAGGTCGAAGGTGGTCACTTCGAGAACAGTCTGAGTTCGAACGTCCGTATCGGTGGCAAGAACAGTTACGTCGAGGACGCCACTATCATCGTCGACAAAGAAAGCAACAACGACATCGCCCAGCGTGGTCTCCGCATGGAGAAAGGCGCCAGTATCGTCGCACGGAACGTCGATATACGGACGAACATCGATAATAGTCCCGCAATTTGGGTTACGAGCGATGCGGACGACGTAACGGTTGTCGACTCCACTATCACGGTTCGAACCGATGGCCCAACGAATGCAATTTATATTCAGGAATCCTCGGGCCGGACGAGTATCAAGCGAACGACCGTCGACCACGAGACTGGCGGTTCGGAGGCTATCAAAATCAAGGAGGGTGAACAGCCAGTTTCCCTCGAAAACGTCACCGTTACCGGGAACGCAGCGACCAATGGCAGTCGGAGCGCCATCCAGAACAACCGCGACGGTAGCGAGTTCCGCAATCTGAAAGTCCACCACGGCGGGGAAGAGGGTCGACGGGCACTGACGAACACGGGGAATAACGTCGTAATCTACGAAGGCGACTACGTCTCCGAAGAAAACGCGCTCGTGGAGAGCGGTACCGGAACGATGATAGAAAGCGTCTCGGCACTCGCACATAGCGGGAACGAGGCACTTCGCATCACGAGCGACGCCGAAGGAGTCACCGTCATGGATTCCCACATCGAGAACGGCATCGACGACTACAGCCCGGACGGATACGAGGGCAGCAATAATAGCTGGGAGTATGACGGCGGCGACAAGGACGACGGCGACTCCGGTGGCGATTCTGGCGGAGACTCCGGCGGAGACTCAGGAGGCAGTTCCGGTGGAGACTCCGGTGGTGACTCCGGTGGCGATTCTGGCGGAGACTCCGGCGGAGACTCAGGAGGCAGTTCCG
>NZ_JAMYJW010000006.1:0-299352 GCF_024136975.1 Haladaptatus sp. AB643
GGTTCAAATCCCAGCCAGCGCATTTTTCGAACTCACGACGACGAGCACTGCGTAGCGTGTGCTCGCCACAGTGCGAACGATGAAATCGTAGATAGCGTCACTTTATCCGAACCGGTCACATCTCCCACCAACCGTTTTCTACCATCGAGTTGTACGGACTCGCATGCAGGGGCTACGGTGGGTGCAGATGACGGACGAAGAGCGAAACGAATTCCTCGGCAACGGCGGAACGGGTGTCATCTCGTTTTCGACATCCCCCTCTGAACCGCCGTTCTCGTTGCCGATTTCGTACGGGTACTACGCGGACACGGGGAGTCTCTACTTCCGATTCGCGTTTCCGCCGGACAGCGGCAAGGAGGCGTTGCTCGACGACCCGATTTCGTTCGTCACGTACGAGAAGACGGACGAGGGGTATCGGAGCGTCGTCGCGAGTGGCCATCTGGAGGAGGTGGACGACCTGCCGTACGATTCGGCCGTCGCCCAACGCATGTGGGAGGTGGATATTCCGCTGGTTGACGTCTTCGAACAACCGCCCGACGATGTGACGTTCCGTCACTTCCATCTCGACCCCGACCGGTTGACGGGGCGGAAGGAAGTCGGTTCGCAGGAGTGACACGGTCCAACGGTCACGAAACTGCCCGAAATACTCTTGGTCGAATCCGTCCTTCTGAGTAGCGAGGTGGGGAGTATGAGTGACACACAAGACAAACCGACAGCGAGGATGTTTTTCACACAGAACGATATTCCGGACGACGAACGCGAGGCGCTCGTCGAACTGCTGAACGAGACGCTCGCGAATACGACCGACTTGTTGACCCAGACGAAGTACGCCCACTGGAACGTCAAGGGGCCGAACTTCTATCAGCTACACCTGCTGTTCGACGAGTTGGCCGACGTGTTGTTCGAACACGAGGACGGTATCGCGGAGCGGACGACCGCCCTCGGCGGTGAGGCCCGAGGGACGGTTCGAATGGCGGCGACGAACTCCCATATCCCGGAGATACGAACGGACGCCGTCACCGGCTTGGAGTACGTCGAAGCGCTGGCGAACAACCTCGCGCTTCACGCCTCGAACCTCCGGAGCGGCATCGATACCGCGGAATCCCTCTCCGACAAGGACACGGCCGACCTGTTCACCGAGCAGTCCCGCGAAGTGGACCAGTACCTCTGGTTCCTCGAAGCGCACCTGCAACGGGAACCGATCCAGTCCGTGCCGGGGAACGGAGAGCGAGAGAGCGCACCACCACGAAGGCCCGAAGCGCCGAACTCGGAAACGCCGCATCACGAACCGCGCCGTTACGAACAGGGTTCGACGCCGACACGATAGCCGCGCTCGTCGTTTTTTCTCGTTTTTCGCGGTCGTTCCGAATCTGATCAGTCGACCCATACGTTCAGGGGACTCGCTTCCGATGATCCAGCTATGACAGTGATTGCTCTGCTGTCGGTCGCACCGGTTATCGAGGGAAGTATGGCGAGCGAAGTCGCGAAGGCGGTCGAAGCCTTGGACGATTTCGACGTGTCCTACGAAACGAACCCCATGGGAACCGTCATCGAGGCCGATTCGGCCGCCGAGCTTTTCGACGCGGCGCGGGCCGCTCACGAGGCCGTCGACGGCGACCGTGTCAGCACAGTCCTCAAAATCGACGACAAGCGGACGCGGGAGCAACGCGCACAGGAAAAAGTCGATGCCGTCGAAACCGAATTGGGACGAGCGGCGAGACGCGATCGGTGAGGTCCTCGGAACAGGGCTCCCCGACCCCCGAACGTTCAAATACGGAAACGGACCCATTCCGTGATGGCCGACATCGTGAACGTACCCGTCGGCCTTGCCACCATGAATTGCCAGAACTGTGGACACTCCGATTCGTTCGTTTTGCTGTTCGACCTCGCCGCCCGCGTAACGGGCGCGGAAAACACGCCGCTCGACTGGTCGTTCTGTGTCCAGTGTCCCGAATGCGGGAGTACGGACGTCGAGGGTGATCCGACGCGACTGTTCACCCGGCTTTAGGACTCGATGACTCCCTCGTAAATTTCGTCGTAAATAGCCTCGTTTGCGCTCGTCGTCTCGTCGGTCCACGTGACGAACGTCGTGCCGGTTTCCGCCGCGATGGTCGCGAATCGAGCTTCGAGGTGGGCGACACGACGCTCGTGCCAGCAGTTGACGAGCCCCGAGTGATAGCGCAGCCAAAACCCCTCGAAGTCCCGCTTGGAGAGCAACTGCTTCACGTGTTCGATGGCGTCCGGAACGGTTCGCGTGTCGAATCGTGTTCGTACTCGCCCGCTGCTCGTCGGAGTCGTTACGTACAACGGCAGGTAGGTGTGTTTCCATTCGTGCATGGCGATAGCGCCCGCATCGAACGTTGCGACGGAATCGAAGTCATCGAGCGGCGCGCGCCGACCGCGGACGAGAACGCTCACGGCATCGGAATCGTGTACTCGGCGGACCATCGCCAGTGTCGAAATAGTCATTTGTGACTATCTAGTCGAAATAGCTAAGAATCCATAACAATACCGATTGCCTTAGGGGGAGTAGATGACTGAGCAGATACTCGGCACGACGACGGTGACACAGCGGTGGCGAATCAGTCTCATCAAGGCGGTTCGTGAGGAGTTCGAGGAAGCAGGTGTGGAGGTAGAGGAGGGTGACCGACTCGTGTTCAAGAAACGCGACGGGCAGATTGTCGTCGAACCAGCGTGAAAACCGTCACCGAACTGTTCTAACACCCACCGGCAGCCCCGGGGGAGAAACCAAAACATTACTTCCTTCGCTTCGAGGGTTCGGGTATGCCCCTTCGGAAACCGCCGTTGCGCGACCGACACGACGAGCGGGGCGCGACGTTTACCGAATTTGGCGGCTGGGACATGCCTGTCGAGTTCGATTCGATAACGAAAGAACATGAAAGCGTCCGGCAATCCGTCGGCATCTTCGACGTCTCTCACATGGGTGAGATAGAGGTCAGTGGACCCGATGCCGAGCGCCTCATGCAACGCTTGACGACCAACGACGTGACCCTGTTGTCGCCGGGTGACTCCCAGTATGCGATGATAACCGACGAGGACGGTATCATCATGGACGACACCGTCGTCTATCGCCTCCCGGAGGACGACGATGCGGAGTTCCTGTTCATCCCGAACGCCGGTCACGACGAGCAGATGCACGACCGCTGGAAACGGTTCCGCAACGAGTGGGACTTCGACGCGGAAATCCGTAACGCGACCGACGATTACGCGATGTACGCGGTCCAAGGGCCGGATGCGGCCGATGCGGTCATCGGTGCCGTCGACGACGACACCGCCGAATCCGTGGCCGACCTCTCGAAGTTCGAGGCGACCTACGCCACCGTCGAGGGCGTTCGGTGCTGGATAGCCCGCACCGGTTACACGGGCGAGGATGGCTTCGAACTGATCCTTCCGTCGGACGAGGCCGAGACGGTCTGGGACGCGTTCGACTGTCAGCCCTGTGGGCTCGGCGCGCGCGACACGCTCCGAACCGAGATGGGATTCCTCCTCTCCGGGCAGGACTTCGATTACGAGAACGACCCCCGAAACCCGTACGAAGCCAAAGTAAGTTTCACGGTGAAACTCGATACCGAGTTCGTGGGACGTGACGCGCTCGAACGAGTGAAGGAGGAAGGGGTCGAGGAGACGTTCGTCGGCTTCCGACTCGTGGATAGAGGCGTCCCCCGGCACGGTTACGACATCACCAGCACCGAGGACACCATCATCGGGACGGTCACGAGCGGGACGATGAGCCCGACGCTCGGGGAACCGATCGGATTGGGTTACGTTCCGACCGACTACGCCGACCCCGGAACCGTCATCCGGGTGATGGTGCGTGGACAGTCGAAGAAAGCAAAGATTGAGAGCACACCGTTTCTGAAAGACAAATAATGAGCTTCGAAGTACCAGAAGACCGCAAATATCTCGAATCGCACGAATGGGTAGCAGCAACCGACGGAACCGGCCGAATCGGCATCACCGACTTCGCACAGGACGAACTGGGCGACGTCGTCTTCGTCGAACTCCCGTCCGAAGGTGACGAACTCGAACAGGAGGGCGACCTCGGCGTCGTCGAGAGCATCAAAGCGGTTTCCGACCTCTACTCGCCCGTTTCGGGTACCGTCACCGACGTGAACGAGGAGTTGGAGAACGCGCCCGAACTCGTCAACGACGACCCGTTCGGCGACGGATGGATGCTCGAAGTCGAACTGGACGACGAGAGCGAACTCGACGACCTGCTGTCCGCGGACGAGTACCGCGAGCAGATCGAGTAACGACGGCACCACACGTTCTCACCGTTTTCGTCCGACAGTAGCGACGGCACCGGTCACGACGAGTAGCACTGATGAGTGCTGCAGTGTGCAATGCGGACGTATACCGCAGATATTTGCTCTGTCGTGCATACTTTTCCGCTTCTTTCCGCTCCCAGTCGTGATGAGTATACAAGCTCGTGCAATGTGGGCGTCGGCTTTCCTCTCATATTAAAAGGGTGGACTCCCTAGCCCGACTCAATGACCGGAGGCAACGCGAGTGCGGGCAGCCCGTACGCACCGCACACGGCCGAGGAGACCGCAGCGATGCTCGACGCGGTGGGGGTCGAAAGCGAGGAGGAACTTTTCGACATCCCCGACCCCGTCCGCTTCGACGGCGAGTTCGGCATCCAACAGCGTACAGAGCAGGCGACACGCCGGGAACTACAACGAATCCTCGGCGAGAACCGAAACCTGACGGAGTTCTTGGGACGCGGCCACTACAGCCACTACGTTCCCTCGTTGGTCGATCACCTCGCGGATCGGTCGGAGTTTCTGACCTCCTACACGCAGTACCAACCGGAAATCACGCAGGGGTTCCTGCAAGCGTTGTTCGAATACCAGTCGATGCTGGTCGAGCTAACCGGCCTCGGAATCGTCAACGCCTCGATGTACGACCACGCGACGGCGTTGGCCGAATCGGCACTGCTCGCCGCTCGTCTCCGGAAGACGAGCGGCAACCGCGTCCTCGTTCCCGACTCCCTGCTCCCCGAGCGAAGGAGCGTCCTCGAAAACTACACCGACGGGCCGGGCCTCGTCGTGGACGAATACGGGACCGACGACGCGAACGTGGACGTGGATTCGCTCGCCGAGGCCGTCGACGAGGACACCGTGCTCGTCTACGCGGAGAACCCGACGACGCGCGGGACCATCGAGGAGAACCTCACGGCAATCGGCGACATCGCACACGAGAACGATGCCCTGTTCTGTCTCGGCACCGACCCAGTGGCGCTCGCGCTGTTGCAGGAACCCGCCGCCGTCGGTGCGGACGTCGTCGTCGGCGACGCCGCGACGCTCGGCCTGCCGACGAGTTACGGGATGGGTCTCGGACTGTTCGCCACGCGCGAGGAGTTCGTCCGGCAGGTGCCGGGCCGACTCATCGGCATCAGTGAAGACGGCGATGATAACCGCGCTTACACCCTCACGCTCCAGACGCGCGAACAGCACATCCGCCGGGAGCGTGCGACCTCCAACATCTGCACGAACCAGGCGTGGGTCGCGCTGCGAACCGCTATGCACATCGCGTATCTGGGTTCGTCCGGACTGATCGAACTGGCCGAGAAATGCGTCACGCTGGCCGACGACCTCGCCGGACGACTGGACGACATCAACGGCGTCCAAGCACCGGTCAACGACCGCCACCACTTCCGCGAGTTCGTCGTCCGCACCGACCAACCCGCACCCCCGATCGTCGCAGATTTGGAGGAACGCGGCTTCGCGGTCCACGAAGTGGGAGAACACGAGATTCAGGTGTGTGTGACCGACGTGAACGAACACGCCATCGGTGAGTTCGTCACGCTGTTCGAGGAGGTGGCAAACTAATGAACTACACGCAAGCGAAGTGGGAACACGACGAGGAGGACCTGTACGAACCGCTCCTGTCCGAAAAGGACGGCAACGAGGTCGAAATCGAATCCTCGCTCCCCGACGAGTTGACCCGCGATAGCCTCGACCTGCCCGAACTGTCCGAACCCGAGTTGGCCCGCCACTACACCCGACTGTCCCAGATGAACTACGGCATCGACAGCGGCCCGTACCCGCTCGGTTCCTGTACGATGAAGTACAACCCGAAGTTCACCGAGGACGTGGCGGCGCTCCCCGGCGCGAGTGTCCACCCCGACCGCTCCGAGGACAGCGTGCAGGGAACCCTCGAACTGCTCTACGGTCTCCAGGACTACCTCGCCCGGATCGGTGGGATGGACGCGGTCAGCCTCCAACCCCCCGCAGGTGCGGCGGGTGAATTCACCGGCATTCTCGTGGCGAAGGCCTTCCACGAGGCGAACGGCGAGGGCGACCAGCGCACGGAAATCATCGTCCCGGACAGCGCCCACGGTACCAACCCGGCGAGCGCGGCGCTCGGCGGCTACGACGTGGTCGAACTCCCGAGCGCGGACGACGGCCGCGTCGATATCGAGGCACTCGAAGCCGCGACCGGCGACAGCACCGCGCTGTTCATGCTCACCAACCCGAACACGCTCGGCCTGTTCGAGCGCGACATCGAACAAATCGCCGAAATCGTCCACGGCGCGGGCGGCCTGCTCTACTACGACGGCGCGAACCTGAACGCGCTCCTCGGCCGTGCCCGTCCGGGCGACATGGGTTTCGACATCATGCACTACAACGTCCACAAGACGTTCGCTACCCCGCACGGCGGCGGCGGTCCCGGTGCCGGTCCTATCGGCGTCGGCGAGAAGTTGGCCGAATTCCTGCCCGCCCCGCGGGTGCGGGAGCGCGAGGCGCAAAGCGCCTCGGAACGAGCGAGCGGCGAGACGCCGCGAGCAACTGAATCTGGATACGAACGGTTCGACCCCGAACACACCATCGGCAAGGTCCACGGCTTCACGGGTAACTGGCTCGTGCTGGTCAAAGCCTACGCCTACATCGCCCGACTCGGCGACGAAGGATTGAGCGACGCGAGCGCGAAGGCCGTCCTCAACGCGAACTATCTCGGGTCGCAGATCGAGTACGAGGTGCCGTTCTCGCCGTTCCACCACGAGTTCGTCGCCAGTGCGGGCGATCAGGACGCCGCCGACGTGGCGAAACGCATGCTCGATTACGGCGTTCACCCGCCGACGACGAAGTGGCCCGAAATCGTCTCCGAGGCGCTGATGACCGAACCGACGGAAATCGAGAACCGGGAAACGTTGGACGAACTCGCCGAGGCGTTCAACGCCGTCGCCCGGGAGGACGACGAGGTCCTCGCAGCGGCACCCCGGAAGACGACTGCAAAGCGAATCGATCAAGCGAGCGCCGCGCGGAACCTGCGGCTCTCGTGGCAGGCGCTGGACGAGTAGGTCGGTTCGACGGGACGTAGTTTGCCGTTTTCGCAAGGAGGGACGTGGTTTCCGACGACTGTGGTTGCTATCAGATCACAAGATATATGATTTCATTATTCCTTCACTGATGAGTGAAACGAATCCTGAAACCCCTCAGTTTAGTCCTCCTCTTGCTTCTCGCGGGTTGTAACGGTGCGACGTTCGGTTCGACGTCGACCACGGGAACGCAAACCGCCTCGACGACGTCCCCCGTGGCCACTGGATCCACGGTTCGGACGGCGACAGGCCAAACGACCTCGATGACGACGGACCGAACGACGACGCCCACGACGAAACCCTGTACCGTCACGAACGAATCGAGCGACGGTGCGGCGTGGGTCGTCAAGCCGACGATGGACGGCACCAAAGTGATGCTCATGACCCAGTGGAACAGGAGCGCCACCGTCACGAAACTCGATGCGACGCTGGATGGAAAGCGGCTGTTTCGGGCGTATCCGGAACGCGACGCTCCGAACGCGACCGGATGGGGCCGCTACGTTGGGACCGTCCCGTTCGCGGGACAACTCGGGGTCGAACTGTACGACAACGGAACGCAAGTCGGCCGATACAACGCGTCCGTAGTCTGTGAACGATAGGGCGGACTGATCCGTTCGATTTCGTGGGACGGCTTCGAGAGAGCTATGTGGCGTTGTTTTGCCCGAGCAGGATGGCTTCGACTTTATGGAGATGCTCGTGGAGCGTCGATGTGGAGATATCCAACTCGTCCGCTAACTCTCCGGCCGACGCTTTCCTCGGATAGTCGTAGTATCCACGTTCGCGGGCGAGTTGAAACACTTCCAGTTGGCGTTTCGTGAGTCGATCCACCGGGAGGCTATTCACGGTCGTCTGCCGACTCGCCTGCTTCATTCCCCTGATATCGATTTCCGCATCCATCTCCTCACGAACTTCGTCGAACTTCACCTGAACCGTCCGTCGGTCGTGGTTCGTCACGAGGGTCCAGTACTCCCTCCCGTCACGGATGTCTATCGGGCCGCTACACACGAACCCTCGCGACGTCAACGGTTGACTGATCTGTTTTCTCCCATCGTGAACGACCAGGAGTTCACGTATCGCGTTTCCCGGCCGTTGAACAGTCGTTCGCTGGAACATCGGGGCCATCTCGGAAATCGAATGTATCTGGTCCATCCCGGAAATGGCTTCGAGTGCGTCCGTAATCGTCTCCCGTTCGTCCGCGTAAATCGTAAAGAGTGTCGAAACCTCGTCCCCGGTCGCATAGATTCCGTACCCGAGAAATCCCACGTCGAATCGATCCGTGATTTGGATCTCCCAGCAGTCGGGATACCAGAGATCGATCGATACACGAAGTGCTTCGTCAGGGTTCTCGGGTACGGTCATCCGTCGTTTTCCTCCCGTGATCGATAGTCCCCGGTCGGAATAATCCCTCCGTGTCGAAGCGTCTCAGTCACCGTGTCGTTCGAACACCGCATCGGCAAGCGTGTTCTTGTGGCCTTCGTTCGGGCCACCTGCGATGGTGAGGAGTTTCGCGTCGCGGAGATACCGCTCGACGTGATGTTCGGTCGTGTATCCGACGCCGCCGTGGAGTTGGATCGCATCGTTCGCGTTGTCCACCGCGGCCTGTGTCGCGTTGATTTTCGCCATGCTGAACTCCCGAGATACGTCGAGGCCGCGGTCAGCACGGTCGGCCGCCCGGAGCGTGAGCAACCGTGCGGTATCGACGCGTTCGGCCATTCTTCCGACCTCCCACCGTACTCCCTGAAAATCACCGATGTGCTGTCCGTACTGCTCCCTGGACTTCGTGTACGATACCGTGTCTTCGAGGGCCGCACGGGCGATACCGACACCGCGGGCGGGAACGTTCACGCCGGTCCGGATTCGACCGCGCTGAACATACCCGTCACCTTCCGCTCCGACGAGTCGGTCGGCAGGAACGCGGACATCCGAGAGCGAGACGCGCGGGGATTTGACGCTGTTCGCACCGAGCGTTTCCCACACCGTCTCGATCTCGAACTCCTCGGTCGGAACGAGGAACGCGCTGATGTCGTGCGGTGCGTCCTCGTCGGACCCGGTTTTGGCGTACGTGAGCACGTAGTCGGCGTCGAGGAAGTTCGTCACCCACTGTTTGTGGCCGTCGAGGACCCACTCGTCCCCTCGTCGTTCGGCCGTGGTTTCCATCTCCAGCTTGTTGCTGCCCGCGTTCGCCTCGCTCAGCCCGAGCGCGCCGACCGTTTCGAACGTCGCCATTTCCGGAAGGAACGTTTCGCGTTGCTCATCGGTCCCGAACCGCTCGATGACCGTTGCGACGCCGAGATGAAGCCCGAGGGTACTGGCCACCGACATGAGCGCCGCCGAAAGCTCCTCGACGACCAAAGCGAGTTCGACGAACCCTTCGCCACGCCCTCCGTATTCTTCGGGAAGCGTCAACCCGGTCAATCGTCGAGCACCGAGTTCGTCGAGTATTTCGGCCGGGTATTCCCCACGTCTGTCCAACCCTTTTGCCGTCGGTTTGATCTCGTTTTCCGCGAACTCACGAACGTCCGCCCGAAGCGAGCATTGGTCTTCCGTTAACTCGAATCGCATATACGAATGGACGGCACGTCGGTGGATTAAGTACAGGACCGGCTATAGCAGGTTCACCAGTATCGGATCGGGTATTTCGGCTGGAACTACGGTCACGCGATGGACGTGCCACCGAGAGCACCTCGCGAGAAGGCGACCGCTGCCACGACGGTATCCGCAACGAGACCGTCTCATCGCGTACGGAGACGACCACGGTCAGAATTCCCCCACCACAGACGACGATTGTGGCGGTGGTGTTCACGCTCGGAAAGTCGTAGATGGTGTTCGCGCTCGGAGATCCATATTTGCTATAGCGATATCGGATTTACCGAGCCGAATCGACGATCGAACGATAGTCGAGAGAAACGTCGTCACTCGCCGTCAAACACTGTAAAATACGAAAATCGAGATTTCTACTTACGCCGACGCCGAATCGATGTCGCCGTCGATTCGCACCAGCGCGTAGTCACACTCCGAGCAGTGCCACTTGGTTTTCTCGCCGAGGTGCAGGTTCGTGCTCGCACAGCGCCAGAACGTCTGTTCGCTTCCACACTCGGGACACTCGTGTTGGATTTCGAGGCTCATACTCGGTATCGGTTATTGGCGAAGTTTAAGATGCTGGTTTCTCCTCACGCTTCGCCCCGTTCGAGATGCAGCGCGTCGAAGAATCGATGCAGCACGCGGCGCGAGGCGAACTCCACGAGATCGTCGTCGTCGGCATCCGCGTCGGCGAACAGACCGAGCGGAATCTGTGCCCCGGCCATGTCTGCGTGTCCACCTGCGCTTCCGACGTCGCCGAACGCCTGTTGGAGGACGTTTCCCGCGTGGACGCGGGGGTCGATGGACCGCGCGCTCATCTCGACCGATCCGTTGACGACGCCGAAGACGAGTACCGTATCCACGCCTTCGACGTTCAGCAGGTAGTCGGCGGCCTGTGCGAGCGCATCCCGTTCCGAGGTCCGACCGGCCGACGTGGCGAGGGTCGCCCCGCGCTGGACGCGGTTGCGAATTGCTTCGCCGATGGCATCCACGGTTGCCGGAGAGAACGCCGCACCGTAGAGCTCTTCGAGCAGTTCGAGGTCGGCGTGCCGACAGACGTACAGCGCGGCCTCGTACTCGTGCGGCGTGGGGTTGCGAATGAAGTCGATTCGCTCGCGGTGGAGGGCGAACAACAGCGCGGATCCCAGTTGAACGTTCGCCTCGATGTCGAGGTCGCGCAGATATTCGACGAGGATGCTCGCCGTCGCGCCGTAATCCTCCCGCAAGTCCACGAATTCGGCTTCCGGATTCTCCGTGGCGTGGTGGTCGATGACGATGTCCGGCTTCACGGCATCGAGTTCCGTATGTCCTGCCGGTGTGGAATGGTCCACGAATGCGACGCGCTCGAACTCCTCGGGGTCGAACGTATCGAGGTGGTCCAACTGAACGTGGAGCAGGTTGACGAAGGCCCGATTTTGCTGATGCGAAATCGCCCCTCCGTAGAAGAGTTCCACGTCCTCGACACCGTTCGACTCGGCGATGACCGAAAGCGCGAGCGCGCTTGCGATGCAGTCCGGGTCGGGGTTGTCGTGGCAGACGACCGCGAGCGAGTCGACCCCCGCGAGGTACTCGACTAACTCCTGGGCGCGGGTCATGATAGCTGTTCGACGCGAGACAGTATCAAACCGTGGCTGGGAATCCGGTACGCTCACGAGAAATAAACTGCATATCACGATACAAAATTTGTTGGGCGGGGACGACCGGACGCGGAGGTCATCTCAAATCTCCGTGTTCTGGGCGTACTCGGTCAAAACTCACGTATCGGTGTTCTGGGCGTACTCGGTCATGACGCGACGTTCGATACGTTGGAGACGGTCACCGATCGTTCCCGGAGTGACACCGAGGCGGTCCGCGAGGGCGCGCTGGGTCGTCTCTTTCGGTACCTCGTAGTACCCTTCTCGGATTGCTAGATCGAGTAAGTCGGCTTGCGTATCGGTCAACACGGCTGTCGATTCGCTTTTCGATTCGAGATGTCCGATTCGAGTGACTGAAGCATCGACCAAATCCGGGACGTCATCGATCGCACGCTGAATGTTGCCGTTCGTTCCGATGACCGTGAACCTGATTTCGGGTCCGCGGTCCGTCAAGCGGTGTTCGACCGGCCAATCGAGGACGATTTTGTTGCGGTAGAGGATGCTGAGCAGGTCGTCGATCGGCCCATCGCTCCGGTAATGAGCGTAGATGACGCCGCGTTCGTCGGTGCCCGCGATGTCGTACTGGAGTACTTCGTCGCTCGACTCCAGCAGTTCCTCAGCAACCGAAAGATCGCCGCTGATGTCTGTTAGACCGAAGTATTCCCCGTCCGCGACCGGACTCATGTACCGCATGGAATCGATCGAGATGGCCGATGAGCGGTTGAATCGATCGAATACCGGGATGGATATCTCACGAGAGAGCACGAGTGTGGCATATCGAAACGTTTCGGAGGCCATAGCGTGAAACGGTATCGATGTTATAAATGGTTCTAGCATGTTAGAATAAGTCCTCAATAGAGTCGCGGGCCTCCGTTCAATAGATGAGTAACGAACCAGCTGTCGGTAAGTTCCCACCAGGACCGTCGGGGCTCCCGGTCGTGGGCGCGGCACCACATGCGATTCTAGGCGGTCTCGATTTCCGCGAGCGGATGGCGAGCGAGTACGGCGACGTCGTTCATTGGGAGGATCACCACGGACACGTTTATCAGCTCAACCACCCCGACGATATCCAGCAGGTCCTCGTCTACAACAACACGAACTACGTGAAGGGAAATCAGTTCCAGCGCGTACTCGGTCCCTTGACCGGAAACGGTATCCTGAACAGTGAGGGTGAGGAGTGGCGGGGGAACCGGCGTGTCATTCAACCGGCGTTCCACCCCGACCGCATCGAGGTCTACGCCGACATGATAACCGACCTCACCGATGCGTCGATCGATAACTGGCGGGACGGCGAGACACGTTCGATCCACGACGATATGATGGAGTTGACGTTGCGCGTCGTCGCACAAGCGTTGTTCGGCGTCGATATCGACCGCTACGTGAGGGACATCGAGACGGCGGTCAACGACTTCCTTCCGGCGACCTCCAGCCTTCCGAACATCATGCTCCCGGAGAACGTTCCGCTGCCGTCGAGGTGGCGAATGGACAGGGCTCGCGAGACCCTCGACGATGTCGTCGACGAGATTATCCAGGAGAAACGCACCAACCCCGGTGAGCACGACGTCATCTCGATGCTGCTCAACGCGAACGACGAGGACGGTGGTGGGCTCTCGAAGAAACAGATCCACGACGAGGCGATTACGCTCCTCTTTGCAGGCCACGAAACGACGGCAGTCTCGTTGACGTACACGACGTATCTTCTCGCACAGCACCCGGAGGTCGAGGAGAAACTCGTCGCGGAACTCGACGAGGTGCTCGGTGGCGAGCGGCCGACGATGGCCGACCTCGCCGAACTCACGTACACGGAACAGGTGGTCAAGGAGTCGATGCGACTGCTCCCGCCGGTGCCGTTTATCACTCGCGAGGCGAAGACAACCGACGAAATCGGCGACTACCGGATTCCGGCGGGCGCGAGAGTGTTCATGAGCCAATGGGTCGTTCACCGCGACTCGCGGTGGTACGACGACCCGCTCGCGTTCCAACCCGAACGCTGGACGAAGGAGTTCCAACGGTCCCTTCCGCCGCTCGCGTACTTCCCGTTCGCGGCGGGACCGCGGCGCTGCATCGGCGACCGATTTGCCATGCTCGAAGCACGGCTCATCCTGGCGATGTTGTATCAGAACCATCACCTCGAACTCGCCTCGGATCGGAACCTGGAGGTGATCCCGACGGTCACGTCACGACCGAAAGAGGACGTTCTGATGACGGTCCACGAACGCTCGGGGGACGAGATGCCTGAATCGGATCGATAGGCCGGATTTCTCTCGACGCTTTGGAGGTGGTGAATTTTGGAGGTACTCGTATCGAGGCCGACGAGGACGTTTCAGAAATCGTTTTGGCACGCTTGAATGACCAGCTTGGGTTCGTCGTACAGGCTGTTGACCGTGTGTTTGCCCTTCCCTCGTCCGCGTCCGCGCTGGTCCTGTTTGATGAGGTCGAGGAACTCCAGTTCGGTCAGCAAATCCCTGACGCGTCGCTCCTTCAGGGGCTCCGAATCCATCTGTTCACAGATCTGTCGGTAGGAGTGTTGGACCACCTTGTTCGGAATCTTCGGCTCGTCGTCGTTCGACTGTTGGACTTGCGATGCGAGCGCGAGCAGGACGTATCGCGCGTGGGGCGGCTGTTTGGAGATGAGTTCCGAGATGCGATTCGCGCCTTCCCGTTCCTGTGCGACGTCGACGTGGGCGTCCCGAACGAACGACTCGCGTTCTTCTTCCGCGACTTCGCCAGCAAAGCGGAGCACGTCGATCGCCTTGCGGGCGTCGCCGTGTTCCCGGGCGGCCAGTGCGGCTACTTTCGGGATGACGTCGGTTTCGAGCACGCCGTCCACGAACGCGTCGCGGCGCGATTCGAGGATTTCTCGCAGCTGTGTGGCGTCGTAGGGTGGGAAGACGTAATCGCGTTCACAGAGGCTGCTTTTGACGCGCTCGTTCAGTTCGTCCTTGTATCGGATCTTGTTCGAGATGCCGATAACGCCGAGATTGCACGCGTCGATCTTTCCGGCTTCGCTCGCACGCGAGAGGTTCATGAGGAGGTTGTCACCGGCGGTGTCGCCGCTCGTGTCTCCGATTCCTTCGAGTTTATCCACCTCGTCGAGGATGATGATGGCGACGTCGTACATGCTTTCGAGGACGGTCCACAGCCGGTTGTAGTACATCGAGGTGCTGATTCCCTGCTCGGGGATGGCCGTCCCGGTGAGGTCCTCGTCGTTGAGTTGGTCCGCGACGGATTGGACGACTTGGGTTTCAGTCGAGTCCTGTAGACAGTCGATGTACGCGAAGCCAGCGTTCACCCCGTTTTGCGATGCACGTTGCATCATCTGTCGGCTGATGAACTTCGTGCAGAGGGATTTTCCGGTGCCGGTCTTTCCGTAGAGGAAGATGTTGTTCGGGGTGTTTCCGGTGAGTGCGGGCCGGAGCGCGGTACCAAGTCGTCGCAATTCGTCTTCACGGCCGATAATTCGGTCGCCGTCGGGGAGATGAGAGACCTGAAGGAGTTCCTTGTCGTTGAAAATAACTGTGTCGTCTCCAAAGTAGTCCACTGACTCGGACATCTATGAACCCTATGTCGAGTGAGGGTATTTAAACATACCTCCATACTGCCGCTGTAATCATCGAGATAGGATGGTAGACGGTGTATCGAAGCTGTTTTACACCCCTCATTGCCGTTGTAACGGACCGGATTGCCGCTGTAACAGGACGGATTGTCGTGGTAAAAGGAACGGATCGTCACCGTATCGGACCGGGTTGCCGCTGTAAGTTCGGCGAGCTTTCGTGATAAATTCAGCGAAATGCTTCGGAGCGGCTTCCGTGGTCGGAAAGATATCGAGACTCGGAACGACGCCGGGATCAGAATGCCATCGGGAGAACGACGCCGGAATCGGACCGACATCGGGAGTCGGAATGGTCGATGATCGGAACGACATCGGTGGTCTAGTTATCGGACTGTTCTTCGAGTGCCACGAGGTTTCTGATGCGAGGGAGGGAAATCGATTGAATGGTAGTTGCACGGACACCGCGTTGCCGTTGTAAATGGGGCGTAGACGAGCTCTTTCCCGTGAATATTGGATTTTTGTTGTGGGCTATCTTTCTCTTAACCCTGGAGTGCCGTTGTAAACGCGCGTTGCCATCGATTGTTTGATTCGTTTGTCGGGGACCCCACGTTGCCGTTGTAAGTGTGGGGGTGTGTGGTGGAGGGGAAAGGAGGGGTTTCGGGGGGTCGGTTTGACCGAAAATCCACACCGATTCGACAGGGACGGACGCCGATACCACGAAAGACACTGCTTGTGCGCCGAGAAATGATACTCTCGATAGGTCAAAAGCGACAGCACGATTTCAGCTGAAGACAAACCGCGACCGAGTCGCTATCTCCAGTTTGCGACTCTCTCGGGGGATTGTTGGTAAAATAGGTATTTAACCCTATTGCTTCGTCTATCGTGGCTGTTCCTTCACATGAATGCGTGCCATCATCTCCTCGTCTCTGCCCGACTCTTTCAATCGGCAATTTCTTCCGTTTCCCAAGGAACACAGCCTTTAACTCCCACTTACAACGGCAACGTGGGGTCTCAGACAATACTCTCTGAATACATCAGAGGTCTACCTCGTAACGGATCGCTACTTCCCAGTCGGCCACTCCTCCACTCTCAACCACTCCTCCACTCTCAACCACTCCTCCATCCTCGGTCTTACCATCTGCCTCCGAGATCGACTCCGTCTTCCGACCCCACCGTCACCCGAACTGCCATCGAGTCGCGTCGTTCGGATAATCGCTCCACGCGAAGACGGTTTTGGGACGAACCGTGAAAAACGGTGTTCCGTGCTGGATACCGTACTTTCCCTGGTACGCCGTGTCGAGTCGTTCTTCGAGGTCCGTATCGGTGACACGCTCTGCAACGCCTTCGATGATGACGACCGCTTCGCCGCTTTCCCGATGTGCGACGATACGGGAATCGGCCTGGATGTTCTGAACCCAACGAGTTCGTTCGCCGCCACCGCAGTGGAGGGCGTCATCGACCCAGACACCCCAAACCGGACGAACATGCGGATGGCCGTCGGGCCGCGTCGTGCACAGCCAGTAGTTTTGATCCTCCGCCATCGCATCGCGTACGAACGTCCACGAAACCATCTCCCCTTCCTCGTCGGGAATTCCATAGCTCTCCTCGGTCACCGGTCTGCTTCGATGTGCGTCGTATTCCGTAACGTCGTTCCCCACCATCATTTGGAGTACGTCACCAAGGGCCAAAGAGATACGTGTCAATCGACGGTGAATACACCAAAATAAAAACCGCCAAGCGTCCGATTAGAACGTCCTTCGCTCGTTCAGAACGTCCTCACGTCGCCGTCGATGGCGCGCTTCGTGATGTGGGTCACGTTCGACAGTTCCTCGTCCACGAGGGCGACGATGTCGTCTTCGATGTCGCCGAGTTCGACACCATCTTCGGTGACGACGTGAGCGTCGGCCACGTGCGGTTGGTCGATGGGTCGCCCGATCTGCGAGAGCAGACGGACCCGCATGTCGCGGATTCCGTCGACTTCCGCTACCACTGTTTCGGCGATTTCGGTGCTCAGTAGGTTGTAGATCTTTCCGATGTGGTTGACGGGGTTCTTGCCGCTGGTCGCCTCCATGCTCATCGAGCGGTTCGGCGTGATGAGACCGTTGGCACGGTTTCCACGGCCGACGGAGCCGTCGTCACCCATCTCGGCACTGGTGCCGGTCGTCGTCAGGTAGATGCTCTCGTCGTCGTCGGCGGTGTTGACGTAGACGTTCACTTCGCGGTCGGTGTACTCGTGGGCGACCTGGTGGACGTAGTCGCGTACCTCCTCGACGACGGCGTCGTACTCCTCACGGTTGTCGATGTACTTGTCCACCATCGCGGCGGCGACGGTCACGTCGATGGTGTCGCGTTCGCGTTTGCCCATGATCTTCACGTCCGGACCAAGTTCGGGGTGATTGGCCGCGAACTCGCCGTTGAGACGGTTCTCGGCGTTCAGGACGATCTTCTCGGTTTCCGAGAGTGGTGCGTGACCCACCCCAAAGCTCGTGTCGTTCGCCATCGGTACCGTCGCGCCCTCCTCGGAGAACACGTCTTGGAGGTCGCCGCTCCCTTCGCCGAGTTTCACGTCGATGATGACGTCGTGGCCGACTTCGAGTTCGGGGATGTTCTCGTTGAGATACTCGCGGGCGGCGTCCAACGCGACGGTGTCGGTCGGGATCTTCAACCCTTCGTACTCCTTGGTCGCACGACCGACGAGGAGGATATAGATCGGCTCGACGAGTTCGCCGCCGCCGTACTGCGGGTTGGAACTCCCCGCAACGAGTTGCGTTTCGTCGGTGTTGTAGTGAAGGACTTTGCCGACACGGTCGAGATAGGTCTGCGAAAGTGCGCTAGAGACCGCTTCCGCGATACCGTCACAGATAGAGTCAGGGTGACCGATTCCCTTCCGCTCCACGATTTCGATGTCCTGATCTTCGACTGCCCGACGGTCGATAGGTTCCACCTGAATGTTCCGCTCAGTCATTATATCGGTTTCACGGTCACGGATTCTATAACTTGCGGAAACGCATTTCCCCGATTTGATTACTGTTACTCATTTTCGAGTGGTGATTACCCATCCCACAGTAACTCTTTCTTTCACTCGCTGTTCTCCCGCTGTTCATTCGCTACTCATCACCCGTCTTCCCTTCGAGTAGCAATCCGAGATACGACGTTCGAATCTGCTCCTCCGGGTCCAACCCCAACTCACGAAGTACGTCGTAGGCACCCACACGGGCGGATTCGATGTCTCCCTCCTCGTCCGTTTCCGTCTCGACTTCTACGAACTCCCCGAGTCCGGTTACGGCGTCGAGGCTGACGACGTAGCCGTCGAGTTCGTACCGTTCCCGCTCTTTGTGGACGGTTGCGGCCGATTCGAATCCGAGCGCCGAGAGCAGTTCATCCACCGTGTCACCGTTGCCGATGACGGTTTCGTGTTCCTTGCGCGTCTTCGACTCCTCTTCCACCAGCGGGCCTTTGTACGTCACGACCTCCACCGCATCGTCGTCGTCGGCTTCACGGCGAATACGGAGCGCTTCGTCCGTCTCCGCGAAGTCACGGTGGGGCGCGTCGTAGTAGAAGTCCTCCTGCGTGACCACGCCGACGGAGTGGGCATCGAGGTCGTCCAACCGTTCTCGAACCGCCGCGTGGTCGGCTCGTACCTTCACTTCGACTTCGTACATGGTCGGAGGGAGGAGCGGGGGGTTGAAAAGATACACGACGGACGCTCGGCTCTCTCCGTTCCCAGCCTTTCTCGATTTCCTTTCACCGTCATACCCGGCCACCGTCACGCCCGTCCACCGTCACACCCGGCCACCGTCACGCCCGTCCACCGTCACACCCGGCCACCGTCACACCCGTCAGCTGTCCCGCCACTCCTCCCGGAGCAGTCCGTACTGTACCATATCGCGGTGTTCGCCGTCCACGAACATGTACTGACGGCGGCGACCTTCCTCCACAAAGCCGAGCGATTCGAGCAGGCCGCGGGACGCCTCGTTGAAGTCGTACGCCTCCGCGCCCATGGCGGGTGTGTCGTACTTCCGGAAAACGTAGTCGAGAACGAGCGAGACGGACTCCTTCCCGTAGCCGTTGCCCTGCACCGCCGGGACGAGCCAGTAGCCGAGTTCGGGGCGTTTGTAGTCGGCGTCCATCACGTTCACTTGGCCGATTCGCCGCACCTCGTCCGCTTCCCCACCCTCCCCATCCTCTCCATTCACGCAGACGAGGAACCGATCCGCACCGTCATCCTCGTGAAGTTTCGAAACCTCGTCCCGATTCATGACCGGATTTCCCATCGGGTAGCGGAGTTCGGGGTTCGCCAGTGCACGCTGAACGAACGGAACGTCCTCCTCCTCTACCGTCCGAAGCGTGACTCGATCACCGTCCGTGATTCGTGCTCCCGGCATGGATTACTCGTGGCACATATTATTCGTGGGTGAACATGCAGGTTCGATCGTCGTCGCGGAGGATGCAGAAACGCATCGACCCGGTCGGTTGAAAACTGTGCCCCCGCTCTTCCGTGACGAACACCTCCGAAAACGGTTCGCCACAGACCGAACACGCCACGGAATCCCGATTTTCGAACAGGGAACTGTGTCCGGCATCTTTCTTCAATTTCAGGCGGTGGCGAATCGCGTGCTCGTCGAACCGCTCGGTCACGATTCGTCCTCCTCACGGCTCGCTTTCCACTGTTCTCGCGTGATGGTGTAGCGGTGGACGTCGTTCACTTCGTCGTCCATCGGAACCCAATTTCGAAGCAGGCAGTCGTGTTCCCCACCGAACCGTTCGACGTACTTCTCGATGGCGCGCCGGGATTTCGTGTTCCCGGCGTTGTGGCTCACCGATACGAGTTCGAGGCCGAGACGGTCGAACGCCATCGCCATCAGCGCCGACGCGCGTTCGCCGGAGTACCCTCGTCCCCAGAATCGCTTGCCAAGAATGAGTCCGAGGCGGGCGCTTCGTTTCTCCCACTCCGGATACAATAGCGCCGTTCCGGCCAGCGCACCTGCATCCGGTTCCCCATCGCTCGGGCGGACCGCGTACGAGGCGATCGCTCCGTCCCTCCAACTCTCGGCGGCGTTCTCTATCATCTCCCTCGGTTCGTCCAACGATCGATACGGCGACTGCGGAACGTGTTCGAATACGTCGCTCGTTTCCTGACCCGAGAAGAGGTCGTACAGTTCGTGGGTCGTGACGTTCTCGGGACAGACTTTTTCGAGCACGAGTCGCTCGGTTTCGAGACGTTCGGAGAAGAGATGTGACACGATCCGTCACTCCCGGCTTTCGGCCCACTGTTCCCGCGACACCGTGAACCGATGTGCGTCGCGGACGACGTCGCCGTCGGGGTGCCGGTTCCGGAGGATGCCGTCGTACTGCCCGCCATGCGCTTCCACGTACTTCTCGATGGCGC
The DNA here is from genome assembly GCF_024136975.1 of Haladaptatus sp. AB643. Classification (NCBI taxonomy): domain Archaea; kingdom Methanobacteriati; phylum Methanobacteriota; class Halobacteria; order Halobacteriales; family Haladaptataceae; genus Haladaptatus; species Haladaptatus sp. AB643. The sequence goes on from NZ_JAMYJW010000006.1 coordinate 20,499, forward strand.
GGCGTGACTTCTCGTTCCCCGCGAGATGTTCGACCGCGACGAGTTCGAGATCGAGGCGGTCGAACGCGAGTTCCATCAGCGCCGACGCGCGTTCGCCGGAGTAGCCCCGCCCCCAGAACGGCTTGCGGAGCCACAGGCCGAGACTTCCGGTTCTCGTTTCCCACTTGACGTTCAGGCCGGTCGTCCCGGCGATTTCTCCCGCGCCGTCCTCGCCCTCTTTGGGTCGGATGATGTACTCCGAACCGGCCGCTTCGGCGCGGTTCTTCTCCGACATATCGATGAACTCCTTCGTCTCCTTCGGCGTCGTGTGCGGCGTCCACGAGAGATGTTCGGTGATCTCCTCGATATCGGGGGCGTCGTGTGCCGTGTGTCGGTAGAGATCGAAAGTATCCACACGGTCGTGTGTGATCGCCTCCAACCGGAGGCGGTCGGTTTCGAGTTCCTCGGGAAACATACCTCTGACGAGACGGCAGGCGGACAAAAGTTTACTGAGTGAATGACAATTCCTGACATGGCAATCCGAGGGCGACACGAGTACCATGATGGGTGTTCACTAGAGGCACAGAGTGCATAATCGTGTTCAACTCATAACGGAACTAGATGGTGAACCAACGATCACCGACGGGAAGCGTCGAATTGGTTTTCTCGTTTCACGACGAGCGATGCTTTTTCGTCGCTTTGTCCGAGCGAGCGGACTGCGGACTCGTCGCTGAGGGTGCAGTTCATCGGGAGGACGGAAACATGCTCGAGTTTTTCACCGTTCACGGTGCACGACCCGAGATGGTTCTCCATATCGCCGATGACCTCCCGTCGGTGCGCGATGCACGCGTCGTGAGTGAACACCCTAACACGACGCTGATGGAGTTCATCGTCACTGACTCGTGTGTCACGGCGACGTTGGCGGATACCGGTGCGATGGTGCGTGAAGCGACTGCCAAGAGCGGCCACGCTCGCATCGTCGCGGACGTTTCGCCCAATGGGGATGTCCGGCGGGTCGTAAACCGCTTTTTCGACCGATACGATGACGCCCAACTCCTCTCCAAACGGACGCTCGGGCGGACCATTCCCGCTCTCTCGAACCGAGCACAAAACGCACATCTCACGGCGGAGTTGACCGACAAGCAGTTGCGGGCAGTGGAAATCGCGACACGCGAAGGGTATCTGATGTGGCCGCGGGAGAGTACCGCGACGGAATGTGCAGCGAAGATGAACGTCTCACAGCCGACTTTCAGTCAACACCTCTGGACTGGATTGGGGAAATTGCTCACTGCCATGTTCGAACCGGATGAAGATACGGAGGCGAATGTGCTAAATGATATCCCCTAGCGAACCTTTCGAGAGAGGCGACGCGGTCAGGTGGCGTCGTTCCTCAGGAACGGATACGACGACCGACTCGATACGAGCTACTTCGGTCGATCATTTCCAACGATGCATACCACGAACTCACCCCACGAAGCGATGAACGGATCGCATCCAGGAGAGCCGATAACCCAGCGCGTTGTGCTCGCCGTCGCAAATCGAGCGGACGTGCAGGTAACCGAACTGCCACCGCTGTACGACTTCCTCGACCCCGATGCTCTCAACGCAGTCGTCAGGAGTAACGCTGCCGACCTCGAACTCTCGTTTTCGTTCGCAGGGTACCGGGTAACCGTCGAGAGCGACAGCACAGTTCACGTCCGACAGGAATCCTGACGGACACGCTTCGAGTTTCTCACCGGTCATACGGAGCTATCGATATCGATGGCTGCCGTCGTTCTCTATCCCTCCGTAGTCGCTTCCTTTCGACTGGTTATCTCCGTCGGATGGAGGTGGAAGAACTCGAACGTCACTTCGCGCGAATCGCGTTCGAACAGGTCGACGAGCGGAATATCGACCCGTTGCACCCCCTGCACCACCTCCGAAGTGATGTCCGCTTCCGCCACTTCGTCCAACTCTCCCCTCACGACGACGCTCCGCCAGCCATCGTCAGTGTGGTCGTAGGTGACGAACGTAACCGGGCGGTCGATGACTTCGTCGCGCTCGCCGCCTTTCTCGACCGCGAGCCGGAAATAGAAGTGGACGTCGGTCGGGTCGTAGCCGTACGACACCGGTATCGAGTACGGCGATTCGTCAATACCCGTCGGAAACGAGATGACACCCGTTCCCCCACTGGTGAGAAATTCGTCCCGCTCTTCGTCGTCCATTCGGACGGATTCGATGTCCCCCATGGCAACCGAGATACGTCGCGCTGGTCGAAAAAGGTGGGTGGTCACGCCGGTCGAAAAAGGTGGATGATCACGCCGGTCGAAACCCATGGATCGTGGAACGAACAGAGGGAACACCGAGAACTGGGGGAATACTGATGGGAACCGCTTTCTTTCATCACGGAGACGGCTACGTATGGCGGGCAACCGATTTCACGTGGTGGACGTCTTCGCACAGGAAAAGTACGCGGGCAATCAACTCGCTGTCGTCCACGATACGGCGTCGATGACGGGAGACGAGATGCTGGAGATCACTCGCGAGACGAACTTCTCCGAGGCGACGTTCATCGATTCGTCGGAAACGAGGGACGGCGGGTACGACGTGCGTATCTTCGATCCCGCGGAGGAGATCCCGTTCGCCGGTCATCCAACGCTCGGAACGGCGTTCGTGGTCCGCGAGTTCGTCCGCGACGACCACCCCGACGAACTCACGCTCAACCTCGGTGTCGGGCAAATCCCCGTCACGTCGAGCGCGACGAGGATGGCAACGAATTGTTCTGGATGAACCAAGTACCACCGACGTTCGGGGAAACCGTCCCGCACTCCCTCGCTGCGAAGGTTCTCGGTCTGGAAGTGAGCGACGTGGACGACACGTTCCCCGTCCAGATCGTTTCGACCGGTTTGCCGACGCTCGTCGTCCCGCTTCGGTCGCTCGAAGCGGTTCGGCGGGCGGAGACGAATCACGACCCGTACTACGAGGAGTTCATCGAACCGTACGGCGGTCACAACATCGTCCTCTTCGCGCCCGAAACCGAGGACGAAAACGACATCCACGCGCGAGTGTTCGCCGACTACGCTGGCATTCCGGAGGACCCCGCGACTGGCTCCTCGAACGGCTGTCTGGCGGCGTGGCTGGTCGAACACGAGTACTTCGATACGAGCGAAATCGACGTTCGAGTCGAACAAGGGTACGAGATGGGTCGCCCTTCGCTCCTCCACCTCCGCGCGTCGAGAGCGGACGATGTCATCGACGTGGAGGTCGGGGGCCGAGTGATTCCGGTCGCCGAAGGACGGTTGTTGTAGCGAATCTACCGGAATACCGTCGAAACTGTGGTCCTTCCATTCGTCCGTTCGTCCGCTCGCCGTTATTTTGCCGTTACTTCGTCGAACAGTTCAACAGCGCGCCGTTCGATCTCGTCCCGGATATCACGGACCCGTTCGACGTCCGCGTCACAACACTCCCCGAATTCGTCGGTGAGCAACCGTCCGATTCGAGCGTTCGTTCCGGCCATCGAGAGCTAGTTGAAAACAGATTCATCTAGTTGTTCCAAATCGACCATGGTTCAGATAGATTGTATCGTCGTTCGACCGTCGTGTGTAGCGGACGGTTCCGTAGTCCCGGACTCCATCGGACCGCGCTCCGCAATCACTAAACGGCCTACATCCCTACACTCCTTCAATGGTAGACTGGACGGAGAAGTATCGCCCGACCACGCTTTCGGAGGTCCGGGGGAACAACAAGGCCCGTGACCAACTGCGAGAATGGGCCGAGACGTGGGAGAATCACGGGGATGCCGTCATCCTCCACGGTAGCCCCGGCGTCGGGAAGACTTCGGCGGCCCACGCGCTGGCGAACGACATGGGCTGGCCGACCATCGAACTGAACGCCAGCGACCAGCGGACCGGCGACGTCGTCAAACGCATCGCGGGCGAGGCGGCGAAGAGCGGTACCCTCACCGGCGGCGTGTCGGGGCGACGAATCGTCATCATGGACGAGGCGGACAACCTGACACACAACGCCGACCGCGGTGGCTCGCGGGCCATCACGGACGTGGTGAAATCGGCGAACCAACCGCTCGTCCTCATCGCGAACGAGTTCTACGACATGTCGAACTCGCTTCGAAACGCCTGTGAAACCATCGAGTTCCGCGACGTGTCGGCCCGAAGCATCGTCCCCGCGCTTCGGGACATCTGCCGACAGGAGGATATCGAGTACGACGACGACGCGCTCGATGCCATCGCACAGAACGACAGCGGCGACCTGCGCTCCGCGGTGAACGACCTGCAAGCGGTCGCCACTACTGGCGGACGGCTAATGCGCGAGGACGTGGTAACGGGCGAGCGCGACACGACCAGCGGCATCTTCGACTTCCTCGACGACCTGATCAAGAAACAGGACGCCGAGGGTGCGCTGAAGGCGTCCTACGACGTGGACGAGACGCCCGATAACATGCTGAACTGGATCGAGGACAACCTGCCGAAGGATTACGAGGGACAGGAACTCGCGGACGCCTACGGCTACATGGCCAACGCGGACCGCTGGCTCGGACGGGTGCGGGCCACGCAGAACTACAAGTACTGGCGCTACGCGGGCGACAATATGACCGCCGGGGTGGCCGTCGCCAGAAATGGAAAGAAGGGCGGATGGACGCGCTATGGCCCGCCGAGTTACTGGCGAAAGCTCGGCAGTTCGCGCGGCAAGCGCGACACGCGGGATTACATCGCCCGGAAGATAGCCGAGGAGAGCGGCATCAGCATGAGCACGGCCCGCCGCGAAGTCATTCCGTTCCTCTCCGAGATGACTCATCACTGCAAGAACCGGGAGTTGACCGTGACGATGGCGGCGCGCTACGATTTGGAGGAAAAGCACGTCTCGTTCATCACGGGGAGCGGGAAGACGACGAACAAGGTCGAGAAAATCGTGGCCGACGCCGAGGAACGAAAGCACGAACTCGCCATCGAACATTCGGGTGGGGCCTTCGAGGGCTTCGCGTCGGATTCGGTGTCGGACGATGCCGAATCCGTGCAGGGGGACGGGGACGAGGACGCTAAGGGAGATGGTTCAGACCCCGAACCGCAGGAGTCGGCGGCGGAACCCGAACCGACGGACGCTCCCGAATCCGGCGACGGACAGTCCGGACTCGGCGACTTCCTGTAACGAACATCACGACGATGTTCGTATTCTGGTTATATTCGCATCCCGTATATGTTTGTGTTCTAACTATAATAGTATTCTGACTATATTCGTGTTCTGATGGTATCATAGTACACCGATCGGAACGAGGAATGAAAGCTGCCCGTCTCAGTACGGGAAGATCCGGAAGCTCCCGGGGAGGAAGAACCCGAGGGTGAGGAACAGCACTGCCGCAATGGTCGCACAGAGGACGGCGTACGGAATCTGTGTCCGGACGTGGACGAGGTGGTCGCTGCCGCTGGTCGAGGAGGCGAGAACGGTGGTGTCGCTGATCGGCGAACTGTGGTCGCCGAAGATGCCGCCGCTGAACACCGCGCCCATGACGAGCGGGAGGTTCGCGCCAGTGGTGAACGCGATGGGGATGGCGATGGGGAACATGATGCCGTAGGTGGACCACGAACTGCCGTCGGAGAAACTCACCATGCTGGTGATGAGGAACAGCGAGACGGGGACTAGTTGCGGCGGCACGCCGGAGAAGTTGTTGGTGACGAACGAGGAGATGTCGAGCAGGGAGACGGCGTTCTGGATGGAACTGGCGAACATCAGGATGACCGCCGCGAGCAGGATGCCCTTGAACCCGCGCGTCATCGCCTCCGTCGCGTCCTTGTTGCTCGGGATGTCGCCCTTCACGCGGTAGAGGATGAACGCGACGACGAGCGCCGAGAACGAGGCGAGGCCGAGTTGGACGCCGCCGATGTTGAACGACCACTTCCCGCTGCCGGGGAGCACGAGGTGATAGCCGCCGAGCGAGAACAGGGTGTTCATGTGCGGCGCTTGGATGACCGGACTCCCACGCCAGAACATCGCGCTCAGGCCGACGATAATCATCGTCACGATGGGGATAGCGAAGTTTCGCCAGTCGGGCGTTGCGGTGTCCGACATCTCGTACTCGTCTATCTCGTCGGAAATCATCGGTTCGTGGTCGTCGCCGACGACGCCGCCGCCGTTGCGCGCCCGCGACTCCTCGTCCCCCATGCCCATGATGTTGGGGACGACCTGCCACGCGACGAGTCCGGCGATGATGAGCGCGGCCCACGAGTAGAAACCGAAGAAGATGCTGTTGAAAAACAGCGGCCAGATTTGATTCGTCACGGCGTGGGCCTTGTCGCCCTGTCCGGCGACGTACTGGCTCATCCCGTCGGGGAGTTTGTCCTGTTTCTGTGCGGTGACGAGCGCCTTCCCGATGAACCCGATGAGCGCCGCGCCCCACGTCGAGTAAAAGGCGAGCCGGGCGGCGGGACTGCCAGCGGAATCGACGTAGTAGGCGAGTTTGGCCCGCGAGACGTTGTACTTGTCCGTCAGCGGGCGCATCATCGACCCGACCACCAGACAGTTGAAGTAGTCGTCGATGTGGATGATGATCCCCGCGAGGAACGCCGCCTTCTCCGCGTCAGCGGGTGAATCGGTCCGTGCGGTGAGGGCTTCGAGGACGCCACGAAGCGCGCCGGACCGGATCATCAACCCGATCACCCCGCCGATGGCGAAAATCGCCAGCAGGACGTTCTCGACGTACCACGAGTCCGAGAACATCGGCGAAGTGGCCATTATCGTCGGGACGTGTTTCAGGCCGAATATCCCGCCGAGAACGTTTCCCGCCGTTATCGGGCCGAACGACGTATGCAAAAGCGACGTTTTCGGAATCAGGACGTCCCCCATGAAATGCTTCGGAACGCCCGTGGACCCCGGCTTCAACGCACCGTAAACCACACCGGCGCTGGCGATTCCGGCGAACAGCCCGATGATCGCGTCGCGTGAATACCACGCGAGGCTGATGGCGACCAGTGCCGGAATCACGGACCAGACGCCCGCATGAATCGTATCCATACCATTGTTCCCGACCAGTCGAATAAATGGGTTTTGGGCGGTTGCAAAACCAACGGATCACCAACAAAAACCTACCCGTCAGTGAACGCGTTCGAGAAATCGCTTCGCACGCTCGGTTTCGGGATGGGCGAAGAAATCCGCCGGTTTTCCGGATTCCACGATGCGACCCTCGGACATCAGGACCACCCTGTCGCCCACTTCGCGGGCGAAGCCCATCTCGTGGGTGACGACGAGCATCGTCATCCCCTCCTCGGCCAGGTTGCGCATCACTTCGAGCACCTCGCCGACGAGTTCGGGGTCGAGCGCGCTCGTCACCTCGTCGAACAGCATGACGTGCGGGTCCATCGCCAACGCGCGGGCGATGGCGACGCGCTGTTGTTGGCCGCCCGAAAGTTGATTGGGATACTTCTCGGCTTGGTCCGAAAGGCCGACGCGGTCCAGCATGGCCTTCGCCCATTTTTCCGCTTCGTCCTCCTCGAACCCCTTGACGACCATCGGGCCGAGCGCGACGTTTTCGAGCGCCGTCTTGTGCGGGAAGAGGTTGAAGCTCTGGAACACCATCCCGGTGTGCTGGCGGAGGCTGTTCACGTCCACGTCCGGGTCGGAGATGGGTTCGCCTTCGAGTCTGATTTCGCCGCCCTGAATCTCCTCCAAGCGGTTCGTACACCGCAGCAGGGTCGATTTTCCGCTCCCGCTCGGCCCGATGATGACGACCACTTCTCCGTCATCGACGGAGAGGGACACGTCCTTCAGCACGTGCAGATCGCCGAAGTACTTGTCCACGCCGTCGAACTCGACCTCGGGGACGTCCATCATGTTGTCCGCTCGCTCACGATTGTCCATCGCACCGTCCTCGTCCTCGGGAAGGCTCATCGTTCGGACCCCCACATCGAGCGCGACTCCAACGTCCGGACGGTTTTGCCGAGCGGTACCGTGATGACGAGGTAGGCGACGGACACCACGACGATGGGCGTCCACGCGTCGAACGTCGCGCTGTTGACGTTCCGGAAGACGCTGATGAGTTCCGGAATCGCCAGCACCGTCAGCAGCGAGGTGTCCTTGACGAGGATGACGAGGTCGTTGCCGATGGCCGCGAGCGCGTTCCGCCACGCCTGTGGCAGGATGACGTAGCGCATCGAATCGATGTACGACATGCCAAGCGACCGCGCGGCCTCCGACTGCCCGCCGGAGACGGAGTTGATGCCGCCTTTGACCGCCTCGCCGATGTAGGCGGTGTGGTTCAGCGTGAGGCCGATGATGGCCGCGGCGAAACTCCAGTTCTTGAGCGGGAACTGCCCGTTTGCCCAGAGCGCCGGAATCCCGAGGTAGACGACGAACAACTGGAACAGAAGCGGCGTCCCGCGGAAGAACTCGACGTACAGCGTGGCGATGCGTTGTGTGAACCCCGTCTGTGAGACGCGACCCAACCCGACCAGCACGCCGAAGATGAGCGAGAGAACGGCCGAGATGACGATGATCTGTAACACGAGGATCAGCGCGTCGATGAACTGCGGCAGGATCGTCACGAGCAGTTGGTAGTCGACGAACTGCGTGAGGATCAACAGCAGAAAGAACAGCACGCCGAGGGTGAAGATACCCGCGACGGCGATGCCGAGCACTTTGACCCGGCGGTCGGTCAGCCACTTTTCCTCACCCTCCGTCGGTCGCTCGATGCCGCGTTCGGTGTATGTCTCTGCCATGAGGACTCCTGCGGCGCTTAGCCGCTGGTCGTGCCTCCCGAACCGGAAGTCTGGAAGTACTTGTTGTAGATCCGATCGTACGTCCCGTTATTTCGGATGGTCGAAAGCGCCCCGTTGACCTGCTTTCTGAGTTTGTCGTCGTTCTTCCGGAACGCGATGCCGTAGTCCTCGACGGTGAGCGTGAGGTACGGCGGTGCGTTCTTCTTTCCCTGCCGCTCGGCCGCGCCCTTCCCCTGTAACAAGGTGACTTGGTTGTTCTGCTGTGCGAACGCCTGATTGACCGTGTTGTCGTTGATGACTGCTGCGGCCTGATTGTTCCCCAGCGCGGAGAACGCGTCCGGAATCTGGTCGTAGCTGTCGATGGTGAGGTTGCCGTTGAACTGCTTTTTCAGCTTCTGGGCGGCAGCCTCGCCGGTCGTCCCCTTCTGGACGGCGACCGTCTTCCCTCTCAAGTCCTGTAGTTTCGTGATGCCGCTGTTTTTCAGGACGAGGACGGTCTGGTACGCCGTGAAGTACGGGTCCGAGAAATCTACCTGCTTCGCTCGTTCCGGCGTGATGGTCATCGCGCTCATGATGACGCGGAAGTTTCCGTTGTTCAGGCTCGGGATGATGGTGTCGAAGCTCGTCTGGACGAACTCGTAGTTGTCCCCGAGTTGTTGCTTGAAAATCGCGTTTGCGATGTCCACGTCGAAGCCGATGAGTTCCCCGGTTGCGGTTCGGTATTCGAACGGTCGATACGGGATGTCGGAGCCGATTCTGATGGTGCCGCCCTGTGCGCTCGCGTTGCCCGCGAACGTCAGGCCAGCGATAGCTCCGCCGCTCCCCCTGAGAAAGGTCCGTCTGTGCATTGTGGTTCTCCCCCGATACTACATAGTCAAACAGCGTATAGAAAGCTACTATCGGTTTCTAGCGGCAGTTCGATAAAATTTCCGCGGTGATATGTTAGTCGTCAGACGGATATGCGCCGGGTGAATCCGTCGCGGACGTCGTGGCCCGGTCTGGTTCCTCGTAGGCCCACAGCGTCGTCGCCAACAGCGCCGCGAATATCAGCAACGCGGTGGCGTGATGGGCCACGAGGACGGCCGGACCGTAGATCAGGACGGTTGCCCCGCCGAGGAGTACCTGCACCGGAAGGACGACCAACGCGAGGGTCGCGGCGGCCCGGATACGGGTGCTCTCGTAGTATCTCCACGCGCCGACGGTGGTTCCCAGGATGAAAAATCCGGTCACCATCGCCACGAGTCGGTGGAACCATTCGATGAAACTCGGGAACGTCTGTGGAATCAGCCCACCGTCACAGAACGGCCACTGTTGACCACACGAGAGACCCGCACCCATCGCGGCGGTGTACACGCCGAGCAGAATGAGTACGAACGTCAGTACTGTCGTGACGGCGGCGAAACGCCGAAATCGGGTCCCCATTAGTTACACACCTCGGGTCGGTTTTCTCCTATCATACTGATCCCCTTTCTCGGGATTTGGGAAGGACCGTACTTAGGTCTGTCCGACTTTCCCGGAGAGTGAGAGCCGAACGAAATGGAACCGGAGGGCGGGGAAGGAATCGGAAGACGGAATGGAACCGGAGGGCGGGGAGAGAGAACATCGGAAAAGGAGGGCATGTGTTGGGAAAGCCGGAAGAAGTGTCGGAAAGACGGGGGTTGGTTGTGGGGGCGGAGCGAGTTCAGCCGGGACCACACAGCTGTGATACCACCAGCGGGCAGGACTGGGTTGGCTTCTTCACCTTTCTGTAAATCAATAATAAGTTTTGTGGAAAAATACTGTCGAGAAGACGGCAACAGTGGACTCAAGCAGGTGTTTGAAGGAGGCCGCTCGCAATAAGGGAACCATGACCAAACGAGACCGTCTCGACAGCCTCCTTGCCGAGCGCGATATCGAATCCGTCTGGTTCGCGCGTCCGAACTCGTTCGCGTGGCTCACGGGCGGCGACAACGTCATCGACCGTGAGGGCGACGTCGGCGTCGCCGCCGTCGGCTACGACGGCGATACGTTCCGCGTCGTCACCAATTCCATCGAAGGAACCCGCCTTCGGGACGAGGAACTGCCGGACGGGATGCCCGTCACCGAGTACCCCTGGTACGAATCGTCGTTGGCGGATGCAGTGGCGGAGCACGCCGAGACGCCCGCCGCCGCCGACTTCGACGTGCCGGGCTTCGAATCGGTCGACGCCTCGCCGCTTCGACAACCGCTCACCGACGAGGACGCCGACGCGTATCGGCAACTGGGCACCGAGACCGCCGCCGCAGTCGAAGCCATCTGCCGGAAGCTGGATCCGGACGATACCGAACGGGAAATCGTCTCGGCGGTCCGCGGCGCGCTCGACGCGCGCGACATCGAGACGCCGGTGGCGCTCGTCGGCGGGAGTGAACGCGCACAGAAGTATCGCCACTACACGCCGACCGAGGCGAAGTTGGGGGACTATGCACACGTCTCCGTGACGGCGGAACGGGCGGGGCTACACGCGAGTTGTACCCGCACCGTCGCGTTCGATGCGCCGGAGTGGCTGGCGGAGCGACACGAGGCGGCGGCGACGGTCGAGACGACGGCACTCGCCGCAACACAGCGGTTTGGGACGGAAGCAGTCGGAGGAAGCGAGGGGAGTGGAAGAAGGGACGGACGGGCGAAGGACGTGTTCGCGGCGATTCAGGACGCCTACGACCGCGTCGGCTATCCGGGCGAGTGGGAGTACCACCACCAGGGCGGCGCGGCGGGGTACGCCGGACGTGAGTGGATCGCGACACCAACGACGGACGACGTAATTCGACTGCCGATGGCGTACGCTTGGAACCCGACGGTGCAGGGGGCAAAGAGCGAGGACACCGCCTTGGTCGACGAGGACCGGATCGAAATCCTCACGCAGACGGGCGACTGGCCGACGGAAGCCGTGATTGCACTCGACGACGACGTGACGCTGCCGCGCCCATCCATCCTCGAACTCTGAGTTCGACAAATGTCGAAGGATGATTTCGACGCAGACGGATAGCTTTTTACACGCGGGTAGAAACAGTATCCGGCATGGGACTTGACGAGGATTCACTCGATTACCACCGGAGCGACCCGCCGGGAAAGATAGAGATTTCGACGACGAAGCCGACGAACACACAACGTGACCTGAGTCTCGCCTACTCCCCCGGCGTCGCCGCGCCGTGTGAGGCGATAGCGGACGACGCGGGGGATGCGTACTCCTACACCGCGAAGGGGAACCTCGTCGGGGTCGTCTCGAACGGCAGTGCCGTTCTCGGTCTCGGTGACATCGGCGCACAGGCGTCGAAACCCGTGATGGAAGGGAAGGGCGTTCTGTTCAAACGATTCGCCGACATCGACGTGTTCGACATCGAACTCGATCAGCAGAACCCCGGCGACATCGTTCGAACCGTGAGCGCGATGGAACCCACGTTCGGGGGCATCAACCTGGAGGACATCAAAGCGCCCGAGTGCTTCGAAATCGAGGAGCGCCTGCGCGAGGAGATGGACATCCCCGTCTTCCACGACGACCAGCACGGCACCGCCATCATCAGCGGGGCCGCCCTCATCAACGCCGCAGAGATCACGGACAAGAACCTGGAAGACCTGAAGATAGTCTTCTCCGGCGCTGGCGCGAGCGCCATCGCTTCGGCCCGATTTTACGTCTCGCTCGGGGCGAAGAAGGAGAACATCATCATGTGTGACTCCACGGGCATCATCACGGAGAACCGCGTCCAGAAGGGCGACGTGAACGAGTTCAAGACCGAATTCGCCCGCGACATCCCCGGCGGCGACCTCGCGAGTGCGATGGAGGGTGCGGACATGTTCGTCGGCCTCTCGGTCGGCGGCATCGTCAGCCAGGACATGGTGCGTTCGATGGCCGACAACCCGTTCGTCTTCGCCATGGCCAACCCGGACCCGGAAATCGGCTACGAGGATGCCAAGAACGCCCGCGACGACACGGTCATCGTGGCGACCGGCCGTTCGGACTACCCGAACATGGTCAACAACGTGCTCGGATTCCCGTTCATCTTCCGCGGCGCGCTCGACGTGCGCGCGAGCGACATCAACGAGGGGATGAAAGTCGCCGCCGCACGCGCGCTGGCGGAACTGGCCAAGAAGGACGTTCCGGACGCCGTCGTCAAAGCCTACGGCGACCAACCGCTTCAGTTCGGCCCGGATTACATCATCCCGAAACCGCTCGACCCGCGCGTGCTGTTCGAGGTCGCACCCGCAGTCGCGGAAGCGGCCATGGAAACCGGCGTGGCCCGCAGCGAACTCGACGTCGACGAGTACGTCGAGACGCTCGAAGCGCGCCTCGGCAAGTCCCGCGAGATGATGCGTGTGGTCCTGAACAAGGCCAAAAGCGACCCCAAATGCGTCGCGCTCTCGGAAGGCACGGACAGGAAGATGATCCGCGCCGCCTACCAGATGCGCGAGGAGGGTATCGCCAACCCCGTTCTCATCGGCGACCGCGAGGAAATCGAGGCGAACGTCGAGGACCTCGGTCTCGACTTCGAACCCGAAGTCGCGGACCCCGAGAACGGCGACTACGACGACTACGCCGACCGACTGTACGAACTGCGCGGGCGGAAGGGCGTCACTCGGAACGAGGCGGGCGAACTCATCGAGAAGGATTCGAACTACTTCGGCAGCGTGATGGTCGAACAGGGCGACGCCGACGCCATGCTGACGGGGCTGACCCACCACTACCCGTCCGCACTGCGCCCGCCCCTCCAGGTCATCAGCACTGCGCCGGACGTGGAGTACGCCGCCGGTGTGTACATGCTCACGTTCAAGAACCGGGTCGTGTTCTGTGCCGACACGACGGTGAATCAGGCACCCGACGAGGATGTGCTGGCCGAGGTCACGAAGCAGACCGCCAAACTCGCCCGTCGGTTCAACGTCGAACCCCGGGCCGCGCTGCTCTCGTACTCCAACTTCGGCAGCGTGAACAACGAGGGAACGCGCAAACCGCGTGACGCCTCCAAGATCCTGCGCAACGACCCCGACGTGGACTTCCCCGTCGATGGCGAGATGCAGGCCGACACGGCCGTCGTCGAGGAGATACTCAACGGTACCTACGAGTTCTCGGAACTGGATGAACCCGCGAACGTCCTCGTCTTCCCCAACCTCGAAGCGGGTAACATCGGCTACAAACTCCTCCAGCGCCTCGGCGGCGCGGAGGCCATCGGCCCGATGCTCGTCGGCATGGACAAACCCGTCCACGTCCTCCAGCGCGGCGACGAAGTCAAGGACATCGTGAACCTGGCTGGCGTGGCTGTCGTGGACGCGCAGAAGGAGTAAGAAACGCGAATAACGCTCGATTTGGCTGTTTTTTGAGGAATTTCACGACGAAGTGAGGCGTTTGGTTCTGCTGGTGCGATAACAGCAGTTACGAGGAAGATTTCGAAAGCCCCGTTCGTTCGCAGTCGCTCAGCGACATCTCGCCTCGGCATAACCGCCTGCCTCGACGAGAGAGGTCGCCGAGACGACTGAACAAGCGCGACCGGGCGAGGGCTTTCGAGACAGTCTTCTTCCCAGTAACTGTAATCGCAAAACAACAAAAATCGTCTCATAGCGAGCGGGTAGGGGCGTTCGAAGTTCGTTCACTTTTCACAACCTGTCTCCGTCGAATCCCCATCTTTACCTCTCTGAATCCACTCACCCACAACTATGACCGCACCCACCGAGCGAAATCGACTGGACGAGGAGGAAAGTCCGTATCTCCGCCAGCACGCCGACAACCCGGTGAACTGGCAACCGTGGGACGACGCCGCGCTGGAGGCGGCCAAGGAGCGCAACGTCCCCATCTTCCTCTCGATTGGCTACTCGGCCTGCCACTGGTGTCACGTGATGGCCGAGGAGAGTTTCGAGGACGAGGAGGTGGCGAAACTGCTGAACGAGAACTTCGTGCCGATCAAGGTGGACCGGGAGGAGCGCCCGGACATCGACGCGATCTACATGAACATCTGCCAGCAGGTGACGGGCGGCGGCGGGTGGCCGCTGTCGGCGTGGCTGACGCCGGAGGGCAAGCCGTTCTACGTCGGGACGTACTTCCCGAAGCGCTCCCGGCAAGGCCGTCCGGGGTTCATCGAGTTGCTCGAAAACGTCAGAAACACGTGGCAGGAGAACCCCGAGGAGATGAAAAACCGGGGGGAGCAGTGGACGAGCGCCATCGAGAGTGAACTGGAATCGACGCCCGACGCGGACGACGCCCCCGGCCCGGAACTGCTCTCCAGCGCGGCCTCCCAGACGATTCGCAGCGCGGACCGCGAGCACGGTGGATTCGGGCAGGGGGGACCGAAGTTCCCGCAACCGGCGCGCATCGAGTTGCTCCTCCGTGCCGACGACCGACTCGGCGGGGAACAGTACCGCGACGTGGCCGTCGAAACGCTGGACGCGATGGCGAACGGAGGGATGTACGACCACGTCGGCGGCGGGTTCCACCGCTACGCGACCGACCGCAAGTGGACGGTGCCCCACTTCGAGAAGATGCTGTACGACAACGCGGAACTGCCGCGCGCGTTCCTCGCGGGCTATCAACTCACGGGTGACGAACGCTACGCGCAGGTCGTCCGCGAGACGTTCGAGTTCCTCGGCCGCGAGATGCGCCACCCGGACGGCGGCTACTACAGCACGCTCGACGCCCGGAGCGAAAACGAGGACGGCGAGGACGTGGAGGGTGAGTTCTACGTTTGGACGCCGAGCGAGGTGTTCGAGGCCGTCAACGCCGAAGATAGCGATACCGAAATCGACGCCGAGACGAGGGCCGACATCGTCTGCGAGCGCTACGGCATTTCCCGGTCGGGCAACTTCGAGGGTCGGACGGTCCTCACGTTGCGGATGGGTGTCCCCGAACTGGCCGAGAAGTACGAGTTATCGGAGGAGGAAGTCGGGACCCTGCTCGAAGACGCTCGCCAGTCGATGTTCGAGTTCCGGGAGAACCGGCCCCGGCCGCCCCGCGACGAGAAGATTTTGGCTGGGTGGAACGGCCTGTTGATCACCGCACTCGCGGAAGCGGGCTTCGTCCTCGACGACCGTTACGCCGACCGCGCGGCGGAGGCGCTGGACTTCGTGCGCGAGCACCTGTGGGACGAGTCCGAAGGGAAACTGTCCCGGAGATTCAAGGACGACGATGTGGCCATCGACGGCTACCTCGAAGATTACGCATTCCTCGCCCGCGGCGCGTTCGCGCTGTACGAGACGACCGGGAACCCGGACCATCTCGGCTTCGCCCTCGACCTCGCGCGCGCCATCGAGCGCGAGTTCTGGGACGAAGAGCAGGGAACGCTGTATTTCACCCCCGAGAGCGGCGAGCGACTGGTCGCTCGCCCGCAGGAACTTGCCGATCAGTCCACGCCGTCCAGCCTCGGCGTGGCGACCGACACGTTGGCCGTCCTCTCGGAGTTCGCGCCCGACGAGGCCTTCGCGGGGATTCCGGAGGCGGTCCTCGAAACGCACGCCCGAACCATCGAATCGAACCCGTTCCAGTACGCGACGCTGGCGCTCGCCGCGGACCGCAACGCGACCGGATCGCTGGAACTGACGGTCGCGGGCGACGAACTCCCCGAGGAGTGGCACGACCGACTCGCCGAAACGTATCTCCCGACGCGAATCCTGACTCGCAGACCGCCGACGGCGGACGGGGTGGCTGAGTGGTGTGAGAAATTGGAACTGGACGAAGTGCCGCCGATTTGGGCGGATCGAGGCTCGGAGGCGGAACCGACGCTGTACGTCTGTCGGTCGTTCACATGCTCGCCGCCCGTGACGGACATCGACGCGGGACTGGAGTGGGCCGACGACCTCGCGCCGGAGTGACGGTATAGAAACGGAGTCGTCGCGGGATCAGGCCAACGCGTCGCTCGCGAGCAGTTCGCGGGCGAGGTAGTCGGCGGCGGGGACGTCTTCTTTCTCCTCGAAGCGGGCGACTTCTTCGTCCGCGCGTTCCACCACGACCGTCGGAATGAGCGTCACGTCGTACTCCTCGGTGAGTTCGCCGTTTTTGTCGTCGTCGACCTCGTAGACGTGAATCCTGTCCTCTTCGATGCCCGCCGCGTCCAGCGCGGCGAAGAAGTCCGGGAGGCGCGACCGGCAGTCGCCACACCAGTCGGCACCCCAGACGCGATAGACGAGTTCACCGGCACCGGATTCGAAGGCGTCTATCGTCTCGCTGTGCTCGCTCGCATTCCAGTCGGGGTTCGGTACTGTCGATTCCATAGGCGAGCATGGGGGCGAACGCGAATAAGGATTCTCGCTTCCGGCACTGCCTGCCGGTGTCCAGTAGGTGTTTAGGCGTGGAATTCGTACCGTGGATCATGAAATCCTCCATCCTCGACGCGGTAGGATCGCCACTCGTCCACGTCCGCTCACCCGAGGGTGCGACCGTCGCCGCGAAACTCGAATCGTTCAACCCTGGGGGGTCCGCGAAGGACCGTCCGGCGCTGGCGATGATCGAGGCCGCGGAACGCGCGGGCGAACTCCATCCCGGCGACCGAATCGTCGAACCCACCAGCGGCAACACGGGAATCGGTCTGGCTGTCGTCTGTGCGGCCCGCGGCTACGATCTGACCATCGTCATGCCCGCTTCGAAGTCGCCCGAGCGCAGACAACTGCTCAAGGCCTACGGCGCCGACCTCGAACTCGTCGATGGCAACATGGAATCCGCGAAAGCGCGCGCGAACGAACTCACGGAATCCGGCGACGCGATACAACTCGGTCAGTTCGAGAACGCGGCAAACGCGGACGCCCACTATCGAACGACGGCCGAGGAAATCATCGAGCAGGTGGATGGCCGCGAAATCGACGCCTTCGTCGCAGGTGTGGGCACGGGCGGAACGATCACCGGAACCGCCTCGCGCCTCAAGGAGGAGTATCCGGAGATGGAAGTCGTCGCCGTCGAACCCGACCGTAACCCCGTCCTCTCGACCGGCGAACCCGGCGAGGACGAGTATCAGGGGATGGGTCCGGGATTCGTGAGCGAGTTGCTCGACACCGACCTGCTCGATTCGGTCGAGCGAGTCCCGCTGGAGGCCGCCGAGGACGAATGTCGCCGACTCGTCCGCGAGGAGGGTATCCTCGTCGGCCAGTCCAGCGGCGCGGCGAGCATCGCGTCCTACCGGGTCGCCGAGCGCCTCGCCCAACCCGACCTCAACTGCCCCGAAGTCCCGGAGGAGTGGCAGGAGGCGATGGACGAAGGAAGCAAAAAAGCGAGGTCTGACGGTGGCGTCGATGATCGATCGACGGTAGGTCAGAAGGAGTCTGACGGTGGCGTCGATGATCGATCGACGATACGTCGGATGGAATCCGACGGTGGCGTCGACTACGACGACTGCCCGCTCGTCGTCACCATCTTCCCCGACAGCGGCGAACGCTATCTCTCGACCGGGATGTTCGACTGAGGTATCGTCCCGCGCCACTGTCTTCTATCTACTCACCACCGACATCGTACGCTACTGCACCGTTTTCACAAACTGAGAACGATGGTCCGCCGTTTTTAGGTCGGACCTCCTGTGTCGAATTGGGTTCGGACACGAGTGACTCATGCCTCCCAATGGTCTTGCTGACGCACCCAACTCGGTCCCCCCACAGTACTCGCCCACTCCCCACCCCTAGTCGTTCTCCCGACTATTCGCTCTCCCGGGCTTCGACAAGTACCGCGACGTAGTTTTGGAGGTACCGCATTGCAGTTGCGAGGCTCATCGAGCCATCCATCACCGCCTGTCTGCTCTTCGTCGGGGTAGATGCGATGTTCGAGTCGGATCGAGCGTGCATCCTTGAACTCACACGAACTCCTATCCGCGCGTCGAGAAACGTGTAAAACCCGGATGTCGATGTCAGGATCGGTTCGATCGGCGTTCTTCTACGAGCGAAACTCTTCTTCGGTCACGCGGACGACCACGGTGTCGTCCACGTCGCGCAGATCGTATTCGGGGACGCCATCGACGGTTCGGGCGACGTACATCGGTTCGACGAGTTCAGCGCCGAACTCGTCCTCCACGACGCCGTACACCTTCAGGAGCGGGTCCGTTTCGACCGGTTCGACTTCGCGGTCGCGCACCCGAGCGGCGAGCTTTCGGGAGAGCCACTCCTCGTCGCTCACGCTCGGGTCGAGCACGAGCGCCTCGTCCACGAACCGAACCAGATACCAGTTCAGGTCGTTCAACAGCGATG
Organism: Haladaptatus sp. AB643; assembly: GCF_024136975.1. Classification (NCBI taxonomy): domain Archaea; kingdom Methanobacteriati; phylum Methanobacteriota; class Halobacteria; order Halobacteriales; family Haladaptataceae; genus Haladaptatus; species Haladaptatus sp. AB643. The sequence goes on from NZ_JAMYJW010000006.1 coordinate 39,335, forward strand.
TCGCCGAGCCGACGCTGATGGTCTCCAGTTCGAGGCAGTTGCGATACGGTTCGCGGAGTTGGTAGGTCCCGAGCGCGTCGCGCGCCGTCTCCCTGGAGAACAGTTCGGCGCGCAATTCGACTTCCTCCGAACCGACGAGCAGGACACGGGTCACAGTTTTCGGTGGCAGCGGCGAACTAAAGCGATTTCGTCTTCCACCGAACCCGAAATCGAGTTTCGGTGTGGACGACGTTCAGGAGAGAAGGGTGGTCACGTCGGTGGACGAGACCATCCCAACGTACTCGTCATCGACGACGGGGAGGTGCTTGATTCCGTACGTGGTCATCATCGCGGCGACTTCCTCCATGTAGAGGTCGGGCGTGACAGTCTCGACGTCCGTCGTCATCACGTCCCCGACCGTTACTTGCGTGGGATCCAGACCGTCAGCAGCGACTTCGAGCACGTCGGAGCTGCTGATGATCGCTCGGGGGGAGGTCGTCACCACGAGCGCGCTGATTTCGTTGTCGCGCATCACCTTCGCGGCCTCGGTGATCGTCGCATCCTTCGATACCGTCATCAGCGGCGTCGACATCATATCTCTGACTTGTTTTCTGTCGTTATTGCTCATCCACCCCATAGATGTGGCGAGGGACCATTGTTGTTTTCCCGCTACGAGGGGGAAACAACGAACGAAATGTCCGGGAAGGACGACGACGAAAACGCACCCGAACTGCTCGTTCGCCCCGTGGGGTACGTCGAAGACCGGGCGGTGATCCGTCGCCTCGGCGACCGGAATCTGTACCTCGGAAACCGGTTCGCGGCGCGCCCCGACTACCACGACCGGGAGTTCGACCACGTCCTCTCGGCGTCCACCGAAAAACATCCGCTGACGACTCACCACCATCCGCTCATCGACGGGACGGGAAACGAGTGGTCCGCGTTCGAATCGGCGGTGGACGCCGCGCGCCGACTGTATCGAGCGGACGGCTCCCTACTGATTCACTGTAAGGCGGGGGTTTCACGCAGTTCCACGCTCGTCGCAACCACGCTCGCCGCCGAAGAGGATCGACGGTTTCACGACGCACTCGCCCTCGTCCAGGAGGCCAGACCGTACGCGATGCCCAACCCCGCACTCCACGAGTTGGCGGTGATCTACCTCGCGGCGAACCCGTAGCCGCGTCGTTCGATTTCGACTGCTCGCGCGGACGTCGCTCTGCGTGCGACGGTAGCGACTACAACTCTTTTGCGACCATCTCTCCCCAGTGGTCGAACCCGTGGCGCTCGTAGAACGCCCCGGCGCGGTCGTTTTCGCGGTCCACATCGAGGACGAGGCGGTCGAGCGGGAGGTTCTGGTCGTCGGCGAGCGCGACGGCGGCGTCCATCAACTCGTCGGCGACGCCCGTTCCGCGATGGTCCGGGCGGACGAAGACCTCGTTCAGGATGGCGGCGTCCCAGATGAACGCCAGTTCGTCCGGGAGGACGAAGACGTAGCCCGCCAGTTCGTCGCCCGCGTCGGCGACCGTCACACAGCGTTCGTCCCGATTTACGCACCACTCGACCCAGTCGAGGTAGCGCTCGCGGTACTCGTCGGTCAGTTTCCCCTCGTACAGGTCGGCCTTGTCGTCGCCGCCGGTTCCGCTCCCGAGACCGAGTTCGAACGCCCGTTTCAGCGCCCAAAATTCGTCGGCATCGCTCGGTTCGTACGGTCGAATTTCCATACCCCCTGTGGGTGTGATAGGGGCTTACTTCTTACGTGATTCCCAGATTCGAAAGCCGAGGATGCCGAAACTCATCGCGCCGAGGAGCAACTGCCGTCCGCTTCGGACGATGGGGAACATCCGCTCCTCGTTGCTCGGGTCGGGTCCCTGCGCGAGGTCGAAGCCGGTATCGTAGTGAGTCGTGTGCGTCGTTCCGTGGGTTTCCGGTTGGAGGAACGTGTCGATGATTCCGTGCTTGTTCGAGAAACTGAGCTTTCCGGAGACGCTGTAGAACTGATCGTGGATCGGGTAAAAGACGTTCACGCCGTTCGTGAACAGGTCGAGTCCGATCCCCGCGCCGACGTAAGCGACGAGCGCGACCCACGCGACGCGAACGCCGTACGGTCCCCATCGCTGTTCGATTCTGTTCTCCCCGACGAGGTCGGCGAGCAGGACGATTCCGATCGCTGTCGGGAGGAGGAGAGTGTGAAGGATCGCTCGATGTCCCCCCTGGACCCACAGTCCCAGCAGCGTGTCGAGGTCGGGGAACGCGGCGGCAGCGAGCACCACCACGGCCGCCCGCGTGTCGAAGTGTTCGGCAAGCAGCGACGTGGCGAGTAAGGCCCCCACCGCGACGTGTACCACCGTCGATGGCATCGGGCGATGAACGAGCGCATCGCGGAAAGTAGTGCGGTGGGAACCGTCGCCGTAGGGGAAGCATACTTTCGAATGGGACAGCTAGGTCGGGGGCACTGTCGCTGATTGGTCGAGTGTAACTGATTTCTGCAATGGGTCTCGGAGCGCTTCCGCCTACGCCGCACTACTCGATCGTGACGGCGTTTCGCGGCGGACGATTCGTCTTCCGTCATCTCCCCTTCGACGCTCGTCGAATGCTGGTTTCGATACCCTTTTCCGAAGCTCACTCTCATGCCAAAATATGACAAACGCGCGCCGGACGCTCGCCGAGCAGATCGCGGGCGAGATAACGCTGAGTGACGACCCCGGAGCGACGCTTCGCAAGTGGCGCACCGACTTCGACGTGTCCCAGACCGCACTCGCCGACCATCTCGACGTCTCGTCGTCGGTCATCTCCGATTACGAGAGCGGGCGGCGCGAGAATCCGGGTATCGGCGTCGTCCGCCGCACCGTCACGGCACTGCTCGACATCGACGAACGTCGCGGCGGTGACCGTATCCGACAGTATGCCCGCGTCCTGTCGGCGGGATTCGACAGCAGTATCGTCAACGATTTGCGCGAATACCCGACGAGCATCCCGCTCGCCGACTTCTACGACGAAATCAACGCGACGGAACTCGCGTCGGGGACGACGTCGAGCATCACGGGCCACACCGTCATCGACAGTATCGAAGCCATCACCCGCCTCTCCAGCGAGGAGTTCTACCGACTGTACGGGCAGAGCACGAACCGCGCGCTCGTCTTCACGAACGTCACGCGCGGGGAATCGCCGCTGGTCGCCATGCGCGTCGTCACGCCGACGCCGAACGCCGTCGTCCTCCACGGCATCGACGCGGACGAGTTGTGGGATTACGCGCCGAAGATGGCCCAACTGGACGGCTTTTCGCTCGCCGTCACGAACTGCGAGAAGGAGACCATGTTGGACGCCATGCGCGACTTCGCCCCGTAACGAACGGTCGGATGATTTCGACTCATCCCGAACCGTTCCGAACCATTCCGAATCGTATCGAATCCGACTGTACCTACTTCGTGACATAATAAAGGGTGGCGTGGTGAAGGCCATAATTGAACCATATCAGATGTGTCTGATTGGATTAATGAGTGTGGAGAAATCACGGCACGGGGACGATGGTTGTAGTTCGACGTGTCCGTGGTGTACAGAAGGTATCGAATATATGTCCAATTCCGTTCGAATCGCACCGCCCGACCGCCGCCCGCCCGAACATCGTCCCGACGATAGGGGATGGCAGCTACACACCGACTGTGCCGCCGAGTGGCGCGAGTTCGTGACTCACCTCCGAACCATCGCGGGGCGTGGCGCGTTCCGGACGCTCGTCGAAGGACCGCTCTCGGGTGACGTCAACGACATGGTCGAATGGGAGTTACCTGACACGAGCTAAAATATATTTTAGCTAACACTTTTCCGCTCTCCGGCCTTTCGTTTCACCATGTCCGATACCATAGTGAAGACCGGTACGACGACGGTTGCGTTGACGACCGACGAGGGCGTCCTCCTCGCCGCGGACCGCCGGGCCAGCCTCGGCGGTCGCTTCGTCTCCAACAAGAACGTGCAGAAAGTGCAGACTATTCTCCCGACGGCAGCGTTGACGATGGCCGGTGGCGTCGGCGATTTGCAGGCCTTCATCCGCACGCTTCGCGCCGAAGCCTCCCTGTACGAGACGCGTCGCGACCATCCCATCGACATGGCTGCGCTCTCGACGCTCGCCGGGAACCTCTTTCGCAACGGTCCCTACCGCGGCGGGCAACCGACGCTCGGCGGCGTCGATGCGACCGGGGCGCACATCTACAGCCTCGACGGTGCGGGCGGCGTCATGGAAGACGACTACATCGCCGCCGGAAGCGGAATGCAACTAGCCTACGGCGTCCTCGAACGCGAGTACGACCCCGACCTCTCCCTCGAAGGCGCACGGCGCGTCGCGGCCAACGCCGTCGAAAGCGCCGTCCAGCGCGACACCGCCAGCGGCAACGGCGTGACGATTGCCACGGTTACGGGTGACGGCGTCGAAATCCGGACCTACGACGAGTTCGCGGAGGTCACGGAGGTGGCAGCATGAACGGCGGACAACAGCAGGCCTACGACCGGGGCACGAACATCTTCTCGCCCGACGGCCGCCTCTATCAGGTGGAGTACGCCCGCGAGGCGGTTCGCCGGGGAAGCGTCAGCGTCGGCGTCCGCGCACGGGACGGCGTCGTTCTGGCGGCGAAGAAGGCCGTCCGGTCGCCGCTGATGGAGGCGACGGCCATCGAAAAGCTTCACAAGATCGACGACCACATCGGCGTCGCCAGCGCGGGTCACGTCGCCGACGCCCGCCGACTCGTGGACTTCGGCCGCCGCCGCGCCCAGACCGACCGCCTGCGCTACGGCGAACCGATGGGGACCGACCCGTTTACGAAGGCCATGGTCGATCACGTGCAGGAGTTCACCCAACAGGGCGGCGCGCGGCCGTTCGGCGCGGCACTGCTGATTGGTGGCGTCGACCCACGTTCGACGAACTCGTCGAGCGGGCCTGGCCCGCGAGACGGCGTCGAACCGACTACCAGCGAGGACGAACCGCCCCAACCACGACTGTTCGAGACCGACCCGTCGGGGACGTTCTACGAGTGGCAGGCGACCGCCATCGGCGCGGAAGACGGGACGGTTCGGGAGTACCTCGAAGCCAACTACGACCCGCAAGGTTCGATTCAATCCGGCATCGAACTCGCGCTGTCGGCGCTCGCGGAATCCGAAGAAGGTGGCCTCTCGCCCGAGGAAGTGGACGTGGCGACGGTCGCACCGACCTACCAGGCGCTCGGCATCGAGGAGCGTCGAGACACGCTGGAGTCGTTGGACCTACTGGACGAACAGGCGTCGTAACGGCAGTTCGGAATTCGGTTTTTCCACAACCCTTGAAATAGCAACCGGGCGAGAAGCTGACTGAGGATTAAGGTCGTTCGAGTGCGAGATGTCGATGTGAAATCGAACCTCCTCGCGCTCTTGGACGAACTCCGAATCATCGGTCAGAACGGGCTTCGATATGCGGATAACCATCACGACGAACGACGGTACGGTCGGATACTCGACCTCGTCGCGGAACACTACGGCGAAACGCTCGCGGTGAATCCGGACGAGGTCCGTGAACGGTTCGCCGAGGAGGTCGGGCATATCACGCCGAAAATCGCGGCCGGTGCGGCGATTTTCGACGACGACGGACGAATCCTGTTGATGAAACGCGCCGATAGCGGTGAGTGGATGGTCCCAGGCGGGTTCCTTGACCCGGGGGAGGGTCCCGAACGGGCGGCGGTTCGCGAGACGAAAGAGGAAACGAACCTCGACGTCCGGGTTACGACGCTGGTCGGCGCACACTACCAACCGGCGACCGAACACCACGTCAACGAAGCCGTCGGACTCGTCTACCTCTGTGAACGCTTGGGCGGAACGCTTCGAGGGTCGGAGGAGAGTTCGGACCTCGGGTACTGGCACATCGAGGACGTACCGGCGTGGCACCGAGATTTTCACGAGATAGCGTACGAAGCGCGTGACGTGTGGCAGCAACGACACGAGGCGACATCGAACTCGTCGTGAGCAGGTGGTCGTCGCAGCGTTTCTTGACCTCTCAGGACGCGGTCTGCCCCGTTTCGCGCACCGTCACGACCTCCAGATTCGAGGCGACGAACAGCGACAGCACGTCGCCGTCCACCGCCGTCGAAACCCGAACGCACCACGGGTCCTCCGAGACGACCGCTTCGCGCCACTCCTCGCCGACGTTCCAGACGGGGCGCTCCCGGATGTCGATGCCGTGGCGGTGGTAGAACGAGATGACCGCCGGATGCTCCAGTACCGCGAGCGTGACCGGCGAGCGAAGCCGACAGCCACAGCGCTCGCAGTCGAACTGGACCTGTGGGCGGCGATTTTCGGTTTCGTCGTTTTCCGCGTCGTGATACTCCACGTGTGCGTTCGCCGGTGCGCTGCACTCCGGGCAGACGCCGTCGGCCATGAGCGACAGGCGGTGACGGTGGTGCCGGTCGAACGCCGTCAGCAGGCCGTCGGGGTCGTGAGCACGGTAGCTCGCGGTTTCGCCGGACGAAGTCCGGCTGACCGCCGAGCGTTGCTCGGCAATTTCACCGCGATCTTGCGAGGTTTCTGCGAAACCTCGGTGCCCCCCCGGTGGAAACGGTAGCGTGAGCGTCGGGCGTTCGCAGGCCCGGCATTCGACGACGACGTAGTTGTCCTCCCCGTGGGCTTCCAGTTCCTCTTTGCCGCAGAACGGACACGGGTCGCCGATTCGAATCGGGTCGAAATCCACGCTGTCGGTGTACGTCCCGGCGCGAATCGCCCGCGCGATTTCCCGACCGGCGTAGGTCAGAGTGTATCCGCCGTCCGTCTTCCGGACGAAGTGCTCGGCCAACTGTCGCAGGTGGTACGAAAAGCCCGCCGTGTTGTCGGCTGGCGACGCGTCGAACAGGTCCGAGAACGCCAGCGTGTCCTCGCCGTCCGTCTCGGCGTCGAGCAGCGCGCGGAGCGCGGCCATCCGAACCTCGTTGCCGAGGACGCTGAAGGCGTCCGTCGGGTCCACTTCCTCCGATTCGGATTCGAGGACGAGTTCGGATTCGTTTTCGAACTCGGGTTCGGAATCGAGTTCGGTCTCGACTGTCTCCGGCAGTTCGTCCGCCGTCTGGGATTCCGGCTCGATTTCGGTCATTTCGTTCGGTTTGGTTTAAGGTGGAATTTCGGAGTCGGACGTGTGTCGCTTAGTTGCACGGACGGGCGCGACTCGGATAAGTCGTCCGCTCACGGCGACTACGTGGAGGAAAACAGCAATCCGGACGACTTCATCAGACGGTCGTTCTTCGACTGGAGAGCAGACTTCAGCGACTGGGCAGAAGACACACCCGACGGCGGGTGCTTCGCTCGCCAACGCTTCGCGCTGGCTCGCCTCCGCACCCAACAACGATTGCAGTCGTGGTGAAGGTCAGTTCGCAGAAAATAGACCCGCAGCGCAAAACGAAAACCGCCGTCCTTCCCCGCCGTCTTCGTCCTTCCTCGTCGTCTTATTCGACGTATTCGTAGGTCCGCTCGTCCATCTCGCCGCGGCCGGTGAAGACGAACTCGTTTTCGGGTTCGGTGAAGTCGTCGAGTTCGACGCGCTTGTCGTGGTTGTGGCGGTCGTGGACCTGCTCGTACTCGTCGTAGGAGAGGTTGTAGCGGTTCCGAATCTGCTCGTCGATGGAGAGTTGGTCGATCTCATCGATCCAGCCGTCCTGGACGGTTTCGGCGTGGATTTCGGCCTGTGCGCCGCTCCCGTAGGATCCGACGAGGAGCTTCTTGCCGACCATTTCCATGTCGTTTTCGGCGGCGTACTGAAGCGCCGAGGCGCGGGCGATGTGGACCGACCCGGTGTACCAGTTGCCGACCTCGCGCGAGATGCGGAGCGTCGGTTCGATGGTGTTCGCGTACCACTCCTGATACTGTTCGGTCGCCTTGAGGTCGTCCATGTACGCGCTGATGGCTTCCTCGTACTGCTCGCGGTCGTCGTAATCCTGCTCGCGCGGTTGGCGGCCGATTTCGGCGGCGAGTTCCTCCTCGATACCCGTGTCACGAATGGTGTGTCGGAAGGCGAACAGTCCGGCCTTGCGGACCATTCCGGGGAACGGCGTGTGGTACGGACCGAAGACGTAATCGCCGGGGTGGGTCTCTCCACCGGCGCGCTCGAAGTCCTCCAGCGCCTCGCGCATGCGGGCGAGGTACACCTGCATGGAGCGCTTGCCGTCCACGCTGGGGAACTGCTGGTTGGGCTTCAAAAAGTCCGTCTCGTCGGCGCTACCGTAGCCCTGTTCGGTCGAGAGTTCGACGAGGGACGGGTCCTCGCTGATGAGCATCGCCACGGCACCGGCACCCTGCGTGGCCTCGCCAGGGTCGCCACGGGCGTACAGCGCGGTGTCGGTCGCGATGACGAGCGCGGAGCGCCCGCGGTTGCGACCCGCTTTGATCCAGTTGTAGGCGTCGTCCAAACTCTGGGTTCCGGCGATACAGGCGAACTTGCGCTCACCTTTGTTGGCGTGGTGGAAGTCGCCGTCGTACACCTGTTCGAGACAGCCCGCGATGTACGTCGAGACGGGCTTGGAGTTGTCGAACGCGCTCTCCGTGGCGACGTCGATACGACCGATGTCGTCCGGCGTCAGTCCCTTGCGCTTCATCAGGCGATGGGCCGCGTTCGCGCCCATCGTCACGATGTCCTCGTACGCGTCGGGGAACGAACTGGCGTTCAGTCCCAATCCCTTCGTGTAGTACGCCGGATCCTTGTCTTTGACCGGTGCGACTGTCTCCGGGAGGTCGAGTTTCAGCTTCCCAGTCCAAATTTCGATGGCGTCGATACCGACGGCGGTCATTCTTGCCTCCACGTTGCATAACACAGTATAAGTTTTTGTCGATAGAAGTATCGACGGTCGTCGAAACCCTATCCGGCCGTGTCGGATCGCTCGACGGAGTCGACGATGACGCCATCCGAATCGTAGACGAGCAGTTTTATCGTGAACTTCGTTCCACCGCCGTACCCGCCATCCAACCGGAACGAGCCGTGACGGTCCGTGCTGCTGTCGTATACGGCGTCCCCGTTTCCACGGCTGATGGCCGCGCCCGAGACCCTGGTGAAATCGCTTCCCGACGAGAGGTCGTAGTCGAGCGTGTATCGCGGTTGGCCGTATTTCGTCCGGTCGTCGACACTGTACGAATCGATAGTCGCGCTGTCGGCGGTGCTCAAGTCGTCGTTTCCGTCCGGATCGAGGCTGTCCGCTTCGTCAGTTATCGACCGCTCAGCCGCGACGTACTCCGTCCCGTCGGCGTGTTCGTAGATGACCTGCACCGTCATTCGCCACCGTTCGTCCGAACCGTAGTTCAATCGGTAGGCGGCGCTGCCACGCTTCGACGTGGACGTGTTCGTCCCCCTCGCGTCGTTTCCGCGTTGAAGGTCGTCGGTGACGACTTGCACGCGCTCGAACGACGAATTAGTCCTCGTCACGTCGTAGGACGTGGTGTATCGCACCTTGTCCTGATCCACGTGCGAAAGGTCGTCCACTCGCATTTCGATCCGTGGCGTTCGCGCGTCGTCGCCGTTTCCATCGTTACCGTCGTCCTCGCTCGGAACGAACGTGACCCGCTTTTCGCCGGTCGTCCCGTTCTCCAAGCGATAATCGACGGTGACGGTCACCTGTTTCCCGACCATGTCCACGTTCCGATATCCGTTCCGGTAGCTCCCCCGGAACAGTTCGTACAGCGAGAACGTCGCCGTCCCGTCACTCGACACGACGGGATTGTGGCCGTGTACGCGACCATCGTCATCGAGGTCGTAGGAGTTCCCGAGGTAGGTTCCGTCCCGGGCGGTCGGGAAATAGAGGTCGCTGAAATCCACGTACCCCGAGTCGTGGTCCGTTTCGACGACGACTTCGCTGTGCCCGACCGAACCGTCGTCACCGGACCGGTCGGCGATGACGTCGATACCGGTGTCGGCGGGATCGATCTCGACGTTCGTGATCGTGGCGGATTGAGCGAACCCGTTCCGCAGGCTGAACTCGATTCCGCCCTTCGTGTCGCCATCGTCCGGCCCATCGACTGCGATGGCGTCGTTGCCGTACACGAACCGACCGGGTATCCCGTCCGTTCGAACGACGTGAACGACGACCGGGTCGGCGTCCCCGCCGCTCGCGGCGAGCAGTCTCACGTCGCCCGTCGAACTCGCCTCGACGGTCGTCCGAACTTCCCCGTTCGAATCCGTCGTCGCGCTCGTCGGGGACGTGCTCAGGATCCCCGTTCGGTTGAGACCGAAATCGACGTCCGTCCCCGTGACGGGTTGGTCGTCGTAGGTAACGTTCGCCGTCAGCGTGGCGGACGAACGCTCGCTCCTGTCGAGGGTACACTCGTCGAGCGAGGGGGTACAGTCGAGTCCGTTCGACGCGACCCACTCGACGTCGTAGCTTCCACCGCCGCTCCCACCACCAGTGCCGCCTGCAACCGCGTGGATGGGGAATTCGACGCGCTCGCGTGCCGCGCTGTCGTCGTCGATTGAGAGCGTCACCGTTTCGTCACCCGGCGCAGTCGCGTCGTATTCGAACCGAACCCGTCCCCGGTCGTCCGTCCGATGGCTTCCCGCCGCCGTCCCGCCGCTCGCGTTCACGATGACGCCGCTCACGGGATTGTTGTACCTGTCGCGCACCTCCGCGACGAGCGTTGTCTTCGTTCCGACTGCCACGTTCCCGCCGCCGCTGACGTTCGTGATGTACTCCTCGCTCGTGGCTTTCGTCCCCGATCCGACGCCGACCTTCGCCATTCGAAGGTCGTAGGTGACGGGAGTCCCGTCCTCGTCTCCACGGAGCGTGAGTTCGAGGATGCCGTCCTCGACGCTCACGCTCTCGACGTAGCCGTTCGCTTTCTGTTCCGCGAGCAATCGGTTCCACTTCTCCTCGGAGAGGGCCGTCGACACGCGGATCACCGGGTCGCTCCCGTCCGACTGCACCGAAATCGTGCGCGTCACGGTCGAGGGACTCAGCGCCTGTGGGTCGAGGCTGACCGTCCCCGACCGGGCTCGGGAGAGGTTCCCGTCCAGCGTGACGAGCGTGATCCGCTTACCCTGGACGAGTTGCTGGCCGGTCAGGGTGGCGTTGCCGTCACGTCCACGGTTGTAGACGACGGAGCTTTCGTACACCGTGTCGGGCGCGCTGCCGTACTGGTTGTAGCCCGGCACGTAGACGAGTGACCGGGTCGAAAACGAGTGTTCGCTAGCGTCGAAATAGTCGGCCGTCTCCGGGTCGGTCGCCTTCAGATTCTCGATGTCGACCGTTCCCGATTCCCGCGTTCGGAGCGTCCCCGAGGCGGGTGGTGGGTTAACGAAGAGGACGTGTCCGGGATACTGCGTGCCGAGCGTGACCGATGTCGGTTGGCCTGCTCCGGTCGCGGCCGTGCGAAGAATCGCGTTGCGCACGTCCTGCATCTGGCTTTGCACCCGCTCGTCGTGACGAAATTCGACCTTCGCGTTTTGACTCGGGATAGCAGTCGCCTGATACAGCGACATGGCGACGACCAGCATGGCGAACAGGAGAATCGCGCCGACCTGCACGGTCACGCCACGGTCGTCCGACCGGAACGTCATGCATGAGACAGATACGTGAAAAGGATAAAAAACCTGTTACTCGATTACTCGTCGTCTTCTTCGACGAGCTCCGGGTCGCTCATCGCGCTCTGAAGGCTGTCGAGGCCGTTTACCCACTCCGTAACGAGACCGTACTCCATCTCCTCCATGATTGATATGTCGAGTTCGTCACCCGCGAAGATGCGCGTGCCACCCGCCGCGACGAGACCGAGCGCGGAGTCCAAATCCTCCGCTTCTTCGGCCTTCTCGGCTTCGATGATGTAGTCCTCGACGGGCGCGTCCTCGGCGGGGCCCTGTGCGACGTACTCCTCCGACGCGTAAAACACGCAGAGCAGGCTCGTCTGGACGCCGTCGATGAGCATCGCTTTCTCCTCGTCCTCGAACTCGACCTCGCCGAGGACGGTCTCTCGGATGTCGGTGAGTTCCGAGAGGGCCGTCTCCTCGTCGATGTCATCGTCGTCGTACGCGGTGACGATTTTGGCGACGGCGATTGCCACGTCGTCCTGCAGGTTGAGCAGGAGCCGTGCGGAATCTTCGTCCTTCGGGTCGATATCCTCGTCCTTGATTCTGTCCAACCAGTTCTGCCAGCGTTCTTCGGAGTAGAACTCCTCTGGAGGAGCGCTCATACCTCTTTCGTGCATAGCACGATTCATAAATCCTCCGAGGCTGCCTCAACAGGGTGAGACCGCCCAAAACGGCCGAAAAACTCATGCTACACCGGGACGTGCGGATGTTTCGCCACCCATCGAAGTTAGGATAGCCGCAAACTGATCAAAAAGCCTGCACGATGGCTGTGTGATCGGTTGGCAAGCGAAAATCGACTCCCGAGCGACGGCTCACTTCGAGAGTGTCGCCTCGGTATCGAGTCCGTACACGAGTTCGGGAGTCGAGACGTGGGCCGTTCGAATCGCCTCGTCGTACCCCTGTTCCTGCATCCACGACACTCGTCGGGGGACCGTCTTCGGCCCCATTACCGCACCGGGACGGTCGGGGTCATCGATGAAGTCCGTCTCCATCAAAAACGGCTCGCTGCGCTCGACGGCGAGTTCGAGGCGGTCCTTGTCGCTCATCACGCTCGGCGTTACACCCGCCAATTCGCCGCCCGCGTAATGTTTGACCACACGCTCCGGTGGCAAGCCAGCCGCCTCCGCCCACTCGGCCACCTCGGTCAGATCGTCCGTCGCTTCGGTGTGCAGTTGAACCGCGCTTTCGGTCTCCGCGCCCAGTTCCAGCGCGCGCCGAAGGACGGCGTTCGAAGCGTCCCACACCTCGTCGGTCACGTCATAGTGTGGTCGTCCGGATTTCAGGGCGACGGCCCGCCCGTCCGCGACGTACTCCGCGGCGACTTCGAGTCCGGATTGCATCAGGTCACGCGCGTTCGCGGGCGTGAAGTCACGGTCGTCCACCAGTTTCGAGACGAGTCCCGGATGCACGCCGAGGACGGGCCACGCTCGACCCGGCAGGATTTCGTTCGCACGTTCTACCACCTCGACCGTCGTGTCGAAGACGGTTCGAAAGTCCGCTCCCGTTTCGGCTTCGACGCCGAGCAGCCAGGACGGCTTGTTGACGACGAGTAGGTGCGTGCCGCCGCTCCGTGCGAAATCCTTGACCGCTTCGACACCCCGGCCGTGGTCGGGGTCCAGATGGAGGTGATCGTCGAGTACCGGCGTCCCGAGGTCGTTCATACGTTTTCGTTGGGTTCCAGCGAAAAAACGCCCGTGGTTTTCCGATTTACTCGTCTTCGAGGACGAACGCCTCGTGGGCCGCGTTTTGGAGCGCGTCCGACCGGCCGTACTCGCCGGGCGCGATGGCAACCGTCCGAATCCCGTTTCGGGCCGCCTTTTCGAGGACGGGTTTGAAATCCGTATCCCGGGAGGCGATTGCGAGGACATCCACTTGGTCATCGAGCGCGAGTTCGGTCGCGTCGATGGCGAGTTTCACGTCCACGTCGCCGCTCGTGATGACGACCTCGAAACCGCGTGCTTCCGCCGCCTGAATCAACCCCGGTGTCGCGTGCTCGTCGAGGTACAGACGCGACGTTGCGAGTTGTCCGAGTTGCCGTCCCGCCGCTCGAACGTCGTCCAGATCGACGTCGAAGTCGTCCCGAAGGACGTTCGGTCCGTCGACGAAGAGTGCAACAGTTCGTTCGTGTTCATCGCCGTCTCCCTCGTGGAGAGACCGCAAGCCGCCGCTCATGGTCCGAGGTAGACGATAGCGGGACATAGCGGTGGCGGTTCGTTCTTCGTCCGACCTATTCCCAGAATGATTGATTTAACATCAGTAAACTTGTTCAGCACAGAATTAATTAATACTCTTAACTTTAGCCTTTATTTATTAATCCAGAGTATAAGATTTCAGCAATTCAAATAGATAAAATTTAAATACATATGCGAACTTCGTTAACTTGCCGTATGGCAGACGACAACATATCGCGGTTCGATAGACGTACATTCCTCAAAGCAACAGGTGCAGCCGGTGCGGCGGCGGCCATGAGTGGCGTTACGATGGCGACGCCCGGTCGTGAGCCCGGACCGAAAGAGGACGAGATTCTGGTCGGCGTTTCGGCCGGTCACGGTGACATCGAACAAGCAGTCACCGCAAAATCCCCGATGGACATCACCGTCGTTCACAAGAACGAACACCTGCGCTACGTCGCAGTGAAGCTCCCGAGCGCGATGCCCGACTCGGCTCGACAGAGCTTCATCGACGCAATCGAGAAGCGCGAAGGGATCAAATACGCGGAGCAGAACGCGACGCATTCGACGTACCTCACGCCGGACGACCCTAAATTCGGTCAGCAGTACGCGCCGCAGATGGTCAACTCCGACGACGCGTGGGACACCACCCTCGGCAGTCACGACGTCACCATCGCCGTCGTGGACACGGGTGCACAGTACGACCACCCGGACCTGCAGGCGAACTACAAATCGAACCCCGGAAAGGACTTCGCCGACGACGACAGCGACCCATATCCGGACGCGCCGCAGGACGAATACCACGCGACCCACGTTTCCGGCATCGCCGCCGGTGTCATCGACAACGGCACCGGTGTCGCAGGGCAGGGTAACTCCTCGCTCATCAACGGCCGTGCGCTCGACGAGGGTGGCAGCGGTTCCACGTCCGACATCGCGGACGCCATCCGCTGGGCCGCGGACCAGGGTGCCGACGTCATCAACATGTCCCTCGGTGGCGGTGGCTACACGAGCACGATGAAGAACGCGGTTACCTACGCCTCCAACAACGGCGTCTTCATCGCGTGTGCAGCGGGTAACGACGGCTCCAGCAGCGTCTCGTACCCGGCAGGATACAGCGAATGTCTCGCTGTCTCCGCCATCGACTCGAACGGCGACCTCGCTTCCTTCTCGCAGTACGGTAGCAAGGTCGAACTCTGTGCCCCCGGTGTGGACGTCCTCTCGACGACGACCGAGACGCGCGGTTCCTACGAGAAGCTCTCGGGTACCTCGATGGCAACCCCCGTCGTCTCCGGCGTCGCCGGGCTGACGCTCGCACAGTGGGACCTCACCAACTCGGAACTTCGAAGCCACCTCAAGAACACGGCCGTCGATGTGGGCCTGTCCTCGGATAAACAGGGCAGCGGCCGTGTCGATGCCTACAACGCCGTTACTACCGACCCCGGCAGCGGAAGCGGCGGCGGTGGCGGTGGTGGCAGCGATTCCACGAGCGGATCCGCCAGCGGTTCGCTCTCCGGCTACTCCGACTACGCCGACTACACGTGGTCGTGGAACTACAGCAGTCCGAGTCAAGTCGTCGTGGAGCTCGACGGACCGAGCGACGCCGACTTCGACCTCTACGTCAACACGGGAACGTCGAGCGCGGCGAGTCCGAGCAGCTACGACTACTCGTCCACCAGCACGGGCAGTCAGGAAACGATCACCATCGACAGCCCCGACACGTCCACCGACATGCAGATCGACGTGGATTCCTACAGCGGGTCGGGCAGCTACACCGTGACGATCACGGAATACCAGTAATCCCCATTCGATTGGTCCCCTCCTCTCGTTCTCACAACCGAAGAGTGACGACGATGCGAAATTCCCACGATGGTTCGGTAGCGACTGGTATCGAACTACGGCAGTGGAGCCGTCTCCGAATTTTACACCGGATGACACCACGCGGTTTATCCCTCGCTACGACAAATCGTCGGTCATGGTCGAGCCGACTGGAATCACCGCCGGACTCATCAACCTCCTCGCCGTTTTCATCATCGCGGCGAGCGTGGGTGTTTTCGTTGCCAAAGTCGGACGGTTTCCCTACACTATCGCCCTCCTCCTCGCCGGGCTCGCCGTTTCGATACTTGGTATCAACATCGACATCACGCTTACACACGACCTCATCCTGCTCGTGCTGTTGCCGCCACTCCTGTTCGAGGGCGCGGCGACCACCGACCTCGATAGCTTCCGCGAGAACCTCGGGTTAGTGTTGACGCTCGCGGTTCCCGGCCTCATCGTCTCGATTCTCATCCTCGGGGTGATGGGCCACTACGCCTTCGGCTATCCGCTGTTGCTCGCCACGCTGTTCGCCGCGATGATCCTTCCAACCGACCCGGTGTCCGTCTTGGCGCTGTTCGAGGAACTCGGCGCACCCGAGCGCCTATCGGTACTGGTCGAGGGCGAGAGCTTACTCAACGACGGCGTCGGCGTCGTCGTCTTCTCCGCGCTCTTCGTGCTCGTGAAACGGTCGGTGGAGAACGACATCGAACTCTCGAAACTCATCACCCCGAAGGTCATCGGCAACACCGCCATCGAAATCGTCTTCGCCAGTATCGGCGGCTTGGTCGTCGGCCTCGCCGCTGGCTACCTCATCTACCGCGTCATGGTCAACCTGGACGAGCACATGACCGAAATCGTCCTCACGCTCATCCTCGCCTACGGGAGCTTCCTGCTCGCCGAACACTACTTCCACGTCAGCGGCGTCATCGCAACCGTCACCGCCGGACTCCTCATCGGCAACCGCGGCGCGGAGTACGCGATGAGCCCCCAGACGAAGATATCCGTGTTCAACACGTGGGACACCGCCGCGTTCCTCGTCAACACGCTCATCTTCGTCCTCATCGGCGCGAAAACGCCCATCCACCAGATGGTCGATAACTGGCAACTCATCGTCATCGCCATCGTCCTCACGTTGTTCGTGCGTGCCATCACCGTCTATCCCTTCACCGAGGCGGTCAACCGATTCACTCGGAGCGATATTCCGTTCTCCTATCAGCACGTGATGGTGTGGGGTGGCCTGCACGCCTCGATTCCCATCGCGCTCGTACTGGGCCTTCCGTCGGAGTTCCCGCACATCGGGGAACTCCGTTCGATGGTGTTCGGCGTCGCTGCGTTCAGCCTCATCGTCCAAGGGTTGACCATGAGCAACCTCCTCGACTACCTGAACATCGTCACCCGAACCGAGACCGAGGAGTTGTACGAACTCCTCCTCGGGCGCGCGCGTGCGGTCGATTCCGCGCTCGAAGCCGCCGACCGCCTCCACAACCGCGGTGACCTCCCGGGCGACGTGTACGACGACTTCCGCGGCGAGTACGAGGCCGAGAAGGACGACCTGAACACGACCATCTCCCGCCTGCTCCACGAGAACCCCGAACTCCGACGGGAGGAACTCCTCGTCGGCGAGCGCCGCGTCCTCAAACAGGAAAAGAGCGCCGTCATGGACGCCATGCGCTCGGGCGTCATCAGCGACGACGTCGGCGAACGACTGCTCGAAGAGGTCGATTTGAAACTCGACCGCGTCGATACCGGTCAGAGCACCGTCCGCGACGACCCCGACAACGAAGCCTACGAGGAGTTCTGGCGCGCTCGCGTGAAGGAATACGGCCTCGATACGTCCTCCGCTGACGACGACTAGGAAAGCGACGATGGGGAAGAATCGTGTTTGGTTTTGATTCTGTTGTGATTCTAAACACTGGGAAGACGACCTCGAAAGCCCCCGGACCGAACGAAATCCGCGATTTAGACCCGTCGCTGTCCGGTTCGTAGTCGTCGTCAGAAGTTTTGCGAGAGCCTGTGGTTAGGCCCCTTCGCGTTGTTGCGAGGGAAGAACGCTCTGTGGCGGTCTTCCCGCACTCGTGTGAGTGCGAGGGAAGGGAGTTGAACCCTTGGACCTCTACAGGAGCGGATCTTGAGTCCGCCGCCGTTGGCCGGGCTTGGCTACCCTCGCACGCAGTTTCTATTCCATCCTCCGGGTGTTAAAACGTTCCGAATCGAGAAACGACACTCCTTTTCCATATCGCCGCGCCTCTCGAACCATGACGAACGTCGATTCTCGCCTCGAATTGGCCGAACGCTCCGCGACCGCAGGGAGCGAAATCGCGGCCGAGGGCTTCCGACACGACCTCGCAGTCGAGACGAAATCCAACAAGACGGACGTGGTGACGGAGTTCGACCGGCGCAGTCAACGCCGTGTCATCGAAGTTATCGAAGCCGAGTTCCCCGACGACGCGATCGTCGGCGAGGAGGAAGACGCGCTGAAGGAAGTCCCCGTAGAGGGCGACGTGTGGGTCGTGGACCCCATCGACGGGACGAACAACTTCGTCCGCGGGATTCCGCTGTGGACGACCAGCGTCGCGGCGGTCCGCGACGGCCAAACCGTCGCGGCCGCGAACGTCTGCCCGGCGCTGGGCGACGTCTACACCGTGGACGGGGACGGCGCGTACCTGAACGGCGAGACGATTTCGGTCAGCGACCGCACGGACCCCGAGACGTTCACGGTCTGTCCGACGATTTGGTGGGACTTCGACCGGCGGGAGGAGTACGCGGCGACCGTCGAGGGAATCGTGAAGCGCTTCGGGGACATGCGCCGGTACGGGTGTGCTCAGATCGTTCTCGGGATGGTGGCCAGCGGCGCGCTCGACGGCACCGTAACGAACGTCGTCCCGAACCCGTGGGACACGGTCGCGGGCGTGTTCATGGTTCGGCAGGCAGGCGGGACGGTGACGGATATTCACGGCGAGCCGTGGACGACCGAAAGTCGGGGACTGGTCGCTTCCAACGGGGAGGCGCACGACGAAGTGCTCGCGGCGGCTCGCGATGCGGAAAAACGGTCTCAAAAGTAGACGATTATGATTTATAATTTCGATTTGCGACTCGATTCCGATGCGGGTGTACAATTATTTATCAGTGGGGCCTTACCGTAGCGATATGAACCTGGATGACACAGACCGCGCCATTCTGAAAGCCCTCCAAGTGAACGCTCGAACACCGTTCAGCGAGATAGCACGACAGATCGATATGTCCAGTGCGACGGTCCACGACCGTGTCAATCGGATGGAAGAAGCGGGCGTCATCACCGGCTATCACGCCAGCGTGGACCCGAAGAAGATATCGCTCGGTATCTCCGCGTTCGTCGGTCTCCGCGTGGAACAGGGTCGTGAGAAGGACACGCTCAAGCGACTCGAAGGTATCGAGGGAATTCAGGAGGTTCACCTCACGACTGGATCGTGGGATGTTTTGGCACGGGTGTATGCCGAGAACGCGGACAGTCTCCGCGAACTGATGTTCGACAACATCGCGCAGATGGACGGCTTCGCCCGTTCACAGACGATGGTCGTCCTCGGGTCACCCTACGAAAGCGACGAACTCCCCCTGAAAATGGGTTCCGAGGAGTGACAAGACCGGAACCCTAAAACCCGTTCGCTTCGCTTCGTGCGATATGGATACCGCAAGCGAGGGACTCGAAAACGAGCGCCTGTGGTTGGGGGCGGTCGCCGCCGCCATCGTCGCCCTGATCGGTGGTGCGCTCGCGTTCCCGAAACAAGTGTACGACGGCTTCATCTGGCATTATTTTTGGGGACCCGTACTGGCCGACGCGAAAGGCGCAGAGTGTGCCGTCCGTAGCGGCGGCGCGACGAGATACATCTACGACGCGGGCACGTGCGCGACAGCGCCCGGTCCGGTCGCCGTCCCCGGTTACACCTTCGTCTCGGAAGTCGGCTACGCCGTCACGCTCATCGTCGCCCTGATTGGCGTCGTCTTTCTGCTCCGTCGCCTGCACGTCGGCGAGGAGCGAGGCCTCTTCTTCGCGCTCTTCCCGTTCATGCTCTTCGGCGGTGCCCTTCGGGTCGTCGAAGACGCAAACAACGCGCTCGGAGCGGGGCACAGCTCGATCCCCTTCCCGTGGAACACCCTCATCATCAGCCCGGTGATCTATTTTACCGTCTTCGCCGTCACACTCGCGGCACTCGTCGTGAGCGTCGTCCTCGAACGACGGGGTATCGTCGAGAACTACGAATATCCGCTCGCCGGAATCGGAACGCTCGTGCTCGCCCTCACGGTGGGCCATCTCGTCGTGCTGGCGATGACGACGAGTCAACTCAAATTCTACCCACAGATACTCGTCGTCGTCCTCGGCGGTGCGACGCTCGTCACCGGAATCGTCTGGTGGTTGGTGGAGCGGTTCGCCCCCGAGGTCAACGCGGGAACGGCCGCAATCGGTGCGGTCGTCATCTGGGGACACTCGGTGGACGGCATCGCAAACGTCGCCGTTCTCGACTGGTCCGGTGCGCTCGGCCTCCCTGGACCCTACACCGCGAAACACCCCGTCAATCGGGCAATCATCGACATCACGTCCGGTGTACTTCCACCGTCGATAACCAACGTCATCGGGACGGCATGGCCGTTCCTACTCGTGAAAATAGTCGCCGCGCTCGCCGTCGTTTGGGTGTTCGACGAGCAAATATTCGAAGAAAGCCCCCGCTACGCCATTCTGCTGCTCATCGCCATCGTCGCGGTCGGTCTCGGGCCGGGAACCCGCGATATGCTCCGGGCAACGTTCGGAATCTAACCCAGACGTTCCAACGTCGATTCCGGGAAATATCGGTCGCCACAGTTTTTACACTCCGCCACTTCGATCGTTCCCGCGTTCGGATGGTCGATACTGACGTTTCGTTTCGACAGGGACGACCCACACGTCGCACACGAGAGCTCGAATTCGGTCGTCATACGGTTACCACTCCTAACATGTATGGAGATTTACCCATTATTCACACCCTCTAGTATAGTAATTACGGCCACCCACGACATAAAACCCATGTGTCTCGCTAGCGCGGTTCATGTTTCGCCCCGAAGGAAGTTCGAGAGCGCGGTGACAGCTATGGATACGGATGTGGTTCACGATCGAGACGCGGTTCGAACCCGAGTTCGTCGGGAACCGTCCGCGCACGCTCGCCGAAGAACGCATCCTCGGTGAACAGCGGTTGTGCGTCGGGGACTAGAACGCGAGCCCCCTCGAATCCGAGCGACGCGACGTCTCGCGTGGTCAACCGCGCACCGTAGACCTGAAACGCGTCCCTCGCCAGCGACACCACGGTTTCCAACTCCTCCACGCCCTCCGGAACCGTCGATCCGACGCTCGAACTCGGTATCGTCGTCTCGGGAGCGACGAACTCCCGGGCCGCGTCCGGAAATACCGCATACCGGCCGATGGACCCGTCCTCGTTCGCCGCATCCTCCTTCCCCATCAGTTTGAGTTCGGTCCAGTTCTGCAACGCCTCCGCGAGCGCCGACCGGGCCGCCGCGTCCGGATCGAGGTTCGCACCTGATCCGACCGCGAACTTCGGCCATTCGCCCTCCCGGTGAACCGCCACGGCCACCACGGGAACGTCGATGTCCTGTGTCACCAACAGGGTCGTTACCTCCAACTCCTCCGCGCGTGCTCGCTTGACCAGCGCCTCGAAACCCTCGTCCTCGACGGCCAACCCGAGCGGTTCGAACGTGGAGTACCACGCGAGCATCGTCGCATCGCGCTCGATGACTTCGTATATCCCCGACAGGAGCGCCTCTACCGTCGAATTGCCCAACCCTAACCCGGTAGTGATGGATGGCTTGAACCGCATCGACGGCGGCGGGAAGTGGACGAATTCGGCCGGGAGATGAACGAGATCTCCGGTCGTCAGATTCCGACCCGACACCCACTCGATCTCTTCGTCGCTCGGGTCCTCCCACCCAGTCGGGCACACGAACTCGGCGGGCGATACGGCGTTTCCGAGTTCGGACGGCCGTGCCACCGCGAACTCCTCCTCGCGGTAGATTCCTGCGCAGTAGCGCTCCATCCCCTCGCCCAGCGCCTTCATCAACGCTTCGTCCCAGTCGGCCGAAACACCGGCCGATTGGGCCGCCGCGCGTGCGTCGCTGAACCCGCTCGTATCCGCGGTGGATGCCAAATAGTACGGCACGGGAAACGACGACACCTCGCCGAGCGAGCGAACGATTCCGATCCGCTCGTCCATCGCCAATTCCGCACGGCTCACCGCATCGTCCAACGTTCGCTCCTCGTACGCGATACCGAGCGTCCTGTCCCGCGATTCCCCACACGTCGGACATCCCGGAATCGGGAGCAGTCGCCGTTCGGCGTGAGGAATCTCTCGCACCCCACCGAGGAGCGACGATTCCTCCCCGCTTGCGAGTCTCGCCGCCTCCCGTCCCGCGACCGCGCCAGCGTATCGTTCGGTGACGCCGTCGTACTCGACGCTTTCTCCTTCTTCCTCTCGATTCGATACCACACGTGCACGGAGACAGTCGAAACAGGCAGTCTCCGGGGAAAATCCGGAAATCGCGGCATCCACCCCGGCGATCGCATGTCCACCGACGCCACCGAGTTCCACGGCGATCCACGGAACCCCCGCGCGATTCGCACGCCTGAAAACGGGTGCCCCAACCTCGTCGATGACAACCGCGAAATCGGCCTCGTCGATCGCGTCGTCGTCGAGTTCTTCGACGCTTCCTTCGATATCCGAGAGCGCCGCGACGACCGCATCCGCACCACGTCCCTGTCCGACCACGCCCAGCACGCTGTTCATGCACGGGACGAGACGGCGTGGTGGCAAAAATACGGCGGATAGCTACCGCTCACGGGTACTGAAAAAACGGAAGGAGTTCGGCTTAGTTGAGGATGCTCTGTGCGACGCCAGCGAGCTGGTCGGTGTCCGCGCTCTGCAGTTCGTCGTTGGCAAGCTTCAGGCGGAGGCGTGGGCGACCGACGTCGATGGGGACCTTTTCCGTGCCGATGAGGCCCATGTCTTCGAGCTTTGTCTTCGTGCGGGAGAACGTGGCTTTGCTTGCGATGCCGACGTCCTCGCCCCACTTGCTGATGTCGTAGAGCAGTGCTTCGTTTTTGGCCGCGACGAGGAGGCTGATCGTCACTTCGTCCAGACCGTCTCCGTCGCCACGTGCGGTTTCGAGGGACGCGAGGACGCTGTTGAAGTCGTCTTCTGCCTCGGGGCTGATCTCGTCGCCGAGCGTCTCGCGGACACGCGTGATCGGGGGCGTGCGGAGCGAGAAGGAGCCTGCGTCGTCCCAGAACTCCGTGTACGTGCCGTATGCGGCGTCAACGAAGTCGTCGTCGTCCGAGGTGAGACCGCCTACGCGGTCGCCCGCCGTGACGAGCGCGATGACGACGTCGTCGGTGACGAGGAGCGAGTTGCCGGAGGTGTCGTCAGTCGTGCGAAGGGTGAGTGCATCCTCGTCGATGAGGTCTGCGGCGTTACTGGCGATGATGAAGTCCTCCATCACGTCCTTCAAGGTACTCTCGTCCGCGAGCATGCGCATCTCGGGGAGGTCACCTTCGTATTCCGTTGCGGCGTCGATGAGGTCCTCGATCGCGCTCGCGGATGGGTTCACGACGAGCATGACGTCGGGACTTTGATCGATGACCGTCTGCAGGATTTCGTGGACGCTTTGGTTCAAGAGGTTCGATTTTGTTTCCATGGTAGCAGGGAAGAGATTCATGTATTTAATTTTAACGCTCGAACTCAACGGAAATCATAGGTTATGTAGCATGAACAATTAGTCAACGACGTAATTATAATCTCTAAATTTGTATAATATCGGCCTGATCTCCGATATCTCTTCAGTGAATTTGAATTTTTCAGTGTCCCCGCGAGAGTGCCCAGATCGCACAATATCGCGTAATTTTACCTTCCGATAACTGTTGTTGGCCGGGAATAACCGGATAATTCCGTTGGGTAAGCGGTAATTACCAAATCAAGATTGCGTGAACAGTCCGAAAGGATGAAGTATGATGGATGTGGTGTTTCAACACATACCATGCGATCCGAAATCCGACAGTGGTTCGCGAGTCATCCGTGGGCGTTGAACGCAGCATTCACCTTGATGTTCGCATCGGTCGTGTACACGGGTGGCATCATTTCACCCCTGGAAGCCGGTACGGCTGGCGGTGGACCCTGATTACAACAACGATTCCAACTTGCTCGACCAGTACAGTTCACCATCATACACAATCGGAATTTTTGCCCGCGTGAGAAATGACTTGAGTTCAGCCTGATCTAGCGTGAAGACTGCATCATGTCCATTGAGGTACATCTTGTTGTCCTCCTTCAAAAACGGTTGATAGTATCCACCATGCATTCGCTCCGCGATCGAACTGTATGATAACTTGAACTTGCATCCGTTGACCTTTGTAAGGCGTCCTATCGTCGGAAAGACGGTCCCACACTGCGTTAACTGGTGTGTCCCATCACCGACGACTGCGTAGTCCTTGTTCATCATGATTCGCCGTCGAGCGATTTGAAGGGCTCGCTGGATGCTGAAGCCGTTTATCAACAGTCGAGCGAACGAAACACCCACTTTCCCGGCCTGTTTGTTCAACACCTTGTTGAACGTCACTGCACCGGCCACGCTACCTTTCCTAATCAGTTCCATCCCCTCGTAGTAGGATCCACATGCGTTCAAAAAGAAGGTCTGGACGTTGCTCTCCGTGATGGACGACACCGGGAGAGTGCCGTTGGTACAGCGCAGTCCGGACTTCTCACAGTGACCGATGTAGTGGACGAAATCGCTCGGTGTTTCCAACACCTCGGCGAGTTCCGTGCATGTCAGATGTTCACGAACCGTAACATCGATCGGTAGATTTTCCGACCGGTCCAGATAGATATCGGCCACGTCCTCGTGTTCGTCTTCCATCGTCTCGTCGTTCAATATCAGGGTCACGTCGATGTCCCCTTCCGACTCTTCGAGGTACTTGAACCGGTTCTCGTAGGCACTCGGTTCGACCTTGAACACGTCGATGGGTACGCCGTCCGCCAGCCATCCATGAACACGCCCCCTGTGAAGTTCGGGCATCACCCTATCGACTGACGTAACGCTGTTCGTCGTCCGGTACGGGCTGTCGGCCGAAACCGCACGTGGCTTCGACGGTTCGGCTTGTGGATTACCACGATAGAAGTCGCCGAGCGATACGTCCAACAGTTCGTTCTTCTGTAGATTTGACGATTCTGGGAGGTAGATGAGGCTCAGGTTTGCAAGCAGATACGGGAGCGAGGAGACGTTTTCCAGCGACGGCTCGACGTACATCGCTAGATGCCAGTCCGGAAGTCCATCGTCGATATGGTCGAAATCCACGAGGTCGTAGGTGACCAATTGTTCGGCCGGTGTGGCCTCGTAGGTTGCCTTCGCGTCGATATCGATCTCATCGAGTAGATCCAACTCCGCGAGCTCCCAGCAGTATGGTCCCTCATTGCGGACGAGACAGTCCAGAAAGAACAACCGACGGAGCATGTCCGCGACTTCGTGTTGATACGACGGGAGGGGACTGAATACGTACGTGAAGTTGACCTCGGGTGCCGAAAGCACCGGTGCATCGCGCTCTTCGACCACCACGTCCGCTTGCAGATAGTACGCGAGGGGTGCGGTGACGAACAACGTCCTGAAATCGTCGGGAACGCGGAGTTCGATGCCAACGTCCTTTTTCTCCGCTCGCACTGGGTCCGGGATGTGTAACTCGTTTCCCACTTCGAACTGGGGCGGATGCCCACGAAGGGTCGGATACGACCTGTCCGGGCCGGTCGCCTTCTGAGATGAGGAGGCGTACGAGATTGCTGTCGCTAGCCCTTCCGTCGTCGGTGGAATGGTTATCGTATCGAGTGGGACGTTGTGATGGCTCCGAAAGCCGAACGTAATCGGAATCCACTCGTGGAAATCGACGATTAACGATTCGAAATCGTCCGTTTTACGAATGGACGCTGACCCCGAAAATCGGAGATACGTTTTGACGTTCCCGTGGATGTTTGCGAGGTACTCTCCGTCGGGAAGTTCGAGGGGTTTGGTGTCATTACCGTGCTTGTACTGTTCCCCCGTTTCGACTTCGGTGATGTTTACCAAACTCGGAGGAAACGTGAGTTCGGACGCGTAGCCGGGGACTAACTCGTCGACCGGCGGTTCGATTTCCTGCGTCTCGCCGCCGGACTTCCAGTCGGGCGCATCGATGGTGACCCCCGTTTTTGTCCGGTCGAACGCGCGAACCCCAGTTTCCGTTTCCTCCCATTCGATCATACCGGTAATAGAAGCGTTATCTCACTGTTAGTTTACATTTCTGTCGGGGACGGCGATCTGCCGTGCGAAGGGTAAACTTATACCTCGCGGTGTCTCGGGATTTCACATGGAGTACGACCACGTTCGAGCGACCGATCCGGAAGTCGCCGACGCTCTCGAAGCGGAAGTCGAACGCGAACGCGACACGCTGGAGATGATCGCCAGCGAGAACTTCGCCAGCGAGGCGGTTCTCGAAGCACAGGGAAGCACCCTGACGAACAAGTACGCGGAAGGCTACCCCGGCGAGCGATACTACGGTGGCTGTGAGCACATCGACACGGTCGAGAGTCTCGCCATCGAGCGCGCGAAGGAACTCTGGGGTGCGGAACACGTCAACGTCCAACCGCACAGCGGTTCGCAGGCGAACATGGGCGTCTACCTCGCCGTTCTCGACCCCGGCGACAAGATCCTCTCGCTCGACCTGACCCACGGCGGCCACCTCAGCCACGGTCACAAGGTGAACTTCGCCGGAAAGCTGTACGACGTCGAACAGTACAAGGTGGACACCGAAACCGGCTACCTCGACTACGACGCGATTTACGATCACGCCGTCGAATTCGACCCCGACATCATCGTCTCGGGCTACTCCGCCTACCCGCGACAGGTCGAATGGGAGCGGATTCAGGAGGCCGCCGACGCGGCGGATGCGTACCATCTCGCCGACATCGCTCACATCACGGGCCTCGTCGCCGCTGGCGAACACCCCTCGCCGGTCGGCATCGCCGACTTCGTCACCGGTTCGACGCACAAGACGATCCGCGCCGGACGCGGTGGCATCATCATGTGCGACGAGGAGTACGCCGACGCCGTCGATACGGCGGTCATCCCCGGTATGCAGGGCGGCCCATTGATGCACAACGTCGCGGGCAAAGCGGTCGGATTCAAGGAAGCGCTCCAACCCGAGTTCGAGGAGTACGCCGCCCAGACCGTCGAAAACGCGAAAGTGCTCGCCGAGACGTTCCAGGACCACGGCTTCGGTCTCGTCTCCGGCGGCACGGACACCCACCTCGTGCTCGTGGACCTGCGTGAATCCCACGAGGACGTGACGGGCAAGGACGCCGAGGAGGCGCTCGAAGACGTCGGCATCGTCCTCAACGCGAACACGGTTCCGGGCGAGACGCGCTCGCCCTTCGTCGCCAGCGGTATCCGCGCCGGTACCCCCGCGCTGACGACCCGCGGCTTCGACGCGGACGACATCGAACGCGTCGGCGACCTGATTGCCCGCACGATAAATCACATCGACGACGAGGACGTGAAAGCGGAAGTCGCCGAGGAAGTGCAGGCCCTCTGCGAAGAGAACCCGCTGTACGAATAAGTCGTCTCAACGTTTCTTTTTCACGAGCGACACAGCTAATTCGGCACGCCGTGAGGTTCGACCATGCCTGAACAACTCGCGGGCTTCAAACGCGCCGATATCGTGTTCACCGATGGAACATCCCTCGCCGACGTGACCGTCGCCATCTACCCGGGTTGGATTCGCATTCAGACGGAGACGGCGAACCAGTTCCATCCGCGCGAGCAGGTGGACCGGATTCAATCGACTCGGTGATACCGATGACCGACGATTCAGACGTTCTTCGGGTGACGATACATGTGGAGGACGGAAGCGTCGAATACGTCGAAGGGGAGGATGTGGTTCGGTATCCGAAGTACATCGGTGGGGAAACGGAATACGATACGATGCCGGTCGAAAAATGGGTCGAATTCCGGGCTGCCGATGCTGCGAAGGATGTCGTCTGGGAGGAGCTAAACGAACGAGTGGATGGAGAGATTTCCGGGGTCGGAACCGGAATCAGTTCCACCGACAACGGTGCTACGAAGACCGTGAAAGTGTACCACGAGCGGTGGCGAAACGAGGATGGCACCGTCACCGAGCCATCGATTTCGTTCGACCGATTGCAGGAAATCACACCGGTGCGTGTGGAGACGACTGCGGAATATCACGGCGATACGTACGCCCGTTCGATTCCCGTTCAAGTCGTCACCATGGAGTCGCAGTTTCTCTAACCAATATAATACACGTTCGTGCATATATTCGTATTTTCAATCTCAAAAATACGCACGAACCCGGATGTTTAAGGGGCTTCGAGTGCCAGTGGTCGGTAATGACGGACATCATCGACGGGCGTGCGGTTGCGGAGGGCATTCGAAGCGACCTCGGCGAGAGCATCGAGACGCTGAAGGCGGAGGGTGTGACGCCGGGACTGGCGACGGTGCTCATGAGCGACGATCCGGCGAGCGAGACGTACGTCTCGATGAAACAGCGGGACTGCGAGGAGGTCGGTATCAACGGAATCCACATCGAAATCGACCCAGAGGCACCCGCCGAGGAACTGTACGACACCATCGACGACCTGAACGAGGACCCCGACGTCCACGGGATTCTCGTCCAGATGCCCGTTCCGGACCACATCGACTCGC
Organism: Haladaptatus sp. AB643; assembly: GCF_024136975.1. Lineage (NCBI taxonomy): Archaea > Methanobacteriati > Methanobacteriota > Halobacteria > Halobacteriales > Haladaptataceae > Haladaptatus > Haladaptatus sp. AB643. The sequence continues at coordinate 67,610 of NZ_JAMYJW010000006.1, forward strand.
AGAAGGTGCTCCGCGCCATCGACGCCGAAAAGGACGCGGACGGCTTCCACCCGGAGAACGTCGGCATGCTCGTGGCGGGCCACCCGCGATTCAAACCCTGCACGCCACACGGCGTCCAGAAACTCCTCGAATCGGCGGGCGTGGACCCCGAAGGCAAGGACGTGGTCATCGTCGGTCGGTCGAACATCGTCGGCAAACCGCTCGCGAACCTCCTCATTCAGAAAGCCGAGGGTGGCAACGCGACGGTGACGGTGTGTCACTCCCGTACCGATGACCTCCCTGCGAAAACCCGCGAAGCGGACGTGGTCGTCGCGGCCTGCGGCGTCCCCGAACTCATCGACGGTTCGATGCTTTCCGAGGGCGTGACCGTCATCGACGTGGGTGTCAACCGCGTGGATGCGGACAACGAGAAGGGCTACGAACTCGTCGGCGACGTGGACTTCGAGAGCGCAAAGGAGAAAGCGAGCGCGATTACACCGGTGCCGGGCGGCGTCGGCCCGATGACGCGGGCGATGTTGCTCTACAACACGGTGAAGGCCGCCGGAGAACAGACGGGCATCGACGTCGAACTGCCGTAAAGCGGAGAGTCGAACGGCGCTATCCTAACCGGTCGAGTCTGTCCCGACTGCTCGCGAGGGCGTCCGGATCGTCCTGGTCGAAATACCGCCGCAACTCACGGGCGGCCGACACGAGCACTTCCGCGGTGTCGATGTCGGTTCCGCCTTCGAGCGCCTGCGCCCTGCGGACGTGTTCCCCGAGGGTTTCCAGCGTACTCCTGCTCTCCCGACTGACGTCGTGTTCCCTGGTCCACTCCCCCATCTCCCGGTGATACTCCTTGAGCGATTCGGCGTCGGCCAACCCGCGGATCTCGTATATCGATTCCGGGAGGTCCTCGGTGTCCGGTCGTTCGCCCTCGTCGGCCCCGCTGAGCAGGGAGTAGAAGTAAATCTCCTCGTCGTCGGTCATCCGCATCGACCGACTGAACAACTCGCCCGCGTGGCGGAGTTCGTTCGCGGCGAGGTAGGTGCCGTCGAGCGGGAGGAGTTCGCCGCCGCGGATGAATCCACGCTTTCTGACGTATCTGCGGCCTTCCTTCGCCGCGAGGTCTGCGACCTCGCGCGCCGGTTCCTTGTCGAGTGCGTTCCGTATTTCGACCAGGTCGAGCGTCGCCGGACGGTCGGTCTGTTGGAGACGATTCTCGTCCAAGCCGACGCTCTCCATGCTTCCACAGTCGGGACACGTGACGCTCCCCGTCTCGTAGTACGACCACTGGTTCCCGCAGCGCTTGCACTCACGGGTTCCGCGAACTTTCATGCCCATCCGTTACAGGCCCGCGGTAAAAACTTTCACGCGCGTGAGCGGTCTCCTCTTTCCCTTTCACCTCTCCCTTTCGTCCCTCCCTTTCACCGCTCCTCTTTCAGCTTCGGTCCCCGCTACAGTTCCTTTCTCCCCAGTACATTTATCAGCGGTCACGAACTACACCGTATTACTATGTCGAGTGAAACAAGCTCGGAGGATAGAGTAAGTCGCCCCGTGGCGACTGGTCGAGAAATTCTCGGCCACTTGTACCGCTGATTCTGCGGAGTATTCCGCGAACGACTCGTCCGCTCCACCCGAGACGCCAGTCTCCGCCGAGCGAACGGACGATGGCGTGTCGCTGACCGTCTCCGGCGAGACACACGAACTCACCAGACGCGAGGCCACCCACTTGCGGGAGGTTCTCGGTCGAGCGCTGACCGAACGCCGCGAATACCTCTACACGGCCGGGGAATACCGCGACGACGGGAGTTACGTCGTCTCGCGCCGCGGTGCCGATTCCGCTGGTCATCGAAAGGTGTTCGAGCGCTTCGACGTACTGGTGGACCTGTACGACCGACTTCCCGGAGTGTTCACCGCCGATGACGTGGACGAACGCGGACTGACCGGCGGACGACGTCACATACTCGTCCATCACTTCGCCGAACACCCCGAGTTCGACTGCGAACTCGTCTCGCGTCAGCCACTTACCGTGCAGAAGGAGAGTGAAACGGACGGGTAGAAACGCGGACGAACGACACGCGGACGAATAGTACACGGAGAGCGACGCGGGAACCCCGACGACGCTTCCGACTAGTGAACGCTTTTCGGGGTGGACTGCTTCGTCCCGCGTATGTCACACCACGCCACAGACGGTCGACCGCGACCGTCCACGTTCTCTATCGTCGCTCGCGACCCGGAACAGGACGCCATCGGCGTCGCCGTCCAATCGAAGTTCGTCAGCGTCGGCAGCGTCGTCCCGTTCGTCAGCGCCGACGCCGGAGCCATCGCCACACAGAGCTTCGCCAACGTTTCCTACGGACCGGACGGCCTCGGACTGCTCCGGAAGGGGACCCCTGCCGACGAAGTCGTGATGGAACTCACCGGGGCCGACCCCGACTTCGAGTCGCGACAACTCGGCGTCGTCGAGGCACCCATCGCCGCCCGCCGCCGGACGAAATCCCACAACGTGGGCGCACAGGAGGATTCGATAGCCGCGTTCACGGGCATGGAGTGTTTCGACTACGCGGACGACATTCAGGGCGCTCACTATACCGTGCAGGGGAACATACTCGAAAACCGGGCTACCCTCGAAGCGATGGCCGAGACGTTCGAGGAGACCGACGGCGGACTACCGGAACGACTCATCGCCGCGCTCCACGCGGGCAACGAGGCCGGTGGGGACAAACGCGGCGAACAGAGCGCCGCGCTCTACATCGCCAAACCGCAAGGCGGCTACGAGGGACGTAACGACCATTGGGTGGACGTTCGCGTCGACGACCACGAAACTCCAATCGACGAACTGGAACGCGTCTTCAAGATTTACGACGTGACCCTTCTGGAGCGCGAAGCCCCGGACGAGACGCGCGAACTGACTGGCGACGTTGCCGAACAGGTCAGCGGCACGCTCGCGGAGATGGGCTTTTTCGAGGGGACGCCATCGGCGGAATTCGGCGACGAGGAACGCGACGCCCTGGAGGACTTTCGCGGCCTGAACAACTTCGAAAACCACTCGCTTCCAGTGCTGGAGGACGCCCTCGCACGCGGCTGGGACGAGTCGTCCGGTGACGGCCAAGGGAAGATGGTCGACGCCATCTGGCACGGCCTCTCCCGACTGCAACGGAAGTGACGGCGACACGAGAGGGAATTTTCGGATTTCGATTTTTGCTGTAATTGATCGAGAGCACGGGAGAGCGACGCTCTCCCGGGGAATCGGTTGGAGAGGACGGGGTGCGGTTTTTGTGGTTCGGAGAAAACCGATTCCGGAGCCGTTTGCGAGTGGGCTAACGTTAATGAGGCTTGACCGACAAGCAGTATCTATGAGTACAGATGCCGCACCGAACGGGGAGGAAAGCCCGACAATCGAGGTGACCGAAGATGCAGCGGAACAAGCGCTGTCGTTGCTGGACAGCGAAGGCCTCGACCATTCGGTAGCGGGGCTTCGACTGTTCGTACAGCAGGGAGGCTGTGCCGGACTGTCGTACGGGATGCGGTTCGACGACGAACCGGAGCCTGACGATACGGTGTTCACACATTACGGTCTGCGGGTGTTCGTCGATCCGGCGAGCATGAACTACATCGAGGGGAGCGTCGTGGATTACGAGACCGGTCTCCAAGGTGCGGGATTCCACGTCGAGAACCCGAACGTGGTCTCCGAATGTGGCTGTGGCGAGAGCTTCCGAACCTGATTCGACGCGACGAAGCCCGCGGTATCGGTAAAAGAATGGATCGGTGGCTGTTTTTCCGTCAGTCCAGTTCGAACGCGACTGTTACTTCGGATTGGTACTGACGCCCTTCGACCGAGGCGACTTCGACGCCGAGGGTGTCGACTTCGACCCACTTGATTTTGTCGAGCGTTTCCTCAGCCCGATCGATGGCGTTTTCGGTCGCTTCGTCGAACCCTTCGTCGCTCGTTCCGATGAGGGTGATCTTCTTGAACACCATGGCGTATGTGATTGTTCCGCACCGGTAAAAACCGCATCGGCCGTCCCGGTCCCATCCCGTCCCGTATTCCTCCCATCCCGTTCCGTATTCCGTTCGTTACTCGGACCCCTGCATCCGTGCATCGAGGCGGGCCGCGAGGGCACCCGTCACGTCGGTGAGGTAGGCCGTCCCCCAGAGTGCGGTGACGAGGCCGCCTGCCGTATCGAACACCAAGTCGAGCATGGTGTCGCCGAGTCCGAACTGGGTGAGGACCGCGCGTCCGCCGACGATGGACGCCAGGCCGCTGACGGCGAACTCGGTCACTTCCCAGATGACGCCGAACGCGACGACGAACATGAGGATGAAGACGAACATGAACCGGGGTGGGAGATACACGTCCTCGTAGTGTGAGTCGAGCGCCCGGACGGTGGCGTAGCCGACGCCAGCGACGAGCGATGCCGACAGCATGTGCGTGACGTGGTCCCACCACCAGACGTTCTGATAGGGTCCGAGGGTGCCGACCGCGTGGAGGAAGACGGCGGTGGTGATCCACAGGGTCAACCCGGCGTCCATCGGAATCCCGTAATCGCGCTTGAGAACCGCGGGGGTGTGCGTGACCGCGAACGCCAGCGCGCTGTTGATCATGATTCCGAGGTTGCCCCTGTCCATGCCGACGAAGAAGATGCCGACGAGGCAGAGTTCCATCACGCGCGTCAACTGCTGTTGTCTCCGCTCGGAGATGCCGAGGCGTTCGCGTACTCTCATTCGAGATGCTCCTGAATCTCGGCGGGCAACCGTTCTTCGGCCGGGATGACTCGCCGGAAGTACCACTCGAAGACGATTCCAGCGACGATGCCGACGATCGTCGCGTAGACGAAATCCCACATCAGTCGATACTCGCTGTGGAGGAGGTGCGTTCCGAGGTAGATGTCCGAAAGCCACTGGACGACCGCCCAGACCCCGGCCGTCGCAATCGTGGCGATGACTACGAAGAGGACGGCGAACCAGTGGTTCATCCGAACCGGGGTGAAGACGTGTAACTCGACGGCGACGATGAGCGCGAGCGCGGCGACCGAGAGGTACGTGGCGACCCGTGTCGTGAGCGCGAGGGTCGCGAGTTCCCGTCCGAGGACGGGGAGTGCGGCGAGTATGAGCACTTCCCACGGGAGCATCGCTTCGGTGTTCCGAAAGGCCACTGGTGGTACCAGCGCGAGCGCCGCAACGCTTCCGGCGAACATTGCCCACAACAGGTCGTCCTGCACCAGGCTTCCGATCATCACGGTCACCAGAAATCCGACGAGTAGCCACGCCAGTCCCGCGTTGACACGCTTGTCTTCCACGAGTGCGTCCAATTGGCTGACCCGCTGTGCCATACCCTGAATACGAGCGCTGGCGGTAAGAAATGATAGGAAAGGACGCGAAAAACGAAATCCGTCGGGAATTTCAGCTGAACGGACTATTCGGTCGGGGAAGCGGTTCAGGCGAACTGATACACCGCGGCGTACGCGACGGCCGCGAGTGTCACCGCAGCCATGCCGGTACACAGCCACGCCGTTGGATTCCGAACCGGACGGAACGGTCGTTTGGGGTGCAGTTGCGGTCCGACGCCGACGGCACCCACCGCGAGCACCGAGAACACGAATTGATACGAGACCGAAAGCGTCGGGGCGGGAATCACCAGCGCGGCCAATGCGTAGCCCACCCCGAGCGCGGCGCGCGGGTGGATGTGTTCGCGGAACTGCTCACGAACGCGGCCGCCGTTGAGGTGAAAGTACACCGAGACGGCGAACCACGCCAGCACGACTTCCAGCCCGAAGATGGCGAGCAGGTTCAGCGTCGGGTCCGAAAGGATGGCGATGCGGGAGTGCAGCAGCGTCACGTCGAAGGGGTAGAAGAACTGTGGCGGTGCCCCCGTGAACACGTCGCCGAACGGGTGGGACATCAGTCCGAAGACGGCGGCGAGAACCAACTCCCTCGGCCCGAGGTCGGTGCGCGAATCGGCGACGAGCGCGGCGACCGTTCCGACGACGACGAAGACGGACATGACGCCCGCTCCGAGGAAGCCGCTGTTTGCGAACGCGATCCAGACGAGTCCCGCCAGTAGGGCCGCGGACAGCAGTTTCCTCCACCGATCCCCGGTCGCCAACACGAACGCGGGACCGGCGATCGCGGCGACGACGAGCGAGTGGGTTACGGCGCGGTGAACGAGGTGTGCGCTCCCCCAGAACTCGGCTGTCATCCGCCAGACGCCGCCGAACCCCGACTGTACGAGACCGATCACCGCGTAAGTCATGTCAACGTCCGGAACAGTAGCGAAGACGCCCGCGACGACCCCAAATGCGAGTGCACGCTCTGTGGACCAGAATCGCCGGGCGACGAGCGCTGCCACCCCGAAGGCGAGCAGCGCGTGGCCGACCATCATGGAACTATCCTTCGCGTTCAGTCGTCATAAGCTTCTCTCCAGTTCGACCCCTACTGCATCCGACCTTCGGTCTGCACCGTCTCGATGGCCTTCGAAAGCGATTCGGTCGTCCGGTCGAGGACGCCCGCCAATTCCGGTCGATTCGCCGAGCGATTCCGTGTGCGGTCGCTGGTGCTGTTGTGACAGCGTCGTTCTCCACTCCTCGCTGGAGCAGTTGCTCTTCAGTCGTCGTCGGCATAAACCGGTCCGACCGTTCGGAAAGAAATAGCCGCTTGGAATCGAGTACGAGACGTTTCGCGTCGCACGTGTGACAGCCCGAAAAAGTGAGAGTTAGAACCTCGATTGCTCGCCCGAGATTTCCTGCTGGATTCCACCGGTCGGCGGCTCCTGCCCTGTCGTCCTCAGCTGGTCGAGCAATCGGTAGGTCGAATCGACGGCCCGGGAAAGAACCGACGCACACTCCTGACAGTGCGGGCTCTCGTGTCGCATACACTCGCTTGCACATTCCTCGGCCGCGTTCGCGAAGGTTTCGGCGAGCTCCGGTCCGAAGACCGAGTCACGCGCGATGAGCTTCGTGTTCAGCGTTCCGAGGTCGGCAACGTCACGGCAGAGCCGAATACATTCGGCCATCTCCGGCCCCTCGTCGAGACATTTATCGGCACACCAATCACAGACTTTCGCAGCCTGCTCGAAATCTTCGAGCGCGACACGCATCTCGCCCGGCAACTGGTCGTCGAACTGGCCGCCCGGTTGTGTCATCCCTCGTCCGATCTGCTGGCCGATTCCCCCTCGTTGGGGCGTCCCTTGCTGAGCCATTTCTCGTTGGCCCATTCCGCCGTGGCCGGTTCCACCGCCATACCCCTGACTGGGCATCTGCTGGCCGATTCCCCCTCGTCGGCCACGCTGCTGACTGACGGGCGGTTGCCCGTACCCCTGCTGATACTCGGTGCCGTACTCGTTGCCACCGCTGCTCTGCGCCTGCGAGTGCTGCATGGGTCTCTGTTGTGTCATGGTATTTCTCCACCCAGCAACGTGCTGGGGTACCCCGTCCTACGCCCATGACCCGAATAAACCGGACCGACCGTTTCGACCGTTCGGGATCCGTTCGCAGGGAGAAACGCCGCGTTGTGCGATTTAACGGTCCGTTGGGTATCGACTGCCGGGACGGCGGGGTTTTTGTCACCGCACGTGATACGGAAAGGCATGGAGAACCCTACGGTAGGCGAGTTGACACCGCCCGACAGAACGCTGATGGGTCCCGGTCCGAGCGAGGTACATCCACGCGTCCTCCGCGCGATGAGCACGCCGTTGGTCGGCCATTTAGATCCGTCGTTCATCGACATCATGAACGAGGTTCAGGACCTCCTCCGGTACACCTTCAGAACGGAGAATCAATGGACCATTCCCGTCTCCGGAACCGGATCCGCCTCCATGGAGGCCGCCATCGGAAACCTGGTCGAACCCGGCGACACGATGTTGGTTCCGACTAACGGCTACTTCGGCGGCCGGATGGAATCCATGGCGAAACGGGCGGGTGGCGAAGTCGTCCACGTCGATGCGCCGTGGGGCGAACCACTCGACCCCGCCGACGTGCAGGTCGCGTTCGAGGAACACCAGCCCGATATCTTCGGATTTATCCACGCGGAGACGAGCACCGGCGTCGTTCAACCGGGCGTTTCCGAACTGACGCACATTGCCCACGACCACGACGCCTACGTCATCGCCGACTCGGTGACATCGCTCGGGGGCGTCGAGTTGAAGGTCGACGAATGGGACATCGACGTGGCCTACTCCGGCCCGCAGAAATGTCTCTCCTGCCCGCCGGGTGCGAGTCCGCTGACGCTCAACGACCGCGCGATGGAAAAGGTGCTCTCCCGCGAGGAATCCCCCCGCTCGTGGTATCTCGACCTCTCGCTCCTCGAAGGCTACTGGGGTGAAGACCGGGCGTACCACCACACGGCACCCATCACGAACGTATATGCACTCCGTGAGGCGCTTCGGCTCGTCAGCGAGGAAGGCATCGAATCGCGCTGGGAGCGCCACCGCGACGTTGCCGGTGCGCTCAAGGCGGGCGTCGAAGCGATGGGTCTCGAAATGAACGCGCCCGAGGAGTACTGGCTCCCGAGCCTCAACGCGGTTCGCGTACCGAACGGCGTCACCGACACCGACATCACGAGCTACCTGCTCGACCAGTACGACCTCGAAATCGCTACCGGACTCGGTGATTTGGACGGCGAAATCTTCCGCATCGGTTGCATGGGCTACTCCGCCCGCCCGGAAACCGTCTCGTACCTCGTGAGCGCGCTCGGCGACGCGCTCCGCGAACACGGCGCGGACGTGGACGTGGAGGCGGGACTCGCGGCGACGAGCGAAGCGCTCGGCAACTGAGTCGAAAACCGATTTCTACGGATGCACGGGCGGACTACCGAACGGTCAGCGCAGTTTCCAAAACCCCTTGTACGGTTCGTCCGCTTCGAGGAAGTTGAAGGCCCAGTAGAGCGGCTTGGTGCCAGTTTCGACCTGATAGGCGAGTTCACCGCGGTGAGACTCCCCGGACTCGATGTCGGAACTCTCGTTGAGCGGTTGTTTCAAACCGGAACTCGCACCGATGTCCGCCGTGTACGCGAGACCCGCTCCCGTCTTCACGTGCATCTGGAGCAGCGTCGAGACGAGCAGTCGCTCGTCGCCGTCGTTCGTGATTTCGATGTCCGGGACGACGAACTCGTGTCCGTCGGCCGCGTCCGTAATCTCGTTCAATTGTTTCGTCGTTCGGACTCCGTGGACGACGACCGAGACGCTGCCGCGTGAGGCCTTCTCTCCCGACGAGAGTACGTCGTCGAGCGACTGTTTCAGGTCGGCAATCGAGTCGGCTTTCTTCCCGAGCGAGACGGTTACCTGCTTGAATCGAAAGCTGGTGAACGAATCGAAGTCGAGTCGAAGCGATAGCCCGTGCGTCCCCTTCGGCACCTCGAAGACCATGTCGCCGCGCACGACTTCACCCGGGGCGAGCACCCCGCTTCGAATCGGGTGATCGGGGGAACTGACCGACGGGTCGTACGTCCGATTCTCCCCATCCACGACGCTCGCGTCGAGGAAGTCCTCGAAATCGATGAACTCCGTTCCCCGGTTTTTGACTGCCATTCGAATCACCGCGAACGTCTTGCCCTCCTCCGCATCCCGAAACTCGCTCAACTTGTCCTCGGTCGTCACCTCGCGAACGACCATGGCGAGCGTATCGTCCTTCACGACCGAACCGACCGACACGGTCGTCTCCGTTCGCCGTCGTTCCGTGTCGCCGTTTTCGTCCGTCCCGGAGGTCGAAGTGGACGATTCCGCGCTCGTCGAGGAAGACGACGTGTCCGCGTCCGTCATGTCGCTCCCTTGGCTGGTACACCCGGCGAGCGCCGCTGCACTCACCGCGATAACTGTCCGTCGACCGACGAGCGCCCCTTTCTCCATGACACAGAAGACCCGTCCCGACTGTTAAAAGTATATGATGTTAATTGAACATCTGTCCGAGATGATCAAATGAGGTACGGTCGATCTCTCCACCGAAACCGCCGTTTCCACGGCTATCTCTGTCTTAGGTCTACCTAAAGTTCGAAACGACTATAGGTGTTTAGGCGAGCCTAAAAGCATGCCTGACGATTCACGGCGACGCGGATTACGGACGCGACGCACCGTCATCAAGGGAACTGGCGCGGCACTCGGCGGCGGGTTGCTCGCCGGTTGTACCAGCGACAGCGATGACGGTTCCGACGGCGCTGATAGCACACAGACCAGCACCGACACGACGGCCTCGTCGGACGAGTCCACGACGAGCGAATCGACGACTACCACGGACGGTCCGTACTCCGTCTCGATGGTTCCCGTCGGCGAAGTCGAGTTCGAGAGCGTTCCGAAGACGTGGGTCGCCAACAACGGCAGTTGGGCGGACATGGGTATCGCGCTCGGCCTCGAACCGCCGAAAGCGGTCTGGCTCACCAGTCGGTATCACACCCAGTACTACGACGCGATAGACGGCGTCTCGGTGGACAAGAGCGGGATGAAGGACCTGTACCAGGACGGCGTCAACAAGGAGCTGTTCTACCAACTCGACGCGGACGTGCACGTGATGGACCCCAACTTCCTGATGAACCGGTTCAAGGGATGGTCCCATTCGGACGTGGACGAGATCAAAAAGAACGTCGGCCCGCTGTTCGGCAACTGCATTTACGCACAGCACTACACGTGGCACGACGACTACCGATACTACACCCTCATGGAGGGCTTCGAAAAACTGTCGAAGGTGTTCAAGCGGCACGACCGCTACGAGGCGTTCGCGGACCTCCACGCCGACTTCCAGTCGAACATCGAGTCGGTCGTCCCGTCGAAGGGTGAACGGCCGTCCGCCGCCGTCGTCTGGGGCGTCGGCGACAAACCGAAGAAGTTCTATCCGTACATCATCGGCAAGGGAACCGGATTCAAACACCTGAACGACCTCAAAGTCGATGACGCGCTGGCGAAGACGGACGTCAAGGATTTCCATGGAAGCCGTGCGGCCATCGACCTCGAAGTGCTCCTAAAGGTGGATCCGGAAGTGCTCCTGCTCCGCGGCTACGAAGACAAGAGCAGAGAGGAGTTCGAGAACACGGTGGTGAAATTCCTGGAGAACAACAACACCGCTAGCAATCTCACAGCCGTCAAAAACGGCGACGTCTACCGCGCCGGTGGACTGTACCAAGGACCGATCACGAACCTCGTCCTCACGCAACGAACTGCCGAACTGCTGTACGGCGTGGACGAAAAACTGTACGATCACCAGCGCGTCGCGGACATCGTCAACGGGGAGTTCTGACGCCTACTCCGATTCGGCGGCGGTAGCAGTATCCACCTCATCCACATTCTCGGCGTCCGTATTTCTGGTAACGTGCCCGTACTTCAGCAGGGCGACGAAGAACACGCCACCGATAGCGTTGCCGATGGTCGCGGCGAGGAGGAAGCGGGCGTAATCGACGAACGTGATTTTCGCGGACAGAAACATCCCCATCAGGACCTCGACGTTTCCGGCGATGGAGTGGGGGAGGTGGGCCAATCCGATGGCGGTCGTGACGATCCAGATGATGAGGACGCGGCTGACGGTGTCCCGTGCGGCGGTGACGAGCCACGACAGCAGGCCCATGAGCCACCCCGCGAAGATGCCGCTCCCGACCAGAACCAGGAAGTCGTGTTTGACCAATGCCGCCGAAATCTCGGTGAACGCTTTGGCGTGCGCGATGCCGAGTTTCGGGGCGATCGTCACGGCGAAGGCGGCGAACAGTGCCCCTCCGATGATATTCGCCACGAACACGACGACCCACAGTCTGGCGAGCGAGGCGTACGACGCCCGTTTGTCGAGGACGGGAAGCACTGCCAGCGTGGTGTGTTCGGTGAACAGTTCTGAGCGGCCGAGAATCACGAAGATGAACCCCACAGCGTACATGTTCGCCATGAGTAGCTCCGTGACGGGTTTCGACAGGGACCCGGTCATCAGCCCCGTCATCACCGCCATGAGGAGGGGACCGAATCCGATATCCAACCCGGCGGAAAGCCCGGACAGGAAGAGGCCGCTGGTGGGACGCTGTAACTCCTCCAGTCCGAGATTGATCTGTTCTCTCAGAATGTTCTCGTACGATTTCAGGCCGTCGGCTTGCGTATCGGAGTTAGTAGACTGTGCCATAGGATGGATGTAAAATGCCGTGTACTCTCCAGTAGTAGTCAGTGAAAAAAGCGGTTATGGCTAGCGCGAGGCGGTACTCGCCTTCCGAAGTTACTCTTCGAACCGTTTCCGCACGCTCTCGGCGTGCGCGTCCAGTCCTTCCGACTCTGCCAACGTCGTGATCGTCGTCGAGAGGGAGTCGAGCGCGTCCTCGTCCAACCGCTGGACGGTGGTCGAGCGGAGGAACGTGTCGACCGACAGGCCGCCCGTTATCTTCGCCAGTCCGGTCGTCGGGAGCACGTGGTTCGTCCCCGAGGCGTAGTCACCCGCCGCGACTGGGGTGTACGACCCGAGGAAGACGCTTCCCGCGCTGTCGATCCTGTCGAGGAGTTCCTCGTCGTCGTCGGCCTGTATCGAGAGGTGTTCGGCCGCGTACTCCTCGGCGAACAGGAGGCCCTCGCTCATCGACCGCGCGACGAACACGCCGCTCGCGTCGTTGTCGAGTGCGGCCCGAATCACGTCCTCGCGTTCGCGTTCGCTCGCCTGTTTCTCGATCTCCTCACAGACCGCCTCGGCGAACTCGGCGTCGTCCGTGACGACCACGGACGAGGCGTTCTCGTCGTGTTCGGCCTGTGCAACCACGTCGCTGGCCACGAACGCGGGGTTCGCGGTCCCGTCGGCGAGCACGAGGAGTTCGCTCGGTCCGGCGAGGAAGTCGATGGCCACGTCGCCCTGCACTTCGGCTTTCGCCGCCGTGACCCACTTGTTGCCGGGACCGACGACCTTCTGCACACGGTCGATCTGTTCGGTTCCGTAGGCCATCGCGGCGATGGCCTGCGCGCCGCCGACGCGGTACACTTTGTCTGCTCCAGCGGCGTGAATCGCCGCCAGCGTGATGTCGTTCTGCGGTTCGCCGGGCGGCGTGGCGACCGCGACCTGTTCCACGCCAGCCACTTTCGCTGGGATGACGCCCATCAGCGCGCTGGAGGGGTACGCCGCCGTGCCGCCGGGTGCGTACACGCCCACACGCTCGATGGGGCGGAATCGACGGCCGAGTTCGCGGCCGTCGAAGTCCGCACGCCAGTCCTCCGGCACCTGGGACTCGTGAAACGCGCGGATGTTGTCGGCCGCGTCCTCGATGGCCTCGCGTACGTCGTCGTCTATCTCCTCGTAGGCGCGTTCGGCGTCGTCCGTGATGTCGATGTTGCCGACCTCGACGTCGTCGAACTCGCGGCAGAACTCCCGGACCGCCACGTCGCCTTCCTCGCGCACTCGGTCGATGATGTCGCGCACGTCGCCCCTAACGCCCTCGATACCCGCGTCACGGTCGAACAGCGCCTGACGCTCGTTCGGCCCGAGTTCGGAGGTCTCCGTTGGATTCATGGACGGTATTTCGAAGCGGGCGGAAAAACACGTTGCGCTCTCGGATGAACGGGCGAGTGGGCGGGGGCTTTCGAGGTAGTCTTTACGACAGTCATAACCACATATCATCCAAAATCACTCCGGCAATGTAACTCGGTCAGTCTTCTCAACAATTACTTCTCAGTAGTTGGTGGATTTACAGCTCCGCCCACTCCGAACCATTCCCTCGAATCCACCAACACGCATAACCGCCGAAGCCACGAAATAGCGAAATATGCGTGACGAAGAAGAGATCCGGGAGCAGTACGAGTTCCTCAAAGAACAGCTCGAAAGCGACGAAATGAACCATCAGGGAATCCGCCAGATGTTCACGTATTACAAGCGGGCGTTGGGATGGACGCTGGAGGAGGAGTACATCTAGCTTTTTTTCACCCAGCGATCCACAGTTATCGAAATCGTTACCTTTAAGTCACTACGCCGTTTTGTTGCAGTTGACGCTTCGCTTTGGAGGGCCGAAGCGTCAGCGGGGACCAATTCAGGGCGGCAAGCGGTACGCGGGGTCTTTTCGCCCCCGCGTGTTCCGCTTTCCTTTCGAAAATCAAATTCTGAGCCACTGCTTCGTACACATCGTTCCTACCGATAGATAGTGGTTTCGCCGTTCCCGACCCGAGCGACTGCTATCTGACCGATTGTTGGTATGTTATTCAAAAATAAGGTGGAAAGACGGCATCGTGAAAAACGGGATCTCAGACCTTAGACGACCGAAACGGTCTCGGTGAGGTCACCGACGGAGAGCCAGTACTCGCCCGTGTCGATGACCAACTCGCCGCGGGAGAAGACGTCGCCGAGGACGGTCGCAAGTGGGAGGATCGTCGAACGGATCTCGACGCGTTTCGTCTCGCCGGGGTCGAGCGCGACGCGTTCAAAGCCGACGACGACTTCCTGTGGATACATCACCTGACCGAGATCTCTGCCGCCGTAGACGGGGACGACGGTCTCGCCCGCCTCGTCCCCCGTGTTTTTGACCGCGACGGAGACGGTGATGTCGTTCGTCGCGTTCTTCTGCTGGAGTTTCGTCGGGGCCACGCGAAGGTCGGAGTACTCGAACTCGGTGTAACTCAGCCCGTGGCCGAATTCGAACAGCGGCGTCTCGTGTGATTGGGGCGGGTTGACGTTCGTGGACTTGTTGAACTCGTCCGGCGGATAGTTGTTGTGCAGGTTGGGGATTTGCCCGGTCCCCGTCGGCCACGTGAACGGCAACCGACCGCTCGGGTTGGCGTCACCGAACAGGGTCGCGGCGACGGCCGGTCCGGCGGCCGTTCCCGGCAGATAGGCCATCATGGATGCGGACAGGTCGTCGAACACGTCCGTGCCGCGCGGGCGGCCCGCCATGATCACGCCGACGGTCGGTGTATCGGTTCCCGACACCACCTCGACCAGTCGCTGTTGTGCCTCGGGAAGCGCGAGCGTGTCCGTGTCGCCCTTCTCCTCGGCGTACGGTTCCTCGCCGAGGACGGCGACGACGACGTCGGCGCACTCGGCCGCACGTCGGACGTCGTCCTCGTTCGTGAACTCGTGGAGGCCGGTCGGAACGTGCGTGACGGACGCGGACGAATCCGCCGCATCGGTGAGGCCTTCGAGGACCGTCGTCGCCGGTGGCTCGGTGTCGCCGACGCCCTGCCAGCCGAGTGCCCAGCCACCCATCTGGTTCCTCACGCTGTCGGCGCTCGGGCCGGTGACGAGGATCGAACTCCCGGAGTCGAGCGGGAGCGTCCCGTCGTTGGTGAGCAACGTCATCGACTCGGTGGCAACCTCCTCCGCGAGGTCCCGGCCGTCGGAAATCACGTCACTCACCTTCGATGGCGTCCCGTACGGGTCCTCGAACAGGCCGACGTGTTCCTTGAACGCGAGGATGTTCGTCACCGCGTCGTCGATTCGTTCCCGGCTGACGCTGCCTTCCTTCACGAGTTCGATGAGTCGCTGTTGATAGCCCGCGGCGTCGTCGCCCTCGATACCCGCGGCGGGGACCATGTACATGTCTATCCCGGCGTTGATGCCCAGTTTGGTCGCCTCCTTCAGGTCCTCGGCGAAGCCGTGGACCTTTATCATCCGGTAGAAGTCGTGCCAGTCGGTGACGACCATTCCGTCGAACCCGAGTTGGTCGCGGAGGATGTCCGTCAACAGTTCCTTCGAAGCGTGGGCGGGGAGCCCGTTCAACGACCCGCTGTTGACCATCACCGTCTCCGCTCCGGCGTTGATACCCGCCGCATAGGATGGCAGGATGGAACTCACGAAGGTCCGATACGGAAGGAGGGCGGCGGTGCGGTCGTTCCCGTTCGCCGGTGCCGAATACCCCGCGAAGTGTTTGATGGAGGCCCCGGTTCGTTTGTACCCGTTCGTCTCCTCCTCGTAGCCGCGAACCTTCGAGGCGACCATCTGGGAGGCGAGGAACGGGTCCTCGCTGAACCCCTCGTAGAACCGTCCCCATCGTGGATCACGCTGTATGTCACAAACGGGCGAGAAGTTCCAGTGGGTACCGGTTGTACGCATCACCCTGCTCGTCACGGTCGCCATCTCCTCGGCCTTGTCCGCGTCCCATGTCGCGCCGACGCCGTGGTTGTGCGGGAACAACGTCGCCCCCGCCACGTTGTTGTCGCCGCGAACGGAGTCGATACCGTAGACGAACGGCACGCCGAGACGGGTCTCGTTCACCATCGCTTTCTGGAGTTTGTTGCTGGTTCGAGCGACCTCCTCCGGATCGAACGACGTCAGGTACATGAGCGACCCCGGCTTGTACTTCCGAAGCGTCTCGGCCGGGTCGTCGGTCGAAATCTCGCCCGCGGCCATCTGTGTCATCTGACCGACCTTCTCTTCGAGCGTCATCTCGTCGACGAGTTCGGTTACGTGGCGACTCGGCTCTCGTTGCTTCGTGGCGACCGCGGACTCTCCGAGGTATCCGGCCAGTGCCGTTGCCAGCGTGATTCCCCCGGACGCTTGCAGGAACGTTCGCCGCGACGAGCCGCTCGTGGTATCCTTTGACATGCCATAAAAACTGGGAAGCAAGAATCAATAAGATTTTTTCTTATAAATATATGGATTTTTACTGAGCAAATACTTATTTGAAATGATCACGACCAGTATCGATTTTGATTGGAAAATAGAACTACCTCGCTGGCAGGGTGAGCCATCCGAGAAAATGGCGGAGAACGTTGTTGAATTCACCAACGATCGTTCCGATACTATATTCCTCCAGAACTGTCGGAACCGATATCCTTATCCTAAATAGACACATATTCCGAGTGGTAACAATGCACGAGTTGACGGGATTTCAGCGGGACATACTGTACGTCATCGCCGGACACGGCGAGCCGCACGGACTCGCCATTCAGGACGGTCTCGAAGACTACTACGACACCGAGGTCCACCACGGTCGTCTGTATCCGAACCTCGACTCGTTGGTCGATGATGGACTCGTCGAGAAGGGGAAACGGGACAAGCGGACGAACTACTACGCGCTGACCGAGCGGGGTCGGTCGCTCCTCGAACACCGACGCACGTGGGAAGAGCGGTTTCTCGACTGAACCGGACGGTATCAGCAGTCACCGAATACCCCGTCAGTCGATACCATCCCCATCCGTGGGCGTCGGCGCTTGGACGGGCATCTCGTCACCACCCGGCGGTAACTCCTCGTCATCCGAATCGGACGGGTCATGCGGTGGTTGTGGATGCATATCGGCGTCCTTGAGATACGTCGGGTCCACGGCCCACGGTCGAATCGGGTTGCCGGTGATGAGTTCGGGCAGGACGATTTTCACGAAGTGGACGACGAGCACGAGTATCATCGGTCCCAAGAAGATCCCGTACCAGCCGAACAGCAACGGCCCGAAGATGTACGCGAGCATCACCATCCCGACGTGGAGGTTGCGCCCCGAGACGTACGGCCGCAGGACGAGGTCCGGGATGGTGTCCACGATGACGAACGAGACGAGCGCGAAGACGACGGGGAACCAGAGGATGCCGGGGTCACGAGCCATCAACGCCTCGGCGCTGATGACGCCCGTCACCGGGAAGTAGACGAGTTTCATCCCGACGACGGGGATGAGGCTGGCGACGCCGGTCAGCAACCCGACGACGGTGGGGTACGGAATCGCCAAGCCGGGGGGTGCGATCATATTGAGGAGGTTGTAGGAAATCGCGCCGATGGTGCCCGTCATGAAGGCGTTCAGGATGTTGCCGAAGAAGATGCTGTTGAAGTCCGAATCCACGCGGGCCACGTACGCTTCGAGGACCCCACCGCTGTCCGCGAACGTCCGGTGGAACCACCGCGAGAGTTTGTGGTCGTCCCGGAGCAGGTAGAACGCGATAGCGATCATCACGAACAAGTGGAGTGCCCCGTTCCCGACGAACTTGAGATACTGGAACGTCGAACCGAACGCCTGCTGGATGAGCTTCGTGTTGTCCTTGTTCTGGAGGAGCTGTTCGGGATTTTTGGTCAACTTCGAGATGTCGCTGTACTGCTGTATCGGCTCCGGAAGCGTGCCGATATTGGCCGTCTTCGCGACCATCGTGAGTTCGTGAAACGCGATGGAGACGGTGTAGGCGACGAGCAGGATCGCGGGAAGGGCGAGCAGCAGTAACGCAACCGCGGCAGCGAGACTTCGCGGGCGAACCCGCTGTTGGAGTCGGCGATATACCGGCCGCGTCGCGTAGTAGAGAAACAGACCGAAGACGAACGTCCCGATGAACGAGTAGATGACGAACAGCGCCGCGAGACCAAGTAGCCCACCGATGGTCCACCACGCTGCCCGGGACTTGTCAATGTTCAATCCGGAGACCATACCACAGAAGTTTGCGGGCTGGCCTTAAAGATTTCGCGCACGGGACGACGATAGCAACAATCCTTTTAACCGAATAGGAGCGTAGTACGGGGAGTGTCCGGATTCGAAAACCTCGTCACGTCGACTACGTTGGGCAGTGACGTCGTCCATATCGCCCTCGCCGGAGCGCTCGGTCTCTTCCTCGGATTGGAGCGTGAATGGTCGCAGAAATCCGCCGGTATCCGGACGTTCACCCTCATCAGCCTCCTCGGTGCGGCGTTTACCATCGTTGGGAAGGACGTTCTGCTCGCGCTCGGTGGCCTGCTCGTCATCGTGCAAGGGATTTTGCTCGCGGTGCAGGGACTCCTGGACGACGACGAGGAAACAGGTCTTTCGCTGACGACGTCCGTCTCCATGCTCGTGACGTTCGGCGTCGGCGTGCTGGTCGCCGAAGGGTACATCCTCGTCGGCGTTACCGTCGCCGTCGTCTCCTCGCTTCTGCTCATCCTGAAGCGCGAACTACACTCGTTCGCGTGGGGATTGTCGCGCGAGGAACTCCGTTCCGCCGGTGAGTTCGCCATCCTCGCGTTCGTTATCTACCCGCTGCTCCCGTCCGGTGAAGTCGCACTCGGCGGCGTCACGTTGAGTCCCCGCCTCATCTGGCTGATGGTCGTCACCGTCGCCGGAATCGGCATCGCCAACTACGCCGTGGTCGAGACGTACGGTGGACGCGGTATCGCCGTCACCGGGTTTTTCGGCGGGTTAGCCTCCTCGACGGCCGTCGTCGGCACCATGCTCGACCACGTTCGCCAGCAGCCGGAGGCGGCGACGTACGGCGTCGCCGCCATCTTGCTGGCCGACGCCGCGATGGCGCTCCGAAACCTCGTCATCGCGTTGGCGTTCACCATCGGTACTCCACACAAAACGCTCTACGGTGCCATCATCCCGCTCGGAACGATCATCGTCGGTAGCATCGCCATCGCGGCGTACACGGCCGACTGGTCCCAACGGATGGACATCGACTTGGAAAGCCCGTTCTCGCTACGAAACGCCCTCGGGTTCGGTGCTATCTTCCTCCTCGTCGTCATCGGCGGCGCCATCGCCAAGAGCCAGTTCGGTCAGACGGGGTTTTACATCACCGCACTGCTGTCGGGACTCGTTTCGAGCGCGGGCGTGACGGCCTCGGCGGTCACGCTGTACAGCGGGGGCAACGTGAGCCAGCAGACGGCCGTCTTCGGCATCCTACTCGCCACCGCATCGAGCATCATCGTCAAGGCAGCGTTGACCATCTCTGCACCGAACCGTTCGTTCGCACGCCGAATTGCCGTCTGGAGTACAGTTCTGCTCGCCGGATCGGGAATTGCGGCAATCGTCGCTGTCGTGTGAGGACATATAACGAACCGTTTAAAATGGGGCTATTCCTATCAGCTACATGGACCGCGAAACAGTCGAGCCACAGGTTCGGGACATGCCGGGCCAGAAGGCACGAGAGTGGTCAGAGTATCATCACAAATTTGCCGCGCCGACGACGTACGTATACGATTTCGTCTGGGACTTGACCGAGGATGCGGTCGGGCCGTTTTGTACTGATGTGGATGGAAACGTCCTCCTCGATTTCACGAGCCACGTCGCCGCCTCTCCACTCGGATACAACAATCCAAAAATCAAGGACAAACTCGACGAGTTCCCCCTCCCCGACCCGACGAAAATCGCCGGGCAGGACTTCTACGCCGCCGGTGGCTGGCCGCCGGAGGACCCCGAATTCCCCGGGCCGACCCAGTTGATGGAGCGACTCACCGAGGTCACGAGTCACTACGACATGGACACCGTCTTCCTGTCGAACTCCGGCGCGGAAGCCGTCGAGAACGCCATCAAGATCAGCTACAACAACGGCGGCCACCGCGCGTTCAACTTCGACGGCGCGTTCCACGGACGGACGCTCGGCGCGCTCTCGCTCAACCGCTCGAAAGTCGCCCACCGTAAGGGCTACCCCGAGATTCCGGGCATCGTGAGCGTTCCGTACTGTTCCTGTGAGGGTCAGTGTGGCTGTGGGTGGAAGACCGACGGTCCGGGCGGCAACATCATCGCCGACAAACTCGACCCCGCCCAGGGCGTCATCGACCCCGAAGAAGTCTCGTACATCATCCTCGAACCGGTGCAGGGAGAGGGTGGCTACCGCGTCCCGAACGACGAGTTCGTCGCGGATATCGCCGAGATTCAGGACACCTACGGTATCACCATCATCGCCGACGAGATTCAGTCCGGCATGGGCCGAACGGGCGAGATGTGGGCAGTGGACCACCTCGACCTGAAACCCGACGTCATCACCAGCGCGAAGGCGCTCCGCGTCGGCGCGACCATCTCCCGTTCGGACGTGTTCCCGGAGGAGAAAGGCCGACTCTCCTCGACGTGGGGCGCTGGCGACGTGTTCTCGTCGCTGCAGGGCGTGCTCACAATCGACGCGATTCAGGAACACGACCTGCTCGCGAACGCCACCGTGCGCGGACGACAGGCGCGTGAAATCATCGAGGACGCCGCGCCGGAATCCGTCGTGGACGTTCGCGGCCGTGGCCTGATGCTCGCCGTCGAGTTCGACTCGAAGGACCGACGCGAAGCCGTCGTGGACGCCGCACTCTCGCGCGGCCTCCTCACCCTCGGCTGTGGGTACAAGACGCTCCGTCTGCTCCCGCCGCTCGACGTGACCGAGCGCGAAATCGACCTCGGTGTCAACCTCTTGCTCGACTCCATCGACGAGGTGGCGTAACGCTATATCCGGCCGAGACGTTCCTCTAGTATGAGCGTCACGGCTGATTTGTCGATATCCGGAGAAGAGTTCGTTCTCGGCACTGCCCTCCTTACAGATGCCGACGTTCATATCGAACTGGAGCGGGTCGTCCCTTCCTCACGGCAGGTACTCCCGTTTTTCTGGGCCATCGGGTCGGACTTCGAGACGTTCGAGAACGACGTGCGGAGCAATCCGAACGTGCAGAGCCTCATCGCGCTTGACAGGATCGAAGGGCGTGTTCTCTATCGTGTCGAGTGGAGCGAGGAAGTCGAGAGTTTCATATACGGTATCGCGGAAGTCGGTGCGACCATCCTCGAAGCGACTGGCGATCGTGTCTGGCGATTTCGACTCAGGTTTCACGATCACGGTGCACTTTCGGCGTTCCACGACTACTGTGAAGTCCGGAACATCGGCTACACATTGGATCGCGTTGTGACGGACCTCGCCGAGGAGCGGGAGGAGTTCGGGTTGACACCCGAACAACGCGAGACGCTGATGCTGGCACTCGAACGGGACTACTTCGACGTTCCGCGCGGCGTGACGCTCGGCGAACTCGCGGACGAACTCGGCGTCACCCAGCAGTCGGTATCCGAACGCGTCCGACGCGGGACCGGAAGCGTCCTCGAAGCGGTGCTCCTGGAGGCGAACGGGCGGGACACTGGGCCTACGTAAAAGTGGGCTGTAATAACAGGCACCATTGCTATCCTTACTACTCCATTTTTCGAGAATACGATGGCCGAAATGCGAGACGACCGACAATCGAGCGGGACCACAGCACCCCCATGCAACCCGACCACGACGTTCGGCGACGCTGTCGGGATGTTCGGATTGGGCGTCCTTCTCCGTTTGCCGACGGAGTTACATGAGACACTGGCGGCCGAGTCACGACGGGAAGTACTCGCGTATCTGTACGGCCTCGACAGGGAGGTACCCGTCACCGAGATGGCCGATTATCTCGCGGCGACAGG
This sequence comes from Haladaptatus sp. AB643, assembly GCF_024136975.1. Taxonomy (NCBI): domain Archaea; kingdom Methanobacteriati; phylum Methanobacteriota; class Halobacteria; order Halobacteriales; family Haladaptataceae; genus Haladaptatus; species Haladaptatus sp. AB643. Next base: position 89,580 of record NZ_JAMYJW010000006.1, read on the forward strand.
TGCCGAAACCAACCGCCGCCGGGCAACGATGATTCTCAACCACGCACATCTGCCCGAACTCGACGATTCCGGGTTGATTCAGTGGGATCGAGAAGACGAGACGATACGGCTTTCGGTCGCCAATACCGCTCAGAACTGATAGCGGCGCTCGTCGTCGCGTTGGGGAAGCTGATTTGCACCGGTCATTTCTTCGAACGTCATGCCCGAGAGATACTCGTCGTAGGTCACGTCGTACGTGCTTCGGAGATGGAAGTCGAGCGTTCCGGATTCGACCGTCGTCTGAAACAGTCGGTGAACGGCACGTCGGATGATCTCCGCGGAATCGTCGGTGTCGAACGCGGTGCCGAGCATGGCGAGTTCGTTGCGCGTTTCACGGTCGAGAGAGACGGAAAAGTCCTCGTCGAGTGACGAGTAGGTGGCTCGAACGTCGTCGTTCAGGTCGTCCAGACTCATTGCCGGGTGGTTGTGCGGTAGCGGGATACGGCTTTCGCTCTAGAACGGTTCGTCACAGCACCGACACTCGTCCCGGCTTGCGAAGTTGCGAGCGCTACAGTTCCCACAGACGATGTAGTGATAGGACTGTGGACTCGATTCGCGTGCGGAGCGCTGTCCTCGGTGTTCTTGAAGCGACATGCCGGCACCTGCGAGCATGAACGTACACCCGACGGCGATCCACACGGACGGACTGCGGGCGAACACGAGTGGTGCCGCTGGCGCGACGATGATGCCGACGCCGATGAGGAAAAGTGTGGAGGGACGTACGTGCATCCAGCGAAGATTAAGACGAACGTGCAATAAGCCTTCAGATTAACTCGGCCGTTTGGTACCCGGTGTCGTGGAACGGGCCGTGACAGCCGAAAAGCGCTCACACGTTTCGGTGTTCCCTCTCGAAAACCGCTATCCGTAAACCGTCGCCGTCCAAAACGCCACTGATGACCGAAACGGCGCCGTCGATTCCCGACAGAGACGCGGTACGCGACGCCCTCGTTTCGTGGTACGAGGACGACCATCGGTCGTTTCCGTGGCGCGAAACCGACGACCCATACGCCATCCTCGTCTCCGAGGTGATGAGCCAGCAGACGCAACTCGGCCGCGTCGTGACGGCGTGGGAGGCGTTTCTCGACCGCTGGCCGACCCCGGAGGACCTCGCGGCGGCCGACCGCTCGGACGTGGTCGGCTTCTGGTCCTCACACAGTCTGGGCTACAACAACCGCGCGAAGTACCTCCACGAGGCCGCGAACCAAGTCATCGATGAGTACGACGGCACGTTCCCCGAGACGCCGGACGAACTCCAGAACTTGCAGGGCGTCGGGCCGTACACCGCCAACGCCGTCGCCTCGTTCGCGTTTAACAACGGCAACGCGGTGGTCGATACCAACGTCAAGCGCGTGCTGTACCGGGCGTTCGACGTGCCGGACGACGATTCGGTTTTCGAGGAGGTCGCGAGCGACGTCATGCCCGACGGGGAGTCCCGCGTTTGGAACAACGCCATCATGGAACTCGGCGGCGTGGCCTGCGAGAAGACGCCCTCCTGCGATACCGCCGGGTGCCCGTGGCGCGAGTGGTGTCACGCCTACGAGACGGGCGACTTCACCGCCCCCGACGTGCCCACCCAACCCAAGTTCGAGGGAAGCCGTCGGCAGATGCGCGGGAGAGTGGTCTCGCTGTTGAAGGAGTACGACGAACTCCCGCTCTCGAAACTCGGTCCGCGGGTGCGAATCGACTACGGCGGGCAGTACGGCGAGGAGTGGCTTCGAGAATTGTGTTCGGATCTGGAAGGAGATGGGTTGGTGGAGTTGGAGGAGCGCGAGGAGTGGGTCGCACGACTCAGGCAGTAGCCTCGCGCTTGTCGATGATTTCTCGGAGAACCGACTCCACCTTCCGAAAATTCCCTTCGTCCTCGAACTGCAACCGTTCAGACGGATTGTACACCAGCGACATCGCGCCCATCAACGCCCGTCCGACGAGACCCGGTATCGGGTCGGGATGCCACGCAAGTGAGAGGGTCCGTGCTCTCTCGTTCGCCTTCACGGTTTCGAGATTCGCCAATCCGTAACAGTTGCTGGTTCCAAGACGTCCGTTTTCGACACAGAGCGACGTCCCCATGATTGAGTAGTTCCGGCCATCTCGTGTCCACTCTACAGTCGTTTCCGCGGGCAGAACGCATGCTCGTTGACTCGCTAACGCGTCGTCAACGTCGCTGATGAAGATTCCCTTCGAGTCACGAAGCCAGCAGTAGGTGTGATGTGGGACGGCGTAGAACAACCACCCGTCTTCGTCGTAGAGCGCGACTTCGTGGACGAAGTGGACACCACACAGACCATCGGAAAGCGACCAAAGCCGCTCGAACTCGCCCGCAGTTTCAGGAAGATCGCCGCGATACCACGCACCTCCTTGGGCATCCTCCGTCCACGAAAGCGAATCGCGAACCGCCTCCCACGTCTCTCGACAGCGCGGGGTATCTTCGAACGTCGCTTCCAACTGATCGTGCTCGATTCGGACGTATCCCGTGGATGCGCGACGAAGTACGAGTGACAAAATCGTAGCGGTCGCCTCGTGATAGCCTGCGGACTTCACGAGCAATTCGTGCGTGATCGGGAACGCGTCGAAATCGGGGGACTCCATTTACTGTCCGTTATCTGTCGCGTAGCTATATTCGCGTTCCGCACCCATGCTATGGTATGACCAATCAACCGCACGTCGTGGCGATCTGTGGCAGTCTCGGGGAGGAAAGTACCACACGACTCGCGCTCGAACACGTCCTCGTCGGCGTGGAACGGGCGGGTGGAACCGGCGAACTCCTCGACCTCCGCGAATTCGACCTGCCGCAGTTCGACCCCGGTGAGCGGGAAGCGGGTGATGTCCCCGAACTAAAACGTCGCGTGCGCGCGGCGGACGCGGTCGTCCTGGGCACACCCGTCTATCATGGGTCGTACTCCTCGCCGCTGAAGGCGGCGCTCGACTACTGCGGGTTCGACGAGTTCGAGGGGAAGACCGTCGGCCTGCTCGCCGTGGCGGGTGGTCGGTTTCCGGTCACCGCGATGGACCACCTCCGGTCCGTCTGTCGCGCGCTCGATGCGTGGGTGCTCCCGTACGAGGTGGCGATTCCCCGCTCGCACAGCGCGGTGATGGACGGCGCGTTCACCGACGAGGAGTTGGAAAATCGCGTCGTCACGCTCGGACGGCAGATAGTCCGCTACTCGCACATCGAGCCCTGCCCGCCGAGTTTCGAGAGCGGGGAAAATATCGGCGCGGCCGATTGAATGAGCAACTCTTTTGCCGTCGGATTGAGCGTCACACGGATATGCACAAAATCACGAACAGCGGGTGGATCGAGGTCATCACCGGTTGTATGTTCTCCGGGAAGACCGAGGAACTGCTCCGACGGCTTCGCCGCGCGGAAATCGCGGGGCAGGGAGTCGCGGTGTTCAAACCCGCACTGGACGACCGTTACGGCGAGGACACGGTCGGCTCCCACGACGGCAGTTCGTGGGAAGCGACCGTCGTGGAACCGGACGACGACGGCGTGTGGGAAATCCCGAGGGGATTGAACGGCGAGAAAGTCGTCGCCATCGACGAGGCGAACTTCTTCTCCGCGGAACTCGTCGACGTGTGTGAATTCCTCGCGGATGACGGACGACGCGTCATCATCAGCGGTACCGACCAGACCTTCCGTGGCGAGCCGTTCGATCCGGTCCCGCAACTTATCTCCGTGTCCGAGTACGTCGAAAAGCTCCAAGCCATCTGTGCGCAGTGTGGCGAACCCGCGACGCGAAACCAGCGGCTCATCGACGGCGAACCCGCACACGTGGATGATCCCACGATTTTGGTGGGGGCACAGGAGTCCTACGAAGCCCGGTGTCGAAACTGCCACATCCTACGGCGCGAGTAGCGGAGTCGTGACGGCGACGATGGCGACGATCGAACCGGCGCACGTCGTTCCGTGGTAACTAAAGGTGTGAGTGCGTATCGAGGGTATGCTCAACCTACGGCTGGACGATTTCATGGTCGAACTGAAAGACGGCTCCTTGAAGAACGTCGGACCCGCGAACAAAACGGCGTCGGCGAAGCTGTTCAACGTGGAATCCGCCGAAGCGCGTGCGTTCGGGGACAAACGCGTCAAACTCGTGTTCGAGGACGAGGACGGCAACGAAGTACAAGTCGCGCTGTTCCCAGACGTCGCGAAGAAGATCGTCGACGACATCGAAACGCTCGAAGACGACAGTCCCGTCTTCGAGTAGCGACCGAACGGGGACCCTTCCAATCTCCATTCTATCCCATCCGACTGTCCGTTTCGCCCTGTTTTTCCTCCCCGATCCGTTAAGGAATCAATAATAATATCGTGTCATGGTGTACCATTGTTCGGAGACCATGTCAACCATCATCGCCCCGGACGAACTGGGTGACTCATCGGACGACGGCGAGCGACGTTCATCGTTCCCGTATTCCGTCGTCACCTCGCTTCGGTTTATCGGTTTTTGGGGAGCAGTCGTACTCCCGTTTCTCTACATTCCGCTGTTCATCAGCGGTCTCGATACCGCTGGACAACAGCAGACGTTCGTCCTGTTGCTTGTGTTGAACGTCGTCGCACTCGTCTTCGGTCACCGGTATCGAGCGTGAATTGAACGTATCGCGCGTGAATGTAACGAGTCTATAATCCGACCGTTTCGTGGTTTCGCTCCTCGTGCCGATTTCGTTAACGAGGGTATAACTATGGGCTCGACCGCTGAAAGGAAGCGTATGTCTCAGTCAGTTACGAGCAGTATGAACATCGGGTGTCCCCACTGTGGGTCCGCATCGACTGTCGATATCGCACCCGACGGACAGGGTCGAGCGGAATCCGACGACCAGTTGAAGGGGACGCTCGTCCGATGCCAATCCTGTGGCGACGATTTTTCGTTCTACTATTACTGAGTTGGCGTTCGCGTGGTCGGCTCAGAACCGCGCCGGGAATTCGACAATCGTTTTAGGCCTGGACTATTCTTTGCCAGTATAAATGGGTAACTGCGTCATTTGCGGGACGCCTGCTGACGGCCCGATTTGTTCGAGCCACGAGCAGGACGTTCTCTTTGAATTCAACGGAAACAGCCCGGAGCAGCTCGTTACTGGACGATTTTACAAAGGTACCGTCGACGGTTTCGCCGACTTCGGCGTCTTCATCGACATCGGTGACCGCGTCACTGGCCTGCTTCACAAGAGCGAGTTGGACCAGCGGCTCGAAAGCCTCGACTGGGACCAAGGCGACACGGTCTTCGTCGAGGTCATCGGTGTGCGCGACAACGGCAACGTCGACCTCAGCTCGTCGATTCGTCAATCGGAACGCGAGTTCCGCGGCAAGCTGATTCAGGACGGTACCGACGTGCACCTCCCCAGTGAATCGAACGACGAAACCACGTCGGACGAATCGGAATCGAATTCCGAATCCGCGTCCGAACACGAAGCCGCGTCCGAACACGAAGCCGCGTCCGAACACGAAGCCACGTCCGAACACGAATCCGCATCCGAATCGGAACAGCCGGCGACGACCGACGGTTCCGGGAACGCGGTCGGAGGCGCTACCGTCTCCTCCCAAACGGAACAGCCTGAACGCGTCCAGATCGAAACGCTGGGCGACCGAGTCGGCGACAGCGTTCGAATCGAGGGCGAAATCGTGAGCGCGAGCCAGACGAGCGGCCCGACGGTGTTCGAACTCCGTGACGAAACCGCGGTCGTGGACTGCGCCGCGTTCAAGGAGGCAGGCGTTCGTGCCTACCCCGAAGTCGATACCGGCGACATCGCCCGATTGGTCGGCGAGGTCGAACTCCGTAACAACGAACTCCAAGTCGAGACCGAGCACCTCGAAGCCCTCACCGAAGAGGAGGAGGCGACCGTCGAGGACCGACTGGCACAGGCGCTCGAAGACGAGGCCCGTCCCGAAGACGTCGAACCGCTCGCCGACGACTCTGCCGTCGAAGCCATTCACGGGGACGTCCGTGACGCCGCCGGTGCAATCCGCCGCGCGGTCATCGAATCCCGCCCCGTTATCGTCCGACACAACGCGAGCGCGGAGGGCTACGTGGCCGGAGCGGCCATCGAACGTGCCGTCCTCCCGCTCGTGCGCGACGAACACGCACGAAGTGACGCCCAGTATCACTACTTCGACCGCCGACCGCTCGAAGACGGTTTCTACGACATGCAGGACGCGACGAAGGACGCGACCATGATGCTCGACAACCGCGAGCGCCACGACGAGAAACTGCCTCTCTTCGTCCTCATCGATGCCGGAAGCACCGTCGAATCGAGCGACGGACTCTCGCTCCTCGACATCTACGGTGCGCCCCACGTCGTCATCGACACGCACTACCCGGACGACGAAGTCGCCCAAACCGCCGACGTCGTCGTCAACCCGTTCCTCGGCGACTCGGGCGACGACGTGACCGCGGGTGTCCTCGGTGCGAACGTCGCGGCCCACGTCAACGACGAGGTGCGCGACGACGTTTCCCACCTCCCCGCAGTCAGCTACTGGGAGGACACCCCGTCCGAATACACCGACCTCGCGACGGATGCGGGCTACGACGAAGACCACGTTACGGCCCTGCGCGAGGCAGTCGCGCTGGAAGCCTACTACCAGTCCTACGAGGACAAGCGCGAACTCATCACCGACCTGCTGTTCGAGCACGCGAAGCGCGACCTCGCCGAGCACGTCAGCGAGCAGTTCTGCACGAAGCTCGAAAACGAACTCGACACCGCCGAGCCGAACCTCACGGTTCGCGGCGCGAACGGCGTCACCTTCACTGTCCTCGACACCGAGGCGTACACCCACCGCTTCGACTTCCCATCGACGGCCGTGCTCCTCGACGCGCTCCACCGCCGCGACATGACGGGACAACCCGGTGACCAGAACGTCACCCTCGGTCTCGCCGACGACGAGGTTCACATCCGAAGCGACGGGGAAATCAACGTCCGCGACATCGCCGAGGACGTCGAGGACCGCGCACCGGAAGCCGGAATCGTCCCCGTCGGCACGCGCGACGGCAAGTTCGAATTCCTCCGCGGCGAGCGCGACGAAGCGCTCGACGCCGTCATCGAAGCCGTCAGCGCGAAGCTGAACTGAACGCGACGCTGATCGGAACTTCTCGGTTTTCTTCTCTTTGAACGATTTTTCCGGCGATACGTTGGATTTCGGTGAGAACGAGCGTCCGGATGAGCGGGTAGTCCCTCACTTTGTAAGCGGATTATTGTCCCGGTAGGTGAGTATCACGCCGACTGCCAGCAACCCGAGGACCACGTAATTGTCACCGATGTCAATACCACGATAGGTTAGGAGGATTCCGTAAACCCCACCGACCCAGAGAGCCAGCGCGGAGGCGACTGCAGGAACCGACTGATCATCGAGCACCTGGTGTGCGCCATAGACGATTACTGCGGCCATGAGGAAATACGCGAGCGTTGTGGATACGTCCCTGCCCGAGACGGCAGAATAGATGGCGAGTATGACCATACCCATCAGGAGACCGAGAGTTGTCAGCCGACTCAGGTTCTGCATACTGGACTCGTTCTCTTCAACCATGCTTCAACTCTCCCTCGTTTGTCACAAATAGCTACTGATTGGACCGTTCTCCTTCGGAACCGCAGTCTATCGATTTCCCTGTTTGGGTTCCTACTCGTCGTGTTTCCGTCCGAGGAGCAACTTCCCCGGAACTGTCCTGTACCGTCTCGTATATCATCTCGACCGTCTCCGTATCGAAGTCCGTAGCACGGGTTCCGGCGGACAGTAGCGATGCCGCAGTCTCGATGGATAGCGTCGCGAGGTCGAACCGTCGCTGCAAAATCGACTGTGACTTCGAAACGGATTGAACGTTCGCGAGCGGAACGATGAACTCGCTGTGAACCAAGATTCCGTTTCGGACCGCGAGATAGTCGTCGTCGATGGCGACGCCGCGATATCGCCACTGGACGTGTGCAGCGACGAGTGCAAACGGTACGCCGACGAGGGGAAGTAGCCACGGGACGGTGGACCCGCTCCACACGAACTGTGCGGCGTAGAGGAGGAAAGAGAGCAGTACGAGGGCGATGAGATACCGAGTCGCCAGGCGGCGTCGCATACGCTTCGGTGGGCGCTCGAACTCCGGGTCGTCGTGGTCGAGAATCGTCCTCGCAACCTCCTCGACTTCCGACCGATTCCCCAGCGGGATGACCGGTGTCCGAGCGGGCCAGATGTCGAAATCGGCCGCACCCGCGGATTCGACGGTCAACCGTGCGAATCCGAAGGCGTTCTGTAGGGGGTTCGTGGAGATTCGCAACAGTTGCACGTTATCCAGCGGAATGTCGTTCGAATAGTGCCAGACGAGTCCGCCGGACTGATGGATTTCCCTGTCCCGAAACTCGACGGACGTGTCGTGGAATTCGAGCACGGACTGTATCACTCCCACTACCCACGCGCCGACGACCGTTGCCCCACCGACGACGAGGAATTTCTCGACGGTGAAGTGTCCGTTGACCAGCGACGCGGGTAACGTCGGGGTGAGGAAATCCGACAGCCACGCCGGACTGAAGATGATAGACATCGCGACCGAAATCGCGAGGAAGAGGTGTTTCGGATGCGATGACAGGACGCTTCGAGCGAACAGCATTCCCGAACGAAGTCGATAGAGTTTCTCCTTTTCGTCCTCCGTCGAGACCGTACTTCCGTTCCTCAGACGGTCCTGGATTCGTTCAGCCTCTTCGATACCGACGTAGCGCAACTCCAGTTCGCTTTCTTTACTGCTCCCCGCCGTTTCACACGAGACGTTCGCGATTCCGAGGAACGAATCCAATCCGTTCTGAACGACGCTCGATTCCTGGATTCGGTCGTACGGAATCACGCGGTGCTGTCGGTCGAAAATACCGGATTCCATCTCTACTGCGGTGTCCTCCAAACGATAGGAGACGGAATACCATCGTATTCCCTCACGCACGACGTAAATCAGGACGTAGCACAGGGCGAACCCGACGATATAGGTGAGCGGTGTGTCTTTGTAATTATACAGTCCGAAACCGACGGCGAAAATCAGGGGATGGATTTTTAGTCGGTCTATCGTTCCTCGGAGGACACTGTACGGGTGTAATCTCACACAGTGTCACCTCGGATGACGTCGCTCGCCTCGGAGAGCGATTCGTCCGAGCGATTTTCCTCGCGGAGGCTCAGGATTCGACTGCGGAGTTCGTTGGCGCGTTGCGGTCGAAGCCCCGGGAGCAGTAGATTCGAACGGCGCGACCCGGCCGTGTGAATCATGATGCTCGCTAACCCAACGGCTTGTTCGAGAACACCACGGTTGATGTCGATGTGTTGAATGCGGTCTATCGGAACGTAGGTCTCCCGTCGACGCACCACTCCGTGTTTGATCGTCACTCCGTCTTCATCTACGGCAAAGCGCCACGCTCTGTATCGAATTGGCGGTACGAGGAGGGAGACCACGAGCATACAGAGAACGATTGGTATCGGACTCCAGACTGGAACGATGGTGGAATGTAAGGCGATTATCCCGGCGATGATTCCACCGATCAATCCCGCTCCAACCGTTTTCGTGAACCAAACGTAGCGGACTTTCTTTTGTAACGATTCCATCCGTTATATCAATGGATTATACTGTATTCGTATTTAAAATGACCATCATCGATTTCGATACGCCATCTCCGAACCCGTATCCGTAGACGACACGCTTATCCGCCCGAACCAACCAAATATCACGTAATGAGTACCGAGACGCCGGACGCCACGGAGACGGAGGCGTTCGAGCAGGTTTGCGAGGAACTGATCGACCGCATCCTCGCGGGCGAGGTCGAGCGCGACGACGTAGAGAGCGCCAAGCTCAACGCCTGTTCGGAGTTCTCCGCGCCGAAAGTGCCGAAGAACTCCGAGATTCTCGACCACGCGCCGGACGAGCGCCGCGAGGAACTGGAAGCCGTGCTTCGGCGCAAACCGGTCCGCACCGCGTCGGGCGTCTCGCCCATCGCAATCATGACCAGCCCGGAGCAGTGCCCGCACGGCAAATGTCTCTACTGCCCGGGCGGCCCGTCCTCCGAGTTCTCCTCATCCCAGAGCTACACCGGTCACGAACCCGCGGCGGCCCGCGGCGTGCAGAACGACTACGATCCGTACGGGCAGGTCACGCTCCGCTTGGAACAACTGCGACAGATCGGTCACCCCGTCGATAAGGTCGAACTCATCCTGATGGGCGGGACGATGACCGCTCGGAGCCACGACTATCAGGAATGGTTCGTCAAGCGCGCGCTGGAGGCAATGAACGACTACGATGTGAACAAGGAACCCGAACCGGCGGAGGGTGAGAGTTTCGCTCAGAGCCCCGAGGAGCACGACTTCCGCTATCTGGAGGACGTCATCGCGGAGAACGAGACGGGTGACATCCGCAACATCGGGACGACGTTCGAGACGAAGCCGGACTGGTGTGACCCCGAGCAGATAAACCGGATGCTCGATTTGGGTGGCACGAAAGTCGAGGTCGGCGTCCAGACCACCTTCGAGCGTATCAACCGCGAGATGCACCGTGGGCACGGCGCACAGGCGTCCATCGAGGCCAACCAGCGCCTCCGCGATTCGGCGTTCAAGGTCGGATTCCACATGATGCCCGGCCAACCCGGCATGTCCAAGCGGATGTGCGTGGAGGACTTCCGTCGAATCTTCGAGGACGAGAAGTGGAAGCCGGACTACCTCAAGATCTATCCGACGCTGGTCGTCCGCGGCACCGCGACCTACGACTGGTGGTACAAGGGCGAGTTCGAACCGCTCCGCAACGAGGAGGCGGCCGAACTCGTCGCCGAAATCAAGTCGATGATTCCCAAGTACGTCCGCCTCCAGCGCGTCCAGCGCGACATTCCGGCGGACTTCATCGACGGCGGCGTGTGGAAGTCCAACCTCCGTCAACTCGCACGCCAGCGGATGGAAGAACACGGGTGGACCTGCGATTGCATCCGCTGCCGCGAGGTCGGCATGAACGACGAGGAACCCGAGAACGTCGAACTCGACGTCATGACCTACGAGGCGGCAGGCGGCACGGAGCACTTCATCAGCTTCGAGGACTTCGCCGAGCGGCGCTCGGCTGATAGCCGGATTGCATCCGGCGACTTTGAAAAGGACCTCCTGCTGGGCTTCTGCCGACTTCGCTTCCCCGGCGACCCCGTGCGGCGCGAACTCGACAACGCCGCGCTTGTCCGCGAACTCCACGTCTACGGCAGCGAAGTGACCGTGGGTGCGGCGAGCGAGGCCACCCAGCACCAGCACCGTGGTTACGGACGAAAACTCATCGCCAAGGCCGAGGAACTCGCCGCCGACGCGGGCTACGACAAGGTCAGCGTCATCTCCGGAATCGGCGCACGCGAGTACTACCGTAATAAACTCGGCTATCATCAGGACGGGCCGTACGTGAGCAAGCAGATTTGATCGGCTAAAAAAGGAACACGCTCAGTCCTGCATCGGCACGGATTGGACGTCGTACTGCTCGCCGATGGTTTTCAACTCGTCCAGCATGTCTCGTTCTTCACGGAGATTTTTCTCGAGGAGGTCGGCGGCTTCGTCGTGCCCCAGCGTGTCGGCCATGAACATCAGGTTGCCGTACGTCGCGATTTCGAGGTGCTCGAGCTTTTCAGCGATTCCCTTGTCGAACAGGTTCCGGAGTTCCTGATCCGGATTCCCGTCGACGAACTCCTCGTGGTCCTCCATGAGGGCGTCGAGTGCACGGAGTTGCTTTCTCTTGGCCGGTTCGCCGATGTGGTCGAACACGTTTTGGAGTCGCTCGACGTGTCGTTTCGTTTCGCCCCGATGCTCCTCGAACGCGTTTTGAAGTTCGCCATCGTTGACCTCTGTCGCCAGTTTGTCCAGCGCGTCGAACAGTTCGTTTTCGACGTAGTACATCTCCTTCAGCCCCTCGTAAAAGAGGTCGTCGAGTGAATCTCCGGTCATGGTAAGTCGACATTGGTACGACTACAACAACGGCCCTAAGCTTTGCCGTGCCCGCGGCGAGTTACCGACGACTCCGCGAACCGTTCCCATTGCGAGCCAAGTTGCACAGATTTAAGACGGAGAAACGAAAATGGACATATGCCGGTATGCGACGCTTTTCTCGTCGTATGTTGGCAACTCAACTGGGACTGTGCGCTTCGTCGCGTGGGAACTGGTCGGACCCACATCGGCTTCCGGAAGCCACCACCCCACCATCCGTCTCGTCTCTCCGTCGTCTCCACCCTTTGCAAACCTAAATCGAAACGTCGTCTTCTACGCGGAACCATTATTTCAGCTGTACTGCCACTATAACTGAGATACTGTCTTATCGACGAATCGAGAAGGTTCAGTACGCGGATCGGTCAATACTTTCGTCTGCCGTACTTTCCGACGTTTACCACGATAAAAATAAAAAACGGAGCAGTCCGTCTATTCGTCTTCAGCGAGAACGAAAATTGCGGGGAGTCGTCTCACTCCGTTCGACTCCTCCCGGTCAATTATTCGTCCTCGGTCTTGATATCCGCCGAGAGACCCTGTGCCATCTCGATGTCCTTCGAGTTGTTGAGGGTCCACGCCGTGCGTTCGGTGACGGCTTCGATGGATTCACGGGCGCTCGGGTAGCCGTTGCCGGACTTCTTCACGCCGCCGAACGGGAGTTGGACCTCCGCGCCGATGCACGGAAGGTTACCGTAGGCGAGGCCGATTTCCGCGTTGTCGCGGAAGTAGTTGACTTGACGGTAGTCCTCGCTGATGATTGCGCCGGCCAATCCGTAGGGCGTGTCGTTGTGGATTTCGACTGCCTCTTCGATGTCACCCGAATAGCTCATCAGAGCGACGTGGGGACCGAAGACCTCCTCGTGGATACAGCGCAGGTTGGGGCTGTAATCGACTTCGTAGACAAACGGACCGACCCAGTAGCCGTCCTCGAAGCCGTCCGGAATCTCCTCGTCGTCGAGTTCCTCGCGGTCGACGAGAACCTCGGCACCCTCGTCCTTGGCGAGTTGGTTGTACTTGCCGAACTTCTCGACCTGTTCCTCGTTGACCATCGGCCCCATGAAGGTGTTCTCGTCGAGCGGGTCGCCGACGGAGACTTCCTTCGCGGTTTCGACGTAGCGCTCCTTGAACTCGTCGTACACGTCCTCGTGGACGATGAGGCGCTCGCTGGAGACACAGCGCTGGCCCGTCGTCTTGAACGAGGACATGATGGCGCTGTGAACAGCGACGTCGAGGTCCGCTTCCTCCGTGACGACGATGCCGTTCTTGCCACCCATCTCACAGGCCGCGAGTTTGCCGGGTTCGCCGCCGACCTTGCCCGCGATCTTGTGACCGACTTCGGATGAACCGGTGAACAGGACGGTGTCGACGCGCTCGTCCTCGACGATGGCGTTTCCGGCGTCACCGAAGCCTTGGACCATGTTGAACACGCCGTCCGGGATGCCGGCGTCCTCGAACATCTCGGCGATGATCTGACCGCACCACGGCGTTTGCTCGGCTGGCTTCCAGACGACCGTGTTCCCCTCGACCAGCGCGATGGCCATGTGCCAGAACGGGATGGCGACCGGGAAGTTCCACGGGGAGATGCAGCCGATGATGCCCCGCGGCTTGCGGCGCATGTAGGCGTCCTTGCTCGGAATCTCGCTCGGGACGAGGTCACCGTGCGGGTGTCGAGCGTTGCCTGCGGCCCACTCGACCATGTGCGCGGCCTCGACAACGTCGGCTTTCCCTTCCGAGATCTCTTTCCCACATTCCTTCGTGATGACTTCGCCGAGTTCGTCGGTTCGCTCTCGGAGCTCGTGGTAGATGTCCCACAGGTACTCCGCGCGGTTGATGTACGAAAGCTCGCGCCACTCGTCCTTCGCTTCCTCCGCGGCGTCGAGGGCGGTTTCGATGTCCTCGGGTGTTCCGCGGTGGAACTCGCCGAGCGATTCCTTCGTCGCCGGGTTGACGCTCTCGAACGTTTCGTCGCCCGCCCCGTCGCGCCACTCACCGTCGATGTAGTGACTGTAAACCTGCTCGCTGGCTTGTTGACTCATGTTGTACTCGGTAAAATTTGACGCGGCACCTTAAAAAAGACTCTTACTTGGAGAGCACACCGACGGGCGGTTCAGGGGAACACGAGAGAAATCCAAGCCGCTATTCGTCCTCTCCACGCCAGTAGTCCACTTCTCCGTCGAGCGGGAAGTAGCCGCTCAACGTTCTCCCCTCGTGTTTTCCGGGTGCGGTCCCGGCGAATATACCCATCTTCCCCGAATCGGGATACACCGAAACGTCGGGTTCGCGCATGGTCGAAAAACAGAGGTAGCGAAGCGTCCCCTCGGAGTCGTTGATGACGCGGCGGGCGTACTCCTCCCCGACTGGGAACGCGACGTAATCGCCCGCTTCGAGACTCCGTTCGTCGTCCTCGATTCGGAGCGTTCCCTCGCCGTCGAGGACGAAAACCGCCTCTTCGTTTCCGGTGTGATAGTGGTACGGCCACGATTTCTTCCCCGGCGGGAGTTCGTACAGACTACAGCCCAACCGCTGGCCGCCTGCCGCACCACCGAGTTGCTTGCGGCGGATCTGAAAGTCGGTGCCGTGTGATTGCTCGTCCCAGTCGAGGGCGGATTCGTTGACGATTTGGGGTCGCCCGTCGGTCATGCTCGACTAATCACAAACGATTGATAAATAGTCACCGGCGAGCGATTAGCCGCTCTCGGCCTCTTCCCTGTCGGCGAGCTTTTCGATCTCACCTTTGACGCTCGCGGCGTCGAAATCGTGGTCGGGACGCATGTTCACGAAGTCGAGGAACTCGCGTGCGGCGAGCAACTCCTCCGGAGAATAGTGCTCGTTGGCGGCCAGCACCGCGTCACGAGCGCCAATGAGCGGCGTCAGCGACGCCAGCGCGCACGCGAGGTCGTACGAACGGGCCTCGTCGATTCGCTCCTCGTTGACGCTCGTCGCGTCGATGAAGTATATCTCTCCGTCCGCGACGAGGACGTTCTCCCCGCGCAGGTCACCGTGTGCGAGGTTGTGTTCGTGCATCCGGGCGAGCGCGCCGAACAGGTCGGGGGCGTACTTGCGCACGTCCGATTCGGGAATCCCCTCGAACGTCTCGAAAGAGGGCAGGTACTCCATGACCAACACGCCGAGGTCGTCGTATTCGAACGCCTCTATCGGTGCCGGGACGTTCAACCCGATTTCTCGCATCTTCTTCGTTGCTTCTAGCTCGTGTTCCGCCATCTCGTCCGGCCCGGCGAAATGTTCGAAAAATCCCTCGGTGCCGCTGCTGAACGCGCCCAGATTCCGCACGCTGGTGAAGAGCGCGTGAACGAGCGAGTTCTGGTCGGTCGTGATCTTGACGAACCACTCGTCGTCCACCACACAGGGCGTCGAGAGCCAGTTGTCGGCGTCGATGAACTCGACGCGAACTTCCTCGCGGTCGTATCGCTCCGCGATCTCTCGAATGACTGCCTCGATACGCGGCCACTCGATCGTCCCACGTACCAGTCGCCGGATACCCATTGGAGTCCGGTTCGTCCCCATCGTTGATAAACTCACTCACCGTCAGGGAGGTTTCATTTTACCTGCTTTCCCCTCGTTCGCTCCGCTCACGAGGGACCAGTCGAAGACATTATAGCGAAACCCGCGCAAAAATTGCGTATGGATTTCAATCTCCCCGACGAACACAGGATGGTACGCGACACCGTCCGGGAGTTTTGTGACGAGGAAATCGAACCTATCGCACAGGAAATCGAGAGCGAACACCGCTTCCCCGCGGAGGTCTTCGACGAACTCGCCGCTCTCGACATGATGGGCGTTCCCATCAGCGAGGAGTACGGCGGACTCGGCGGCGACCAGTTGATGTACGCGCTCGTCACCGAGGAGTTGGGCCGGGTGTCCGGATCCATCGGCCTCTCGTATGCTGCACACATCTCGCTGGCATCGAAACCCATCGAGCTGTTCGGCACCGAAGAACAGAAAGAACGGTGGTTGACGCCGCTCGCGGAGGGCGACTACCTCGGTTCGTGGGCGCTCACGGAACCCGGATCCGGATCCGACGCGAGCGACATGGACACGACGGCTGAAAAGGACGGCGACGAGTGGGTGCTCGACGGCACGAAGCAGTTCATCACCAACGCCAGCGAGGCGGGAAGCGTCCTGGTGAAGGCCGTCACCGACTCCGATGCAGGCTACGGCGGCATCTCGACGTTCATCGTTGATCCCGAGGAGGACGACGGCTTCGAGGTCACGACCGTCTGGGACAAGATGGGACTCAACGCCTCGCCGACCTGTGAAATACAGTTCACCGACTGCCGGATTCCCGAGGACCGCCTGCTCGGCGAGGAGGGCGAGGGCTGGGAGCAGACCAAGAAGACGCTCGACGGCGGCCGAATCAGCATCGCCGCGCTCTCGACCGGCATCGCACAGGGTGCCTACGAGGCGGCCCACCGGTACAGCCAGGAGCGCGAGCAGTTCGGCAAGCCGATCTCGAAGTTCGACGCCATCCGCAACAAGATCGTGGACATGGACCGCAAGATCGAGCGTTCGCGCCTGCTGACCCACAAAGCGGCGTGCAAGTACGACGAAGGCTACTCCGTTTCCCACGAGAGTGCGCTGGCAAAACTCGACGCCAGCGAGTCGGCTCGAAAGGTCTCCGAGGACGCCGTACAGGTGCTCGGCGGCTACGGCTACACCGAGGACTTCGCCCCGCAGCGGTTCCTGCGTGACGCGAAACTGATGGAAATCGGCGAAGGGACCAGCGAGATTCAGCACCTCGTCATCGGACGGGAACTGGGACTGTAAGCCGAGAAAAAAATCCTCGTCGGAAGCCTTTTTACTCTCACCAAACCCCCCACGAGAACATCGTCCAGACGCCGACCACGAGGACGATGAACGACACCAATCGCTGGAGCATAATGCGCGTATCGCTGAACTCGATGTCTCCTTTCGCGCCGTATCGCACTCGCATCTGGTGTCGTGCCATCGCACGGGGTTTCAACACGTTCAACGCGCCGATGGCGACGAACGCGACCATGAAGAGGGTGAAGAATGCGGGAGGCATATCGCCACGATTCTCGTTCCGGGGCATAAGCTTGTGGGTGAACTGAACACTCTTTCGTGTGAACAGCGGACGCTGTAGTAAAAGAAGAACTCAGTACGTCGGACTCTCTTCCCGTTCCCCGTCGCGTTTGTTCACGACGCGGGCGAGGATGAACAGCGCGTCCGATAGCCGGTTCAGGTACGTCACGGCGTTCTCGTTGATCTCCTCCTCGCTTGCCAGTGCAACTGCGCGACGTTCGGCGCGGCGGCAGACGGCGCGGGCGTGGTGGAGTTCCGCCCCCGATTCGCTGCCACCGGGGAGGATGAACGACGTGAGGGGGTCCAGTTCCTCGTCGTAGGCGTCCATCCACGATTCGAGCAGGTCGGCGTGTTCGGCGCTCACCTGCGGGTCGTCCTCGTCGGGTTCCGGGTTGGCCAAGTCGGCCTGCACGATGTGGAGGTGGTTCTGGATTTCGTGGAGGTGTTCGTCCACGTCGTCGTGTCCCGTCGGTCGACAGCGACCGATGAGGGCGTTCACCTCGTCCACCGTCCCGTAGGCCTCGATTCGCGGGCTGGCTTTCGAGACGCGGGACATGTTCTGCAGGTCGGTCTGCCCCGCGTCGCCGCGACCGGTGTAGATCTTCATACGATCGATTGCTCCACGTACTCGACGATCTTTTCACTCTCGGCCATCGTGACGCCCGAATCCTCGTTCACGAGCACCGGCACGCCGCGCTGACCGCTGACGCGTTTGACCTCGTTCCGCTTCGAGTGGAGCGCTTCGACCCACTCCGTCTCGTACTCGATGTTCGCCTCATCGAGCGCGTCGTGGACCTTCTGACAGAACGGACAGCCATCGAGCGAGTACAGCGTTATCGAACTCATATCGCAACGATGGGGCGCGAGCGTAAAGTAAGCTACCGTCTCGGAGACTACAACGGACTTCGAAAGCCTCCGGCCGGTCGCGAAGTTGCTTCGTATCCGCAAACGCGAGTACCCCGAATTTTAAATACCGAAACGGGACCACTCCGGCGCAATGGAGGTGCTCGGAACCGGACTCCTACTGCGTCCATCGACGACGATGACCACGCTCGCGTTCGTCTTCGGCGGGATCGTTGTCGGTACGATAAGCGGGCTTACACCGGGAATTCACGTCAACAACCTCGCGCTCTTGCTGGCGTCGGTGGCAGGGTCGATAGCCGGACCGCCGAAACTGGTCGGTGCGGCGATACTCGCGGCGGGGGTCGTCCACTCGTTTCTGGACGTGGTTCCGTCGCTGGCGCTCGGGGTCCCGGACCCGGTGATGGCGGCGGGGGCGCTCCCCGGTCATCGGTTGGTCATCGAAGGCCAAGGCAGGGAGGCGCTTCGGCTCTCGGCGCTGGGGAGCGGGTTGGCGGTGGCGTTCGCGGTGCCGCTGGCGATTCCGGTCACGACGGCGATGACGGATGCCTACCCGCTGGTTCGGAACCATCTCCCGTTCTTTCTCGTCGGAATCACGGCGTTTCTCGTGCTCACGGAACCGACGACTCGCGGGAAAGTCGGTGGCCTCGTCGTCTTCTGCACGAGTGCCGTGCTCGGTATCCTGGCCCTTCCGCTCTCACCATCGGCACCTCTCGGTATCGGCGGGGTACTCACGCCGTTGTTTGCGGGGTTGTTCGGCGCGCCGGTGCTCGTAGACGCGATGAATGGAGCGGGGGTTCCGCCACAGGCCGAAGCAACGCTCACGATGACCCATCGGGCAATCGCCGTAACCGCACTCGCGGGTGCGTTCGCCGGTGGAATCGTCGGATATCTCCCCGGCGTGTCGAGCGCGATAGCGGCCGTCATCGCGCTGGCACTGGTCCCCCGAAGAACCGAAGCACGTGGATTCATCGTGGCGACTAGCGGCGTCAACACCGCGAACACCATCTTCGCGCTTTTCGCGCTCGTCTCGCTCGGAACGCCGCGAACAGGCGTGATGGTCGCCCTGCGCGAGACGAACGCGCCGCTCGACCTGCCGGTGCTTCTCGCCAGCGTCGCCATCGCGGGTGTCGTCGGGTTCGTCCTCGTCCTCGTTCTCGGCGACACCTACCTCGAAGCGGTCGGTCGGCTGAACTACCGACGGCTCTCCATCGGTATCCTCTGTCTGCTGATCGCGGCGTCGTTCCTGTTCGCGGGCGTCGTCGGTGTCGGTCTCTTCGTTTGCAGTGCCATCCTCGGTTGCCTGCCACCGCGATTGGGGTGCCGACGGGTCCATCTCATGGGGGTGTTGCTCGGCCCGCTCATCGTCGGCGTGTAACCACGAAGCATTTACGCACCTGCTGTCAATTTGAGGTCATGATCCCTCTGTTCGGTCCCGTCCCGGGCGGCATGGAGTTGATCGTCATCTTCATCATGGCAATCTTGCTGTTCGGCGTTCCATTGACCATCTTCGGAGGAATATTCGTGCTCCACCGACGGTCACAAGAGCAGGTATCCGAACTGAGAGACGAGGTCGACGAACTGCGAACGGAACTCGAAACGCGGGAACGAGAACGAGAACGAGAGTAGAAGTGACCGAGTTCGGTGACCGCCGTGGGCTACTCCCCGTTCATGATATCGAGGCAGGCGCCGACGAACGTGTTCTGCACCGCGAACGCTTCGCCGTCGAGCGCGACGGCGGTACCGCAAAGCTCGCCGTGCGTGAAGTGCATCTCGATGGCGTCGTCGAAACAACGGATGGTACAGCTCAGCGATCCGTGATTGTAGAGGTCTTCCTGATGCGATTTCTCGATGGCTTCGAGTCGCATGTCGCGGCGTACGTCGGCACGCTCCTGTTCGTCGTAAGCGTCGGCGACGTCGTCACGGATGTAGAGCAGTTCGCAGGAATCGGCATCGTAGTAGAGAACGCTTCGAAGAAGGTCCCCGACGTGCTCCTGTAGATACGTAACGAGTTCTTTGGATTCCGTAGCTGTATGAGACATAATAACTATCCGTCTCCACGTTCGCTAACGAAAGACATGAATCTTCCCGGGATTATCTTCGCTGAAAACTAGACTCCGAAATCGGAGGACAGGTCGGTGACGAGACGCTCTTGGAACGATTCCCGAATCCGATGGCTCGGTTCGGCGTCCGTGAGCACTTCAATGACCTGCGTCCCGGTGCTATCGAGGGAATCCGAAAACGCGTCACGGAATTCGGAACGCGTCTCCACGCGCTGGAAATCGAGGTCATAGAGGTCGCCAGTCGCGGCGTAATCGAGTCCGTGTGGCGTCCGGAACTGCCCGGAAAATGGCGGGTCGAACGATTCGATGGGAAGCATGTGGAAGATGCCACCGCCGTCGTTGTTGATTTCGACGATGGTCGCGTCCACTCCACAGCGGTCGAGTGCGAGCAGTCCGTTCATGTCGTGGTAGTACGCGATGTCGCCGGTGACGAGGACGAGAGGGTCGTCCGTCGCGCTCCCCGCGCCGAGTGCAGAGCTGATGATGCCGTCGATACCGCTTGCACCGCGATTTCCGAGGACGGTCACGTCGGCCGACCGCGGGCGGGCAAAGCGGTCCAAATCCCGGACCGGCATGCTGTTGGACACGAACAGCGTCGCCGGATCCGGAACGAGTCGCGAGACATCGGCGAGCACGCCGCCCTCGAAATGCTCCTCCGTTTCCGCGAGTAGCGACCGGTGGGCGGAATCCGCACGCTCGAACCGTGCCCTCCACTCGTCGTTCCCTCCATTTTCTCCGTCTTCGAGTTCGTCGGCGAGTCGCCGAGCGAGGCGCGTCGGGTCGGCGACGACGAGGTCCGTCGCGGTGAACGAGGCTTCACGCCATCCGCCCGCCGAGTCCACGACGAACTGCTGGGTTTCGACGCGTTCGAGATACTGACGAAGGGTCTTCGAAGTCGGGGATGCGCCGAACCGAAGAACCACGTCCGGGTCGGGCCATTCGTCGGTCACGTCCGGCACGAGATACGAATCGTAGCCGCCGACGATGGGCCGGTCGTGGCCGAACCGGTGCCCCGACAGCGGGTCGGCGAGCACGGGAAAGCCGGTCGCATCGGCCAGCGTTTCCAATTCGTCACGGCCCGGTGTCGGCGCGTCGGCGGGGCCGACGACGAGCAGGCCGCGTTCCGCGTCGCCCACCGACTCGGCGAGTCGGGAGAGCGCGGCGGAATCGAGTTCGGGAACGCCCTGTGAGAGGTGAACGAACGGCCCGTCACGCCCCTCGGCCGCGAGCGGTTCGTCGTCCGCGAACGAGTCGGGAACGTCCCCAGCGACGTCGGTCGGTTCGAGGGGTTTTCGGAACGGGAAGTTGAGATGCACCGGTCCCGGCGGTGTTCCGGTCGTCGAACCGAGGGCGCGGGCGGCCGTCGTGCGAAGGTAGCGCAGTTTCCTCGGGGTGGCTTCCGGTTCGGCGACGTCGGCGTACCAACGAACGGCGTCGCCGTAGAGTTTCTCCTGGTCTACGGTCTGGTTCGCGCCGCTATCGCGGAGCTCCGGCGGTCGGTCCGCCGTGCAGACGAGCAACGGGACCCGTGCTCGGTCGGCCTCGATGACGGCCGGGTGGAAGTTCGCCGCCGCCGTTCCCGAGGTGCAGACGATGGGGGTCGGCTTGCCGGTGCGCTTCGCTCGCCCGAGCGCGAAGAAGGCCGCCGAGCGCTCGTCCAAATGGGAGAACACCTCGATATCGTCGTGCAGGGCGAACGCGACGGTCAACGGCGTCGACCGACTACCGGGAGAGAGACAGACGGAATCGACCCCACCAGCGGCCAACTCGTCCACGAACGTTTCGGCCCACAGCGTGTTTCGGTTCGGATAGGTCATTCGAGTTCGTTCAAAATCGGCAGGAATTTCAACTGCACTTCGTCCCATTCCGCTTCGGGTTCGCTATCGGCGACGATGCCGTTTCCGGCGAACAGGGTGACACGGTCGTTGGCTGCGACACCGGAACGCAGGCCGACGGCGAATTCGCCGTCCCCGTCGGCGTCGAACCAGCCGACCGGCGAGGCGTACCAGCCACGGTCGAACCCTTCCGTCTCACGAATCGTTCGCATCGCGTCTTCCAGCGGAAGCCCGCCGACCGCGGGAGTCGGATGGAGAGCTTCGACGACCGAGAGAACGTGTTCGCCGTCGCCGATATCCGCCGAAATCGGCGTCTGTAGGTGTTGAATGGTCGAGAGTCGCTTGAGTCGTCGCTCGCCGACCGAAACGGACGACGCGAGGGGTTCGAGCCGCTCACGGATGGTTTCGGCGACGAGTTCGTGTTCCTCCCGAACCTTCTCGCTGTCCGCGAGCGAAGTCGCGAGTTCGTCGTCCTCCTCGGGTGTCTCGCCGCGGCCGATGGATCCGGCGAGCGCTTCCGTCTCGACCGTCCCACCGCGAAGGGAGACGAGGCGTTCCGGCGGCGCGCCGAAAAACCCGCCCGACGACGTGGGTTGCACGAGGAATCGATAACACTCCGGATAGGACGTTCGAAGCCGTTCGAGGATGTCCGGAACGATGACCGATTCGCCGAGTTCGACCTCCAGCGCGGTCGCGATGACCACCTTCTTTAGCTGGCCACCCTGGATCCGATCCGTCGCGCGGCGTATCTGGGAACACCATTCCTCCCGCGAGGTGATGGGGGTCGTGGACTCGATTCCCGGCGATTCACCACGGGGGCGCATCGTCGGTAGCGTCTCGATTTCCGCCTGCATCTCGGTGAGCGTTTCCTCGGCAGTCGCTGTTTCGGGGGCGGAAACCGAGAGCCACGTCTCGGTTTCCGTACGCGTCAGTTGGACGTGTGGCAGAACGAATTCCGCACTTGGAAAACCGTCCCACGGCGGTTCCGGTTGGTGTTCGGTATCGAACGAAAACCCGCCGAACAGGCGCGGACGCGTCGCGTCCGGCCCGTCGTCGGTATCGACAGAATCGAAGAGATCGGTCGCTTGGCTGCGAACCGCGTCGAACCGCCCTCCACCAGTGGCAGTGATGCGCGCGACTGCGCCAGTCGCGGCGATTTCGAGACCGTCCGGAGAAGTCCAGTAGAGGCGTGGAGCCGCCTGTCCCGCGAGAAAGGAGCGGAACGAAACGTCGGGTACTCTGCACGTTCGGGTTACGAGCGGCGAACCCGCCGACAGTTGACCGTCACGGTGCGGTGGCATTTAGTGACAACTCGGGAGCGGTGACCCTTCAGCCTAACTATATCGCTCCTCGTTCCACGGGTTTGCGGTGTTAGAGTAACCGCGTTTCTCCCAGTATCCACGTTCGGGTTCAGTGAGGAACTCGACCCCATCGACCCATTTGGCCCCTTTGTACGCGTACTTGTGTGGCGTGACGACGCGAAGCGGTCCACCGTGTTCGCGGGGGAGCGCCTCGCCGTCGTACTCCCAGACGAACAGCACTTCGTCGCGCATGCAGTCCTCGAACGGGAGGTTCGTGGTGTAGCCGTCGAGTGCGGAAAACATCACGTGAACCACGTCATCGTCCACACCGGCCAGTTCCGCGAGCGTCGGGAACGTGACGCCGGTGAACTCACAATCGAACTTGCTCCAGCCGGTGACACAGTGGAAGTCCTGCGTTTGTGTCTCGTTCGATAGGTCACGGAACTCCTCCCACGAGAACGCCAGTTCGGTTTCGACCGCCCCCGTCACCGAAAACTCCCACGTCTCCGGGTCCCAGTCCGGCGTTGACCCCTTCGAGAGGACCGGAAACTTGTTCGTCTTCCGTTGCCCCGGCGGCAATCGCTTCCCGTCGAACTCCCGGTGGAGCTCCGTCTTGTCCGTCGTACTCATGGAGCGAACTCGGGTCGCTGGAAACGTAGATGTACCGACTGCGGTCAACGTCGGATGTACCGACTGCGTCCAGCGTCGAGTGTACGCGTGGGTTGGCGGAGGGTAATCCAGATATCTTCGCCCAACGTGACCCTGTGGCTCGGTACGGACCGAGTAACAAAAGTCGTCTATCGCAAACGATAGCTTCGTAACCGACCGCGGACGGCCGTCGTGTCGTCACTGACCGTCGTACGCGAGACGGCCAGGTACGAAATCGGTTCGACCTCGTCCCGAACGACCATCGGTTCGACGGCGGCGAAACCGAGACGAACAAGTTTTCGTTTCTTCGGTCCCATTCCCGACCGATCTTCGGAAGTAATGAAAAATATAAACAGATGTCGGAAAGTATAATTTGATAAAGGAAATTATTGTTTTCAATAGCTGTACTATCTGCCCCGTCAGACTTAAGAACACCCCTCCCGAAGCCCACAACTGTTCCAATGCCAAAGGTAGAGATTACCGTCCCAGAGCACCTCGAAATGCAAATCGCCCAAATGGTCGAACAAGGTGAGTTCGTCAACCGGGAGGAAGCTATCGAGGACTTGCTCGCAACTGGTCTCAAGGCATACAAGACCAGCGGACCGATGGACAACGATAGAGAACCGGGACTCGAAGACGAGGGGATGATGGGTCACGAGGACGAGTACGTCTTCTAGCGGGCGTTTCACCCCGATGTGTGAATAGTTCTCAGAAACTCTTAAACCGGCCAACTTCTAATGGCCCTGCATGCATAAGGATGAGCTTCTCGAGCTACACGAGCAGATGGTGACCATCATGGAGTATTTCCGTGAACAGGACGACGTCCCCGACGGCGCGTTCGACGCATACGATCAGCTCGACGTCGATCCCTCGCATGTCCACAAATCGAAGAGCGAGCACAAACACGCCGTCTTCGTTCTCGGCAACTCGCTCGCGGACGTGATGAGCGAAGACGAGTTCAGTGAAGCGGGCCGGATCGGCAAGCGCATGGAGGAGTTGGCCGACGACGCCGAGCAGAAGATCTGATTTTTCGGGCGTTATCGCGCGGTTATGCATCCCCGACGAGGGCCCCCCACTTGATGCGTGTATCCGACTAACCCGAAACTATTTGAGGAGGATTCCGTTTTGACGTATTATGGACGCGCGCACAGTCGAGCAGATATCCCAGTGGGATTCTCGTCCCTTTTCCGGTGGGTTCGAGACGCTCCACACGCTTGCCGACGAGGAATTTTCCGGTGCGGTCGACGCGGGCGGCGCGTGGCTGTTCATGTTGAACGGCCGCGTCATTGGCGTATTTGACGGCACTATCGATTCGTTCGAGGATGCAGACGGGACGCTGTTCGACGCCCCTCACCCTTCGCTTCCGCTGTTGTTCAGCATGAAGGAGCGAGGCGGAAAGACACAGGCGAAATACTACACGAACGACACACCGCTGAAGGAGGCGAGCGAAACGCTCGCATCGAACAAGTTCACTGGGTACATCGAACTCAGTGAAAACGTTCTCAGCGGCGATTACTACGTGGTGTACCACGGTGGACGGTCGATGAGCGCCGCGTACGTCGGTCAGAGCGAGCAACTGTACACCGGCGACGAGGCGCTTTCCCGCGCCAACGACGAGGTCGGGATTTACGAAGTCGTCGCGGCCGACGTGAACGTCATCGACCTGCCGGAGATCGAGGAATCGGAGCCGAAACCGGATCCTGAGCCAGTCGCGACACCGGAATCGGAACCAGTCTCAACACCGACACCGGAATCTACCTCGACCTCGGAACCGGCGGAAACGAACGAACCGGAGACGCCACCGGAAGGGTCCGCACAGTCCTCCCCCGGCACGCCGGAACGGGCTGAAGGAACGGGGTCGCCGACGGAGGCGGAGGCCGTTCAACCCTCTTCGGTGGAGATGGAGCAGTCGCCGACCGAGGCGGACGCACGACCAGCCCAGTCCGCACACTCGACGCCGAACGCGTCGAGTTCCGGGGGCGCTGGAAACGACGGCGGCGCGGAAAGCGCCGCAGGTACGGGAGCATCCGATCCGCTCTCGGACGAACAGCAGTGGCGGGAGACCACGACCATTCCGTCGCTCGACCCCGACAAGAGCAGCTCCGCGAAGTCGCACGACGTGGGTGTCAAACAGCGTCGTCCGACGCGAAAACCTCCGCAACAACGGTCACAGAGCCGTTCGACATCTGGCAGGGCGAAGGAGGTCGAAGCCGAACTGACCGCGCGCGCCGAAAAGATCGAAACGTTGCAGTCGAAACTCGCCCGAGCCGAATCGGAGCGTGACGAACTGAAAGCGGAACGCGACCGACTGAAAGAACGGGTCGAGGAACTGCAAGACGAACTCGAAACGCTCCGTGAGAAGGGTCCGGGTATCACTGCCGAACGACAGCTGACGCCGGAACAAGCGCTGGCGCAGACGAACTTCTTCGTTCGCTACGGGTCGAAAGCCAAAGGGACGCTGGCCGACGCGGCGGCGGGTGATGCCAGCCGCGAGACCATCGAGTCGAACCTGCAACTCGAACATCACACGCAGTTCGACGCGGAGGGCATCGCGGTCGATGGGCAGGAGTTCGAGGCGTTCCTCCACGATTCGATGGAGTATACGTTCGTCTCGTGGCTTGTCGTCGACCTCCTGTACGAAATCATCGAGACGGGTCATCAGCGCGGGCTCGGTGACCTGTTCGAAGCGATTCAGGAGATCGATCGGATCGAACTCCACGGCAATCTGGTGACGGAAGACGAGGAGGGCGAGGAGACCGAACTGACGTTCGACGTCATCCTCCGCGACCGGATGGGCAACCCGCTCGTCGTGGCGAACATCAACGACTCGCGCGACCCCGCGACGGGCGAGATGATGGGGTCCCTCGTCGATGCCGCGACGAGCGTCGCCAGCGTGAACGACGAACTCAGCGCGGCGTTCCAGGTGACGAAGAGCTTCTTCGAACCGGCCGCACTGGAGACGACGGAGGACGCAACCAGTGGCGGGCTGCTAACGCGAGAAAAAAGGGAGAGTTTCGTCAAGCTATCCCGAAAGCGGGGATATCATCTGTGTCTGGTCGAATCACGTAACGGTGAATTCCACTTGACGGTTCCAGAACTCTAGTTTTCGGCTTCCGCCTTCTCGCCGATCTTCATCGAGTCGAGCTTGGTCGTGATTTCGGAGAGTTTTTCGTCGAGTTCGGAGACGAACTCCTCCGTTCGGTCAGTCGTTATCGCGCCCTGGTTGGAGGGCGAGATGAGGTTTTCTTCTTCGAGAACTCGCAGCGAGTAGCGAACCTTGTGATGGGGGTATCCCGTCTCGTTCGACATCTTTACGATGCCGATCGGTTCACTCTCAATGACCATTTTCAGGACCTGCAAGTGGCGTTCCAGCATATCGACTTCCTTCTCCAGTCGATCTATCATGGCATGTGTTAACTTGTCTTAGAAGCTTTTAAAGGTTATTGTCCGCATCGCATGCCGAAGAGTAGAACGAAACTTTCTCTTGAGACAAGTTAACACTTCCGAATTCGTCGCGTGAATATCCCCGTCGCTGCTAGAATTGACGCGATTCGGACACCGAAATGATCACGTTCGTGTATCCTTTTGCTTCGAAGACCGTAATCGGTTTAGGAGGTGCGGGAGAAACCATCTTCGGTATGACCGTAACCATCGTGGGTTCGCAACTCGGCGACGAAGGCAAAGGTCGCGTCGTAGATCTCTACGGCGCGGCCGCTGACGTGGTCGCTCGCTATCAAGGCGGCGACAACGCAGGCCACACCGTCGTCGAGGGCGGCAACGAATACAAACTCTCCCTCGTTCCGAGCGGCGTCGTCCGAGGCAAGATCGGCGTTCTCGGCAACGGCTGTGTCGTCAACCCCGAGACGCTTTTCGACGAGATCGACACCCTCCGCGAACGTGGCCTCGAACCCGACGTTCGACTCGCCCGCAGAGCACACGTCATTCTCCCGTATCACCGCGTGCTCGACGGCATCGAGGAGGACGTGAAGAGCGATTCGGACCGTAAGGTGGGAACCACGGGACGGGGTATCGGCCCGACCTACGAGGACAAAGCCGGTCGGCGCGGTATCCGCGTCGGCGACCTGCTCGACGCCGAACTCCTCCGCGAGAAACTCGAATACGTCGTCCCCCAAAAACGAGCACTCGCCGAGAAGGTCTACGGCGTCGAGACCGGTGAGGCGTTCGACGTCGATGCGGTCCACGAGCAGTACCAGCGCTACGGCGAGCGCATGAAGGAAGAGAACATGACCGTCGAAGCTGGCGATTTCCTCGCCTCGCGTCTCGATGACGGCGACGAAATCATCTTCGAGGGCGCACAGGGTACCCTCATCGACATCGACCACGGTAACTATCCGTACGTCACCTCCTCGAACCCGACCGCGGGCGGTGCCGCGACGGGGACGGGCCTCAGCCCCGGTATCGTCGGGGACGGCGATGTTATCGGCATCGTGAAGGCGTATCTCACGCGCGTCGGGAGCGGCCCGCTTCCGACCGAACTCGGCGGCGTCGTCGGTGACACGCCCGACTACGACGAACAAGGGGCGGGCGAAAACGAGGACCTCGCCGAGTACATCCGCGAGGAGGGTGGCGAGTACGGTACCGTCACCGGCCGCCCGCGTCGGGTCGCGTGGCTCGACATGCCCATGCTCCGCCACGCCGCCCGCGCCAGCGGGTTCACCGGTCTCGCAGTCAATCACATCGACGTGTTGGCGGGTCTCGACGAGGTGAAAGTCGGATACAGCTACGATGTCGACGGCGAGGAGATATTCACGGTTCCCGCCACGACCGAACGCTGGGGTCGCTGTGAGCCGAACTTCCGTTCCTTCGGCGGTTGGCCGGAAGTGGACTGGAGCGAGGTCGCCGACGAGGGCTACGACGCGATTCCGGAGAACGCGCGGACCTACCTCGAATACATCAGCGACGAACTCGACGCGCCCGTCTACGCCGTCGGTGTCGGCCCAAGCAGGGAGGACACCGTCATCCTGAACCGCCCGTTCGAGTAACCGTTCCGAACCACGTGTCGAACGACTACGATATCGTTTCCGACACCCAACCGGTCGCGCCGTTCGGGTACGGCTGATTTTCGGCTCTCGGTTGCAGTTTTCCCGTTCCATCGACTGCCCGCACGACGACCTCGTGGGTTCCCGACGGTTTCCACTCGTACGTCCATTGCCGCCACACGTCGTCTCCCTTCAGCGGCTTCGACAGGCGTGCATCGTCCCAGGTCTCACCGCCGTCGGTCGATACCTCGACGCGCTCGATGCCGCGCGTTCCGGCGTAGGCGAGTCCACCGACCTGTTTTCGACCGTCCGAGAGCGTGTTCTCCACCCACAGTTTCGCCACGGTGGTGACCGGTCCCGTCCCGTGCCAACCTTTCTCCTCCCAGAAGCCTTCGGCTGGCTTGTCGAGAACCTCTATCTCAGTGAGCCACTTGACGTTGATCTCCCCCCAGTGGCCGGGAATCAGGGCGCGGACGGGATACCCGTGATTTCGCGGCAGGGAGAACCCGTTCATGCCGAACGCGAGCAGGCCGGTTTCGAGCGCGGCCAGCGGAAACTCCTCGTAGTAGCCGTCGGCCGCTCGGAGCATCACGCAGCCACAGTCGCCCTTCGGTTTCGCGCGTTCGATGACGTCCATCATCGGGACGGCCGTCCATATCGCGTTGTTCAGCAGATGGGCGTTCAACTGCTCGCCGACGCAGCGAAGCGTCTTGTAGACGTTCACCGACGACATCGACGTGAGGTCCGCATAATCGAGCCGCAGTTCCTTCTCCACGCTTCCCGTGACCGCGAGCGACCACTCCGTCTCGTTCACGTCCGGATTGAACGAGGAGATGTCCACCTCGTAGAATTCTTCCGTGCTGCTCACCAGCCCGGGAAGCCCCTCCACGTCGAGCGACTTCCGTTTGGCTTCCGCGAGCAGGTCCTCCACGGTTCGCATGTCGGGCATCCGCTTTTTCTTCCCGCTACCCATCCCCTTACTCGACGACCGATTGGACTGGTCGGTGTGACCCTCCGGCGGCGTTCGCTCCGGTAGTTTTCGAGGCTGACCGGTCCGCCGCGACCCGAGCAGATAGCCCGCGATACCGACGCCGAGCGCGCCGACCAACGACCCGAGCACTCGTCGTCGTCCCGTGTCGAACGCCGGGTTTCCGACCGGTACGCTGGCGATTCCCACGACGATTCCGATGCCGAGTGCAGAGCCGAGCGCGGGCACGAATGCCCCGGTCAGTACGGTTGCGGTACCCCACGCAAGCACCCCGGCGAGAAGAACGCTGACGAACCCGCTGGTCCTCCCCGCCCGCCGCCCGACGACGAGTCCGACGAACGCGCCGAGTGCGAACAGCAGTATCGTGAGCATCAGTGCTACCGCGAACGCCAGCTTATCGCCGACTTCACCGAGTGTTTGGATGGAAAACGCGATGAGCTCCGGTGGCGTGACCTCGATGATGAACGCATTCACCGGTGCGGCGACGAAGTCCGGCGTGTTCCCGGTGACCGCGTACGAACCGGCGACCCCAGCACTCCCTGCGAGCAGCGCGACGAGCGCATCGCGCCCCGTCGAATGAGCCATTTTCTCCCCTCGTGAAACTACGGCCGGAACGACGATAGCGTTCGTGGGTGGACGACGGAAGTAGTCTTCTCCCTCCGACGAGTTACTGATCGGTCTCGAACTGCTCGACCCCGTCGCCCCTTACGAAGACGAAGTCGTCGTGCCTCCCCGTTCAGTTCGTGGCTGTTCCGTCGGTGGTTGCTCCGTCGGTGGTTGTTCCGTTGGCGTTCCTTCAGTCGGCGTTCCTTCGTTTTGCGTCGTTGTGGTAGTCGTGGTCGTCGTAGTCGTCTCGGCGCAATCCGCGGCGAGCGGCGTGACCGCGATACCATCCCGTGCGTAGCCGAACGATTCGAGATTAAGCCGCCAGACGAGTCGGTCGTCGTCTCCCGTCGGTTTCCAATCGACCGCGAAGGCGTGTCGATTCGGGCGGAACCGACGTGGTGCACGCCCCTCGACGGTTCCCTCGAACGAACTAGTAAGACGGAGCGTCGTTGTGGTCGGATTGTTGTACCCGAATAGCACTCGAATCGTCCCGTCCCCGTTCGGTCGGCAGTCCACGAAGTAGGGTTCCACTCGCGGCGGACGGATTCGCCGAATACACCGCTTGATCGAGGGGTTCGTCACGTCGATCTGCGGTCCGTCCGGATATCGCTTGTACGCCGTGACGCTCGTCACGACGAACCCGGAGATCCCTTCGTCGGCGAGCGCTCTCGGCGGGAGGACGCGCCGCCGCCGAATCGGTCCGAACTGAAAGTACGAGGTCGCGAATCCGACCTGGTCGAACCACGCCGTGTTGATGGCGACGATTTGGAAGGGCCCCTTGACGCGCACCCGCTGACACCCGTCGAATTTGACGGACCCGGTTGGCGCGGTGAGCTCTTTCGGTGTGCGTTTGTTCCCGTTCAGATACACGTTCGCCTTTCCCTTCACCTTGAAGTACGTGATAACGCCCGAATATCGGTACGCGTCGCCGCCTCCGGCGATAGCCCCCGTCACGTTTCCGTTACCGACGTTGTCCTCCTTGTCGACGGTGAGAAATCGCGTATCGATCGGCGCACCACCGTTTTCCCGTGTCTTTCGGACGCGGCCAGTGACGCTGAACTCGTACTCGATGACGTTTCCCGGGCTTCCACCGAAAATGACGAGGACGTTCGGTAGTTTCTGCCGGTTCCGTTGGATTGGCCCCATCCCGATACCCCCAGCAACCCCCGCGAGGAGTTGGCGACGACTCACAGTTCCGGTCACCATGGGGAATCTAGTCGATGAGAGATTCGATAAAACGCGACGTTCGTTCTCGGATAGTGTCACCCTTTCCCGGAACTGGGATTTCGATTGCCAATCCGAGCTGAAGTGGCCATCGCGGGGCAGTAGCGTGGCTTCCGCGCCGGTAATCCGCGTTACCAGTGATGAACTCGCCGACGTGGTCGCTACCATCGAATCCGTCACGTTTTTGCCCCGCCCCTTCGTGCATCCGGACATGAAGAAATCCCTGATGGACATTATCTGCTGTCCGCTTGATAAACAGGAACTCGAACTCGACGTGCGCCAGGAAGAGGATGAGGAAGTCCTCTTCGGGACGCTCACCTGCACGGAGTGTAGCGAGGAGTATCCCATCGAGGACGGCATCCCGAACCTCTTGCCGCCGGACATGCGAGAGGCCTGAATCTTTTAATAGTTGAAGAGTTTAGCACAATTAACGAACGAGGTGTACTGTGTCTGGAACGCTATCGATACACATCAACCGTGACGGCCTGCATCACATCGACGTAGCGCAGTCGTTCGAAACCGACGATTCGTTCGACGTCGTGCTCGAAAATCACGGTGCGCCGATCCACGTACACCTCCATCTCGACGACGAACTCTCCGAAGTGGCCTCGTTGTCCGCGACGAACCACTACATCGAGGAGGACGAAACGGAGGCCGTCCCGATCTCGGTCCGCAACGGTCCCGGTCGCGGAAAACTAAAAATCGTCACGAGCTACGGGGCCGAAACGTCCTATGTGGACGTCGACATCGAGGAGTTCGACCCCGATGCCGACGAGATTCTGGTGGACGAAGCCCTCTCGAAGCCCAAGCCGCGGTCCCCCCAACAGTCGACCGAAGCGTCGGAACTGACGCGCAACCTCCCGCTTATTGTCCTCATCGTGTTGGCCGTGGTTCTCGTCCTCGGCGTCGGTATCCTCGTCGATTGGGTCGTCGCGCTGTTCGGCGCGATTTCGGTGCTGATCGGTATCGGCGTCGCGACGTACTTCCTCACGCAGTAGCCGATTCCTCGTCCCAATCGTCTCCACACGTCTCAACTGCCTCCACGTCCCAATCGCATTCCTTTTTCCCGCTCTCCTCATGCATCCCGATAATGTCTCTCGCAGAAGCCACCCGAACCGCGGCGCGGCGACGACCGTTTCTCCTCGCCGCGCTCCGTGCGGACGTCGTGAACTACACTGCGGCCGCGGGATTTCTCGCGGCCGAAGTCGGTGCCGACGACACCGACGCGGTTTCGACCGCGCTCTCCCGGTTCGCCGACGAACTACCGACGTACGAAACCGAATCTCGTGACGTCCGCGTCACCATGCGGAGCGGCTTGGATCGAACGGGTGAGGATGACGATGACGACGAGGCCGTCCTCTCCGTGGGTGGGACGGGATTCGCGCCGAATTCGGGGTCGCTGACAGGCATCGTCGTGACCGGAAACGTCGATGCCGCGTCACTGGCGTCCGTCCTCTCCCGCCTCCTCACCGAAGACGTGGAGGTCGTCGCGGCCGCCGTCGCGGAATCCCTCGTCGTCGTCGTCGAACGACGGGACGGCGCGAATGCGGTTCGGTTCGTAGAGGACGCCTTGGACGCCGTGCCGAAGTAGCGGATCGAGACGGGTGCGGTAATCGGGTGGTTGGATCGGTTGCGTTGGTTGGATCGGTTGCGTCGATTCGGTGGGTCGAGGCGGTTGGTGTCGCTTCCGACGATTTAAAACGGTTGCTGACACTACCGTTCCCTATGACACTCTCCGTAACGAACACGCTCACGGGGGAACGGGAGCCGTTCGAACCAGGGGACCCGGATTCCGTCCTGCTGTACTACTGTGGGCTGACCGTTTCCGATCTCGCCCATCTGGGCCACGCACGTGGGTGGGTTCACACCGACGTGATGCATCGCTGGCTGGAACACCTCGGCTACGACGTCCACCACGTCGAAAACTTCACCGACGTGAACGAGAAGATCGCGGCCCGCGTCGGCGAGGACGACCTCGGCGACAGCGAGGCCGATGTCGCACGGACCTTCATCACGCAGGTCATCCGAGACATGCGCGATTTGAACCTGAAGCGCGCCGACGTGTACCCCCGAGTCAGCGAACACGTCCCGGAAGTCATCGACCTCATCGAGACGTTGATCGACAAGGGCTACGCCTACGAATCGAACGGGTCGGTCTACTTCGACGTGACGAAGTTCGAGGAGTACGGCAAACTCTCGAATCAGAAGGTCGATGAGATGGAAGCACAGGGCGAGAGCGACGAGCGCTCCGAGAAGCGCAATCCCGGCGACTTCGCGCTGTGGAAGGCCGACGGCGTGAGCGAGAATGCCATCGAGAACCACCGGAAGTCGGACCGGGAGTACGCCGTCTCCTGCCCGACCGGCGAGACGTGGGAGTCGCCGTGGGGCGAGGGTCGCCCCGGTTGGCACATCGAGTGCTCGGCGATGAGCATGAAACACCTCGGGGAGACCATCGACATCCACGTCGGTGGACAGGACCTCGTCTTCCCACACCACGAAAACGAGGTGGCCCAGAGCGAGGCCGCGACGGGCCACCAGTTCGCCCGCTACTGGCTCCACGTCCGCCTGCTCGAAACCGACGGCGAGAAGATGAGTTCGAGTCTGGGCAACTACTCGACGGTTCGCGGCGCTATCTCGGAAATCGGTGCGAACGCCGTCCGGATGTTCCTGCTCTCGACCTCGTATTCGAACCGCCAGACGTTCAACGACGAGACCGTGAACGAGGCCGTCGAACGCTGGGAACGACTGTCCGACGGCTACGACCGCGCCGTGGAAGCCCTCGACAGCGAGAACGCCCGGACGAAGGTCGAGGACGACGAGTTGCGCGAGGCGGTCGCCGAAACCCAAGCCGAGTTCGAAGACGCGATGAACGACGACTTCAACACGCGGCGCGCGCTCGCGGCCCTGCTCGATCTGGTGACGGCGGTCAACCGGCACGTGGATGACGGCGACGGGTACGATTACGAAGGGCTCAAGTCGGCCGTCGAGACGTTCGAGGAACTCGGCGGCGAGGTCCTCGGCTTCTCGCTCGGCGGCGAGACTGGCGGTGACGTGCGACTCGCCGAAGACCTCGTGGAACTCGTCCTCGAACTGCGTGAGAACGAACGTGAAGAGGGCAATTACGACCGCGCCGACGCGCTGCGAGACGACCTGCAAGCGCTCGGCGTGGACGTGCAGGACTCCGATTCCGGCCCGTCGTTCAAGCTCCCGTAGCGTCCGAAACCGGTTCTCAGAACTCCTTCGGTAGCTGATCGAGACATCGCAACGAATACGCGACGGCGAACACGATCGTGCTCGTAAACAACGGCACCCAGTGATCTCGCTGAATAGGACTGGTCCTCCCTTCACCCGCAATCAAATATATCGTTAGTATACGTCCCGTGATAACACTAAGTTAAAAATGATCCCATTTAGAACATCTCGCAACTCCGAATCCATATTCCTCATCGACTCAGATCACTAAAAATGATCTTCGAATAGGAAACATATCTCCCCGCCAATATTGCGTATTCCCGACCAAGGCATTGATATAGTGGGGCGCATACACGCAAGGTACCAATGAACCGGAAACTGGTTGCTGGCGCGCTTCTGGCGGTCCTCGTGCTTTCGAGTGGCTGTCTCGGGTTCCTCCTCGGGGATACCGTATCGGTCAGCGCCTCGAAGGCGACGGTGGGGGACGATACGCTCTCCCAAACTGGATACGACCAAGCGAAGGTCAAGAAGGTGGGCATCAAACGGACCTTCAAGGCGGCGGGGCAGAGCCGCGACGTGAAGGTGACGAACTGGGTGGCGCAGTATCACAAATCCATCGGCATCGAAGGCGTCGGGGAGCAGACGGTTGCGACGTTCACCGTCGTGAGCAGTCCGTCCGTCTCCGTCGGGAAGAAATCGTTCAACCCGCTGGCGAAGTTCGACAACAGGGACTTGGTCGAGAAGTTCGTCGCCGGGTACGCCAACGTCCGCGACGTGAAAACCGTCGGGTCGAAGAACGTGACGCTGCTCGGTACGGAGACGAAAGTCACCGAGTTCACCGGAACCGCCAAAACACACGGCGTGAGCATCGATGTGACGATTCAGGCTACGAAGGTGAAACACGACGGCGATTGGATCGTCGTGCTCGCGGTCTACCCGAAGAAGTTGGACGAGTCCGACGACGTGTCCCAGTTGATTTCCGGCGTTCAACACGACGGCTGAACGGGCAACGTTTTTTCTTCCCCCTCCGGATACGAGTGGTATGAACCGGACGTACGCCTCGGGACTCGGACTCACCGCGCTCGGATTGGTGGGATACCTCATCGGCATCGAGACGCCGTATCCGGGCCGGGCGTTCTCTATCACCGGCGTCATGGTCGGTATCACGCTTCTCGCCATCGCCAACGCGGCCGGCGTGGAGGAGGTACGATGAGTATCGACACGGGGGTCGAACGATGAGTCCCGGTCTGGAGGGCGGACGATGACTATCAAGGCACTGCGGTTTTCCGAAGGCGAAGTCGAAACCGTCGAGGACTACGAAGCCGCTCGTATCGAACCCGGCATCGTGTGGGTGCGAGCGAACAACGCCGACCCCGTCGAACTCGAACGCGTCGCCGAGTCGTTCGACATCCACCACCTCTCGCTCGAAGACATCAAGAACGGGGTCCGACCGAAGACCGAGGAGTTCGCGGGCTACACCTTCCTCCTGCTCAAGACGGTCGAGTTGAGCCGCGGTGAAACCACCTTCGAGGAGGAAACACAGGTCAAGGCCGTCGGCATGTTCATCGGCGAGGACTGGCTCGTCACCCTCTCGGAACACGACGTGGACGCCGTCCGCCGTATCTGGCAGGCCGCCCTCGATGGCGACCGCCGTATCCTCGACAGGGGGCCGGACTTCACGGCCTACCGCGTCTGCGACGGCATCGTTGATAGCTACTTCACCGTCCTCGACGAGATCGAGGAGAGATAGAAACCGTCGAGGAGGCTGTCATCACCGACACCAGCATCGAGACGCTGGAATCCATCAACGGCGTCCGCCGCGAACTCCTCGCCTTCCGGAAACTCGCGTGGCCCACCCGCGAAGCCGTCGGCTACCTCGCCCGCGGCGACCCCGAGGAAGTCCGCCCGGAGACGGAGAAGTACTTCCGCGACGTGTACGACCACCTTGTCCAACTCGTGGATCTGACCGAAACCTACCGCGAGTTGGCGGGCGGCGCACGTGACATCTACCTCAACATGCTCTCGGTCTCGACCAACGAGGTGATGAAGAAGTTGACCGTCGTCGCCACCATCGTCCTCCCGCTCACCCTCATCGTCGGCGTCTACGGGATGAACTTTCAGAACAGCCCGTTCAACATGCCCGAACTCGGGTGGGAGTACGGCTACCCCGCCGTCATGCTCGGGATGTTCTTGATGACCGCGATTCTGGTCGTCTACTTCCGTCAGGAAGGGTGGCTGTGACGAACCACAGTCGTCGTTTCAGTTTGCGAAGTCAGTGAGGTTGGCCTGCACGCCCGAGACCATCTCGGATTTGCGACGGAGGCTGTTCATCGAGATGGGGAGTTGCGGGACGATTTCCCGGACGGCCGTGTGGAACGATTCTGATTCCCCAAATCGGCCGTCGAAGGCGTTGCGGACGCTCTCGCGGACCTGCCAGACGCCGACGGGTGCCCAGTAGTCGTCGCTGACCTCGCGGAGGACGAGTGCCTTGGCTTGCCGTCCGATGTCTTCGAGATGTTCGAGGACGCCGAGGCGGGAGGCGTAGTACGCTCCGGCGGTTTCATCGACGTAAGCCGTCCGACCTTCGTAGCCCTCGTGGGCGCTCCCCATCCAGATGTCACCGGTGGGGGAGGGATTCCAGATGCTCCCGGGCGCTTTCATCTCCACGAGTTCGAACTCCCACTGGCCGGGGGTGAGAACGACCCAGTAGCGGTTGCCCATGTACTCGTTCACCCAGACCTGCGTCTCGTCGATGCTGGGCGCGTTGCGGATGCGGCCCCGAAGGTACTGGCCGATGGTGTCGTCAACGGCGGTGATCGACCAGCGCGTCGGGACGAGCTTTCGGTTGCGGTTCTGCCCCAACGCGCCCGCCGAGAGGATGGTGTTGATGTCGTACACGTCGAACCCGCGGCGATAGAGGTAGTTCATCGCGCCTTGGGCCTGCCAATCGTCGTCTTCGAGCGTCTTCTTGACGGCGCGGGGGACGTGCGGATTTTCGGTCAGGTCCGCCGAGGATGCACGGGCAGTCGGCCCGGTCGGGGTAGCGATGTCGTCCACGTTCACGTCCAAATCGAGCTTTTCTGTCAGGCCGATCTCCACGTCCACCGGGCGGTCGGCGATGGCGATCTCGCGCTGAACCCCCACAAACCCGTCCCACACGTCGTCCACGTTCACCTTCGCGGAGCGATTCGAGTTCAGCAGTCCCGTCCGGTACTGCAGGACGTTGTCGATGCCGAGTCCGCGTTGATACCAGTCGCCGCTGGTGGCGAACTCCGAGGCGTTCTCCTCGGCCCCGACGGGTGAGAGGATACCCGTCGAGACGTTTGGGTAGGACGACCGACCGACGAACACCGAGGGCGACGTGCTTCCGAAAAGTGAGTCACCCTGTGCGACCTCCGAAAATCGGTCCTTGAAATCGTCCACGTAGTCCAGAATTTCGTATGATTTCTCTTCGGCGAGACGGCGGCGGCGCTCTTCCTCGTCAGGGCGCAGGTCGTCGATATATTCGTCCAGCCGCATTCACGAAACGTAGGTGAGCGAGGGGCTTGAACGTTCGGCAATTCGGTCGATTTCGAGCGTCGGCGATGGGAGCATTGGCCGTCGCTCGGAGCGAAAAAAACGGGAGAACGGTGTGGTTAGTGGATTCCCATCGCTTCGATCTGTTCTTGATAGCGGTTCCGGATGGTCACTTCCGTCACCTGCGCCACGTCGGCGACCTCGCGCTGTGTCTTCTTCTCGTTGCAGAGAAGCGAAGCGGCGTAAATCGCTGCGGCGGCGTAGCCTGTCGGAGATTTACCGGACAGCAGTCCCTCTTCAGCGGTGGTTTCGATGATGTTGTTCGCTTTCGACTGCACTTCTTCGCTGAGATGGAGTTCAGAACAGAACCGTGGGACGTATTTTTTCGGGTCGACGGGTTTCATCTCCAGACCGAGTTCCTGTGAGATGTATCGGTACGTTCGTCCGATCTCCTTCCGTTGAACCCGGGATACTTCCGAAATCTCTTCGAGACTTCGCGGAATCCCTTCCTTACGACAGGCGGCGTACAGGGCGCTCGTTGCGACGCCTTCGATGGAGCGACCACGGATCAGGTCCTCCTTTAACGCTCGCCGATAGATGACTGACGCGACTTCGCGCACCGACCGTGGGACGCCCAGCGCGGATGCCATCCGGTCGATTTCGGACAGGGCAAATTGGAGGTTTCGTTCGCCAGCATCCTTCGTTCGAATGCGTTCCTGCCACTTGCGTAGGCGGTGCATCTGACTGCGCTTCTTGGAGGAAATGGATCGACCGTAGGCGTCCTTGTCCTTCCAGTCGATGGTCGTCGTCAACCCCTTGTCGTGCATCGTCTGGGTGGTCGGCGCGCCGACGCGCGATTTCTGCTGCCGTTCCTGATGATTGAACGCGCGCCATTCCGGTCCGGGGTCTATCCGTTCCTCCTCGACGACCAACCCGCAGTCGTCACAGACCAGTTCGGCGCGGTCGGCACTCTTGACCAACGTTTCGGACCCGCATTCAGGACAAGCACGCTCTCCCTCTCGTTCGTTCGCCGTTTGCTCCCCTTCGAGTTGGCGCTCCCGCTGACGAGTGGACCGTGTCATCGCACTTTTATAGTAGTAACCTCTAAACATTTAAATCCTTGGGCAAAACCCATATATGTCTGACGATCACCCGAATATTCTCGCGAGACCGGAATCTGTTTACTCGCACACAGACGAGTGTCGGCAATGCCAGTCATCGAGTGTGACGTGGAAGAGGCACGCCGGACGCTCGCCGACGCCGGAATCATCGTCTCGGACGGAAAATCCGAGTACGAACAGTGGCGGGCGAAACACGGCGATGCCGTCGCCATCGCGTACGACGACAAACTCGTGATTCAGGGAGCGAACCCACAGGATATCGAGGCGATATTGCGCGATGCGGGCGGTCACGCCTATCTCTACTTCGACGGCGCGAGTCGTGGCAATCCGGGGCCAGCGGCCACCGGATGGACCATCGTCACCAGCGACGGAATCGCGGCGGAGGGGGGAACGACGATAGGTCGGGCGACGAACAACCAGGCCGAGTACGAAGCGCTCATCGAGGCGCTCGAAACCGCCCGAGACTACGGGTTCGATTCCGTGGACGTGAAAGGGGACTCACAACTCATCGTCAAGCAGGTGACGGGCGCGTGGAAGACGAACAATCCCGAACTCCGCGAGCGTCGGGTTCGTGCACGCGAACTGCTGGACGGGTTCGACAAGTGGTCGCTGAAACACGTCCCGCGGGAGGTAAACGAACGCGCGGACAAGCTAGCGAACGAGGCGTTGGACGATGGCTGACCGACCTGACGACGAACGACTGAACGACGGATTGCCAGACGATAAACAACTGGACGACGAACGGCCGGAAGACGAACAACTGGACGACGGACTCCCGAACGATGCCGTCTCGGAGGCCGAACGGTTGACCCATCTCGCACGGGACCGGGAGGACACGGGAGCGGAAACGGAAGCCGAGGAGTATCGAGCGGAGCGGGAGCGACTGCTCGCGGAACACGGATTCGTCTCCCGAATTCGGGAGGAGAGTGCGAGAACCGTGTTGGTGCTCCACCCCGACGAGTGGGTTGAGGACGGAACGATCCGTGTCGAGCGAATCGAGGATACGGACCGTGCGGTCGAAATCCCCCTCACCGGTGCTGGCGACCCGGACGACTGGGACGAAATCGACGAACACAATCGTGCCGTCGTCGAACGCGTTCGGGACGAACACGGCGACGTTCACGGCGCGAACGCCGAGGCGTTCGCCGACTTCATGGGAAATCACTACGCCCGCCCCGTCGAATCGGCGACGAGGAACGAAGTGGCGGAGTTTCTGAACGATTACTTCCCACGCAATGCCTGGCCGACTGGGGAGCAGAAAAAAACCGT
This sequence comes from Haladaptatus sp. AB643, assembly GCF_024136975.1. Taxonomy (NCBI): domain Archaea; kingdom Methanobacteriati; phylum Methanobacteriota; class Halobacteria; order Halobacteriales; family Haladaptataceae; genus Haladaptatus; species Haladaptatus sp. AB643. The sequence continues at coordinate 130,239 of NZ_JAMYJW010000006.1, forward strand.
AAACGAATCGGTCGAACTCGTGTTCGACTGCGTTAGTCGTACTTCTCGATGAGGGCGCGGACTTTGTCCGCGCGCGAGTCGTCGGTGACGAACTTCGAGAGCGACCACGCAAAGCCGTCTTCGACGACTTCGAGACCCTCTTGGGTCAGGCCGTACTGGTTCGTTCGCTTGTCGAGTTCGCTCTTCTCCACCAGTCCGCGCTCGACCAGCGTGTCGAGGTTGGGGTACAGGCGGCCGTGGTTCACTTCCTCGTCGTAGTAGCTCTCCAGTTCACGCTTGATGGCGAGCCCGTACATCGGTTCCTCGGTGAGGACGATGAGGATGTTACGCTGGAATGCGGTGAGGTCGCGGGCGGTACTGCTTTCGGCGAGTGTTTGTGCCTCTGACATAGGCTTTGACACGACGAGATATGTAACCGAGATATTTAACCCTTCTCAAGTTTCTTGGTGTTTCTCGTCTATTTTGTTCGATTTTAACACTTGACTGCCACCCGTCGTCTACGGAAGACTGTCACAATTTTGGGTGGTTTCGCGGATACAAATCGTTCGTTTACACCTCTGTCGAAAGGACTTTTTGGTCTTCCCTTCGACTTCCACCCGACCCATGACGAATCTCTGGGAAGACCTCGAAACGGGACCGAACGCCCCCGAGGAGATCTATGCAGTCGTCGAGTGTCTCAAAGGCGACCGGAACAAGTACGAGTACGACAAGGACATTCCCGGTGTCATGCTGGACCGGGTTCTCCACAGCAACGTCCACTACCCCGGTGACTACGGGTTCATCCCGCAGTCGTACTACGACGACGAGGACCCGTTCGACGTGCTCGTCCTCGTCGAGGATTCGACGTTCCCCGGCTGTGTCATCGAGGTCCGTCCGGTCGGCCTCATGAAGATGGACGACGACGGCGAGCAGGACGACAAAGTCATCGCCGTCCCCATCGAGGACCCGCGTTTCGACCACATCGAGGATATCAACGACGTCTCACAGCAGACGAAGGACGAAATCGACGAATTCTTCTCCACCTACAAAAACCTCGAAGCCGGAAAGGAAGTCGAGACGTTGGGCTGGGAGGACAAACAGGGCGCATACGACGCTATCGAGCACTCCCAAGAACTGTACGAAGAAAACTTCAACTAACGCTTCGGTCGATTTCGGACGATTCGTTTTGTTTTCTCCTTTCGTTCGTCAGTGATTGTCCCGTGAGTCGAAACCATTGCGCCCAACCGTCAAAAATGATGAATAGTCAACTATGTGTCTAAACTCGTCAAGTTTTGTGGACATCTGTCCCTCTTTTGAAAGACGCCGATTTCGTCAGAAACATCGACTTTCAGGTCGGTTTCTGAAACGACGATCCGATATTGAACATAAAGCTGCCAATAAATCCACCCGTAATTATATACGTTTTGGCCGAGCTATGCGATACCATGCTTGCTGGATTTGTCAACGAAAATGCTCCCGTGGTCGTCGCTGCGCTCTTCTTGCTTCTCTCCGGTGGCGGCGTACTGTACGCCGTTCAATTTCGTTCGTTGGGACGTCACAGCACCGACGACCCCGAATCGGCCGACTCGCTCCGAGAGACGATTGCGGGGCAAAATCGAGTCGCCCTCGTCGTTCCCGAAGGTGCGAGTATCGACTCGTTAGCCGCCGCCGTCGGACTCCAAGCGCTCTGCAAGGACTGGGGTGTTGCGGGGCGAATCGCCGCTGAAGGAAACGTGACGGGCGAGGACAGCAAGGCGTTCTGCAATATCTTCGATATCGACGTGACGATTTTGGACGAGAACGGTGAAGGGTTGCCGGACTGCGACGCCGGTATCGCCATCGGTGGTGGCGGTGCGGTCCCTCGACTATCGAACAACCCGCCGGTAGTCGGTGTCATCCGCCACCGTCCCACCGCCGAGGAGAACATCCTGACGATCACACGGACCGACGACGGCGCGACGTCGACCGTCGTCACCGAACTCGTCCGGGAGATGGAGTTCGTCCCGGATCAGCGCGTGGCCACGGCGTTGCTGTACGGGATTCGTGCAGGGACCCGCGAGTTCCGGCGGGCCAACGGCGTGAACGACTACGACGCGGCCGGTTTCCTGCACGCCTACGCCGACCTCGGGAGGATCGAGGAACTTCGTTCGCCCGGCGTCAGCGGCGACACGTTCGACGTGCTCGGCGAGGCGATTTCCAGTCGGGAGCGACGTGCGAGTTTCGCCGTGGCGAACGTCGGCGTCGTCCCGTCGGTAAGCGCGTTGGAGGAAGCCGCCGACTCGTTGCTCCGATTGGAGGGCGTCTCGACGGCCGCCGTGTTCGGACTCCACGAGGAGACGATCGTCATCTCCTGTCGGGCGGAGGACGTTCGAACCAGCGCCGTCGATATCCTGACGGGTACGTTCGACGCACGCGAGACGACGGGTGGGAACGCGGACGCCGCGACCGCACGGGTTCCGCTTGGTATCTTCGCGCAAGTCGACAGTGAACACACCGACACGTTGGATTCGCTCATCGACGCGAGCACTCGAAAAGCTCTGTTCACTGCCTTCGAGAGTTCGTAATACGGAAACTTGTGAGATGATAGCATGGAAACGAAGGTTCTTGTAGCCGCCTGTGGTAGAGCGGCGTATGGGTCTATTCGATAGGCTTCGTGGGGACGATGCTCCACGTGTTGCCTTCTTCGGCATCGACGGCGTGCCGTACAGTTTCCTCAAGGAAAACGCCTCGGAGTTCCCGAACATCGCATCGCTTGCGAGCGAGGGAAGCGCCGGAGCAATCGACAGCATCGTTCCGCCCGAATCCTCCGCCTGCTGGCCGACGCTCACGACGGGCGTCAATCCCGGACAGACGGGTGTCTACGGCTTCCAGGACCGCGAGGTCGGCTCGTACGATACCTACGTTCCGATGGGACGCGACGTACAGGCGACGCGCATCTGGGACCGCGTCACCGACGCGGGTCGAAAGGCGACGGTGATGAACGTGCCCGTCACGTTCCCGCCACAGCGTAACGTCCAGCGGATGGTCTCCGGTTTCCTCTCGCCCGGCGTGGACAAAGGTGCGTACCCGGACGAGATGCGGAACTACCTGAGTTCCATCGACTACGCCATCGACACGAACGCGAAGTTGGGGCACAAAGAGGACAAGACCGAGTTCATCGAGAACGCACACGAGACGCTCAAGACGCGCTACGAGTCGTTCCAGCACTACATCGACGAGGACGACTGGGACCTCTTCTTCGGCGTGTTCATGACGACCGACCGCGTGAACCACTTCCTCTTCAAGGATTACGAGGAGGACGGCGAGTACAAAGAGGAGTTCATCGAGTTCTACCGAACGCTGGACGAGTACCTCGGTAAACTCCGTGACTCGCTGCCGGACGACGTGACGATGGTCGTCGCCAGCGACCACGGGTTCACCAGCCTCAACCACGAGGTTCACTTCAACACGTGGCTCGAACAGGAGGGCCTGCTCTCCTACGAGGACGACGACCACGAGGAACTCGGCGACATCGGCGACGACACCGTCGCCTACTCGCTCATCCCGGGCCGCTTCTACATCAACCTCGAAGGCCGCGAACCGCGCGGAAGCGTTCCACAGGACGAGTACGAGGAGAAACGCGCTGAACTCAAGGAGAAGCTCGAAAACCTCGAAGGGCCGAACGGCGAGAAGGTCTGCTGGCGCGTGGTCGAGAAGGAAGATGCCTTCGACGGCGACCACGAGGACATCGCACCCGACCTCGTCGCGGTTCCGAACCACGGCTTCGATCTGAAGGCCGGATTCAAGGGTCACGACGACGTGTTCGGCGTCGGTCCGCGTAACGGCATGCACAGTTTCGACAACGCGACGCTGTTCGTGGACGACCCGGACGCGAGCATCCCGGAGGACACCAACCTGCTCAACATCGCGCCAACCATCCTCGACCTGATGGAAGTCGACTACCCGAACGGCGAACTCGAAGGCCGTAGCCTGGTCTGAATCGGCGATTTCGTTCTTTTTTGGCGTAGCAGCTGTGATCAGAAAGTCGTTCTACCGAGCGGGCACTTTCAATGGGGTACTGGCGTCTGGGGTAATACCGTGCGGTCGGAACGAAAGTGAGAATCAGACCGAATCGGGCTTGCTGTGAATCTTGAGGTTCACGTCCCGCGGTTGGCCCTCCAAATCCGTGACGATGCGTTTGACGACCTTTTCGGCTTCCGAGAGCACGAGGGGTTTCGCCTTGTCCACGACCCATCCGAGCGAGACGAACATGGGTAAATCGAGCATGCCGGAACTCGCCGAATCGGCGTCGAAGTGGATCGAGAGCCGCACCCGTGAGGCGGTTTCCTTGCTTTCGGGGGCTTCCTCGGGGACTTCCTCGACGCGCCAACTGCCGTGGGCGTGGATGTCCTTGATGATCTTCCAGTCGATGCGGTTCGGCCGGTCGAGTTCCGTCACCTCGGAGCGGACGACGTACTGAATCTTCCACCACTTGAGGTGGATGTCGTACTCCGTCCCCGGACCGCCGTCCCCGTCGTGTGTGACCCTCGTCAGGTGTTCCGAATAGTTCGCGTAGCCCGGAAAGTCGAGCAGGAATTCGTAGGCCTCCTCCGGCGGCACGTAGACGACGGTACTGAGTTCGAGGTGATCCACGCGTTTCGATTTTGCGGGATCGAAAGTAAACATTCCGGCGAGGGGACGTGAACGCCCACTCCGTCAACAGTCCGTTTATACCACCGCACCGACAACCATCGACCATGACGGACTACGACGTGGTCATCGTCGGCGGTGGCGTCGCGGGACTCTCCGCGGGCGTCTTCACCGCCCGCGCCGACCTCGACACGCTGGTCGTGAACGACGGAGTTTCCATCCTCTACCGAAACGCGATTCTGGAGAACTTCCCCGGTTTCCCGGCCGGGGTCGACTCCCGGCTGTTCTCCCTGATGCTCGAAGAGCAGGCCGAACGCGCCGGGTGTGCCCGACTCGACGCGAAGGTCGCCGAAGTAAGTCACGCGGACGACGGCGGGTTTACCGTCGAAACGAAGGACGGGGAGGCGATCTCGGGCGACCGCGTCGTTGCTGCCTCGTGGTCGAATTCCTCGTACCTCGAAGGACTCGACCTCGATTTCGAGCAGTCCGGAAGCAAGCAGTACGTCTCGGTGGACGAGACCGGACGAACCGACGTCGAAGGACTCTACGCCGCCGGACGACTCGCCGAGCAGTACCACCAAGCCATCGTCGCGTCGGGTCACGGTTCGCAGGTCGGACTCACGCTGATTGAGGACGCGAACCCAGACTTCTACCACGATTGGGTCGCCCCGGAGGGCTACTTCACCAACCGCGACCGCGAGGTCCCCGAGGGCTGTGAGGAAATCTCCGAGGACGAACGCCAGCGCCGCGCGCGGCAGGCCCACGACCGCCTCCGCAAGTACGTGGAGGAGTGGGAAGACGAGCGCCCCGTCCCTCATCCGAGTTTCGTCGAAAAGATGGGCTAGACGGGGCGTCTGTGTGGGGTCGTTAGATTATTTTGAAGTCAGTTGGGGGATACTGAATTGTACTAAATCCTACTGAAACAGACTGCCCGTTAGAGCGTTCTGACATTGCGTTCGGCAGTGCTCACGATAAGCGAATCTCGACTTTGATTGGTGTGTAATTGTAGTTACTGCGAAGACGACTTCGAAAGCCCCCGCCCGCTCGCGGTCGCTGTGCAGGATATCTGTGCTCTCCGCACCGTTCGCACAGATAGTTGTCTGCACAGACGCCCACGTAAACGCGAGCGGGCGGCCCCTTTCAGTCCTACCCGACCGCCCCGCGACAGCCACACCCTCCCCAGCCGATTCCTCCGGTCGCTCACGCTCCCTCCGTCATCCCTCGCACGAATCTTCCGAGGCGACGCGGCCAGCGGTTCGGCCGCGTCACCTCGGCAGCGCGCGCCACCCGGTTGGACGGGGTGGTCAATACGACCCACGCCGCCACGGCGCACGCCAATGCGCCCGCACGAGATAGGAAGTCGGCTGGGGAGGGCGTGGCTGTCGCGGAGCGGTTGCGGTTGCAGTAGTTTGGGTGGACTGAACGGGCGGGGGCTTTCGAAGAAGTCCTCCTCGCTGTCGGTACCCACACGCATTTCCCTGCCGCCCCCCAACCGCGAGATATGCGAATCGGCGTGGTCGTCAATCCCATCGCGGGGATGGGCGGACGAGTCGGCCTGAAGGGAACGGACGGCATGGTCACGGAAGCACGGGAGCGGGGGGCGGAACAGCGCGCACCCGCCAGAGCTATCGACGCGCTGTCGGCGCTGTACGAGCGCGCGCCGGGGACGAAGCTTCTGACCTACGGCGGGGAGATGGGGGCGAACGAAGCACGGGAGGCGGGGTTCGACCCCGAAGTCGTCGGCGAACCTGAGGGCGAGAACACGAACACGAAGGAGACGAGCGCGTCGGACACCCGCGAGGCGGTTCACCGCTTGATCTCGGAGGGCATCGACTTGCTCCTGTTCGTCGGCGGTGACGGAACCGCGGTGGACGTTGCGGAAACCCTCTCCGCCGAAGGCAGCGAGGTCCCCATGCTCGGCGTCCCGGCGGGCGTGAAAATCTATTCGTCGGTGTTCGCGGTGACGCCGAAGGCGGCGGGACGGGTCGCGGCGGGGTTCGACCGCGTGGAGGAGCGAGAGGTGAACGACATCGACGAGGAGGCGTACCGCGACGGCGAGGTCCGGGCGGAACTGAAAGCCATCGCCCGCGTTCCCGTGGCCGAATCGCTCCAGTCGAGCAAACAGTTGGGCGGCGGGACGGTCGAAAGCCTCGCGCAGGGCGTTGCCGACGACGTGCAGGAGGGAGTCACCTACGTTCTCGGCCCCGGAAGTACGGTCGGAGCCATCAAAGCCGAGTTGGGATTCGAGGGGTCCCCGCTCGGCGTGGACGTGTGGCGCGACGGGGAACTGCTCGCGCGGGACGCGAACGAGGAGGAAATACTCGCCGTCCTCGGGGACGAAAACGTCATCGTCGTCTCGCCGATCGGCGGACAGGGCTTCGTCTTCGGCCGTGGCAATCACCAGCTTTCACCGGCCGTGATTTGCCGTTCGACCGTCGAAATCGTCGCCTCGAAGACGAAACTCGACGGGATCGGCGTTCTCCGGGCGGATACGGGCGACGAGGATGTGGACGAGTCGCTTCGCGGGTGGCACAAAGTGCGCGTGGGCCGCTTCGAGCGGCGTATGTTGAAACTATCGTGAGACATTTAGTGGCATACGGTGAAGTTTAAGGCTTCGTACACAAATGAAAGGACATGGAAACACGGAAAGTTCAGCGACTCGGGCCATCGACGTTGGCGATGACCCTTCCTGCGGAGTGGGCACAGCAGCACGGGGTCGAGAAGGGTGACGAGGTTTCGTTGCGAATCAGCGGCAAAGGAACGCTCACCGTCCTTCCCGAATCGGCACACGACGACGAGTCGGAGGCGACGATTCACACCGAAGAGTTGGATGCGGACGCCGTCGAACGTGCCATCGTCGCCCAGTACGTTCTCGGTCGGCGCGTCATCCACGTCGTGAGTGAGGAGACCCTCGAAAGCAGCCACATCAACGCGGTCTACAACGCGGAAACACAGCTAATGGGACTCGGCGTCATCGAGGAAACACCCGAGAGCATCGCCATTCGATGCTCGGTCGACCCCGAGGATTTCGATCTGGACAACCTACTGGAGCGACTGGAGAACACGGGCAGTACCATGCGCGGCGAGGCCGTGAAGGCGCTCGCCCACGGCAACGCCGACCTCGCCCAGCGGGCGTTGAACCGCGAACGACAAGCGAACAAGATCTTCGTTCTTCTCCTCCGTCTCATCTTCACCGCACACGAAAACCCCGCCATCGCGCGTGCCATCGGGTTGGAAAGCGGTTTCCCGCTCATCGGCTACCGCTCGATTGCAAAGAACCTCGAACTCACGGCGGACAACGCGGAGGACATCGCGGACATCGTCCTCGCGGCCAACGGCCACTCCCTCGAAGTCGATAGCAGCACCATGCGGCGTATCCGGGAGTTCACCGATCAGGTGGACGAGATGACCGCGTTGGCGGTGCAAGCGAGCGTGGAGCGGGATTACGACAAGACGCTCGAAGTTCGACGCAAGTTCCACGAACTCGGTGACCGCGAGTCGGACATCCTCTCGGACCTCCCCGAAATGTCGAACGACGACCTCCTACAGATTCGGGACGTACTCGTCAGCCTCCAGCACACCGCCCAGTACGCCATGCGAAACGCGGAAATCGCGGCGAATCTGGCGCTCAACGAGGAAAGTCGACACACGACGATCAACTGATCGATTATCCCGATTATTTCTCGGGTTTTTCGTCCCGTAGTCGGAAGAATCAATACCCGAGGCAGACACGATGAGAACACGATAGAGCGTAGTCGACACCAATGATAGAGCGAACGTATTCTGACGACATCACGACGGAACAGGACGGCGAAACGGTATCGATAGCAGGAAACGTCCACGACATTCGAGACCTCGGTGGACTCTCCTTCGTCATCGTACGCGACCGGGAAGGGCAGATTCAGGTCGTGTTCAAGGAACAAAACGACGAGGAACTGTTCGAGGCGTCGAACGACCTCGGCAAGGAAGACGTCGTGCGAATCACCGGAACGGTGAAAGCGAGCGACCAAGCGCCGGGCGGCGTCGAACTCATGCCCTCCGGACTGGAGGTCATCAGCGAGGCCGACTCTCCGCTTCCGATGGAAGTGGCGAAGGACATCGAGTCGGACCTCTCGACCAGACTCGACAACCGGAGCATCGACCTCCGAAAGCCGGAGACCTATGCGGTCTTCTCGCTCCGCTCGAAGCTAGTCAACGCGATGGAAGAATGGTTCGACGACGAAGGATTCCGTAACGTCGATACGCCCCTCCTCTCGCAGGAAGGTGCGGAGGGTGGCGCGGAACTGTTCCCCGTCGTCTACTACGGCGACGAGGTGTTCCTCTCCCAGAGCCCGCAACTGTACAAGCAGATGCTCATGGCGGCCGGGTTCGACAAGATTTACGAGACCGGGACGGCGTTCCGTGCCGAAGCGTTCGCCACCTCCCGACACGTCTCGGAAATTTCGATGTTCGACGTCGAGTTGGCGTACATCGAGGACCACCACGACGTGATGGATGTCCAGGAGGAATCGCTTCGCTACACGCTCGAACAGGTCAGCGAGAACGCGGCGGACGAACTGGAGACGCTCGGCGTCGAACTCGACGTTCCGACCGACCCGTTCCCACGCGTTACGTTCGAGGAAGCGCGTGACATCCTCGCGACGGAGTTCGACCACGTTCCGGACGACGAAACCGACCTCGACACGAAAGGCGAGAAACTGCTCGGCGAGTACTTCGCGGAGCAGGGCCATCCCGCCTTCTTCGTCGTCGGCTACCCGGACGAGAAGTTCTACTACAAACAGGACGTGCCGGAGGACGACATCGCATCCCGAAAGTTCGACCTGATCTATCTGGGCCAGGAACTCTCCTCGGGCGGCCAGCGTGAACACGACATCGAGACGATGAGCCAGTACATGGAGGACCAGGGTGCCGACCCCGAGAACTTCCACTTCTATCTCGAATCGTTCCGCTTCGGTATCCCTCCACACGGCGGCTACGGGCTCGGTATCGACCGACTCGTCCAGAAGGTGGCCGGTCTCGAAAACATCAAAGAGGGAATCCTCTTCCCACGCGACCCCGACCGCGTCACGCCATAACGTCGTCGAAGTCGCGATTCGAAACCCTATTTTTCGACCGTTCGACCGGGACTATCCGCCGAAACGCGTTAGTCCGAGCCGACCTCCATGCTTCCCTCGACGAGCCGTTCGCCTTCCTTCTTCGCCATCAACGGGTTCCGGGAGGAAATCCGACATGGGAACTCCGGGTGCTCCCCGAAGTGACGAATCAACAGGTGTCGCCGTGACCCCGTGATTCCGGTTCGTCCCACGTCCTCGGCTGTGAACTCGTCGGGTAGTCGGTCGAACAGGCGAGCCATGGCGTCGAACGTCCGGAACACTTTGGCGTTCCCTGCGGAGTCTGCACTCCGTCGGGAAACCTCGTAACTGCCGTCCTCGCGGAACGTCCCCGCGGTACGGAAGAACTCTCGGCGTTCGGTCAGGGCATCGCCGACGGCGTCCTGCAGGTCCGTCGCGGACTCGCGTGACAACTCGAAGGTTTTGCCGTCGATGTCCAACAGAATCGATTCACCGTCGCGCGTTGCGGTTACGGAACTCTCATTACGGGAGAAGAACTCGACCAGGAGACTGGGTACTCCGTGCCATACATCTCTCTGTACTCGCCGGAATAAAAACTCTATCGGTGGGGGAGAATACTACACCGACCGGTGCATCTCGGCCAGCAGGTCGCCGAGAAGCCCGCCACCGTCGGTGGTCGTCGTGGTAGTCGCCGTAGTCGTCGTTCCGGTGGCTCCTGTCGTTGTGGCGGTTGTCGTTCCGGTCGTCGCGCTCGTCGACGAGTCCGTGGCAGGCGTCGTGGAGTGCGTGGTCGTCCCCGTTCCGTCGTCCGTCACCGTGTTGTGGGTCGTCGTTCCCCCGTTTCCAGCCGTCACGTTCGCGCTGGCGAGCGTCCCTTCGGCGGAATCGTTCTCGAAGATGTGGGTTTGGATCCGCTTTTCGTAGGTGAGTTGCCGGAGCGGCACACGAACTGTCTTGCCGCTCGGCAGTTCGATTTTCGCGTAAAACCTGATCTTCAGGTCCGTCCGTTGGTCGTTACGGAGGTGACTGACCCACCAATCGTCCAACTGGTCGTTCTGGATGATGGTTCGCATGCGGAGCGTCTTCTCCGACTTTCCGGGAATCGTGTACGGTTGCTCGGTCGTTCCGTTTCCGACGGCGATTCCGTTCATCGTCATCTCGTACCCGATTTCGCTTACCGTGTACGTCACGGATTTCGGATTGTACACCCGCATTCGCATCCGAATCGGCGTCTTCGAACGCGTCACTTCTCCCCAGTTCGCGCTCGTCTCGTTCACGTAGAGGACGGGGTCAGAGACGAACGGCACGCTGGCGTTTATCGGACGCGTCTTCGTGGAGTTGAACCCACTGATGATGTCCGTGTTGATATCGTTGCTGTACGGGACGTCCACCGACTTCTTTACGAGCGAGGAGTGAACCTTCGAGTGGATTCGAAGCGTCGTGTGTTCGCCGTTTCGGATGTGAGTCACCCACCACTCGGGGATTTTGTCGTTTCTCATCTTCGTCGAGAATCGTAACGTCGTGTTCCCCTTTTCGAGATGGAGGTTCGACTGACTGCCGTTCGCCATCGTCACACCGTTCATTTCGACGGTGTAGTTCACCGACGTGTTGCCGGCCTTGATATCGATGGGATTCGGATTTGCGACGACGAGAGCGGTTTGTATACCAGTCGTTTGATTTGTTACTTCTCCGAACTCGTTGTCCACGCCGACGACGTGTGGGACGCCGAGAACACCGTACAGTACGCCTGCTCCGAGGAGTACGACGACGAGTAGGATTCCGAGAAATCCTCGCTTTCCGAGAGGTAAGATTCGCTTGAGCCTTTCACCAACCATATGAGAGTTCCTACGGAGTGACGGGAAAAAACTCCCGAATCGAAGTCGTCGGTCTCCCGTCGTTGTTCCGAGTAGAATGAACTAAGTCCGCACCAGAAAGAGACCAACGCATGGCAGGATCACAGTCGGTTACGACTGATATGGGAATCGGCCTCTCCGTCGTGTTCATTTTCCTTGCGGTTGCTAGTGCAGCGCTAAGCTTCCTTACCCCTGGGACCGTCACTGCTGCGTGGGGCTTTGGGGCAGCAGTGACCGCGGGTGTGCTCTCGATCGCCGCGATTCACCTCTACTGACGGTGGCAGGAAATCGACACTTGTTTCGCGGAGGATAATGGTTAAGGCTGTCAGGCGCGTAGAGGGTTCCGAGGATGACTGAGTTCAGCAACGAGGAACAGCGAATCCTCGAATTCCTGCGCGAAAGCGTGGCTGGTGGTGAACGCTACTTCCGCGCAAAGAACATCGCCAAGCATCTCGGACTTTCGTCCAAGCAAGTCGGCTCCCGACTTCCCCGCCTCGCAGAGAAATCCGAAGACGTGGACATCGAGAAATGGGGACGTGCACGTTCGACGACGTGGAAAGTAAGTCCGAGTTAAGTGGCTGGCTTTTTACCGCTACAGCCTAATCTAGTCGTATGACTGTCCGGGTAGAGCGGACCTTCGACCTGCCGGTTCCGCCCGAGGATGTGTGGGGGTTCATCGCCGAGCCGGAGTACCGAGCGAAGGCCATCAGTGTGGTTTCGGACTACGATCTGAAAGACGACGGCAAGCGAGCGACGTGGCACATCGAACTCCCGATCCCGTTCGTGAATCGAACGGTCCCTGTCGAGACCGAGGACGTGACGCGTGAGGAACCACGGTACGTAAAGTTCGTCGGCAAGTCGTCGGCGATGCGCGTGACGGGTGAACACGAAATCGAGGAAACGGAGGACGGTAGTCAACTCCACAATCGGTTCGTCGTCGAGGGCAAGGTTCCCGGCATCGAACGCTATTTCAAGAAACACCTCGACGACGAGTTGACGAACTTGGAACGAACACTTCGGAACGAGGTCGGTGTCGTCTCGTGAAACTCGCACTCGCACAGATCGCCGTCGAAGGGGGTGACGTGGCGGCGAACGTCGACCGAGCAACGGACGCCATCGAATCAGCGGCCGCACGCGGTGCCGACCTCGTCGCGCTTCCCGAAATCTTCAACGTCGGCTATTTCGCCTTCGAGACGTACCAGCGAAACGCTGAATCGCTCACCGGGTCGACGCTCACACGCATCAGCGACCTCGCCGACGAGCACGACATCGCGGTACTCGCGGGGAGCATCGTGGAGGACCTTTCGCTGACGGACGGCGAGACTCCCGCCGAGGAGGGGCTTTCGAACACGTCCGTCTTCTTCGACCGTGACGGCCGTCGGAAAGCGGTGTATCGAAAACACCACCTGTTCGGCTACGAGTCGGCAGAAGCCGAACTGCTCGTCCCGGGCGAGTCGCTCGGCATCACCGAGTTCGAGGGTGTGACCGTCGGGATGACCACCTGTTACGACCTTCGATTTCCGGAACTGTATCGTGATCTCGCGGAGGAAGGCGCGACGCTGCTGCTCGTGCCCAGCGCGTGGCCCTACCCCAGAGTCGAACATTGGAACGTGTTAGCACAGGCGCGCGCCATCGAAAACCAGTGCTTCCTCGCGGCGATCAACGGGTCAGGTTCGTACGAGGATGCGACGCTAATCGGCCGTTCGTCGGTATATGACCCGTGGGGAACACTGCTTGCCAGTACGGGTGATGACCCGGAGCTAGTGATTCGGGATATCGACCCCACACACGTCGAACGAGTGCGCGAGGAATTCCCCGCGTGGCACGATAGACGTCGCTAGCCGACTGTAAAAAAACCGATAGAAAGGGGAGATTATAGTGCGATCGCGTGATTGTCCGAGAGCGTTTCAGGCATGCTCTTGTGGTAGGTCACTGCACCCGATCTCGTGACGATTTTGGCCGTAAACGATTGACGTTCCTTGAGTCCGCCGGTGAGTTCCTTCGTGTTGAGGACGATGCGGAAACGGTCCTGCTTGTCCACGAGAACTGGGAGCGTATTGTGCGTGTCACGAATCGATCGAACGGCGAATCGGCTCTTGTTCGCCTTGTTTCCTTCCACCAAAATAGTAGCACCGTCGGGACCGAGCCATTCGATAGTCGCCTTCGAGAGGTTGATATCGCCCGCACCAGAGCCTTTCATCACCGTGAGGTTGACGTAATCAACTTCGTGGACACCGGTCGTCGAGTTGGTAGTGACGTTTCCGTACCCACTGACGATGTGTACACGGTCCGTTACCTGTGCAGTACTCTGTGTGCCAGTTCGCTCGGATTTCGACTGGAGGAAGCCCGCCGTGTTGATGAGTACGCCCGCCGCAATCGCGGCGACCAATACCATCGCGATGAACACGATGAGCGTCCCGATGCCGACCTGACCTCTGTCCGAGATCGAACCGTCGTTATTGTTCTCTTTCATGTTTGTTTATATTCTTTTATATGATTTTTGTCAGTCCAGTATTGCATGCATACGATAGGGGATGTATTATAACCACCAGACTATTATCATGTATGAGAACCCGGTAAACAGTACTATTTGACAAATACGTGTTGAGGATTCGGTAGTGAAACGCGTCGCTACTGAGGAAGGTACTATTGGAGAGAATCGGCGCGCTGCGTCTTAGTCTGCTTGTGGTGCGACCGCTTTGCGTTCGGTCTCACTCATTCCCGACGTGATTGCCTCGGACAGCGCAAACACTGCCGCTTTGTGATCGGTTTTCGATTTGTGAATAGACGTTGGTCGTACGCCAAGGGAGTCGTACTCGTCAAGCGAAATCTGTTCTCCGTCCCGTTTCTCGAAGTGATTGCCAACTTCCGCAAGCAGGCCGTGAAGGTGGATGAGCTCCTGCTTCTTCATAAGCACACGAAGATAACGGTTGCAGGGTTATATTACTATCTTGAGTCCCGTTAGCACGCCGTATAGTCAGCTTCTCGGGGGGTTTCAGAAGAGTTTCGAAAATTGATGCAGTATCACGGCGATGCGCTCGTCCGGACATGTCCGATTACGGGTGGTAGTAGGATTACCCATCCGATGAAACGACTCATTGGTCTGGACCGCATTAGGCGGGCATACCGACAGTAGCGAACTATATCCGGAAAAAGGGATCGCCATGAAAAGTGGGTTCGTTCGTCGATTACAACGTCGGCTTACTGCAGTTGTTTGAGCGTTTCGAGGTCACGCTCGGTTCGCGTGAACTCCGATGTCGCTCGGGTCGCATGACAGTTAGGGCAGTTGAACTGTCGTTTCGGTTCCGGCAGCTCGTCCGGTCCCGATTCCCAGTGCTTTCCGCATTCTGGACAGAGTAATCGAACGTAGGTCTCCACCATACGACCTATATCGGTCGGAAAGGAGAAAAATCTTTTTGGCGCTCCCCCGAAAGAGAGCAGTCGCTACTCGTCTCTCCCGTGACGAAATCCGATTACAACCGTTCGAGATTCGTCGCTCGTGGGCCTTTATCTGCCTGTTCGATGTCGAATTCGACTTCCTGTCCCTCCTCTAAGTCCGGGCCGCCGACATCCTCCATGTGGAAGAACACGTCGTCGTCCGCGTCGTCCGTCTCTATGAACCCGTAGCCGCCGGTATCGTTAAAGAAGGTGACCGTACCTTTCGCCATTGCACGTAGACAAACCGCCGTGACGGGCATAAAAATTGCGGTTATTGGTATCGTGTGACAATATACCGTAGAACATACATTCCGTCGACGGGTAAAATCGAACTACTCGCCGACGGTAGCGTGAACCGAGGGCTGAAACTCGTCACGAGACGGTTCGAATTATGGTCTCGACTTCCTTCCAGTTATGCTCGACTTCCGCCGACGGTGCGTAGGTCGCACCGTACTCCTCCGTTCGGATCTCGGCGAGTTCGTGTTTGACGAGGATATCGAGGTGGTGACGGACGGTACTGTAGTCGATATCGAGGTCGGTTGCCAACTGATTCGCGTTCCGTGGCTCCTCCGCGAGTTGCTCCAGCAGGGCCGCCCGACGAGCACCGCCGCGACTCCCGGAGAGGACGTACCACAGTTTGCCGCTTTGGCTCATCGTCCCTGCCTCCACGTATCCCCGATGCTGCGCGTTCGGTGTGTCACGGACGTTACCGACGAACGCCATGCCCCTTGCTATGGAGTGGCTAAACCGGGGTAAATTGTCATCTATTCCGACAAGGAAGGGTCAAAACATCAGTCCCACGTGACCCACGTGAGAAACACGAGTGCGACGAATTCGAGGACGTGGAGTGCCAGCATCGCGCGCCACGCGGGTGCCGGTACTTTCGTCGCAAACCAGACGGACAGCACGTTGTCCCACGAGTAGATGTACACCGCTAGCGCGTTCTGACAGAGGAGGAGGATGGCAAACACGGACAGGCCGAGCGTGTGTTTCGAATGGAACTGTCGGTAGTTGTCCAACCAGACGTAGCTCAAGCCGAGGAGCAACACCACGTTGAGGGCCGTAGAAACCCGCGCGACGTCTATCCAGATTCCCATCCGTCGTACCTCCTTTGTGATCGCTCTCGCATATATGCTTTCCCAGATTCGGCCATACTCAGTCCATCTTCTCCATGATGTCCTCGATCGTCTCCCAATGCTGTCGGGCTTGGTCGGTCAACAAGTACACAGCACCGTAGTCGTCGCCGCTGTTCTCGACGATGCTGTTGTCCATCAACACGTCGAGGTGATGACGAACGGTTTTGTAATCGAGGTCCAAGTCCTCCGCCAATCGGTTGGCGTTCCGTGGTCGCTCGTCTAGCGCCCGAACCAATCGTACACGATTGGCTCCGCCGCGAGTTCCGGTGAGCACGTACCAGAGAACGCCCTCCATTACACCGGACCGAAACACCCCTTCCACGTAAGCGCATCGCCCTACTAATCAGAGATCGTCACATCGTGAACAGGTGCCCCTCGCGGGGAACGTCGAAGATTCCGATCCGTGCGCCTGCGTCCAACCACGCGTGGCCGTAGGAAAACGACGCCAACGCGTTGACGAAGTCGTCGTCCGCCTTGAAGTGCCTCCCGTCGTCCAGATACGACTGCGCCATCTCCCGACAGTCGAGCGCCGCCTCACCCATCGGCGTGTCAGTCGGTGCCGAAACCTCGGCGGCGTCGAGCGCTTCCGACAACAGGCGTTCGTACCGGTTCGTCTTTTCGACCAGATCTGCAGGCATGACCGAACCGTGGTGGGGCGCGAAGGTAAGGTCTGCGACACCGTCCGTGAAACCGGAAAGCAGGGGAGACAGCGCAAGGTAAATACACTACGAAGAGTGATATTGCACCATGACCGAAGAGCCTCGGGTGGAGATGTACACCAAGGAGAACTGTTCGTATTGCGAGAAGGCCAAGGACCTCCTCGACGAGAAGGGAGTCGAGTACGAGACGTACAACGTCACTGGCGACGATGAACTGTTCGAGGAGATGGTCGAACGGGCGGACGGGCGCAAGACTGCGCCGGAGGTGTTCGTCGACGACGAACTCATCGGAGGGTGGGACGAGACCTGCGCGCTCGAACAGGAGGGGAAACTGGACGAGAAACTCGGACTCGCCATCGCTGACGGGGGAGAAGAGGACGTCGAACACCGCAAACTCATCGTCTCCGGAAGCGGAATCGCGGGACTGACCGCGGCCATCTACTCCGCGCGGTCGAACAACGACCCCCTCGTCTTGCAGGGTGACGAACCCGGCGGACAGTTGACGCTCACGACGGCCGTGGAGAACTACCCCGGATTCCCCGATGGAATCAGCGGGCCGGAACTGATCAACAACATGCAACAGCAGGCCGAGCGGTTCGGTGCCGAGGTAAAAACCGGCATCATCGCGGACGTGGACGAGTCCTCGCGTCCGTTCCGCGTCGAGTTGACGAACGGCGACGTGTACACGACGGACGCGCTCATCGCGGCCAGCGGTGCGAGCGCCCGAACGCTGTCGATTCCGGGCGAGGACGAACTGATGGGGTACGGCGTCTCGACCTGTGCGACCTGCGACGGCGCGTTCTTCCGCGACGAGGAGATGGTGGTCATCGGCGGCGGCGACGCCGCCTTCGAGGAAGCGACGTTCCTGACCAAGTTCGCGAAGAAGGTGTACCTCGTCCACCGCCGCGAGGAGTTCCGCGCGGAGAACTACTGGCAGGACCGCCTGCAGGAGAAGGTCGATGCTGGCGAGATCGAAGTGATGAAGAACACCGAAGTCACCGAGATTCACGGCTCGCCCGAGGAGGGCGTGGACCACGTCACTTTGGTGTCGAACCCCGAAGGGAAACCATCGCAAAAGCTCGACGACCCCGAGACCGAGGAGTTCGACTTCGACGTGGGCGCGGTGTTCCTCGCCATCGGTCACACGCCGAACACGGGATACCTCGAAGACACGGGCGTCGAACTGGACGAGGAGGGCTACATCCGAACGGAAGGCGGAGAGGGCGGCAACCAGACGAAGACGGCCGTCCCCGGAATCTTCGGTGCGGGCGACGTTGTGGACTTCCACTACCAACAGGCGGTGACCGCGGCAGGCATGGGGTGTAAGGCCGCGCTTGACGCGGACGACTACCTGGAGACGGCCGAACTCGGCGGAGCGAGTGCCACCCAAGAGAGCGCGGCGGCCTCCGACGACTGATCCGAAGACCGAGAACCGTATTTTCGGGTCGAAGTTGCAGCCACAGGGTTTAGTTTCTTCACTCCGGTAGTGGACCGCATGGACTTCGACCTCCGCGTCTCCGAACTCGAACCGCTTCACGGTCGACTCGAAGAGGCGCTCGAACGGGTTTTCGAGTTACAGGCGGGAACGCGTGTGAACTCGGACGAGTTCTTCTCGGAGGAGTTCATGCAAAGATACACCCAGTTCGACTCGTTTCACGCCTTCTACCGCGAGAGCGCGTGGAACCTCGAAGGGCCGGGTCGGATGGACGAACTCCCGGACGAACGTCTCGATAGCTACGTCGTGGAGACGACGGAGTTTGCGACGTGGGAGGAGATGAAGACCGCCGCCGCGGAGGAAGCCATCGTCGACCAGTTGCTCTCCTGATTACGTGAAACCCGGCACCATCGTCAGCAGTCGATACAGCGCGAAGCTGATGAACCCGGCACCGACCATCGACACGACCCACGCGCCGACGGTGTACCCGGCTTTCGACGCCGAAACGCCGCCCCCCGAATTCGAGGAACGAACGGCCAAGCCAGCGCCGACGATGCTCGATATCATCACCTTGTTGAACGAGATCGGAATGCCGAGAACGATCGCAAGTTGGGCGATGAGGAACGCCGGAATGAGCGCGGCGATCGACCGTCGCGGGCCGAGCGAGGCGTACTCCTGTGCGACCGCCTGAATGAGTCGTGGTGCCCGCGTCCACGCGCCGACGAGGATGCCGAGACCACCGAGCGCGAGCAGGTACACTGTGGAGATATGCAGGTCGGTTTCGAAGATGGCTTCCAGCGGACCGGTCGCGAGGCCGACCTGTGTCCCGCCGCTCGTGAACACGACCATGAGACCGAGGACGACGAGAAATCGATTGATTCCTTTCTGCTCGTCGTTCACGAGCGCCAACCGAGTGACGAGGACGGCGAGGATGCCGAAGACGACGCTGACGAGGACCATTCCGAGGGTGTAGCTTCCGACGAGGTGACCCGGAAGCAGGTCCCAATCCGTGGAGAGGGTCCGAGCGATCGAACCGGGTGTCCCGTTCGATTTCGGAGTGACCGTCAGTTGGATGTTGGCTACTGCGTAGCCGACGAGTCCGGCCAGCACGGGAACGCCGATCGATTCCGGTACCGATTCGCTTCGCAGCGCTCTGGCGACGCCGTAGGCGATGATGGCGTTCGTGACCGGAATCGTGAACCAGAACGCGAGGATTTTGACGTACTCGTGCGTCGCAAAGCCGCCGCCGAGCGAGATACCGGCACCTACCATCGCGCCCGTGACGGCGAAGGCCGACGGAATCGGGTATCCCCGCGTGTTGCCGATGGTGATGAGCGTCGCGGCCGTCAGGAGGGCCGCCGCGGCCGCGACCGGCGTTATCGTCACACCGGTGACGAGGTCCTTTCCGATGGTCTCGGAAATGCTTCCACCTTGGACGATCGCTCCGAGTCCGGCGACGAGTCCCACCAACAGCGCGGCCCGCAGGATCGACAGCGCGTTCGCGCCGACGGCAGGTGCGACGGGTGCGGAGTTGCTGTTCGCGCCGACCGTCCACGACATGAACAGCGATGCGACCAACGCGACGACCACGACGAGAAGTACTGTGGCCATTACGAAAGAGATGACCGCACGGCACACGTTCCTGTCACTATCCAGTCATAGGGATGCGTCTCGGTCTGAAACATCGACCTACTCTACAAAATCCTCCGTTAAGTGGTCTTTGGTACGGTTTTCGGGGAATAGGATCAAGGAAGTTATGAATAACCAGTTCCTATCTACCCAGATGATTGAAACGGTCGTCGCCGTGCAGTCGCCATCCACAGACCCTTAACGCTTCACGTCAAAACGGGTGGTATGGTAGAAACAGATTCCGTCGAGACGGAAACGTACACCATCGAAGGACCGGACGGAAACACCGACGAAGTCGAACTCCCGCCGGGACTCATCGACCTGCTCCGCGAGGAGGACGAATCGCGGGAGACCGTCATCGGCGACATGGCCGTCGTCTCCTTCGTCCAGCAGGCCCACGCGGCGGTTCACCACACGCAGGGCCAACCCGACGAGGAAGTCGTCGCCATCGAGGAGAAAGCACGAGAGCTGTTCGAGGAGCGTATCGGCATCACGTTCGAGCAGGCGACCGGCCACTCGCACTGAACGCACGAAAATTGCCGTTCGCCGTTTTTTCTAGTTCAGTTCGACACGGTCGCCGATCTCGATGATCTCCAGTGCGTTCGGATACTCGTAGCTCCGCGTGTGGTCGTACAGCGCCGTCGGGTCCGCCGTCAGCCCTTTCCACATGTCCCAGTGGGTCGGGAGGAGCGTATCGAGTTGGAGGGCGTTCGCCGCGTCGGCGATTTCGTTTTCGTCGCTGTACCACTTCGTGTACTTCGGTTCGCGGGTTTCCTTGTCGGGAATCCAGCCGTCGGAGCCGAAGGCGAGCACGCCGAGGTCGATGTCGTAGGATTCGCCGATGGTTTCGAGTTCCTCGCCGGGTTTGGTATCGCCGCCGTGGAAGAAGGTGACGTCACCGTGTTCGATGACGTAGGAGACGGGATGTGTCGCGTCGGCGTCGTGGCTCGGTTCGACGTGAATCGTGAATTCGCCGACTTCGAACGTCTCTCCCTCCGCAACTTCCTCGAACTGGTCGTCCGAGACGTCCCAGTTGTCCGTCCACTGCTCGTCCTCACGTGCGACGGCGAGGCTGTCGTCGGGTGCGTAGAACGCCGCGCCGGTCGAGGCGAGGATGGCTGCTTGGCTCGGCCCGTGGACGTGGTCGGTGTGTTCGTGGGTCGCCAGCACCGCATCGGCTTCCGTCACGTCTTCCGGGTCGAACGGGACGGGAATCATCCGAACGGTTCGTGGCGGATCACCCGTGCCGACGTACGGGTCGATGAACAGCGTCGTTTCGTCGCTCCCCTTCAGGACGAACCCGTTGCAACCGAGATACCAGAGCGCGATTCCATCCGGTGTCGTTTCCTCGACTTCTCGCGGGAGCCAATCTCCCCAGTCGCTACTTGCCATGTGAATACTGCCCGGTAAACGCGCCTAAATCTTGTGTTCGACTCAGGGTAATCTCGAATATATGTGCAGATACGTACAGAATGAATCGACGACATGAAGTCACTAACCAAAGACATATGGCCACTCAGTCACACTAACTTAACGCCTGCGGATAGTGTCTTCACTGTCACGGCAGGCAGTCGGTACTGCAATGTGTCTCTGACGGGTGCGGCCTCTACCGCCGCACCTCACATTCTGATGGACGACCCAGCGATGCGGTCGAGAGACGTTTCTATCTCGGGGTCGTCGAAAGCGCGTTCGACCGTGTTCGTCTCGGCATCGTAGCTGATAAGTCCACAGTCAGAGAGTCGCGGGAGATGATTGTGGTGCAGTTCGATGGTAAGTTGCCGACGGTCTGTCGCGAGGACCGACTCGTCCTCGGCGATGACCGTGACGAGTTCTGCCAACGAGACTGGTGGTTCGTGCACCGAGAGATATCCGAGAACGATGCGACGGAGGCGATGTTCGAGGATGGCGAACAGTTCGGATGACGATGGGTTGGCAGTTTCGTTACTACGTCCGAGTGAATGCTGACTTGTGACCATGCGTATCTCCTTGCGAGTGGGTTCGTGGTGGTATCGGGCCGTCGCGTAGCGGGAACCGACGCTCGAACCGAACGCCCGGGCGGAAAAAACATCGAAACGAGGGGTTATTACTTTAGTTCACCGAACGGGATTCGAAATCGAAAAATCGTATGCTCTCCTAAAACGCGTCTCGAATCCCGAACGAGGTTTATAACTGTTACTGTATTTTAAGCCAGATTTATAACAGTCGGGTGGGAAACGATCGGTAACACATGTCCGACGAGAGTGGTCCGGAAGCGCTGATTTCGACAGTCGTCAAGCGTGCCGGATTTCTCGCCGCCCTCTCGTCGGGACCGATCCCGAAACACCATCTCGGAGACGAACTGGGCGTCTCCCGTTCGACGGTGTACAAAGCGGTGCGGGAACTCCACGAATACGACCTCGTCGAGCGAACCGACGACGGACTCGCCTTGACGGTCGTCGGACGGATACTCGCAAGCGAGTACGATTCCTTTCGAGCCACCGCCGAAGACGTCCGTCGAACCCGCCAACTGCTCTCCACCCTTCCATCGGAGGCAGAGCTATCCACCGCACTCCTCGACGACGCTCGGACGGTTTTCGCCGAGCGACACGCCCCCAACTATCCGATACGGTCGTTCAGGGAGATGGTCGACAGCGCGGACGTCGTGCGCGGTATCTCGCCGGTGGCACTTCCCCAGTACGTCGAACTGTTTCACGACCGTGTCATCGACGGGAATATGACCGCAGAGTTGGTACTCGAACGCCCCGTGGTCGAGTACCTCGTCACGGATTACGGTGCGCAGTTGAACGAAGCGCTGGACTCGGACCAACTATCGATCTGGGAGATGGATGCGACGTTCCCGTACGGACTCATCGTCGTCGAAGGCGCACACGACGGCGTCAGTGTCGTCGTCTACGACGAGCGGGGAGAACTCCGTGGTATCATCGCGAACGACACCCCCGCTTCGGTAGAGTGGGGAAAAGACGTGTTCGAATCCTACCGCGAGCGGGCGACCCTCGTCGGCGGGAGGTAGCTACCGGTCTTCCCACTCCGGGTCGCGGTCTTCGAGGAACGCGTCGATACCCTCGTTTTTGTCCCCCGACGCGAACAGCAGGGCGAACAGTTCCGCTTCGTACTCGATTCCTGATTCGAGGTCCATCCGACTGCTCGCTTTCACCGCCTTCTTCGCCAGTTCGAGCGCCGTCGGGCTCTTATCGGCCATCCGACCCGCGAGTTCGTACACGCGGTCCTCGAACTCCTCGTCTTCACGGACTTCGTCCACGAGACCGATCTCCCGGGCTTCCTCGGCGTCGATGATCTCCCCGGAGAGGACGAGTCGCATGGCTTGCCCCTCGCCGACCAGTCGCGCCAGTCGCTGGGTGCCACCGCCACCGGGCATGATGCCGAGATTGATTTCGGGTTGGCCGAGTTTCGCCCGCTCGTGTACGATACGCACGTCGCAGGCCTGTGCGAGTTCACAGCCCCCGCCGAGTGCGTGGCCGTTGATGGCCGCGATGACCGGCTTTTCCAGGTCGTCCACGTACTCGTACACGCGCGGCCGCTTGCTCGCTTCGCGCTGGGAGAGCGCGTCCCGTTCCCGCAGTTCCTTCACGTCGGCCCCCGCGACGAACGCCTTCGCCTCCGACGCGCCGGTGAGCACGACGACGCGTACATCAGATGAGGCTTCGACGGCATCCAAAACGTCCTTCAGTTCGGCGCGCACCTGCGCGTTCAGCGCGTTGCGCGCATCGGGCCGGTTCAGTATGACCGTGCCGACGTACTCCTCGACGTCGAAATCGACGGTCTCACACTCGCTTGCGACCTGCTCGGGACTGCCGGGGGTGTCGTCGTCGGTCATTCGTCGTCACCGCCATTCATTTGTCCCGACACTCCCACGATTTCGCCGTCCTCCCAGACGTAGAACCCCTCGCCGGTCTTCTTGCCGAGTTTCCCGGCGCGAACCTTCTGGCGCAGAATCTGCGGCGGGCGGAACCGCTCGCCGAGTTCCTCGCGGAGGTGTTCGAGGATACCGAGTCGGACGTCCAACCCGACCACGTCGCCGAGTTCGATCGGTCCCATCGGGTGGTTGTAGCCGAGTTCCATCGCCGTGTCGATGTCCTCGGGACTCGCCACGCCTTCCTGTAACATGCGGATCGCTTCGACACCGAGCGCGACGCCGAGGCGCGAGGACGCGAATCCCGGCGAGTCGTTGACCTCGACGCCCACCTTGTCGATGCCGTCCACGAACTCGGACGCGAATTCGACCGTCTTCAAACTACTCTGCTCGGGAATCACGATTTCGACCAGTTTCATGATGTGCACCGGGTTGAAAAAGTGTAGCCCGATGGCCCGACTCGGATCGTTCAGTGCGCTGGCGATTTCGGTCAGCGAGAGCGACGAGGTGTTCGACGCGATTATCGCGTCGTCGGACGCGAACTCCTCCACGTCCGCGAACGTCTCGCGCTTGATTTCCATCTTCTCCGGCACTGCCTCGACCACCATATCCGCGTCGGTGACGGCCGCTTCGAGGTCCGTCGTTCCGGAAATCCGGTCGAGTGCGGCTTCCTTCTCGGCTTCCGTGACCTTGTCGCGCTCGACACCTCCTTGGAGGTTCGCCTCGATGCTCTCGATGCCGTTCTCCACGAACTCCTCCTCGATGTCGCGGAGCGTCACGTCGTGACCCGCCATCGCCGTCACCTGTGCGATTCCGTGACCCATTGTCCCCGCTCCGAGTACGCCTACCTTCATCGTGCGAAAACGCGTTCGGACGCACGAAAAACGTTTATCTCCGGTCACGATACGGCGGCAGGTCACCGATATCGTTTATCCACCGACCCCGTCTATATGATTTCCGAGAACTACGTCGAACGTATTGTCACCGCAACCGTTTACAGAAAGCTTTTATCCTCGCCGGAAAATCGACTAATTGTCTCGGGTAGGGGTACACGAGACAAGACTTCTTTCGAAGCAATCAGTTCGAGACGGGAGTCCGTCACGTCCGTCCGAAATCGACTGACGAGTATCTAGTATCTCCGCCCCGTGATGGGAAAACTGTCGAGGGTCGGTCATTCGTTTGCTCCCCCGTTTTCTTGCCCTCGTGTTGGGGTTCAGCCTCCGACCGGTACGGAACCCCGACCCGATCTCAAGATTCAGCCGACTGGCTGAATATTGAACGACGACCGGAGCGGAGCGCCAGTATACTTCAAAATCCAGCCGATGGCTGGATTTTAAATCATCACCAGAGCAAAGCGCTGGCGTAATTTAAAGTTCGCCCGTCGGGCGAACTTTAAACCCGTACCTCGTGACGCCTTCCTGCGTATAGATACGGCGCATCGTCGTCTCCACCGAATCGCCGATTTCGAGGGTTCCAGGCGCAGCACCCGTCACCTGCGCGGGAACGCTCGCCTCGCCGCCATTCGGTCCGGAGAGGGCGACGACGGCCACGTCGAAGTCGCCCGATTTGGCCTGCTGTTCGGCGAACTCGGGGGGCGCACCGCCCTGCGAGATGGTCGTCAAGGCTTCGACGGTTCCCTCGCCGGTCAGTCGCACGTCGTCGTACTCGCCCAGCGAGTTACAACCGTTACACGCGCCCTCCGGCGGGAAGTTCAGCGCGCCGCAGTCGGGGCATTTCCCGGCGAGCAATCGATGTCGCTGGTCGAGCGTGCGTCGCCACGACGGTACGCTGACGTACGCTCCGCCACCGCTCGGCGGGCCGGAGGTCAGGTCGCCGCGCAGTCGGAGATATTCGGCGTAGGAAACGGGGTCGTCGCCGTCGAGCGCCAGCGAGACGGGAACGTCGTCGCTTGCTTCGACTACGAACGCGTCCGCCCCCGCGCCGCTGCCGAACGAGGCGGCGAGGATTCGTTCGTAGCCGTCGGCGAGGGATTTGGCGAGGCTCAGCGGGACGCTCGCCGCGCCCGTGTCGCCGAGTTCGTGGACGAGTGCGCCCGCCCGTATCTCGTCGATGCCGACGCCGAGCGCGCCCGCCGCCCGGTAGGGAAGTTTCCCGTCCGGTGCCTGTACCGCCGCGGCGTCAACAGCACCGGTATCTACCTGTTCGACTGCGCCCGCGAGCGTCTCCGAGAACGCTCGTCGGTCGTAGCTGGTGACGCCCAACCCTTCGACGCTCGACTCGCCGGTCTCGCGGAAGCGCGTTCCGGGGAATTCCGTCGTGTATTCTGCCCGTTCGACGACGCTGGCGGGACCGTCGTCGGCGAGGACGAAGGCCGCCGCGCCCGCGCCTGCCGCGTGGTCTTCCGCGGAATCCGGTTCGCCGCGGGGAGCGTCCGCGGCGACGACCAAGCCGACGCCGTCGTCCCACGGGCCTGCGGCGAGTCCGGCCACGAGCGCCCGCGTCCCGGCGCGGGTACTTCCGGTGAAGACGTGGCGCGTCGCGTCGTCCGGGACGCCGAGCATGCCGCCGAGTCGGGCGGTCACGTCCTCCTCGGCCATCGGCGGCGTGGTGGAGGCGAAGGCGAGGAACGAAATTTCCGGAGTTCCGGCGGCGTCGAGTGCTCGCCGTGCGGCCTCGTAGGCCATCGTCAGCGTGTCCTCGTCGGCATCCGGCACCGCTTTCCCGTTCACTCCGGCGGCGTGGAACTGCCCCCACGCCTCGCGGAACTCGTCGGCGGAAATTCGGAACCGCGGCGCGTAGGCACCGACCGCGGCGACCTTCGGTGTGCGTTCGTCTCCGGTCATGCTTCCACCTCCGATTCCTTTTCGAGCACGTGGACGACGGCCGCCCCGCCGCTCCCGCCGACGTTGTGTGTCAGGCCGCGCTTCGCGCCTTCGACCTGTCGTTCGCCTGCACTTCCCGAGAGCTGTTTGTACGCCTCGACCATCTGTCCGGCCCCGGTCGCGCCGATGGGGTGTCCCTTCGATTTCAGGCCGCCGGAGGTGTTGACGGGGCGTTCGCCGCCGAGTTCCGTCGCGCCGGAGGCGACGAGTTCACCGGCCTCGCCCGGTTCGCAGAAGCCGAGGTCCTCGTAGGCCAGCAGTTCCGCGATGGCGAAACAGTCGTGAACCTCCGCGAAGTCGATGTCTTCGGGCGTGACGTCCGCCATCTCGTAGGCCGATTGGGCGGCCTCGCGGGAGGCCGGAACCGAGGTGTAGGTGTCGCGCTGGAACAACCCGACGCGGTCGCTGGCCGCGCCGACGCCCGCGATTCGGATGGGGTCGTCGGTGTACTCGTCCACCACGTCCTCGCTCACGACGATGGCGCAGGCCGCCCCGTCGCTCGTCGGACAGCAGTGATACAGCGTGAGGGGGTCGGCGACGACTTGCGCGTTCATCGCGTCCTCCAGGGAACACTCGAAGCCGAGCTGAGCGTGCGGGTTCTTCGCGCCGTTGGCGTGGTTCTTCACCGCGACGTGGGAGAGATGCTCCGCGGTCGTGCCGTACTTCTCCATGTGTGCGTCGGCCATCTGCGCGTAGACGCCCGCGAACGTGGTTCCCGAGAGTCGTTCCCACTCGGTTTCGCCGGAGACGCCGAGCCAGTACTTCGTCGCGTCGCTCGACGTGTCGGTCATGACTTCGACGCCGCCCGCGAGGACGACGTCCGCCATGCCGCTTTTGACGGCCTGCACGGCCTGCCGGACCGCGTAGCCGCTCGCCGCACAGGCGTTCTCGACGCGGGTGCACGGGATTCCGTCGAGGCCGACGTGTTCGGTCACCGCCGGGCCGGAGAGACCCAGTTGACGGCCGCCGACGCCGAGCATGCCGACGACTGCCTCGTCCACGTCGTTCGGGTCGATACCCGCCGGGACGCTGTCGCAGGCCGCTTCGAAGGCGGTGCGGAACAGCGACCGGTAGCTTTCGTCGGGGAACGACCCGAAATCCGTCTGGGCCGCGCCGACCAAGTACGCATCTCGCATGTCTCGAACTGGCAGTCGTGGGGGGAAATAACTGCCGTCACCGCCACGCTTTCGCCGGGATGAGTTCCCATCGCTTCCACGGTTCCGGCGGGAGATTCAAGAACCTCGGCGGCCTACGGGCGACTGTGTACGGACACGCGGCAATCAAGGTGAAGGACC
The DNA here is from genome assembly GCF_024136975.1 of Haladaptatus sp. AB643. Lineage (NCBI taxonomy): Archaea > Methanobacteriati > Methanobacteriota > Halobacteria > Halobacteriales > Haladaptataceae > Haladaptatus > Haladaptatus sp. AB643. The sequence goes on from NZ_JAMYJW010000006.1 coordinate 158,078, forward strand.
GGCACGGCTGACGTGGTCGGCATCGACATCAGCGGTCGCCACGAGGAGGAGGGCGAATACCTGATGGTCGCCGCCGCCATCCACGCGACGGTCGGCACGACACGACTTCACAGTGTACGGGGGATGGGCTTTGCGGTCAGTCACGCGGAACCGACGCTTTCGGAAACGACGAGAGTCGTCGCTGACGCCGTTTTCGACCTCCCGGACCCGACGGCGGAGCCAATCGTCGCCGAACGGGGAGAATTCTACGAGGAGCCGATTTGGATGGTCGAACAGTACCTCGAACCTGATTTTAAGTACGTCGAGAGCATAGCTGAACGTGAAACAGTGCAGGCCGCACACCACGCCGCGTACGCCGCCCGCAAACTACTCCTATGAAAGCGATACTTGCAAAACGGGTAGATGACGGAACCGCTTCCATCGAAGAACTGTCGGAGTTGGCCCGCGCCGCGGGCTACGACGTCGCCGCGGAAGTCACCCAATCGAGAGAAGAGGACGCCGCATACCAGTTCGGCGAGGGGAAGGTCGCGGAACTCTCCGCGGCCGTCACCGAACGCGATGCCGGAATCGTCATCTTCGACAATCAACTCGGGCCGTATCAGACGTACAACCTGGGCCAGCGACTGCCCGACGGAACCGAGGTCATCGACCGCTTCCGATTGATCCTCGAAATCTTCGGCCAGCGCGCCCAGACGCGGAAAGCGCAGTTGCAGGTCGAGTTGGCGGAACTGCGCTTCGAACTGCCGCGCGTCGAGGCGAAGACGAGCCTCGCGAAACGTGACGAGCGGCCGGGGTTCATGGGGCTCGGTGAGTACGACGAGAGCCACGAACAGGCCATCAAGGACCAGATAAGCCGCATCAAGGACGAATTGGACGCCATCGCGGACAAGGAGGCGGACCGCAGACAGAAGCGCCGCGAATCGGGATTCGACCTCGTGGCGCTCGCGGGGTACACGAACGCGGGCAAATCCACGCTCCTCCAGCGCCTCGCCGAGGATCTCGAAATCGGTGAGAACGACGATCTGCATCCGGACTTGGATCCGACGGCGGAAGCCGAGGACCGCCTATTCACGACGCTCGGAACCACGACCAGAAAGGCGGACATCGACCGGCGGGACGTGTTGCTGACGGACACAGTCGGGTTCATCAGCGACCTTCCGCACTGGCTGGTTGAATCGTTCAAATCGACCTTGGATGCGGTGTACTACGCCGACCTCGTGTTGCTCGTGGTGGACGTGAGCGAACCCGTAGACGACATCCGGGAGAAACTCGTCACCTGCCACGACACGCTGTACGAGCGCAATCAAGCGCCCATCGTGACGGTGTTGAACAAGATCGATGCCGTGAGCGACGAGGAACTCGAAGAAAAGCGAAAGGCGCTGTCGGCACTCGCGCCGAATCCGGTCGCTATCAGCGGTAAGGATGATCTGAACGTGGCGGAACTCAAACGGCGTATCGATATCGAACTACCCGATTGGGAGTTCGAACGCCTCGTTATGCCGATGACCGATGAAACGATGAGCGTCGTGTCGTGGGTTCACGATCACGGACGCGTGGAGGACGTGACCTACACCGACGACGAAGTCGTGGTCGAGTTCGAGGCACGGCCCTCTATCGTTCAACAATCCCGGTCGAAAGCGAGTGATCTGACGGCGGTGCCGTCGGCTTAAAGCATCGAATATAACGATACGGCCCCGTTCGAGCGAATCCAAGCGCAGTGGTTCTTTTGATCGTAAATGAGGACTGCGTCGTCCTGCACTTCGAGTTCGGCGTATCGGTCTTTGTCCCGGTTCGGTTGGGAGTCGTCTGCTTCGTGCGTGCTCGTGGTCATGCGATTCGGTAGTTTGTTTGTCTCCATTGTTCGGTAGCAACCCCTCAGTGATAAGTGTTACCTACTACCATGGTTTCTCAGTATTCGATAGGCGACGAAGCATCATAACTGTTCGCTATCGGAGACATTCTATCTGAAGTACCGTTACGTGGCAAAATCTAGTCGGGATGCTTACCTAACGGTATTTAACCCGGTAAAAAGCCGAAAAACGGTTACTATCGGTAAGTCGATTTCGTGACGTAACTTTTTATCAGCTGACGACCTATTCCGCGTATGAGCGACGAACCGGAACGGCTGACCATGTGGTGTGCGGGCGAGGATTGGTGTCCGATCACCGCGACGGCGACGCTCGTCGGCAAGAAGTGGCATCCCGTCATCGTCCATCGACTGCTCGTGAGCGGTCCTCTCGGGTTCAACGCCCTCAAGGAGGAAGTCGATGGCATTTCGAGCAAAGTGCTTTCGGATAGCTTGGAGGATTTGGGCGAAAAACGCCTCGTCAACCGCGAAATCGTGAGCGACAAACCGGTGCGGGTGGAGTACTCGCTGACGTCCATCGGCGAATCGCTCGAACCCGTCATTCTCTCCATGCGCGACTGGGGGACGGAGTATCTCGCCCCCGCCGACGACCCGGACTCGGCGATGGTGTGAATCCGGGCCCGCTACCGTTCCAGTTCCCGTTTTTCCTTCTCGACTACGCGAACGTTCCGGATGGCGGTGTCCGGATACCCCCCGTCAGCGTCCTTCTCGACGGCCTTCACCATGTCCCAGACGACGTTCAATCCAGTCGTGACCCCCTCCAGCGCTTCCAACTCACACCCCGTCTTCCCGGTCGTCTCGACGGCGACCGAGAGGACGACTCGGTCGTCCCGCACGTCGAACTCGGTGTCCACGTTCGTGATCGGGATCTGGTGACACATCGGAATCGTCTCCCACGTGTGTTTGACGGCCTGTACCGCACCGATTCGAGCGGTCGCCAACACGTCGCCCTTCTTCAGGTCGTTCTCCCGAATCGCGTCGACCGTCGAGGGCTGAAGGTGGATCTCGCCCTCGGCGGTCGCCCGACGAGCGGTGTCGGGTTTGTCGCCGACGTTCACCATCTGCACCTCGCCCGATTCGTCCGTGTGGGTCAGTTCGCCGTCGTCGGTTCCGTTTTCAGACATCGTCCGCACCCCACATCGCCGCCGGAATCGTTTCGAGCATGTCGGAGGCGAGCAACCCCTCGTAGCGGCCATCGTCGTAGCACAGATCGCCTGCACGTCCGTTGACGAACGACCCGACGCAGGCGGCGTCGAACGCTTCCGTCGTCCCGAACAGTCCAGCGACGATTCCGGCGAGCAGGTCGCCCGTGCCGCCGACCGTCATGCCCGTGTTGCCCGTCCGGACGACTCGCGTTCGCTCGCCGTCCGAGACCACGTCGGTCTTCCCCTTCGCCAGCACGACGTGGCCGATGTCGGCCGCGAGGTCCTCGATTTCGTCGGTGACTTCGGTCAGGTCGTCCGTATCCGGCCCGCCCATCTCTGCCAGTTCCTTGCGATTCGGCGTGCAGACGAGGGTGGCTTTCGTGTCGAGGTCCGGAATCGCCGGGAGCGCGTCGGCGTCAACGACCGCTCGTCCGGTGTAGGATTCGAGGAAGTCCGTCGCCGCGTCGAGGGTTTCGTCGGCGTTCCCGAGTCCCGGCCCGATAACCACGGTGTCGTCGTACGATTCGGCGGTGTCGACCAAGTCGTCCACCTGCTCGGGCGTGAGGATGTCGCCATCGTAGGGTTGGACGATGAGGTCCTCGGCGTAGCCCTGAATCACGCTCGCCACGGAATCCGGCGCGGCGACGAACGAGAGGTCCGCTCCCGCCCGTAGCGCGGATTGGCCAGCCAGCGCGGGTGCGCCCGTGAACGGCCCGCCGCCGATGACGAACACGCGTCCGCCGACGTTCCCCTGCACGCTCCGGAGGTCGCCCGGTCCGACGATTCGTTCGGCGGCCGCGGGGATGCCGATGTCCGAGACGGTCACGTCGGATGCGACGTCCGCGAGTCCGGGTTTCATGTCGTGGAACGTGACGACCGCGTCGGCCTCGACCGCAGTACCTTCGGACTCGCCCGAATCGGCGTTCAGACCCGAGGGGACGTCCACCGCGAGGACGGATGCGTCGGCGTCGTTGATGGCCCGGGCCGCCGTCGCGGCGGGTTCGCGGAGCGCCCCGGTCACGCCGGTTCCGAGCATTGCATCGATCACGAGGTTGCAGTCGGGGAGTTCGAACGCCCGGGAATCCGTCACCTCGGTCGTGTCGTAGTCGGCCTGCTGAAGGGCATCCCAGTTCTCACGCGCGATGTCGGTACCGATGGTTTCGGCGCGGCCGAGCAGCAGGACGGACACGTCGTACTCGTCGAGAAACCGCGCGGCGACGAAGGCGTCCCCGCCGTTGTTCCCCCGCCCCGCCACGATGGCGACGTTCGCTCCCGGCGAGGCCATCTCCCGGACGCGGCGGGCGATGGCGTTTCCACTCGATTCCATCAACTGCTTGCGGGGCACGCCGAGGTACTCCGCGTTCTCGTCCACGGCGGCCATCCGCGCTGCGGTTATCATACCCGGGCGTTCGGTCGGATTCCGGGTTAACGTTATGGGCTAGGGCGGTTCGAGCAGTGCGATTCGGTAGCGGCTTCACGAGGGACAGGGTAACCGGGGTAGCGGTTCGCTCTGCTGGGGTGAGAGAGCTTTCAGTATCCTCCTCTCACCACCCTTCGACTCACTCACGTCGCCGTCGCTATCGCGGGCGTTTTCGGACGGATTCGTGGGCCGCCGTCTCGTCACCTTCCTCCACGGAGTACAGCCGTTTCACCGGTACCACGGTGTGCATCTTGGCCATGCCACCGTCGTGCCGTCGCCACTTGGTCGAATCGTGAAGGATGTAGCGCCGGGGGGCGCGCGCCTTCAGTTCGGCGACCAACTCGTCGAAGCGCTCGGCGTCGAAGCGCTCCTCGGAGACGAAGTCGGTATCTATGACCAACGAATCCCGGCGCGGGACGCGGTCGAGTCGGCCTTCGCAGACGCGTTCGAACTCGACTGCCAACGGCGGTAATTCGGTGTCGAGCGGGAGTTTGACGTACGCCTGCCTGTAGTCCGGTTGATCCGTTTTGCGCTTCCAGTACCGCGAGGCCCAATTCGTTATCCGTGTACCCATTCGCGTGCCACCTTGGATTAACCACTCAAACCGGGATAGTAGTCGTTTCGCTGTCCATATCTCCCGGATTCGTGATGCGTCAACGGACGACAATCCCCGAACACGGGGACGAACCTCCGCTCGAACGCGAAATTACGCGAATCTGAACGTTACCTCGACTACAGCACCGGCCATCGCCACGAGAACACTCGCGTCGGCGATGTATTCGTATGGCGGTTTCACCACGAGGAAGTAGTGGCCGAGAACGATGACTGCAGCGACGTAGAACGCGACGAACGTGGGATGGCCAGCGTCGTGGCTCATCGGCCATCCGGTGATCGCTGGCGGGAACCGGTTCTGGGTCGAATCTTACCGGCGCGTACCGAGCGGGGCCGGAATTCAGCTTTGTGCGTGTCTGTCGGCCCGCGACGGTGGCGGAATCTGTGCTTCGCTCGACCCCGGTGCGTCGGGAAGCAGACACCGCTCGGATTCGCGGTTGACGTGGGCGTACTGGTCGGGTGCGTTCGCCAGTGGATGGGCGGGATTCTGTTCGCTTCGGATCCGGGCGGCCCGAAGTTCGCCGAACCCGGCAATCCTGGCGCGGATACCCCGCCAATGGTACTTGCCCGCACGCGGGACGGAGAACGGTTTCGGCGGTCGCCAGTCCGTCCGGTTGTGGGCGAGAACGGCGTTGTTGACGTTGGCGGCCAGTTGATCGTGGTCTACCAACACGCCGACTCGTGCGTGCTTCGGTGCGCGGACGGCCAACACGTCGAGTCCGAGATGAAGTGCGCGATACTCGGCGACGTTGTTGTCGGGGACGCCGTCGTCGGGGACCGAGAGTCGGGCGACCCGCCTGCCGTCGCGTGTCTCGATGATGACGCCGAGACCACCGCTGCCCGTCTCTTGGTCGAACGACCCATCGCTCGTGATGTAGAAGTCACGATGGTGCGTGTGAGGCGGGTGGGCGATGTGCGGGGTGGGCGACTCATCGAACAGGTCACGTAATGAGGGATGACGGCCGTGAACGGCCATATTTGTCGTATCGATGTAGTATTACATAAATGTGCGGTTGGGTTCAGTAGGAAATGTCATGAGACAATAAAACGCGGGCGATGTTGTCCCATACCACAGATATATATGTAGTTACCCGCCATTTCAGGGTATGCCCGACGAGAGACTCAATCGGCGGACGTATTTGAAATTTGCAGGCGGTGCGGCAGCGTCGGCGGCCCTGGCTGGCTGTCTCGGTGGCGGCGACAACAACGACCAAAACGATGGTGGCTCAGGTACCGACAGTACCACATCGAGCACCGACAGCGGTGGAAACGGGAACTCGTCATCGGGCGACCTCCCCGCGACCATCACGCAGGGACAGATGCCGTCCACGCTCGACCCGCACAACCACCGGGAGACGACGACGGACAACGTCGTTCTCCAAGCCTACGAGGGCATCCTCTCGCGCGATAAGAAGGGAAAGATCACGAAAAAGTTGGCGACGAAGTACGAGCGAACCGGCGACAAGACGGTTGCGTTCACCATCCACGACGACGTGAAATTCCACAGTGGCGAGAAACTCACGCCGGAGGACGTCGCGTTCAGCGTCAACCGCATCGTGAAATCGGGCGTCGGGAACCTCGAAAGCCCACAGAGCGACCAACTCTCGGGCGTGACCGGCGCGGAGGTCAAAGACGGCAAAGTCGAGGTCACGTCGGACGGCGTGAACCCCATCGTGTTCGGCCTCTTTGCAACCTACTGCGACGTCATGCAGAAGAAGTGGGTGCAGAGCCACGAGAAGAACTACATCGCGAAGCACATGAACGGAACCGGCCCGTTCGAGCTCAAGAAGTACACCGAGGACGTGAAAGTCGTCTTCAAGCGCAACGAGGACTACTGGCGCGACCCGGCGTCGGTGTCGGAACTCACGTTCAACGCGGCGAAGGAATCGAGCACCCGGGTTAACCAACTGCTCAACGGCGAGACGGACATCATCGTCAACGTCCCGCCGCAGGATGCGGGGAACGTGAAGAATTCGAAGAAAACCACCCTCTCGGCCGTTCCGAGCACGCGCATCATCTACAACGCGATGCGCTACGACGCGAAACCGTTCGACAGCCCGAAGTTCCGACAGGCGATGAACTACGCCATCGACCTCGACAGCATCATCGAGAACATCCTCTCCAGTTTCGCTAGCCCGACCGGCCAACCGACGCTGGAAGGGTTCACCGGCTACAATTCGAACGTCAAACCGTACTCGGCGAAGAAGAAGAAGGCCGAACAGCTCGTCGAGGAGAGCGGCAACGCCGGGGCGAAGATCACGCTTCACACGCCCGTCGGACGGTATCTGAAGGACGTGGAAATCGCACAGGCGGTGGCAAAACAGATCGACCAGCTCAAGAACGTCAACTGTTCGGTGAAACAGCGTGACTTCAACTCGCTCGCCGGGGAGTTGACCGACGGCAAGATCGACACCGGTCCGAAGTTCTACCTCATCGGTTGGGGGAACGCGACGTTCGACGCGAGCCAGACCATCATCCCGCTCCTCACGACGAACGGGGCGCTCACGTCCTACAGCAACAAGGACGTGGACAAGATGATGAAGGAAGCACAGAACATGCCGGGCGGAGACAAGCGGAACCAGAAACTGTACAAAATCAACAAAACGCTCCACGACCAAGCGCCGTGGATCTTCCTCAACCGGCAGTACAGTGTGTACGGCGTCAGCCAGCGTATCAACTGGGAGGCTCGCCGTGACGAACGTATCGACGCCTACGCCATCTCTTCAAAGTAGATGAATCAGTTATCGATGGGGTGTTCATAGATGTCGATGGGACGGTTCCTGTTCCGACGGGGCTTACAGGGAATCTTCGTCATCTGGGGGGTCGTTACCGTGGTGTTTCTCCTCAGGTTCGTCACACCTGGAAGTCCGATCACGGTCATCGCTCCGTTGAACGCCTCGCCACAGTTGAAACACAGAATCGCAATGGAACTCGGCCTGAACAAACCGTTGTACGTCCAGTACGGCGAGTACATCTGGAACCTCTTGCACGGGGATATGGGGTACTCGTACGTCTCCGGGACGCAAGCCAGTTCGCGCATCTTCGCGCGGCTTCCGGCGACCATCGAACTCGCCGTCGCGTCGAGCATCGTCGCCATCGTGCTCTCGATCCCGTTGGGCGTCATCAGCGCGACGCGACGCCACGACCCGGTCGACTACCTGGCGACGACGTTCTCGCTGACGGGCATCAGCACGCCGAACTTCTGGCTCGGCATCATGCTGGTGTTGCTGCTGGCGGTCGGCGGGTCGTTCCCGACCGGCCATCGCGGCATGGGGTTCTTCCCGGCGGTGGAGATGCTTCTCACGCAGGGGAGCATTAGCGGACTCGTCTCGTGGGGGAAACACATCTTCCTCCCGGCGATCACGCTAGGAACGTACTTCACCGCGCTCATCACGCGGTTGACCCGGAGCGGCATGCTCGACGAACTCGGGAAGACCTACATCCGGGCGTCGCGGGCGAAGGGACTTCCGGAGACGCTCGTGCGATACAAGCACGCGCTTCGGAACACGCTCATTCCCGTCATCACCGTTCTCGGTCTGCAACTGGGGACGCTCATCGGCGGCGCGGTCATCACCGAGCAGGTGTTCGCGTGGCCCGGCCTCGGGACGCTGATCATCCACTCGATCAACACCCGTGACTGGCCGCTCATTCAGGGGACGCTCATCATCATCGGGACGGGCTTCGTCCTCGTGAACATCGCCGTGGACTTCCTGTACGCGTACATCAACCCGCAGGTGGTCTACGAATGATCTCGCCCCGGACGCTCCGGAACCTCAAACGTGAGTTCCGCAGCAGCCTGCTGGCGAAGATCGGCCTCGTGCTCGTCATCGCGGTCATCCTCGTCGCAGTGTTCGCGCCGTTCATCGCCCCGCACAACCCGTACAATCAGAATTTGGACGACTCGAAACTGCCGCCGCTCGGCTTCAGCAAGCAGACGACGCAGACGAGTTCGAAGATGGTCGATGGACAAGTGAAGATCGTCAACAACACGTCCTACGTGAAAGCACAGCCATCCCATCCGCTCGGGACCGACCAACTCGGAAGGGACATCCTCTCACGGGTCATCTACGGGGCGAGAACGTCGCTCCTCGTCGGTATCTTCGGGACCTTGTTGGCGATGCTCATCGGCGTCACCGTCGGACTGGTCGCGGGATACTACGGTGAACTCGTAGACGACGCACTGATGCGGAGCGCCGACATCATGCTGGCGTTCCCGTCGCTCGTATTGGCGATTGCGCTCGTCGGCATGTTCGACCAACAGGTCATCAGGGTACCCGACCCCTTCGTGGCCAGCGGCCTCGTTTCCGGGATGCCCGCCAAAATCGGGGTCTCGGCGACGGTCGTCGTCGTCGTCGCGCTCGTCAACTGGGTGTGGTTCGCCCGCGTCTCACGCGGCGAGGCGCTGACGGTCGTCGGCGAGGAGTACGTCAAGGCGGCCCGCTCGGTGGGTGCGAAGCACTCGTTCGTCCTTCGTAAACACATCCTGCCGAACAGCGTGACGCCCATCATCGTGCTGGCGACCATCCAGATTGCGGCCATCATCCTGCTCGAAAGCTCGCTGTCCTACCTCGGTTTCTCCGGAGTGAACCTCTCGTGGGGCTTCGACATCTCGCAGGGGAAGGACTACCTCGCCACGTCGTGGTGGATTTCGACGGTTCCGGGATTGGCCATCGTCATCACCGTCATCGGCATCAACCTCGTCGGTGACTGGTTGCGCGACGCGCTCGACCCCGGCATCGACGGCGAAGGGGGTGGCGTATGAGCGACCTGCTTCGCGTGCGTGACCTCTCGACCCGATTCTTCACGGAAAACGGGCAGGTCAACGCCTGTGAGTCCATCAGCTTCGACGTGCGGGAGGAGGAAGTGTTCGGCGTCGTCGGCGAATCGGGGTCCGGAAAGAGCGTCGCCGCGCTCTCCATCATCGACCTCGTGGAGTCGCCCGGCAGGATCACGTCGGGCGAGGTGTGGTATCGGAACGCCACGCTCGCCGAGGAAGTCGGAGACAATCGTCCCGAGGCGGTCGATGGCGAGTTCGTGGACATCCGGCAGTTGACGACGCGGGAACGCCGCGCCCTGCGCGGCCCGTCGTTCAGCATGATCTTCCAGGATCCGATGAGCAGCCTCAACCCGTCGATCACGGTCGGCGAGCAGATCGCCGAGGCGGTCGAAGTCCAACGACGGGCGAAGTCGAATCCGCGTTCGACGCGCTCGCGGACGCAGGGCTACGGTCTCGGAAGCCTCATCGCGGGAACCATCTTCCCGTCCCGGGACTACGTCAGCGAACCGAGTCGGGCGAAGGCCATCGAACTGCTCGAACAGGTCGGGATTCCCGACCCGGCGGACCGTGCCGACGAGTATCCCCACCAGTTCTCGGGCGGGATGCTCCAGCGGGCGATGATCGCCCAAGCGCTCGCCGGTGAACCCGACCTGCTCATCGCCGACGAACCGACGACGGCACTGGACGTGACCATTCAGGCCCAGATCCTCGACCTGCTTCGGGAGTTGCAGGCCGACACGGGCATGAGCATCATGCTCATCACGCACAACCTCGGCGTCGTCGCCCGGATGTGCGACCGCGTCGGCGTGATGTACGCCGGAGAACTGGTCGAACACGGGACGCTCGAAGACGTGTTCGACGACTCGGTCCACCCATACACGCAGGGACTGCTCGGGTCGCTTCCCGACTTGGAGGACCCTGCACCGCGGCTGCAACCCATCGAGGGGAACGTCCCCGACCTGATCGATTCGGAGATGGACGACCGCTGTTACTTCGCCGACCGCTGTCCGAAGGCGATGGAGGAGTGTCTGTCACATCCGTCGATGCACGACGCGGGTGGCAGTCCCGAACACGAAGCGCGCTGTGTGCTCACCGAGATGGAGTACGACGAGGCGAGAGCACTTCCGTCGAACTACTTCGAGGGCGACGAACGAACCGAACCCATGGAGGCAAACGATGACTGACCACCTCGTCCGCGTCGAGGAACTGCAGAAGTACTACTTCGAACAGGACACGCTGACCGACCGCCTGCTCGGCCGCGAACCCAAGAGCGTGAAAGCCGTCGATGGCATCTCCTTTGCCATCGAGGAGGGCGAGACGCTCGGACTGGTCGGCGAATCCGGCTGTGGCAAATCCACGACCGGCGAGACCCTGCTGGGTCTCCGCGACGCGACCGACGGTCGCGTCGTCTTCGACGGCCGGGACGTCTACGACATGGACGACCTGACCGAGTTTAGAAAGCGGGCGCAGGTCGTCTTTCAGGACCCGTTCTCCAGTCTGGACCCACGGATGACGGCGGGCGAAATCATCCGCGAACCGCTGGACGTCCACGGCGTCGATTCGCGGGCGGAACGACGCGAGCGCGCCCAGGAACTCATGGAGCGCGTCGGTCTCTCCTCGGGACAGATCGATCGCTATCCACACGAGTTCTCGGGCGGCCAGCGCCAGCGTATCGGCATCGCCCGGTCGCTCGCGCTGGAACCGGAGTTCATCGTGTTGGACGAACCCGTCTCGGCGCTGGACGTCTCCGTGCAGGCGCAGGTGCTCAACCTCCTGCAGGACCTGCAGAACGAACTCGGCCTGACGTATCTGTTCATCGCCCACGACCTCTCCGTCGTTCGGCACATCTCGGATCGCGTGGCGGTGATGTACCTCGGCGAAATCGTGGAACTCGGGCCGGTGGACGAGATCTTCAACGATCCACAGCACCCCTACACGAAGGCGCTACTGGAGAGCGTGCCGCGCGCCGACACCAGCGAACAGGAACGCGACATCAACACGCTGTCGGGCGACGTGCCGTCGCCGCGAAACCCGCCGTCGGGATGTCACTTCCGGACGCGGTGTCCGAACGTCATTCCGCCCGAGGACGTCCGGATCTCCCAGTCGGCGTACCGCGAGGTGATGGACTACCGCGAACGCCTCGAATCGGGCGACCTGACGCGTCACGGCGTTCGGGAGTTGGCCGCCGGGACGGAGGAGAACCCCGAGGAAATCGGCGACGAGGCGCTGATCACCGAGTTGTGGGACGAACTGTTCGACCACGAACTCGACGGCGACAACCGCGAAACGGTCGCCGAATCGTTCGAGCGGTTCGTCTCCGGCGACCGCGAGGGTGCCGTCGCCGTCATGCGTGACCGCTTTGCGAGCGTCTGCGAGCGTCAGAATCCGGTGCTCCAGAACCGCGAACATCCGGCGGCCTGCCACCTCTACGACCAACCGGAACCGCCGAAGACGGAGTCGGAATCCGAACCGGGAATCGAATCGTCGGCCGACTAACCTCCCCCGATTATTTTCACGCTTCGAACCCGTGTCCGTGGACGAAGAGTTATACGCGAAGAAGCACTACTAGATGAACCCCAATGGTCGCCCGTGAGTACGATTTTTGGCTGCTCGATCTGGACGGGACGCTCATCGACATCGACCCGGCATACGTTCGCTCGGTGTTCGACCGCGTGAGCGACCGTCTCGGACGCGAATTTACCGACTACGAATCCGAAATCATTTGGCACGGTCTCGGCGGGTCACGCGACGCGCAACTCAGCGCGTGGGGTATCGACCCCGTCGAGTTCTGGGAGGTGTTCCACTCCATCGAGGACCCGCAGGTCCGTGCGGAGAACACTTTCCTTTACGACGACGCCGAATTCGTCGCCGACCTCGACTGTCCGGTCGGATTGGTAACCCACTGTCAGCGCTTTTTGACCGACCCGGTGCTCGACGGACTCGACATCCGCGACTGGTTCGACACCGTCGTCTGCTGTGACGAACAGTTGGGCTGGAAACCGAATCCCGAACCGGTCGAACACGCCATGACACAACTCGGCGTCGGCACGAACGAGCGCGGCGTCCTCGCTGGCGACGGATCGAGCGACATCGGTGCGGCGTGGAACGCGGGGTTGGACGCCGTCCACGTCGAACGCCACGACCCGTCCCGGAGAAAACAGTGCGTGCTCGGTGATTACCGAATCAACAGCTTCGACGAGCTATGGATGAACTCCCGGCAGACGTTCGAGAACACCGACTAACGTCGAATCGACCGTCGATGCCAGTTCCGCTACGCCCTCCTTCTCCTCGCGGTTGGGATTGACGAGAATTCGAACCCGTTCCTCGCCGAGCGGGACGAATCCCAACCCGAGTTTTTCCGCCGTCGAGCGCAGGCCGAGTCCCACATCCGCCGCGCCTGCAGCGACTTTTCTCGCCGGGCTTTCGTGGGCCTTCACGGTGAGTTCGAACCCATCGATGGATTCGACCAGTTCGTGACGGGTCGTATCGCGGTCGTCGGCGAGGTCGGCGACTGCGTTGCCGAGCGTCGTCCGGAGACCAGAGTCGGTCCCACGATTGATGAACCGCAGGTCTCGGTCCACGAGGTCGGCCAACCCGTCGATGTCCTCGGGATTTCCGGACGGGACGACCAGCCCCCACTCGCGGTGATAGGACGCCAGTTCGGTGCCACCGCTCGCGTCCGAGGCGGAGTCGTTCGCCGTCCCAGCGGAACCACGTTCGGCGTCTCCGGACACGACCGCGAAATCCGGCACACCGTTCCGGAGGCGGCGCAGACCTTCCCGGCTACCGAACGGGAGATAGCGCGGCGAGTCGAGGGAATCGAGCAGTCGGGAGAGCGCGGGGTCGTCCTCGCCGACGCCGAGGACCGAGGGGGTCCGAACGTCGGGCGAGAACAGTCGCACGGAGACTTCCTCGCCCTCCCCGAGATACGCCGTATTCGGTGGGACCGTCACGACGCCGTCGGCTTCCACGAGGCTGGTCGTCGCTCCGCTTCCCTTGTCGACCGGATAGGCGAGCGTGCGGCCGTGTTCGTCCTCGACCAAGCCGGTCGGCATGAGTCGCATCCGACCCTCGTCGTAGCGTTCCTCGGCGGCCATCCGGGCTTCGACGGTCGCTGTGGCTGGTTCCGGGAGTCCGGCGGCATCGCGGATGGCGGGCGCGACGAAGGTCTGGAAGATGGTCAACGCGGAGACGGGATACCCCGGCAGGCCGACGTACGCCGAATCGGGGAACCGCCCGACGAGCATCGGCTTGCCGGGTTTGACGGCGACGCCGTGGAGCAGGAGTTCGCCGCGCGATTCGATGACGCGGTAGATCACGTCCACCGCGCTCGCGCTGGTCGATCCGGACGACAGGACCAGGTCGCACTCCTCGGATGCCTCCAACAGCAGGCGCTCCATCTCCTCGTAGTCGTCGCCAGCGTGCGGATAGAGGACAGGGTCTCCGCCCGCTTCCGCCACGGCGGCCGCCGTCGTGTAACTGTTCACGTCGTAGATCTGTCCCGACTCGTCCGACAGCGGGTTGCCGGGACGGACGAGTTCGTCGCCGGTGGAGATGATGCCGACGGTCGGCGTTCCGCGGACGGGTACTTCGTCCACGCCGAGCGCCGACAGCAGCCCGATTTCGCGGGCGGTGAGTCGCGTTCCCGGTCCGAGCGCACGTTGACCCGCCGCGATGTCCGCCCCGGCGAGCATGGTGTGTTCTCCGGGCGTGAGAGCGGTACGGACTTCCACGCCGTCCGTTCCCTCGCGCTCGACATAGTCGGTTCGTTCGACCATCACCACGGCGTCCGCGCCGGGCGGCATCACCGCCCCGGTGGAAATCTCGACGGCTTCGCCCTCGCCGACCTCCACGTCGGGTTCCGTCCCCGCGTGCACCTCTCCCACGAGGTCGAGGACGGCAGGGTCGGCCTCGTTCGCGCCGAAGGTATCCCTCGCCTGGACCGCGAAGCCGTCCATGCTCGCCCGGTCGAACCCCGGCACGTCGCGGTCGGCGTCGAGTCGCTCGGCCAGTACTCTACCGCGCGCTTCGGTGAGCGAGACGTACTCGGGGTCCGCCGAGAGGTCCAACGAGGCGATCGCTTCGTGTGCCTCCTCGGGTTCCGCGAGGTCGCGGAACTCCTTTCGATCGGTCATGCCGACCACTCCCAGTTTCCGACCGCGACGGTCTCTCCCGCGGGAATCCCCTCGCGCTCCTCGGGGACTTCGACCCATCCATCCGCCAGCGCGACGCTGGAGAGGATGCCCGAACCGCTCGTTCGCGTGGGGGTGGCCGACCGCTCTTCCCCGTCCTCATTCACCGTCACCCGAACGAACGATCTGATACCGGGTTCGCTTCGAATCTTGCGTTCGAGCAGTGCATCCGTCGTCGGGAAATCATCGAGCGGCAGGTTGCCCGTCCACTTCAGCGCGGGCCGGACGAATTGGACGGCGTTGATGATGCAGGCGACCGGATAACCCGGCAACATCACGATCGGGGTTTCCTCGCCATCCGGGTCGGAATCCTCCGAATTCTCAGAATTTTCACTGGCCATCGTGTCGTGTTCGATGATACCGAGGGCGACCGGGTGGCCCGGTTTCAGCGCGACGCCGTGGACGATCACTTCGCCGATGGAGTCGACGACTTCCGGAAGCAGATCCCGCTTCCCCACGGACGAGCCACCCGTCGTGACGACGATGTCGTGGTCGAGGTTCGACTCGATCGCTTCGCGGAGCGCCGTCTCGTCGTCGGTCACCACGTCGTGATACGTCGCGTCGCCACCCCATCGCTCCACGAACCGGGAAACCGTGAGGCCGTTGGTTTCGACCACTTCGCCCGGATCAGGGTCGGTTTGCACGAGTTCCTCACCGGTCGGAATCACGGCGATCCGCGGCGGTTCGTAGACGGTCACTTCGCGCACGCCGACGGATTTCAGCATGCCGAGGTCGGACGGCCGCAGACGATGGCCCTGCTCGTAGAGCGACTGTCCCCTCTCGACATCCTCGCCGACGGGTGCGACGTTTTCGCCCTCCGCGACGGCATCGAACACTTCGATGTCGGTTCCGAACTCGTCCGTTTGCTCTATCATCACTATCGCGTCCGCCCCCGCCGGTACTTCGCTCCCGGTGTGGACCCGAACTGCCGCGCCGGGGCCCATTTCCTCCGCTCTTCGGAGGGCTTCGGGCGACCGGCCGCTGGCACCGAAGGTGTCCCGTGCCCTGACGGCGTAGCCATCCATCGCGGCCTGCGAGTAGTGGGGGACGTTTCGCGGGGCGACGATTTCCTCGGCGAGCACCCGATCATCCGCGTCGAGCAGCGGGACGGATTCGGTGCGGTCGTGTCCGGCGACGACCTCTTGTAGTTGCTCACGCGCCGCCGCCACGCGTGTCGTTTCCTTGAACCCGGACTGCTTTCTGTCCGGTTGGTGGTCGCTCATATGAACCCGTTCGGGACGGCGGGCAAAAAGGAAGCGGGGAACACTTATCGTCTCGTAGACAACACGGTTCGGCATGGCCCTCCCTGATCAACCGCTCGCCCTGTTGATCGCCGCCGTCGCCGCGATTCTCGGCTGTGCCCTGTTGTGGTACGGTGGCCGCGAACTCCTCCTCTCGTATCGAATCCTGACCAACGACCCGAGCGACGTGATGTCGCTCGGTGACGGCGGGCCTGTCGAGGTGGAAGGTACCGCGCAAGCCCAGGGCGGAACCCTCACGTCCCCGTTTACCGGGACGGAGTGTCTGGCATACGAGTACGAAGTCAAGGAAGAACGAAACTCCAAGAACGGGCGTAGTTGGACGACCATCGACAGCGGCTACAACTTCACGGCGTTTCGCATCGAGGACGGGACGGCCAGCGCGCTCGTGGACCCTCGCTCGGCCGACTTTCGGTTGAGTGCCGAACGTTCCATCGACGTTCGCGGCGGGAAACGACCGCCCGAACCGATACGGGAGTTCATCCGGCGAAACGAGGACGTCGGGTCGGAGGAGAAGAGCCTCGACTTGAAACTGTTCGAGTTGAACACCGGAAAGGACCGAAAATACATCGAGAGACGCCTCGATGTCGGCGAATCGGTTCACATCCTCGGCGAGGCGCGGTACGACGCCAGTGCGGGGAGCGAGGCCGGGGAGGTGAACACCATCATCGGGTCCGGCGGCGACACCAAGTTCGTCATCTCGGATACGGACGAACGCGGTGCAGCGCAGCGTGCGGCGTGGAAGGGTCTCCCGTACGTGGTCGCCGGAGTCCTGTTTTTCGCCATCGGTGCGTTCGTCCTCGGCCTGTAATTCGACCGCCAAGACCGCACCCTTTTTCGGCCCTGCGTCCTAAGACGCAACTATGTCAGCGCTGCGCGATGCGTTGCGAGAACTCCCGGATGCCGTGTTCGCAGACCTACTGGAGAGCGACGGGGAGTACCTCCTCGTCCTCGACATGCCCGGCGTCACCGAGGAAACTATCGACATCGACGTGACGAATGGCCGCCTCCAGATCGAAGCGCGGCGCGAGAAGGACGTTCCCATCGAGTTCGACTACCTGAGCGAGGAACGCCCGCTCTTCCTCGATGCCGAACTGCCGCTTCCGCCGGATGCGACCGGCTCAGGTGCGGAAGCGACGGTTTCCCGTGGTGTGCTCGAAATCACGCTCCCGAAACGGACGTCGGCTCCCGAGGAGTCGGTGCCGGTTACGAGCCGTTAAGCGCGGGTGGTCACACTGGTATTTCTCCGCGCATATCGTCGGTTCGTTATCGTCGCATGGCAGTTCTTGCCGCTGCTGGTGAGCTATGCCCGCGACCGGAATCGGTTCCTGTTCTTCGGGTCGTCACGGCAGGTGACGAGCGAGATGCGACGGGAGCGGGCGGATACGCTCCTCAGTTCGCTTTTGACCCTCGGTCCGACGTTCATCAAACTCGGGCAACTACTGTCGAGCCGTCCCGACGTTCTCCCGCCGGAGTACGTGGACGAGCTTTCGAAACTGCAAGACGAAGTCCCGCCCGCCCCGTGGGAGGACGCTCAAAACGTCCTCGAAGCGGAACTCGGCCCCATCGAGGACAACTTCGAGGAGTTCGACACTGACGCGATCAGCGGTGCGAGCCTCGGGCAGGTGTACGACGCGCGAATCGACGGCGAGCGCGTCGCGGTGAAGGTCAGACGCCCCGGCATCGAGGACCTGGTCGCGGCCGACCTACGAGTCATTCGCTGGTCGCTTCCCGTTCTCATGCGATTTTTGGGCCAGGGACGGGCCTTCTCGCTCGAAAACCTCGCCGACGAGTTCGGTCGGACGATCCGGGAGGAGATGGATTACGACCGCGAGGCGTCGATGCTGAACGAGATTCGGACGAACTTCGAGGACGACCCCGATATCGTCATCCCGCGCGTCATCGAGAGCCACTCCGGTTCCCGCGTCCTCACGATGGAGTTCCTCGGCGGCACGAAGATCAACCGGATAGACGAACTTGACGAGGAGGGACTCGACCGCCACGAACTCGCCGTAAACCTCCAGCGGGCCTACCTCCAGATGATAATTCAGGACGGCGTGTTCCACGCGGACCCGCATCCCGGTAACCTCGCCGTCACGGACGATGGCAGCATCATCTTCTACGACTTCGGCATGAGCGGGCACGTGGACGACTTCATCCAGCGTAAGATCGTCGAGTTCTACATCGCGGTGGCGAACCAGGACATCGAAGGGATCCTCGACGCGCTCATCGAGATGGGAACCCTCAGCCCCGAAGCCGACCGCAGGACGATGGGACAGGTGATGGAACTCGCCATCGAGGACGCCCGCGGCGAGGACATCGAGACCTATCGCGTCCAACAGATCGTCTCGCAGGTCGAGGACACGATCTACGAGTTCCCGCTCCGCCTGCCGTCGAACCTCGCGCTCGTCCTGCGGGTGGCGACGGTCGTGGAGGGCGTCTGTGTCACCCTCGATCCCGGCTTCGACTTCATCGCGGTGGCGACGGAGTACCTCACCGAGGAGGGGTACCGCGAGGAGTCGATCAAACAGTACGTCTCGGAGACGGGCGATCAACTACAGGCGTCGGCCCAGTCGCTCGTCCGGACGCCGCCCAAACTGGAGCGCGCGTTGGACAGAATCGACCGCGACGACCTGTACGCCCGCGTCAGCATCGAGGACGACAACGACGTGTTCGACCTGCTGGCCAAACGGCTCATCTACGGCATCCTGCTCGCGTTCGGCGGGTTGACGACGGCGGTGTTGTACGTCGCAGAGGCGTTCCCCGCCGCCGCCGTCGCCGGACTGATTTCGCTGTTCGTCACGTTCCTGCTCTATCGTTCGTTCCGCAAACGGCGCGGGATTCGAACGACCCCACAGTTCACCCGACAGAACTTGCGGGAACGGGACGGGGAGTAGGGAAACCGATTCGTGTTCGATTCGTTCCACAATCTTTTTCCAAATTCTGGTCATTGAATTGAACAATGACGACCACCGTCACTCCCTCCAGTACCAGCGACCACGAGAGCCACTGGTGGATACTCCTGTTGCCGGGTTTGATTTCTGCTTTCATCGCCACCGTCGCGCTCGGGGTTGCCGGACTCGTGCTCCACGGCGAACCGCCGCTCTCGGTTTCGACGCTCCCCGCTCCGATAACGTTCGTTCTCGGGCTTGCGTTACTCACTGCGCCCGCCGCCGTCGCCATCGGTATCCACTTCGACCGAAAGTACGTCGCGTCGGTGTCCGAGTGGAAACCCCGTTCCGAATACGTCCTCCTCGGTGTCGCCATGTGGTTCGGCATCGGTATCCCGTTCGCCCTGTTGTACCTCTATCGCCGCCATCAGTACCTCGGCATCCCCTGAGTCGAACTCACGGCGTCAATCCCATGGGGACGAGCGGTGCCGAAGATCGAACCGTCCGCTTTACCGAACGACTACCGAATCGAATCCACAACGGCGGGACCGGAACTCAGCGGTTTCCGGTCAGTACGAGGAAAAGACCGAACAGTACACCCACCACGACGAGGCCGATGCCTCCGATTCCGTATAGTTTCGGTGTACTGTACTGGAGTTGGCTACCGTATTTCAGGATCGCCGCGGACAGGAGGAGCGTAAGTCCCGATCCGGTGAGAACGGTCGCGAGGTCGAATCCGATTGGATTACCAATGTCTGGCACGAACTTAATTGCCAGCGACGGTGGATACAGCTATTGCTTGCAGATACAAGCAATCGACGGTGATCGGTGTTCGATTGCAATCGACGAGTCGTCACGACCAAGACGAGTTGCCCACGCCCACCGCGACTCCGCTCCGACCGTTCCCGAAAACACCATCTCCCTGACTGCCACATTCCGTAGCTTTTCCCCTCCCCCTCGCCAAGACTCGGTATGCAAATCGAACCCTTCGGCTTGGAACGCTGGTTCGCCGAATACGAACACGAGGCCGACATCATGTTGGCCGAGAGCGGCATCCGGAGCCTCGACGCCGACCGCTTCGACCTGAACCCCGGCGAGTTGGGCTACGTCATCCCGACGAACGGCGACCCCGAGTTCCGCGCCGAGGTGGGCGAGCGCTACGGCCGGAGCGCCGACGAGGTGCTGTTCACCTGCGGAACACAGGAGGCGAACTTCCTGGCCTTCCTGAGCCTGTTGGACGAGGACGGGCATGCCGTGGTAGTCACCCCGACCTATCAGGCCCTCCACACGGTGCCCGACTCGATGGGCGAGGTGACGAGGGTGTCGCTCGAACCGCCCGAATGGGAACTCGACGTGGACGCCGTCGCCGACGCGATTCGGGAGGAGACGAACGTCATCGTCCTGAACAACCCGAACAACCCGACCGGGCGGTATCACCCGCAAGAGACGGTCGAAGCGCTCTACGACCTCGCGGAGGACGCCGGGGCGTACCTGCTCTGCGACGAGGTGTACCGACTGCTGTCCGACGATCCGGTGGACCCCGTGGCGAGCATGGGCGAGTACGGTATCAGCACGACGAGTTTGACGAAGGCGTACGGACTCGCCGGTCTTCGGTTCGGTTGGCTCGTCGGCGCGGAGGACGTCGTGGACGGCGCGTGGGAGTGGAAGGATTACACGACAATCTCGCCGGGCATCATCGACCAGCACGTCGCCCGGCAGGCGCTCGGCGAGCACGAGGAGGACATTCTGGCCGAGAACCGCGAACTCGCGGCGAGCAACCGCGCCCGCGTGCGGGAGTTCGTGAACGACCACGGCTTGGAGTGGTACGACCCGGTGGGCGTGAACGGTTTCGTCCGGATTCCGGACGGCTTCGAGGACAGCGAGGCGTTCTGTCGCGGTGTGGTCGAGGAGGAGAGCGTCGTCCTCGCGCCGGGGAACCTGTTCGGGTTCGACCGCTACTTCCGAATCGGGTTCGGCCTGCCCGCCGACGAGTTGGAGGACGGACTGGGGCGCGTCGAGTCGTTTCTCGACCGACACGCGTAACCGCCGCTGTTCTCCCGTATCCCTCGTGTCCTCCTGAACCCCTCGGATTTCAGAGTTTCGACTGTCGGAAAAGCTAATTCGAGCAGTAAAAACGACAGCGGAGAACGGAGAAGTCAGTAACTGCGAACTTTCGGCTCGTACTTCTTGTTCTCGCCTTCGAGGATGGTCGGCCTGTACCAGAGTTCCGGCGTGCCGTCGTTCCACGAGAGCATCGTGTGTTTCAGCCACACGTCGTCGCGGCGGTTCTGGTTCTCCTCGCGCCAGTGAGCGCCACGGAACTCGTCGCGGGCGAGCGCGCCGAGCGTGATGGCCTCACCCAAATCGAGGAGGTTGCGCATCTCGATGGTGTGGATGAGGTCGGTGTTGAACGTACGGGACGGGTCGTTGACGTACACGTCGCCGTAGGACTTCCGAATCTCGTGGATGTCTTCGAGCGCCTGCTTGAGACCCTCCTCGTTTCGGAACACGTTGACGTTGTCCGTCATCGTCTTCTGGAGTTTGGCGCGCAGTTCGGCCTGCTGGACGCCGTCGTCCTTTTCGAGAAGCGTCTCGATACGGGCACGTTCGGCTTCCAACGTGTCTTCGACGGTCTGGGACGGGTCGGCGAGCGAGGTCCCGCCGTCGGCTACGGCACTGTCGTCGTCCGAATCGACCGCACCGGGTTCGACGGGCGTATCGACGTCGCCCATCTCGATGTCGCCGCTCTGTCCGGTCTGAATCTCCGGTTCGCCGAGGTCCTCGCCCGCGGCGTGGCGTCCGGCGCGGGCACCGAAGACGATGAGTTCCGGCAGGGCGTTGCCGCCGAGACGGTTCGACCCGTGGACGGACACGCAGGCACACTCGCCCGCGGCGTACAGTCCGGAGATGCAGGTCTCGCCGTTCTCGTCGGTTTCGATGCCACCCATCGCGTAGTGCTGGCCGGGTTTGACCGGCATCGGTTCTTCGAGCGCGTCGACGCCCTCGAAGTCCCGCGCGAGGTGGAGGATGTTTTCGAGACGGTCCGTGATGCGCTCCTCGCCGAGGTGGCGCATGTCGAGGTGGACGTACTCGTCGTTGATGCCGCGTCCGTTGTTCACTTCGGTCAGTTCGGCACGGGCGACCACGTCACGGGAGGCGAGTTCGCCGTCGTTGTTCGCGTAGCCGTGCTCGAACATGAACCGTTCTCCCTCGCTGTTGTAGAGGATACCACCTTCGCCACGCACACCTTCGGAGATGAGAACACCGGTCGAAGGGAGCGTTGTCGGGTGGAATTGGATGAACTCCATGTCCTCCAGCGGGACACCCGCACGGTATGCCATCGCGGCACCGTCGCCGGTGTTGGCAACCGCGTTGGTCGTGTGGTCGAAGACCTGCCCGAGACCACCGGTCGTCAGGATGACGCCGTTTTTGGCGGTGAAGCCTTCGATCTTGCCGGTCTGGATGTCGTAGCCGACGACACCGTGACAGCTACGTTCCGAGGGGTCGTCTTCGTCCGTGACGGCGAGTTGGGTGACGTACCATTCGTCGTACACCTGAATGCCGCGTTTGACGACCTGCTCGTACATCGTGTGGAGCAGGTGGTGACCCGTCTCCGCCCCGGCGTAGGTCGTCCGGGCGAACGACAGTCCACCGAACGGGCGCTGGGAGACGCGTCCGTCGTCCTCGCGGGAGAACGCCATTCCCCAGTGTTCGAGTTGGATGGTCTCTTTCGGGCTATCCTGACAGAGAGTTTCGATCGCTGGGGCGTCGCCGAGATAGTCCGACCCCTTCATGGTGTCGTAGGCGTGGAGTTCCCAGTCGTCGCCCTCTCTGAGTGCCGCGTTGATACCGCCTTCCGCTGCGCCGGTGTGGCTTCGAACGGGGTGAAGCTTCGTGACGAGGGCGACATCTGCGCCCTGCTCGTGGGCCGCGATGGCCGCACGAAGCCCCGAACCGCCAGCACCGACGACGATTACGTCGTGTTCGTACATTGTGTCTGAATTTGGCTTACCAGAACTTGAGGTTGTTCTTCACTGCCGAGCGCTTGAGTTCCTGGATGTGCTCGGTCAGCGGGATGTCTTTCGGGCAGACGTTCGTACAGGAGAACTGGGTCTGACAGCGCCAGACGCCGTGTTCCTGGTCGAGAATGTCGTACCGGTGTTGGTGCATCTCCTCGCCCTCGCGGTCGTCCATGGCGAATCGGAACGCCTTGTTCAGCGCCGCCGGGCCGAGATACTGGTTGTCGCCCGCCGCGATGTTACACGAGGACATACATGCCCCACACCAGATACAGCGTGTGGACATCTTGATCTTCTCGCGGTTCTCGCGGGATTGTCGCTGTTCTTCGAGTTCGTCACTCGGCTTCTCGCTCGTCTGGAAGTACGGTTCGACCGAGTGCATCTGGTCGTAGAAGTGCTCCATGTCCACGACGAGGTCCTTGACGACCTCCGCGTGCGGGAGCGGTTCGACGCGAACCGTTCCCTTCAGATCGGAAATCTGGGTCTGACAGCCCAGTCGCTGCGTGCCGTTGATGAACAGCGCGTCGCTGCCGCAGATGGCCTGTCGGCAGGAGTGACGGAAGGTGAGCGTCGTGTCGAAGTGGTCACGCGCGTAGATGAGCGCGTCGAGGACGGTCATCCCCTTCTCGTACGGAACGTGGAACTCGTCGAACCGCGGTTCCATCTTCCCCTCGACTTCGGGGTCGTAGCGGAACACCTTGAGGCGAACCGTCTCCCCGTCCGTCTCGGTCGATTCCTGCACTTTCGATGGTTCGTTTCCCCCCTTCTCGGCCCGTCGGCGGTCGCCGGGGGTTTCGGTGCGTTCGGTCTCGCTTTCCTGGTCCGCGTCTTCGGATAGTTGCGTGCTCATTTACATCAACCCGTTCATGGTGAGTGCGACGTAGATACCCTGAATGGCCAGCAGGAGGCCGGCCACGACGAGTACCCATTTCACCGCCGTCTTTCGGCTTCCCGTGAGACCCTGGTTCAGCAGGGCCGCGTACACGCCGTTCACGCCGTGGAACGTCGCCGTGAGGAGGAACAACGTCATCGTGGCGAAGTATCCCCACTGGGACATCCGCGCCTGCGTTCCGAGGAAGGTCACGTCCTCGGCGTGGTTGACGAAGTGGAGCATGAAGAGGTGGAACGCCAGCACGACGATGAGGAACGCCGCCGTAACGCGCTGGAGGAACCACGACATGCTGCCGCTTCGGAACGAGGAGTAGCGCTCTGCCATTTCAGAACGCCCCCGAGAGTAGCGTCGGAATGCTCGCCAACACGATGATGGCGGTCACGATCAGCGACGCGTAGAAGCTCTTGTCCTGCGATTCCAGTCCGAGTCCGAGGTCGATAAAGAGGAGTCTGACGCCGTTGAGAATGTGGAAGACAGCCACGGCGATCAGTCCGACTTCGGCGATTCGGATGACGGTTAGCCCTTCGAGACCCTGGATCGTTTGGGTGTAGTAGTGCCCGTTACCGACAGTAGAGGTACTCAGCACGGCGATATGTGTGAACAAATAGCCGATGAGCACCCACCCGGTAAATTTGTGGAAGATCCAGGCCCACATGCCGGCCGAAAACTCACGCCATCGGCCGAAGTCCTCAATGAGGCCTCGATCATACGATTGACTCATGCCACTCGAATGGTCGGTACCGGGGGCAAATAGAAGTTACTACCTGTCCGCGTATGCGCCCCGAAAGTGCACCTCGATTGACCACTCGCCCCCTCAGTACCGAATCCGAAACGGACGCGCATCTCCGGGTCTCTATCGGCTCATCTCTACAACAAATACGGCGAACGTTTGAGTGTTTACAGGAACTAACTATCAGTAATATTCAAACCACAGATTGCCGCTTTCGGGATGAAGCGGCAACCGTCGCGGATATCGGGGTTACTGGTCGCCGAGTTCGGGTGCCCCGACGTAGCCCGGCGGTTGCACGTCGCCCTCGGTTTCCGCGTGTGCCCGGTCGCGTTTCAGCGCGCGGCGGGTGTCCGCGTTCAGTTCCACGATGTGACAGAGCGGGTTTCCGGGGTAGACCACCGGATTCTCCAGCACACCGACGAGCAGGCCGGTGAACGGTGCCTTGACGGACTCGCTTTCGGTCTTGAACGGGTTCGTGATGGAACAGATTGGCGTCCCCTCGTACACCAGCGAGCCACGGTCGTAATGCATCTCGACGAGGCCCCCGACGTCCGCGCGGAGCCACGTCTTTTCCTTCTCGTCGTCGATGACGGTTCGCCATCCGGGCCACTTCACCGGGTCGTCGGGGTGGAGATTGTACTCCGCGAAGGCGCTCATCACTCCTTCGAGCGCTCGGTCGATGAAGTGTCGTTGGAAGCGGTGTGCTTCGCCCATCTCGATGGTGATGGTCGGAATTCCCGAATCGGAGGCCTCCCGACGGAGCGTTCCGGACGAACCGTGCGAGGAGATGATGACGTTCGAACCGAACGCGCGGGCGAGTCGGACGACTTCGGGATTCTCCATATCAGCACGAACGTGGAGCATGTTCGTCCGGCCGCGTGTGGACGTGTGGAAGTCGATGCCGAAATCGCACGGTTCGAGGAAGTTGCGATAGATCTGATCGGCCATCCGCTTCGCGCTCGTGGACCCCTGACGCCCCGGGAACGAGCGGTTCAGGTCGCGGTCGTAGATGGGGAGGTATCGCTGTTGGGCGAGGAACCCGGGGACGTTCATCACGGGGAGACAGACGATGGTCCCGTGCAACTCCTCGTGATTCCAGTCGTAGGCGACTTCACGGACGACTTCGATACCGTTGAGTTCGTCACCGTGGGCCGCCGCAGA
Source organism: Haladaptatus sp. AB643 (assembly GCF_024136975.1). Classification (NCBI taxonomy): domain Archaea; kingdom Methanobacteriati; phylum Methanobacteriota; class Halobacteria; order Halobacteriales; family Haladaptataceae; genus Haladaptatus; species Haladaptatus sp. AB643. Next base: position 184,043 of record NZ_JAMYJW010000006.1, read on the forward strand.
GAGAAAGACGGTCGGGCCGGGATACTCCCCGTTGACGATGGTAACGGGAATCCGAACCGGATCACCGAGATACGTCTCGCTGATTCCGTACCGGATGTTTTGGATTTCGCCCGGTTCCACGATACCGCCATTGTACGTGAACGGCTCCGCCTCGTCCCCGGTCATGTACACCACTCAGGGAGCACCGTATAAAAATATACTACTACACATGTCCCGTTCCGAAACTATTCTGTGGGGGACGTTGACGCTTCAAATCAACTGGGAACGATTTAAGACCGGACGGACGAAATGTACGTTAATGGATTCTAACGGCTCACCTGTACGGGTTGGGGTACTCAGTCTACACAACAGCAAGGAAACGAAAGCGATCTGTAACGCTATCGAGGATCTCGGTCACGAACCGGAGTGGCTTCGCCACGAAAACACCGCGGTCGAAATCGAGAATGGGGAAGTCACGCTCGAACCGGATATCGACGTCGTCGCCAACCGCCTTCTGCTCTCCAATACTGAACAACCGTCCGAAGCGCTCGGACTCGCGAACATCTACGACTCTCTCGTTCCGATTCTCAACCGACCGCACGCGGTTATGACGGCCATTCACAAGTTCTCGACCGCGGCGAGTCTCACGAACGCCGGAGTCCAAGTTCCGGATGCGCTTCTCGCGCTCGACACCGACCGCCTCAACGACGGTCGGGCGAACTACGGCGAGGAGGCCGTCTACAAAACCGCCATCGGAACTCACGGCGGTGGGACGTGGAAGGTCGGTCCGGACGAACTCGTCAATCCGCGCGTGGGAGATCGACAGGCGTTCTTACAGGACCTCATCGAGCGCGACGAGGGACGACACCGCGACCTTCGCGTCTACGTCGTCGGCGACCAGATCGTCGGCGCGATGAACCGCTACGCCCCGGAAAACGACTGGCGGACGAACGTCGCGCTCGGCGGCGACGTCGAGGACATGACCGACGAACTGCCGGACGAAGTCGTCGATATCGCCCGGCGGGCGACCGACGTCGTCGGACTCGACTACGCCGGTGTGGACCTCATCGAGGGGAACGACGGCTGGTACGTCCTGGAAGTCAACCCGACGGCCGGGTTCAAAGGCCTGTACAAGGCGACCGGTCGAAGTGCGGCCCCGTACATCGCGAAGGCGGCGATCGAGGCGGGCGGCGGGGAGGTCGACCACCAGCGCGTGGATGAGTTGTCCGCGACGTTGGACGACTCCGTCCCGTCCTGCAAGCCCGTCAGCAGTAGTCCGGAACCGACCGAAACCGTCGTCATCGGCTACACAGAGGAAGTGCTGGTGAGCGGAACCAGCGGGTCGGAAACCGTCGTCGCGAAATCCGACACGGGTGCAACCCGGTCGAGTATCGACACGAAACTCGCCGCCCAGATCGGTGCCGGTCCCATCAAGAGCATGACCCGCGTCAAGTCGGGCAGCAGCAAGTCGAGCAAATCGCGCCCCGTCGTGGACGTGGTCATCGGCGTCGGCGGCAACCGCCACACCGTCACCGCGAGCATCGAGGACCGAAGTCACATGGACTACCCGGTCCTCCTCGGTCGGGACATCCTCGAACATTACCAGGTGGACGTGCGCCGCCGGGTCGATGCCGAGGACGAAGCCGAGATGGAAGAGGAAGAGGAGCACGCCGAAGAATAAGCAGGGTAAGGCGGACAGCTTTTTTGCCGTGGCTTCCTACCGATGAGCAACTGCTACGAGTGAGACGATGAACGACGACGCACTATCTACACTTCGGGAGGACCCCGTGATGGCCGAGTTGCTCGACAGACACGACCCGTACTCGGAAGCGAACTGGTCGGAGTACGAACGGCTCTGTATCTCGATAATCAACCAACAGCTCTCGACGGCGAGCGCGGCGGCGGTCAAAGAGCGCGTCTTCTCCCTGCTCGGGGACGTGACGCCGAAAACCGTGCTGGCCGCGGACGACGACGACCTCCGGGACGCGGGTCTCTCGCGCACGAAAGTCGAATACCTGAAGAACGCGGCTCGCGCGTTCCAGCGGAACGATCTCACCAGGGAGGGACTATCCGAGCATTCGAACGAGGAAGTCGTGGACGCGCTGACCGAGATAAAGGGTGTCGGCGAGTGGACCGCCAGAATGTATCTGCTGTTCGTGCTGGAACGGGAGGATATCCTCCCGCTCGGTGACCTCGCGGTACGCCGCGGCATCCAGCAACTGTACGGAAACGGGGCAGAGCTGACGCGCGAGGAGATGCGTGAAATCGGCGAACAGTGGCGACCCTACCGCTCGATCGCGACGCGATACATCTGGGCCGAGTACGAATCGGAGTGAGAAAACCGTTCGAAAACGACGCCGGAGGGTGTCTACGGTCGTCCTTCCGCGGATACCGTAGTTGGGGGATGGGCGATGGATTCAGTCGTCGTGTCCGTTTCCGTGGTCGCCGTCGTGGCCATGGCCGTGGTCGTCATCGTGACCGTGTCCGTGATGGTGACTCCAGATCGGTCGCCGGACGGCACGTCGGGTGTCGAGGTGGCCCTCTCCGTGGTAGGTCGGGTTGTCGAGGTCGCGCGCGGTGTTTTCGAGGTGTTCACGGACCTCACCCGGCGTCGCGTCCGGGTTGGCGCTCTTGATCAGCGCGGCAGCACCGACGACCTGCGGCGTCGCCATGCTCGTTCCCGCCTTCCAACCGTACGCGGGAACCATGTCCGCCTCGTCGTCCTCGTCGCCCCAGTCGAACACCGTGCTCAGCACCATGTCGTACTGTGCGTTCGCGTCCTCCGGTGCGTCCTGATCGAGGTTTCCGCCGGGTGCGCTGATGTCGATGGCCTCCGCCCCGTAGTTGGTGTAGAAGGCCGGTTCCCACGTCGGCTTTCGCAAGTGGTGGAGCGCCCGCTTGTAGTGATGATGGTCGTGGTGCCAGTGATGACCGTGGTGGTCTTCGTCCTCGTCTTTTTCCTCGTCGTCCCAGAGAAAGCCGATGGGGCCGGTGGCGCTGATGCTCATGACGTTGTCGGCCTCGTTCGGGAGGCTGATGACGTCGCCGTCGGTATCGAGGTTCACGCCGTCGTTGCCCGCGGCCGCGACGAGGAGCGTGCCCTTCTCGTTCGCGTACGTGGACGCCCGCTCGATGGACTCCTCCAACAGTTCCGTATCCGAATCGTCCGGCAGCGGGTACGCGCCGAGACTCATGTTCGACACGTCGGACTCGATGTCCGCGCTGTACACCATCGCCGCGACGATGTCCCCGAACGTCGCGAACGGTCCGGTAAAGACTCGAAGCGCGACGAGGTCCGTGTCGGGTGCGGTTCCGATGACGCCGTCCTCGTTCGATCCGTCGGCGGCGATGATGCCCGAGACGTGGGTTCCGTGGTCGCTGATGAGGGGGTTGAAGTCCCCGCCGTCCCCGGTGAAGTTCTTCGAGAGGTCGGTGTTTAGCGCGCGTTTCAAATCCGGATGGGTTTCGAGCGCCCCGGAGTCGATGACCGACACGCGGGTCCCCTCCCCGCGCGTCTTTCGGTGGACTTGGAGCACGTTCTGTGCTTGTTTGTCCCACTGCAGGTCGTAGCGCGTATCGTGTGGATGATGGTCCGAACGTTCGTGGTGTTCGGCCTCGACTCGGTTGAACTCCATCTTCACGTCCTTGGAGTACCGCGTTCCCACGACCTTGCTCTCGTCACCTTTGACCACGGCGATGCCGATTTGGCTGAGATCGTGGACGACTTCGAGGCCGTCGAGGACGTCGGCCGAGGCATCACGCAGATCGACGACGTATCGGTCCGAAGTCGATTCCGCGGAAACGGTCGGGACGGTCAGTGCCAATCCACCCAGTGCAACCCCTGCACCCTTCAAAAAAGAACGGCGCGTCGGTTTTCGTGACATTCGTTCTCACTTCCCATCGAACATATATTAATGTTAATACTCACTTATCGATTAAAAATATGAAAGTATAGAATACGTTCATCTTTTTCGGGACGAAGATGAACTCAGTCGTCGTGACCGTGACCGTGATCGTCGTCGTGATCATATCCGCGACTGTGTCCGTGGCCGTCGTCGTGGTCGTCGTGACCGTGATGACCCCAACGGTCGTCCCCGATTTCCTTCCAGACGGCCCGTGCGGTGTCGAGGTGGCCCTCCCCGTGATAGGTCGGGTTGTCGAGGTCACGTGCCGTGTCTTCGAGGTGCTGGCGAACCTCGCCCGGCGTCGCATCCGGGTTGACGCTCTTGACCAGTGCGGCGACGGCCGTCACTTGTGGTGACGCCATGCTCGTTCCCGCCATCCACCCGTAGTCCGGCACTCGTTCGCCGTCCTCTTCGGTAAAGATCGTGCTCAGAACGAGGTCGTAGTACCACTTCGAGTCGGTACCGATCTGGCTCTGGTCGGCGTTTCCGCCGGGTGCGCTGATGTCGACCGCATCCGCGCCGTAGTTCGTGTAAAACGCCGGTTCGTACGTCGGCTTTCGGAGGTGACGGAGCGCCGCGTGGTAGTTTTCGTCCTCCGGATTCTCGTCGTCCCAACGGTAGCCGATGGGGCCGGTGGCGCTGATACTCATGACGTTGTCGGCCTCGTTCGGGAGGCTGATGACGTCGCCGTCGGCGTCGAGGTTGGACGAATCGTTGCCCGCCGCCGCGACCATGAGCGTACCCTTCTCGTTCGCGTACGAGGACGCCCGTTCGACGGAGTCCTTGAGAACGGCGGTGTCCGAATCGTCCGGCAGCGGGTACGCACCGAGGCTCATGTTCGCCACGTCGGATCCGATGTCCGCGCTATACACCATCGCCGCGATAACGTCGCCGAACGTCGCTTCCGGCCCGGAGAACACCCGAAGGGCGACGAGGTCTGTTTCGGGCGCGGTGCCGGTCACGCCTTTACCGTTCCTGTCGTCTGCGGCGATGATACCGGAACAGTGCGTTCCGTGGTCGCTCTCGACCGGGTTGAAGTCCCCGCCGTCGTCGGTGAAGTTCTTCGAGAGGTCGGTGTTGAGCGCGTGTTTCAAATCCGGATGGTCCTCGTACGCTCCCGAATCGATGACCGACACGCGGGTCCCTTCTCCGCGCGTCTTCCGGTGAACCTGCGGGATGCGTTGTGCCTGCTTGTCCCACTGATACTTGTAGAGCGGGTCCTGCATCCAATGATGCCGGTCGTGGTGGTGTCCGTGATGCTCCACCTCCGGGAACGTCACCGCCATGTCGACGTCCTTCGAATACCGCGTTCCACTCACCTTTTCGTCAGTCCCCTTGACGACCGCGATGTCGATTTGATCGAGACGATGGACGATGTCGAGCCCTGCCAGGTCGCTGTCCGATGTGGACCGAAGATCGACGATATAGCGGTCCTCCGACGGACTCGCGGAGACCGTCGGCATCGTCATCGTCAGTCCAGCAAGTGCCACCCCTGCACCTTTCAAAAATGAACGTCTCGTTGGTTTTTGTGACATTCCAATAGATATCAATACTTATTCTGTTTAATGTTATCGGTCTCGGCAACTGCTAACGAATCACTCGAAGATAGATGATCTCCGGAAAGAATTAAATTCTAATATAATTAATATGGAAAAATCTCCCGTTGCGGGCGATTACGTATGCGCTATGGAGAATGAGGGAAAAAGAACGGACGTCGATTACCGAAAACTCACGTCGGGTTCCAATTCAGCAGTGAGATCGAGGTACGATTCGATGAGTGTCTCCGATCCATCGAATCGGATTCCGTCGCTTTCCCATTCGATGACCCCGGCCGCATCCATCTTCGGGATATGGTTGTGGCGTAGTTCGATGAGGATTTCCCGTTTATCCCTCGTCGTGCGGTCGTCCAGATCCACGATTCGCTCGGCGAGACGTTCCGAGTCGAGGGGGCAGTCGCTACTCCGAAGACAGTAAAGGACGTGTCGACGACGGTGGTCCGCCAGTAGTTCCATCACTACGTCGAGGTCGTTCGCTCCGGCGTGTTGGTCCTCCGAGTCCGTCCCCGAAACACCGGTCGAATTGGAACTCATGGTTGTCCGAACTATCGAAATAGAAATCCAAAAGGCCGATGCCTACACACTTAGGTGTCCCAGTGAGCGCTCAGAATCCTTTCCCGAGCAGTTCCCGGGCGATGATGTTCTTCTGTATTTCCGTCGTTCCCTCGTAGATCTGGGTGATCTTCGCATCACGGTACAGTCGTTCAACGTCGAAATCGTTGACGTATCCGGACCCGCCGTGAATCTGAACCGCTTCGTCGGCGCACTCGACGGCGGTACGCGAGGAGAACTCCTTCGCCATCGATGCCAACTGGGTCAGTTGTCCGTCGCCCTCGGAGACGCTCCACGCGGATTTGTAGGTGAGGTTGCGTGCGGCCTCCGTCTTCGTGTGCATCTCGGCGAGTTTGTGCTGGATTGCTTGGAAGTCGCTGATGGAACGCCCGAACTGTTCACGCTCTTGGGCGTATTCGAGGGCGCGTTCGCACGCACCCTTGGCGATACCGACACCCTGTGCGGCGACGGCCGTACGGGTTTCGTCGAAGAACTGCATGAGTTGTAGGAAGCCCATACCGCGCGTGCCGACGAGGTTCTCCTCGGGGACGCGCACGTCGTCGAAGATGAGTTCGGCGGTGTCGGAGGCACGGATACCGAGTTTCCCCGTGATCTTGTCGGCTTCGAAGCCGTCACGGTCGGATTCGACGATGATCTGGGAGAACCCGGCATAGCGGTCCTCTGCTTCGGGGTCGGTCTTCGTCATGACGACGAAGAAGTCGCCGATGGACCCGTTGGTGATCCACATCTTGTTGCCGTTGATGACCCACTCGTCGCCGTCCTTTTCGGCGGTCGTGGAGACCGAAGACACGTCCGAACCCGTGTCCGGTTCACTGATGGCGGTACCCATGACCGCGTCGCCCGCCGCGACGGGGGCGAGGTACTCCTCCTTCTGTTCTTCCGTCCCGAACTCACGGATGGCGTCCCCGCCGAACGCGGTGCTCGTGATACAGAGGCCGATGCCCGGATCGACGGCGAACAGTTCCTCGACGATGATGGCGACTTCGAGTGGCGAGTAGCCCGCCCCACCGTACTCGATGGGGATGTTCGCGCCGGTCAACCCCATCTCGGCCGCTTTGTCGATGATTTCCCACGGGTACTCCTCCTTCTGGTCGTACTCCTTCGCGATCGGTGCGACCTCGTTCTCCGCGAATCGCCGCACTTCGTCACGAATAGCTTGCTGTTCTTCTGATAGTTCGAAGTCCATGTGGATGGATTACGGGGCCACGGATAAATCGTTTTGTAACCGGATATAAACTGGAAGAGCGTTTATTAGTTCACATAGAGAAACGTTGAAACACCCCCGTAACGAGGGTTCTTGCATGGAGCTCGAAGATATCAACACCATAGCGGTTCTCGGCGCAGGCAACATGGGCCACGGAATCGCTGAAGTCGCGGCGCTCGCGGGATTCGACGTAAACCTGCGGGATATCAAAGAGGAGTTCGTCCAGAACGGCTACGAGGGAATCGAGTGGAGCCTCGGAAAACTGGCCGAAAACGATCAGATCAGCGAGGCGGACGCCGACGCCGCGCTGGACCGCGTGACGCCGCTCGTGGACTTCGAGGAGGCCGTCTCGGACGCCGACTTCGTCATCGAAGCCGTCCCCGAGAAGATGGAGATCAAAAAGGACGTGTACGGGGAACTGGAGGAGTACGCCCCCGACCACACGATTTTTGCCACCAACACGTCCAGTCTCTCGATCACCGAACTCTCCGAGGTGACCGAGCGCCCCGAACAGTTCTGCGGGATGCACTTTTTCAACCCGCCGGTTCGGATGCAACTCGTCGAAGTCATCACGGGTGCCCACACGAACGAGGGCGTTCTCGACGTCACCGAGGAGTTGGCCGAGGAGATGGGCAAATCCCCCGTTCGCGTGCGCAAGGATAGCCCCGGGTTCATCGTCAACCGCGTGCTCGTCCCCCTGATGAACGAGGCCGCGTGGATCGTCGAATCCGGCGACGCCACCATCGAGGAAGTGGACAGCGCGACGAAGTTCGACATGGGCCTGCCGATGGGCAGTTTCGAACTCGCGGACCAGGTCGGCATCGACGTCGGCTATCACGTCCTCGAATATATGCACGAGGTGCTCGGTGACGCCTACGAACCGTGCCCGCTGCTCGCCGAAAAGGTCGAGGAGGGGAACCTCGGCAAGAAAACCGGAACGGGATTCTACGACTACGAGGACGGCGGTGTCGATATCCCGACCGACGCCGGAAACGAGGACGTCATCCTCCGCCTGCAAGCCGTGATGGCGAACGAGGTCGCCAAACTCGTCGGCAACGACGTCGCGCCCGCCGGGGAAATCGACGAGGCGGTCATGCTCGGCGCTGGCTTCCCCGAAGGACCGGCCCGGATGGCAGACGACGCCGGACTGTCGACGTTGCTGGAAACGCTCGAATCCCTCCACGAGGAGACGGGTTCGGAACGCTACGAACCCGCGGACTACCTCGAAGAGCGCGCCGAGGTCGGCGGCTTCGCCGACCCGGATGAGGACGAAGGCATCGAGTTTGAGGCCATCCGCATCGAGAAACCCGGCGAGATGGTCGGACAAATCGTCCTCGACCGCCCACACCGCATGAACACCATCAGCGGGGAACTGCTGGACGAACTGTCGGTCGCAATCGACCAACTGGAGGAGGACGACGAGGTCCGTGCCGTCCTCATCACGGGCGAGGGCGACAAGGCGTTCTCCGCCGGAGCGGACGTCCAGAGCATGGCCGCGGGCGGTGCCGACCCCATCGGAGCCATCGAACTCTCGCGCAAAGGCCAGGAGACGTTCGGTAAACTCGAATCCTGTTCGATGCCGGTCGTCGCCGGAATCGACGGCTACTGTCTCGGCGGCGGGATGGAGCTGTCGATGTGCGCCGACCTCCGAATCGCCAGCGAGCGCTCGGAACTCGGTCAGCCCGAACACGACCTCGGCCTCCTGCCGGGGTGGGGCGGAACCCAACGCCTCCAGCATATCGTCGGCGAGGGGCGCGCGAAAGAGATCATCTTCACCGCGGACCGCTTCGACCCCGAGACGATGGCCGACTACGGCTTCCTGAACGAAGTCGTCCCGACCGATGAGTTCGAAGAGAGCGCCTTCGAACTGGCCACGAAGCTCGCGGGCGGCCCGCCGATCGCACAGAAGTTCACGAAGCGTGCGATGCTCAAGGGATGGGAGAGCACGGAGGCCGGACTCGAAATCGAAGCCCAAGCGTTCGGACACCTGATGGCGACGGACGACCTGATGGAAGGCATCACCGCGTTCATGGGCAAGCGCGACGCCGAGTTCGAAGGCAAGTAAACTGCCACCCCTTCCCAAAAGGGGTGACACCAATTGACGCGGAATCAGCCCGCTGTCGGTCGATAACGGAAGGTTTAAACTAGTCCAACAGAAAGCAATGAGTGCGCAGAAGCGTAGGACGCTCGGTTGGTGTAGTCCGGCCAATCATCTTGGCCTTTCGAGCCGAGGACCAGGGTTCAAATCCCTGACCGAGCATTTTCCGAATGAAATGAGGAAAAGCGCAGCGTCTGGGATTTGAGCAGACGAGTCGCAGCCCGGAATGGCCCGAAGGGCCACATGCCCGGACCGTCTCGACGAGTTCAAATCCCTGACCGAGCATTCCAACGGTGCGCCTTCTTTCGGTTTTCTACTTGCTCAGGTATACGTGTACGTCCATGCCTGAAACCAATAAAGAAAATCGGAACTACGGAAGTCGCCGTAGTGTAGCGATTCGATCCATCTGTCAAACCAAAATGACTACTCCTTCGTCTCTGGTATTGTATTTCGTGACGAGGACGACCTTCTTTGATGTCGTTGACGAGTTCGATGGATGCGTGCGGTTTTCCCGAATCGCCACTCGCGATCAAAGACGGCTCTCGCGGGTCACTGTCACCGGTTGATTTTCACCAATACGAGAAACTTTATACTCCAAACACAACGAATGGATACACATCCAATGTCATTGGAAAATCAATTCAATTCTGGATTATCTGCCGATAGGAATGCGGGCACTCTCGTGAGTGCTCTTTTACTGGCTGTGATTACAATTGAGACAATTCCGCTGCCAATTCCGATCTATATCGCACCTGCTACAAGCCTCGGCGCACTCATACTTCTCCCAGTCGTCTACTGGCACTTTGGCAACTATGACCGCTCACCGCTCGGCTATGCCGTAGGGATTCTCTTTGGCTATGCACTGATCCACTCGCTCGTCTTCCTCGCTATCGATTATGCGACTGTCTCATCCGGATTTTTGCGAGCAAAATGGTGGATCGAACAAGTTGTCGCACTCTCGGTAGGCGTTGCTGTCTTCTTCGTCCTCCGTGTGACTTTGCGCGACGTCTCAACTGACGAACGTACTCAATACCTTCTCCTTGGAGGGTTGCTGTCCGTTATCCCTGCGTACTTCTCCATCGCGTGGATGGTCACGGGATTTGATGCCCTTGCCATCGTTCCCCGTTTGGTCCGTGGTTTTGCACCGACGGGGTTCGAAGGATTATGGCGAACGACTGGGTTTGCGAGCGAGCCATCTCACTTCGCGTTTCTGATCGTCACAACTCTTCTTCCGGCGGCGCTTCTACACTATGCTGACGACTGGCGACGTGTTGCCATTGTCTGCGGAGGCCTACTCATCATCCTTTTAACAACCCTTTCGACGACAGGAATGCTTTTACTCGTCATATTCGTCGCAGCGCTCACACTTCTCTCGGGGCGCTGGAAGTTTGCGGCACTCGGTATCGGGCTCGTTATGCTTGGTATTGCTGTCTTTGTGATATTACTACCACACACGTATATGGCAAAGCAACTAACCTTCCTCGTCACGGGTGGATGGCGACACTCGATTAATACCCGATTCTTCTCGACGATTGGACCGGTGTTCGCGGCCTTCTCGTCAATTCACGGGTTCGTCGGGTACGGACTAGGTGGCACAGCCGCGCATACGACTCAACTCCTACCGACGAAATCGCTCGCCAGTTTGGCGCACAACTCCGGTGGCACGATATCGCTCAAAACCTTGGTGGGACGAATTGTCGCCGAGCTGGGGATCCCTGGATTGGCGATCGTCGGGGTTGTCTTCGGTGGTGCATATGTTCAACTCGCACGGATGCACGACTACGATTTTTCTCCGTGGAACTGGACGTTCGAATATCGTGTAATTGCCGCCGCACTTGTTACTGCTGTGTTCGGTCATGGAATCGGCAACGCCTCGTTTGCGATACCTGTCGTTTGGCTCTGGTTGGCGTGGATCGACGCGGATAGCCTATCCCAGTCGGCTAATCGCCGCCACAACAAGCACCCCCGGTGAAAATGCAACCAACAACCCGACCGCAGTGAGAGTTGCCAGTTGAATGTCTGCGATCGTCGGTGAGAGGATCGCGACACATGTAATTAATATGATTAGTACATAGATCGATTCGAGTATATCCTCTCCCGATAATGTAAGATCCATATAATGTAATACTATCTTGATTGTCTTAATAGTATGGACATACATATGTAGTTTCGTTCAGATTGTCGTTTGGGCAAGACTTCCGGAGGTGTCCAGTTTCATCATTGAAGTCATTGTCGTACTGTCAACATTGGCGATGGTCTGATTGATCTCTCAGGAACAACAGACCGAGAAGCGATGCGTCGGTGTGTTTTCGATCGGATGGGGATTCGAGCAGGCAGTATCTACCACGAGAATGAAATTCAGTGGATCGATTCATATTCATAATCTTCAACACTATCCGAATTATTTCGAAGCCTGCCGCCATTCCGGCCGTTCCCACTAAACAGACATTTCAGGGAGATTTACCACATATCCATCAATAATGCCTAACCGTTCAAACGAGTGAAAATAGTGCAGAGACGGGTGGAAACGAGATGGCAACTCTCGATAGTTCAACAGAACTAGCGGATATCTTTATTACCGTGGGGTGCCTTTGGTTGACACAGTCAGACGATACGTTCTCTGTATGGGGGACTGAAATATGTGGTAGATATAAATCGACATGACCACAGCAGGTGATTCATCATTCGACGCGGGAAGCACGCTTCTCTCGACCGCCGCGATGGGGAGGGAGGGCGATATCGACTGTGTGCATCGATTGTCCGGCGATGGGGCGCGCGAACGAAACGTCCTCATCGTGACCTACAATCGGTCACCGGAAGTCGTGTTACAGCAGTGGCAATCGCGAATCGGCGACGAACCGACGGAACTCGGAATCATCGCCATCGGTGGTGGCAACGCACGAACCGGAACACACCGACTCGAACCACACGGCGATCAGAACTCCGTCTCGCTGTCGAACCCCGCGAGTCTCGGTCGACTCGAAACCACGATTCGACTGTATCTCGACGAATGGTCGGCGAACGACCATCCGACGGTACTCTGTTTTGACTCCGTCTCGACGCTCCTTCGCCACGTCGACCGAACGACCGCGTTTCGGTTCCTCGCGACCTTAACCGACCAGCTTCGGCATCTCGACGTCGTGGCACATTTCCATATCGTCCCGGACGCGCATGACGGTTCGACCGTCGCCATGCTCCGTTCGCTGTTCGATGTCGTGCACGGCTACGAAGAGACCGAACCGGCGGTCTCGGCCGACGTCCTCCTCGCGCTCCTCGGTTCCCCTCGCCGACGGCACGTCTGCCGATACCTCTGTGAGGTCAGCGACTCGGCGACCGTCTCCGGAATCGCACGACAGATAGCGATGTGGGAAGGGTCTGGGGTCCCGAGCGAGAACGAATACGAACGCGTCCACATCACGTTGTGGCACGTCCATCTGCCGGAGTTAGCCGAGGTCGGTGTTCTCCAACTCGATGGGAACGTCGTCTCCTCGGCCATCGATCGGGACGTGCTCGAACGATACGTGCAACTGACGACGGACGACTCGTCCACTGAACTGTTCCCGAGCCTCACCGACAGTGAGCGAATCCGAACGAACGATCCACCCGAAGACGAACCCGACGAAGCGTACTGGACGGTGTACGGCACCGCACCCGATTCTATCGTCGTGACGCTCGCTCGAGCGTTGGCGAACGTGCGGGACGTCCCACCGACGGAATTACAACCGATCCTCTCGGACGTCATCGACATCGATGCGCTCCAACGGCTCGCCGAGCACGAGGATATCTCCGTCTACGCGACGTTTCAGTACGAAGGATACGAGGTGGTGGTCGATAGCGGTGAGATCAAACTGTACGACTCACGCTAGCCACTCGTCCGGTTTCGTGTTGTAATCGACCTCAGTCGCCGCGATGTCCTCGACCGCACTCCACGGCAGGTCGCGCATCTCGAACTCGTCTCCGTCGTAGCGGATGAGTTTTCCCTGCTCTTCCGGTTCCGGCTCGCGGTCACGCCGTCGTGCGATTTCGGCGTCGCGCTCGTCGATCTCCTTCACGATGGTCTTGAGGTTCACCGGGTGGCCCCAGAGTTCGTAGATCCGTTCGAGCGTCCGCGTGGCCTGTTCGAGGTCGAGCATGACGCCGTTGTAGTGGTGGCCGAGCAGGAGTTCGCTCTTGTTGTCGAAGTTACCGTCGTAGACGGCCATCGTCGGCTTGCCGAAGTTCGTGAACTGGAGCATCAGCTTCTTCTTCACGTCCTCGTATTCCGTGCTCGTCACCCGGTAATCGCCGGTTGTTCGGCTGAACTCGTAAGTGAAGTACTCGTTGTCGGTGACGAACTCCTTCGTCAGGAAGCCGTCCAGGAACGTCACGTCGTTGTGACTCGACCGCACCTCGTACATCCGGTCCCAACCGACGGTGTACTCCACGTCTGCCAGCGCTTCCTCGGTGCTCCCGTACCGCTCGTCGTCCATCATGTACCGGGCGTACTGTTCCAAGTCCGCCTGTGGAATGGCTTCGAGGAACCCCCTATTCTGGAGCTTACAGAGCGAGAAGTGGCGTTCCGCCAACCCCTCGTACGAGAGCACCTTCCACGGATGGGCATCGACGTCGATATCGCCAGCTTTCGCCTGCTCCAGCGCTTCGGTGTCGATCTTTTCCGCCGGGAGCGATTCGAGGTCCGACAGCGTCTCGGACGTCACCGTTTCCAGCGCCGGGTCGGGTTCGATCAGTTCGTTGACCTGCTCGAAGTCAACTACGTCGTGGAAGTTCCGCCACGTGATGCCCTTCACGCGGAGGAGTTTACGCACGACTTCGCGACGGTTTTCGGTGTTCTCGATGTACTCCCACAGCTGTTTTCCGAGCTTGTACGGGTTCAATCCCGGCGACCCGAGAACGCGCGCTTGATGGTCCGCGTATTCGATGAACTCGTCGGACCCCGCAAAGCCCTCCTCGCCCATCATCATCGACTCCCAGTACGCGGCCCAACCTTCGTTCATCACCTTCGTCGTCTTCTGGGCGGCGAAGTAGTACGATTCGGTGCGGAGCATCTCCAGGATTTCCCGTTGCCACTCCTCCATCTCGACGGCTTTGCCCTCCTCGGGGTCGTAAGCACTTCCGTGGTCTCGGAGATACGCGAGCAGGTCCTTTTCGGGTTCTTCGAGCGCTCCCGCTTGTTTTTCCTGCTGGGCTTCGAGCCATTCGTCGTCGAACACTTCCTGACGAACCTCGTCGCTGAGGTTCATCTCGGCGAGTTGGTCGGAGATCTCGTCGGTTTCGTGCTCCTCGTCCTCCTGAACCCGATGCTGGTGCTTGAACGCCTGATGCTGATCGATGTTGTCCTGCAGACAGAGCACGTTGTCGATCCACTTTTCGACCTCCTCGCGGTCGATTTCCGGGTCGGCCATGATACGCCGAACCCTGTCGGCGTGGCGCGAGAGGAGCGCCGCCGCGTCGAGTTCGTCCGCGAACATCCGATACCAGCGGTTGTTGGCGAAGAAGTCCGAGTGGGCCTCGACGTGCGTGATGACTGCCTTCTGGTCGGACAGGCTGTTGGACTGTTGGAGGAAGGCGTGGGCCGGATCGTCGTTGATGACGATCTCGAACGCCTTGCCGCCGCCGTACTGGCCCTGTTTCTGCTGGCGGTCGTACTTCATCCCCCAGCGCCAGTGCGGGTACCGCTCCTGAAACCCGTCGTAGGCGATGAGTTCGTTCATCTCGTCGTAGTCGACGATCCAGTACTTGACCGGATACGGGTCGAGACCGAGTTTCCGCGCGAGGTTTCGGGCTTCCACGACTGGCTCCTGCAACTCTTCGGCCTTCCGTTGGGTTTCGATTCGCTCGTTCATGATGCCTCCGTGCTCAGGATTTCGTAAATCGCGGTCGTCACGTCCTCCGGACCGTTGACGTAGCTGACGGCGACGTTTTCCGAGTCACCGAAATGGCGCTCGACTTCCTCGGCGTGGGTCGCGTTGATGGCTTTGCCTTCGGGTTGCGTTTCGACGTAGGCGTGCAGGTTCGCTGGAATCTCCTCCATCCGGGGGATGACGTTCTCCTCGGTGTCGTTCCGGCTGTTCTCGCTGTCACCCGCCGCGAACACGTAGCGGTTCCAGTCGGCCCACGGGTACTCCTCTTCGAGGATGCGTCCCGCGAGTTCGTAGGCGGACGAAATCTTCGTCCCGCCGCCCGACCGGATGCCGAAGAACTCGTCGCGTTCGACCCGCCACGCCTCCGCGTCGTGGGCGATGTAGACGAACTCGGCGGTGTCGTACTTCCCGGTGAGATACCAGTCCAGCGGCGTGAACGTCCGCTCCACGAGTTCGCGTTTCTTCTCGCGCATCGACCCGGACACGTCGCGGATGTTGACGACGACGACGTTCTTCTCGCGCTCCTCGATGATCTCCGGGTAGCGGTACCGTTCGTCCTCTCGACGGAACGGGATGTTCTTGACGCCGTGGTCGCGGATTTTCTGGGCCGTGCTGGTCGGTTCGACCTTCGACTCCATCTCCTCGATGCTCGACCACTTCGTGCGCTCGTCGGCGGACAGGGCCTCGTAGTTCTCCTCGACCCAGCGTTTGGAGACGGTGAGGTTGTTTCCGCGTGCCCACCGGAACACCTCGTCCGGACCCCAGCCTTCGACGCCCATCGCTTCGCGGATGTAGTCGGGATCGAAGTCCATCGCCAGCTTGCGCTTCAGACCTTCCTTGAACATGCGCTCGAAGTCGAGCGTGCTGTCGGGGCCGGTCTTCGTCACGTCGGTGAAATCGCCCTCGGTCTCCTCGATGACCTCCTTCCCTTTCGGTTCGAGTTCGAGGCCGAGTTCGTCGTCCAACTCCTCGGCGAACTCCTCCGGGTCCATCTCGTAGTAGCCGTGTTCGTCCGACTCGTCGCCGGGGTCACCCTCCTCCTCACCATCGTCGCCGGGTTGTGGCTGTGGTTGACCGACGGGGTCGCCCACGTCGGGTTGTCCTTGGCCGACACCACCCCGGTCGCGTTGGTCGTAGCGGAACTCCGGGAGGTCCACGATTTTGATGGGGATGTGAATCTCATCGGGGAGACTCTGGCCGAGGTCACCGTATTGGATGAACTCGGCGAGGTCCTCACGGCGGTCCTCGCCGACTTCACGGTATCGTTCGAGGTCGTCTCTCAATCCCATTTGTAGCTCACCTGATTCATGACGTGTTGGCTCGTCAGCTCGGCCGAGGCGGGGGAGTAGCCGAACAGTTCCTGTAGGTTCCGTATCGTCTTCTCTTTTACCTCGGCCGTCTCGGTGTTCCGTGGCGGGTTCTCCCACTGGCTCGGGTTGAAATCCTCGTAGACACGGTGCACGTCGTCCCAGTCGTTGTTTGCGAGTACTGTTTTGATGATCGGGACCTCCTTCGGGTCGATATCGCCGACTTCGAACTCCTCGTTTCGGCTCTCCCACGCGTGGCGATTCAGCGCGGTGATGACCTTGTTCCGGCGGAACTCGGCCACGGCCGGACTCGGTTCGTGGTTCACCTCGTAGGCGTCCGGACTGAACCGACCGAGGTGCTCGGTTTCGAACACCTTCATCTTCAGCGCATCCGGCTCGATCTCTTCGCCGCGGTCGTTTTCGACGACCTCGCCGGTCGCCCACGCGTAGACGTGTTCGATGTATTCGGCGACGGTCTCCTCGTCCACCCGGCGGTCGCGCATGATGGCGTCGAGCACGTCGCTCTCCTGCTGTTGGAAGATGTAGTTCTTCACGGGCACGAGGCGGTTCTCGTACTCGGTGCGTTCGGCCGTCGAGAAGACGGGGGCATCCCCGATTCCCTCGGCCATCGCGTTGAGCACGTCGCGTGGCATGATGACCTGTTCGACAGCGTAGTCGGGGTGGTGGCGGTCACGGATATCGTTGAGCAGTCCGGCGATGGTATCGCGGGTGTACGTGACCGGAATGCCGCCCGCCCCGTCCGACGCGTCGTCGTCGAAGTCGAAATCGTCCTTCTCGATGCGCTCGTCGCCGTCCAACAGGTAGCCGCGGTCGAAGAGGATGGCTTTGTCAACGAGGTCGAGTCCGGCGGGCACGTCGCTCCCGTCGAGTCGGGAGACGACGCTGTACAACGCCGCCGATTCGATGGCGTGGGGTGCGATTTCACGCTCGTTGATGTCGTCGCCGTCCCGAACTCGAACGCCGATGGGTTCCCGAATTCGGGCTTCGAGTTCGTCGTACACGTCGGCCCGCCACACCGACGTCTCGTTCGTGAGTTCGCGCCTGATGAGTTCGGCTTCCAGACTGAGGTTCGTCAGGTAGCGGAACTCGCGGCGGTCGAGCCGCCGTTTCAGCGCACGAAGTGGGTCCGCCCCTCCAGCATCGGCGTGCTGGTTCAACTGCGCTTCGAGGTCCGGATTCGAGATGATGACGAGCTGGGTGTCGATGTCCATCTGGATACCCTTGTCCAGCTTGACCGCCTTCTCGTCGGGTACGTTGAGCAGCTTTTGCAGGAGGTCCGCGTGTTGGGCCGCGTCCTCCACGATGGTCAGCAGACCGTTGCCCTGCGAGAGGACACCGTCGTAGCTGAACGCCTGCGGATTCTTCCGCCCGCGCGAGTCGAGTTCCTGCAACATCCCCTGCATCCAACTGCCGACGAGGCGCTGTTTCGGGCGGCCGCTGTCCTCCGAGTGGAGGACGCCGATGCCGTCGCCGATGTCCACGACGTAGTTTTTCACGCGGAGATGTGCCGGGTCGGTGATGGCGGAGAAAAGCTCCTCCTCGCCCTCCCTGCGGTACTGCTCCTCCAGATAGTCGTACGCCTCACGGCTGAACGGGTCGAGTTTGCCGTCGACCAGCACGTCGAGGTTGTCGTCGAGTTCGGCGTTCAGCGTGTCGAGCAACCCTTCACGGACCTTCGGCGGGAAGACGAGCAGCGGGTGTGACTGAACGGGACTGGCGTACCAGTTCTCCTCGCTCGTCGCGACGGCGTCGTCGCCGTAGGTCAGTCCCGGCGCTTCCGTCGCGGTGGCGATGTTCCACTCGACGGTGTAACGCCGCCCTTCGGGCGTTTTCGAATATTCGCGTAGCCCGTTGACGAGACAGCGTTTGAGTTCGGACTTTCCGGTCGCCGTCGGTCCGGCGAACCAGATTATCTTCTCCTCCTTGCCGCGACGCGCTGCGATGGAACGCAGGTCGTCCACGAACGCGTTCAGCACCTCGGTGTTGCCGAGGATGGCGTGCTCGCCGTCGTTGTGCGGGTCGTCGAAGAAACTGTAGCGTTCCTTCTCCTCGCCCTCCTCGACCACCGTTCGCCGCCCCATCGACTCGATGGCTTCGAGGAGGTACTTGCTCGCGTGTGAGGCGATGGTCGGGTTTTCGAACGCCGCGTCTACGTACTCCGCGAGGCTCATCGGCTCCTCGTAGGTCTCCCGGAGTTCACGGTTCGCGTCGTCGATGTAGTCGCTGCCTTCGGTCACTGGTTACTCCTCCATTTCGGCGCGGGCGACTTCCGCCCCGGCGAATTCGAGCACCTCCTTGGCACCCTCGCGTGAGTAGCCCTGTTCTATCAGTGCGTCCACCCACGCGTTCTGTTCGTCGTTGTCCATTTCGTTCGCCGACACCAACGCCGAGAAGTTGATGTTGTGTTTCTTGTCCTCCCAGAGTTTCCGCTCCAGGGCGCGGCGCAGGCGGTCGTTGTCCTGCGGGTCGAACGCTTGTCCCTCGCGGGCACGTCGCGACACCCAGTTCGAGGTCTCCTGTCGGAAGTCGTCCTTGCGGTCACGGGGGACTTCGAGTTTCTCCTCGACGGCGCGCAGGAAGCTCTCGTCGGGCTCCTGTTCACGCCCGGTCAGTTCGTCCTCGACGGTCGAGTTGTCGATGTAGGCCATCACGTGGTCCATGTACTTCTCGCCCTGCCGTTGGATCTCGTCGAGGTCGTAGGCGAGCGCGTGGCGCACGTCTTCGATCGCGCGTTCGCGGTACTCACCGCGGACCGTTTCGAGGTAGCGGTAGTAGGTCTCGAAGTTCTCCTCGGGGATGGAGCCGTGATTTTCGAGGTTCTCCTCGAAGTGGTTGAACACCGAGAGCGGACTCAGGAAGCCACGGCTCCGGTGCGTGGAGTTCATGATGGCTTCCGCGATCTCGTCGCCGATGAACCGCGCCGAGACGCCTTCCATCCCTTCACCGATGTCGGCCTTCTCCTCGGCCTCCTCGCGGAGCTTCTTCACGTCCACGTCATCGGTGTCCTCGATTTCACCGTTGTAGGATTTGGCCTTCTGGAGAAGGTCCACCATCTCGGTGTCCGGTTCCTCGATCCGGGTCAACACGCCGAACAGCCCAGCCATCTCCAGGGTGTGCGGTTCGATGTGCACGTCGGGAACGTCGGCGTTCCGGAGCATCTTCCGGTAGATGTCGGCCTCCGACTCGTACTCGAGGACGTACGGGAAGTCGATGCGCTTCGTCCGGTCGTTGAACGCCTCCATCTTCTCGTCGCCCTTCTTGTCCCGGTACTCGGGCATGTTCGTCCGGCCGACGATGACCTGGTCGATGTCGATCCGTGGGTTGTTCTTCGGCTTGATGGTCTGTTCCTGGGTGGCGTGCAGGAAGTCGTAGAGGAACTCCCGCTGGAGTTTGAGCAGTTCCTCACCGCTGAAGATACCCCGGTTCGCGTTACAGAACGCGCCGGAGTAGTCGAACGCGCGCGGGTCGGATTCGCCGTAGATGGCGATCTTCGAGTAGTTGACGTCGCCCGTGAGTTCGGTCTCGTCCTGGTTCTTCTTGTCCTTCGGTTCGAACGTCTCGACGGACTGGCGCTTGTTCTCGTCGGCGACGAGGCGGAAGATCTCGATGTGGTTTTCGAGCACCTGTTTGATGTCGTCGTCGTAGTAGGCCAGCAGCGAGTCCATGTAGAACTCGCTGGCGGGGTCGAGCGCCTGTTCGTTCTTGATGGTGTACGGCGCGTCCAACTCCTCGTTGATGTCGTCGATGACGCGCTGGCGCTGTTCGAGCGGCAACAGGACGAGCGGATCCTGGTTCATTGGGGACCGAATCACGTCGTCGGACGGGTCCTGGTCGGGAATCACGTCACAGAGGTTCGTCCACCGGAACGTGTACAGGCGGCCGTCGTCTTGGAGGGTGTAGTCCTCGAAATACTTGCGGACCTGTCGGTCGAAGTCGGACTTCCCCGACCCGACCGGTCCGAGTAGTAGCTTGATGCGTTTTTCGGGACCGAGCCCACGCGCACCGCTTTTTACCTTGTTCACGAACTCGTGAATCGCGCGGTGTATCTCGCGTCCGTAGAACGTGTTTTCCCCGTCGAACAGGGGGTCTTCGGACGCTAATCGGTACTCGACGACGCCGGAGTCCTCGTCGTACTCCGTGCCGTAGTAGTCGAACATGTCCGCGACTCGCTGGTGGGCGTTTCGGGCTACCTTCGGGTCTTCGTATACCTCCCGAAGGTACCAGTCGAAGGACTTCGTTTCACGGAGGTCTTCCGGCATCGATTCCTGGTAACTGCGGCTGAGGTCGTCCAGCGTTTCGATGTCACCTTTCATTGTATCACGCATTGTTTGGAGCTTCGTTTGGACCAAGGGAGAGAGAGACCGACCGGGCGGCCCGATACCGGTGGGAAGTACGTAGTCGGCATGCAATCACAAAGTTGTGTCGGTCGAACCACCGCGATCGCTCTCCGGCGGGGCTTGTCGGGCGACGGCGTGCGCGCCCGCAGTAACTCCTGCGTCAATCGCGGGATCATATGCTATGCGTGCCATCCATCGCTTCGGAAACCAGTCAACTCGTTTCGACATCCGTTCGTCACGGAAGCGTATGGTTCGAGACCGTGTACCGTGCGGACTGCTACCACCCGATACTGTTTAATAGATAGGACGAGGGCATATATAACTGTTGTCCATACACAAGGCTCTTTTGATATAGATTAAGGACCTTTAAAGCCCAAAGTTAGGAAATAGTGGGCTTGTAGCGGTGAAATTCGATAGTGTGAAAAACCACCGTATAAACTCCATTTATATACTGGTCGATATCGTGGACAGGGAAGCCTTACCCACGTCCGTCACCAACCGCCGCTGTGTCCATCGAGAACCTTCCCGAGTCGTGGGTCGTCTGGCACGAGGAACCGAACGGACGGTGTATCCTCGCCTACCGTCCGGACGTTTTCGACACCCAGCAGTTTCCCTCCGCGTGCATGCCGACGCTGTACGTCACGCAGGGGACGCCGAATCGACCACCCCAGGAACGGCGGGCGACCGATTCGTGGTATTTCGAGTTCTTCCTCGAACCCGAAGTCACGCTTCCGGGGACACCGCAGTTTCCCGCGCGCGAAGAAGCAATTACGGCCGCCGTCTCGCTCGCCGCGGAGTTCGACCGAGGCGAGGTCGACTACCGTTCGTGCTATCAAGTCCCCCGCGAGAGATACCTCGACAAGTTGGACGAATTGACGGGGCGAGAGGCTTAACCGAGGCCCACACATACGCTCGCGTATGTCTACTATCACCCTCGTTGGCACCCGTCTCGCGGATGCCGGTCAGGAATTCGTCTACCAGGGCGAAGCCAGCGCCTGTGAAGGCTGTCCCTACAGAAATCAGTGTCTCAATCTCTCCGAAGGGATCAAATATCGAATCACCGACGTTCGGGAAGGCGCACAGACGCTCCCCTGTGGCGTCCACGACGACGGCGTGACCGCCGTCGAAGTCGAACCGACGACCGTCCGCGCCAACGTCTCCGCGCGAAACGCCTACGCCGGGAGCAAGGCGAGCCTCGAAGGACCGTGCCCACACGTCGGTTGTCCGAGTCACGAGTTCTGTGAACCGGCCGGTGCCGAGTTCGACGAGGAGTACCGAATCTCGAAAATCGTCGGCGACCCGCCGCACGACTACTGCATGTTGGACCGCGATTTGACGCTGGTCGAGTTCGACTCGAAGGAGAAATAGTCCGTTCTTCTGCGGTAATCAGTTTCCGAGCGCGCCGACGTATTCGGCCGTGTAGCCGAAGATGTCCTCGTAGCCGTACGCCGACATCAACACGGGGACGAACGGTTCGTCCGCGACCAGTTCCGCCCCGTCCGAAGTCGCGAACGCCTCCCCTTCTCCGACTCGTTGGAAGTTGTCCACCAACACTTCGAACTCCGACCCGCCGTTTTTCAGCACCGGCTGATCCATGCGGAAGACCTCGACTTCGTCGCGGGTTCCCGCGTTCACCGGATTCTCCCCCTCGGGTAACGGAAGAGCGCCCGTTCCCGCGAGGAATCCCCGCACGAGGTCGTAGGCGTTCCGGGCCGCTTCGTCCGATCCTTGGAGGCCGCACTCGACTTCCAGCGTGTGCGGGTGCGAGATGAGTTTTCCCTTGGTGAACACGTCCGTCTCGACCAGTTCGGAAACCGGCAGGTACGGACAGATCGACCGCGCAACGGCGTTCACACGGTCCACGAGCGCGAACGGTTGGGCGTACGACTGCGTCGAGTGCAAGGAGAGAACGGTACAGTCCCGCAACTCCGTGACCAGTTCGTGGGCCAACCGCTGTTCGTACGTCTCCGCGTCGGGGTCACCCGGAAAGACCCGATTCAAATCCTCGTTGATGTATCGGACACCCCGTTCGAGCGCGCGCTCGTTCGCCACGACGACTTTCACCGCTCGCTCCACGTCCGGGTTCTCAGTCAACAACCGCTCGACCGCCCTCGGACCGCACGGCTCGTCGCCATGAATCCCGGCGACGATTGCGACTTCCGGCGTCCCTTCACCTAACTGCTCGATTCGCATTTACCGAAGTCAAGTGTCGAAGCTTGAAAGCGCTTTACACTCGGATTTTTGCGGCAAAAGAAGATGTCAGAGCGGACGCTGAAGCGTCCGTTGTCATCCTCCATTTCGATCAAAGTATTTGACGATGAACCCCGTGATTTAGCCACAGATTCATTGCAAGACACGCACAAACAATGATAACCTTGGGCACACAACCCCCCAAGTATGGACGATGAAAATCCATCCGACGTCGAAACACGCTCGGGTGTCCCTTCAGAGCGTGTTTCGACGGAGGACTTCTCGGAGGACGTTCTGGAGTTGGATCACGTGTTTCAAGCGCTCGCGGAATCACGACGACGATATCTCGTCTACACGCTGAAATCCCAAACCGAATGGGAGTTGACCGAAATAGCGGTCAAAGTAGCGTCGTGGGAGACCGATATTCCGGAAGGGGACCTGCCGGAGGAGGACATCGAACGAACGTACGCCTCGCTCTATCACGCACACGTTCCGAAACTGGTGGACGAAGGAGTGCTCGCGTTCGATGAAGCGAACGAAATCATCCGGCCTGGACCCAATGCCGAACAGGTGGTAGCCGCGCTAGCGGGCGCAGGTGCAAGCCTCGACGCTCGGCAGGAAGCCCACGCTCGGAGGGAGATGGATGACACGAACGAGTGAGAGCGACGACCGTGCCGACGTCGATGGTGGCGACGACGACGGACACTGGACGCTCGTTCAGCAGGCACGATACGAACAGGGAGGTAGTTACGACCTCACGGCGACCATCGTCGGTGCCATCGCGGAAGCCAAGGGAGTGTCGCCGATGGAGTTGAATGACCCTGTCCTGTACGACTGCGTCGATGTGGCCGCCTTGGAGGACGCCTTCTTCGGACCCGACGTCTCGGGGCAGAGTCGCGCCGGTCTCGGCACCGTCGAGTTCACGTTTGGGGACTACCGCGTCACGGTCAAAAGCGACGGCTGGATTTCCGTGTACGAGTAGATTTCCCGTGGGTGAAGCTCATTCGAAACGGTCCGTCTCGCCGTGATCATCCTCGTCCACCGTCGGTCGCTCGCCGTCCAACCTGATTCTCCACCCGTGAAGAACGCTCGGGTCCGAGAGCGCCTCTTTCATCGTCGCGCGCACGTCGGCCACGTCCACGCCGTAGAAGTCATCCGGCACGCCGTGGAGGTACTGTAACGCTGTCTCGAAGAGCGAACGCATGCCCTCGTTATTCTCGAAGTCGAAGTGTTTGTACGCGCCCGCCGCGACCTGCACCATTCCGTGGAGGAACGCGCTCTCGACCGACCCGTTGCCGTAGTTGTACCACTCGTCCTCGAAACTGTCGTGGCTCGCGTGGAACTCCCCGGTGTTGAACAGTCGAACACCGTGAATCACCGCCGTGCGGAGGGTACCGTGCTCCCACCGGTTCCGCTCGGCGAGCCATCCGGTCGGTGACTCGCCTGGCAACGGCGGTGCCGCGGTCGGGTCGTGCGTGTGCTCGTCCATCCGTGATCCGTCGTTGGGGCTCCATCGTGTTTACTGTGGCTACTGACCCACGAAAAAGACAAAATCGTGCCCGCGACGGGCCGTTTCAATCCGATACCCCTACTGAGCCACCACCGCTTTGCTCGGCGGTGCCCGGGCGACTTCGTAGTCCCCGCTCTCGTCTACCGCGATGACTGCCCACTCGTAATCGGGATTCGAATCCCGAATACGTTTGCGCAGTCGTGTCGCGTTCTCTGCCCACGTCACGAAACATCGAAGCGTCCCATATGTCGGCATCTCCCCGGAATCTGCGAGGGCGGAAACGCGTACTTCGCGCCACTTTCGTCTGGCGCGAAATTCGTCTCCGTCGTCCAGAACCTCGTATCCGAGGCGGTTGAAAATCGACCTGGCCTCCTTGGTCGGTGGTGTGCTAACAGGGGCCATCCGTATAGACCTACCGCAGGGACCGTAATAAATGTTCTTGCGGATTCGAACAACTGTAAGGATTCGTTCAAAATATCGAAACGAATGGCCACTAGATTCGTTGAACCCACGGGTTTGCGTGTTGTTCGGGATAGACACGTACCTCACCGTCGGTTTTGAGGGTCTCGATTTGGCTGCGTGCGTCTTCCCGGTCCATGCCCCCGATGGCGACCGCCGCATCCAACAGCATGTCCATCAGCACGCCGTCGTCCGTGACGGCTTCGCGGTCGCCGCCTTCGGTCTCCATCGCGTCCGTCTCCATCACTCGGAGGTACTCGCGCAGGTCGGACCTTTCACTGAGTTCGTCGTGCCATCGTGGCGGATAGTAGCTGATTCGATTCCCCGGGAGTTCGTAAATGTGGCCGCCCCCGTGCCAGGAATCCTCGCTGACCAGCGCCTCGTCCACCGAGGAGGAAAAGCCCTCGTATCGAAACGTCATCGTGTCCAAATACTCCTCGAACAGTTCGCGCTCGACGCCCGCATCGGTGTCCCAGTGATGTTCCTCGACCAACCGCAACGCCCCGTCCAGCATGATGGTTTGGCGCTGGCTTTCCAACTCCTCGACCAGTTCCTCGTCAGTCGAAGCCATACTAACGCTCACGCCGCATGGCCCCTAAAGAATCCGGCCGATCTATTCGTGCGCCGCGTCCCACTCGGTCGCTTTTCGGAGGTTGCCACACCGATTGCACTCGATTCGACCCATCGAATCCATCGCGTTGTCGAGCGTCTCACAGTTCCCACAGAAGTAGCCGTATCGGCGGTCGAAATCGGGCGAGCGATAGACGACGAAGAAGGGTCCCTTCGATCCGCGAGTCCCATCCGATTCGTTGATGTAGACGGTTTCGTCGTCTCTGGTCGTCGCTGTATTCATCATACACCCTTTGTGGGTCCAGCGATTTAGGGGTGTTGAACATATCGAAGGAATCTTGTCTTCTCCCTGGAACACCTCGCCAATGGCTCTCCGTATCCTCCACTACTCGGACATCGAGAACGTCTACGATGACCCGGACCGGACTGGTCGACTCGCGGGGTGTATCAACGCGAATCGGGACCAACGGACGCTCGTCGTCGGGACCGGAGACAACACCGCACCTGGCGTTCTCTCCCTCGTCACCGAGGGGAAACAGGCACTCTCGTTCTTCGACGCTATCTCGCCCGATTTCGAGACGTTCGGCAACCACGACTTCGATTACGGGATCGACCGAACGCGTGAACTCGTTTGGCGGTCCCCCCAGACGTGGCTCACCGCCAACATACGCGAAGGCGACAATCGATTCGCCGCCGGTGCCGGAACTGCGCAGTACGCCGTTCGGGAAATCGACGGAACGCGGGTCGGATTCTTTGGCGTGACGACGCCCGAGACGCCCTCGATCAATCCGAATACGGAGGGATTGGAGTTCACCGACCCGATCGAGGCCGCGGAAGCGACCGTCTCCCATCTCCGTGACGAGGGCGTCGATTACGTAGTCGCACTCTCCCACCTCGGGCGCTACGACGAGGAACTCGCCGCCGCCGTCAACGTGGACGTGATTCTCGGAGGGCACGTTCACTCCGAACGAATCGAACAGGTGAACGGAACGCTCGTCACCCGTCCCGGTGTCAACGGCCACGTCCTCTTCTCCATCGAACTGGACGACGAACCGTCCGTCAACCGCCACCGCGTTGCGGACGCCCCCCGAGACGAGGACGTGGCCACGATGATGGAAGAACAGAAGGGGGGCTCCGGACTCGATTCCGTCGTCGCCACCGTCTCCACCCCCATCGAGCGAACCGAAACCACGACGTTCCGGGGCGAGAGCAGGATCGGAAACTTCGTCGCCGACGCGTACCGCTGGGCGA
The DNA here is from genome assembly GCF_024136975.1 of Haladaptatus sp. AB643. Lineage (NCBI taxonomy): Archaea > Methanobacteriati > Methanobacteriota > Halobacteria > Halobacteriales > Haladaptataceae > Haladaptatus > Haladaptatus sp. AB643. Next base: position 210,864 of record NZ_JAMYJW010000006.1, read on the forward strand.
CCGACGCGGCGGTCGGCCTGCAAAACAGCGGCGGCATCCGCGAAGGCGAACCCCTTTCGGGTGAGGTAACGGTCGGCGACCTCGTGAGCGTGCTCCCGTTTCAGGAACGGGTGGCTGTCGCGGAACTCACGGGAGCGGAGCTCCTCGACGTGCTTCGACAGGCCTACGACCCGACCATCGGTTTCGCCGAACACGACTGGTGGCACGGCCATCTCAGCGGGGTCGAACTCGTCTGGAACCAGGCCGAGCGGGCGGTCGAATCGGCGACCATCGGCGGGGAGACGCTGCTGGAGGATGTCACCTACACCCTCGCAACGACCGAGTACCTCCTCCAGAGCGACCGGGAATTTCCGGCGCTTCGGGAGGAACACCGCACCGAAACCGGAAAGCTACAGTACGAAGTGTTGGCCGACTACGCCCGCCGGTTCGGCATTGAACCGAAGATCGAGGGTCGTATCGCGCGTCGATAGACCCCGGCCAAGGGACCGTCACGAACGGATAGTAAACTTCTCCCCGGTGGGTCGCTTTCGACACCACATGACCCGCGTCCTCGTTCCAGTCCGATACCCGCTGACGGAACACTCGCGTCGAACGCTCTCGGAGGCGCTTCGTGTGGCCGAGGAATACGGTGCGGACCTCACCGTCTTACACGTCAACCTCTATCACCGCGGAAGCGACGTGACGCGAACCGATTTGAAACGAACCGTCGAAAAGGCGTTCGGTCGCGTCACCAACGCGAGATACGTCGTTCGGGACGGGTTTCTGGTGGAGGAGACGATTCTTGACGAGATCGCCGCGACACGTGCTGACATCGTCGTCATCGGCCGCAAACAGGTCGGACGCTGGCGGCGGGCGATCCGTCGACTGGTGGACGATCCGAACATCGAGACCTTCCTCCGCGAAAAGGTGGATTGCGAACTGATTACGGTCGGCTAAGTCAGCGTTCGTCGAATTCGACGGGTGACGGCGTTTCGGTTCGTTCCCGATCGGGTTCCATCGAGACGCGGGCGACGCCGCTCGTGTCGTCGAAGACGAGATGCGAGTGGGGGTAGGCGATTTCCACGTCGGCGTCCTTGAGTTCCTCCCAGATTCGTTCCATGATGTGTGACCGAACCCGGAGCATGTTGTACGGGTCTTTCACCCAGTAGCGGAGTTCGAGCAGGACGCCGTGATTCGCAAAGTCCCGTACCTGTGCGACGGGGTCGCTCGGATAGCGCGCGCTTCCGATGCGGATGTCGGGGCCCGACGCCACCACTTCCGGCGTATCGCGGGCCGCCCGTTCCATGATGGCCCGCGCCTCGTCGAGGTCCCCCTCGTAGGTGACTTGGAGTTGGAGCGATAGCCGGGAGCGGGTGTCCTCGGCGGAGTAGTTCACCACGTCGCGCTCGCGCATCGTCGCGTTCGGGATGACGAGGAACGTGTTTTCGAGCGTGAATATCTTCGTGTATCGGAGCGTGATGTCCTCGACGTAGCCACGGGTTCCCCCTTCCGGCGTGTTGGTATCGACCAGTTCGATGAGGTCGCCGATTTCGTACGGCTGGTCGGCCAGCAGGAACAACCCGTTGATGACGCTCCCGATGATCGGCGCGAGGACGAGACCCACTGTGGCGGAGAACACCGTCACCGAGAGCAGGATGTTCGACGCACCCAACCCGACCTGCGCCGCGGCGGTGCCGACCGCGAGGAACAGGATGATCCCACGGATTACAAGGAGGACCGTCTTCGTGATACTCGGCCTGCGGAAGCGGCGGGCAACCTGTCGGCCGACGAGGCTGACGACCAACTGTGAGACGTACCACCCGAGCAGGAGGAACAGGATGGCGAGAACGACGTTGTTGACGGAGACGTTCGTTGCAACTTCGTGCGCACCGACCTTTCCGAGCAAGTCGGATACATCGTTCACCACCTTTCCGAACGTCGGCATGATGCTCCCGTCTCACCCGACTAAGTAAAACCCCCTCATTTTCCTGTCACACGTGTCGAGACCGGGAGTGATAGCGGCGAAAACTAAGTCACGCCACGACAATTCTGATGTATGACTACCGAATCACGTCGGCCACGCGCCTCGTTCGAAATAAGCCACCACGAAGAACCGAGCGGCACGCTCCTCGCCGGTTTTTCCGAGTTCGGCCTCGCCGGACTGACCGCCGCGAACTATCTCGTCGAGCAACTCGACCTCGAAGAGACGGGTCACGTCACCGCCGAACAGTTGCCCGCGATCACGCCGTTCGAGAACGGCCGTCCCCGACACCACACGCGCCTGTTCTCCCGTCCCGACCTCGACGTGACCATCCTCGTCGGCGAACTGTTCGTCCCGGTCTGGGCCGCCGATCCGTTCGCCAGCGCGATCCTCGACTGGACCGCGGAAAACGACGTCGAGGAGATAGGCATCCTCTCCGGCATCCCGGTCCCTCACGGTCCCGACGAGCACCGCGTCTTCTACATCGCCACCCCGGATTACCACGCCGAACACCTCGAAGGCACGGGGCTCCCCGGCATGGGTCGTGGCTTCCTCGACGGCGTCAAGGCCACGCTCGTCGCCCGCGGCCTCGATTCGACGCTCGCGACCGGCGTGTTCGTGACGCCCGTCCACGCCCAAACCCCGGACGTGGAAGCCGCCCTTCGCCTCATCGACGCCGTCAGCGACGTGTACGACCTCTCGGTCGATACCGAACCGCTCGAATCCTTCGCGGACGAAGTCGGCGAGTACTACGCCGAACTCGCCGAACGCGTCGAGTCGGCAGGCGAGGCCGAACGCCCGGACGACCGGATGTATATGTAGACCCACCTTTTTATGCGAGGGTCGCGCAGCGACCCTCGATAAAAATCTGGACCAAAAGCACGGCGTCACCCCGCTTCCGTCGCAGGAAACGGCGAGTAAAACTCGCCGTCCCCGCTCCGTCGGGGGTTCCTTGGCCCGCTCGCAGAGCGAGCGGAGAGAACGCTTGCGCTTGGAATGGACGGGCCAGCCTATCGCTTCGCTGGCGATGAAAGTTGGACAAGCGACCACCGGCACAATCGCCCAAATCAGCCGGTGACACAACCGTGGAGACCAGCATCAGTTCCGGAAAATCTCCGATTTTCCGGGCCGACGACTGAAACGAAATCGTTCGAAAATCGAAGATTTTCGTGATGACGAGAGAGCTTTGCTCTCTCGAACCATGAAGGAGGAGCGCTTTTGGTCCAGATTTTGCCAGGAAGTGCGGTAACGCCGCGCTCCCGCAGCAAAAGGTGGAATCGAAAAGGTGGGTTCTATAATCCTCCGTAGTTTTTCGTTTCATAATGAGCTCCGACGACCTCTATCTGACCCTCGAACGAGTCGGAGAACGGTTCAGCTTGGGGGAGTACGAAATCGATGCGTACCTCACGGTACTCGAACACGGACGACTGACCGCGAGCGAAATCGCGGAACACACCGACATCCCGCAACCGCGGGTGTACGACACCGTCCGAAGTTTGAGCGACCGGGGACTGGTCGAACTTCGTGAATCCCGGCCGATGAAGGTCATCGCCATCGACCCCGAGGAAGCCTTCTCCGACGTCCAATCGTCGCTCAGCGACATGATAACCGAACTCGAAGACCGCTACACGGCACCGGCGCGGGACACCGAAGCCGTCTCGCTGGTCAAATCGCGTTCGACCATCCTTCGCTACCTCGAAGACGTCATCGAATCCGCGGAGTACGAACTCGCGCTGTCGCTGACGCCCGACCTCCTCGACCGGTTCGAGGACGACCTGAAAGCCGAAATCGACGACGGGGTGAGCATCGAGTTGCTCATCACGCCCGCGTCCGAAGCGCGCGACCCGGAGGAATACGACTACAGTGCCGTGGCGACGACCGCTCGTGCCCGTCGCGGTATCACGACGCCCGTCATCGCGGTCGCCGACGGGGAGTACTCGATGTACGCCACGCAGGACGCCCTGCGCGACGACCGCGACCGCTACGGCGTCATCTTCAACCGCTCGGCGCTGGGATTCCTCGTGTCCGGGTTCTTCGGCACGGTCCTCTGGACGACGGCCGAACGGACCCTCTCGGAGGACGCCGAGAGTCGCACGTTCCCGCGACGCTATGCGTCCATCCGTCGGTGCGTCAAGGAGATTCAGGGATTGGAAGGCGACTTTTACGCGACGATCAAGGGGCGGGACATCGAATCCGGTCACGACCGTGTCGTCCGCGGAAAAGTTGTCGGTCTCTCCTTCGAAGGCGGCGAGCGCGTCGCCGGGATGTCCGTCGAGACGGAGAGCGGTGTCGTCACCGTGGGTGGGCAGGTCGCCGCGCTCGAGGACATCGAGGCACACGAAATCCGGATCGGGACGGACGAACCGCCGGAGTACGAACGTTAGAACGTAAACACGCGCTGGTCGCAGTCCGGACAGGCCAACACCTCGTCCGGCGGGGCGAGGGGGCTCGAAGTTCCGCTGCCACAGCAGTTGTCTGCGCTCGTTACTTCGAGCGGTGCGTCACACACCGGACAGTCGTTCAGGAACGCGCGGAGTGCCGAGGCCGATTGCACCCGAACGTCCGGGTCGATGTCGTACTCGTCGAGCGCCCGCGTCGCCGCGACCTCCGCAATCGCGACCGGACGGGAGAGCCACCGTTCGTTCTCTATCTCGTCCCCGTCGGTCGTGACGACGATGTATTCGTCGTCGTTGACGCTTTCGGTCGTGACGAGCGACGGCGACGCGTTTCGGACGGCCGTCCCGAGGTTTCCGGACCGGAGGGTCGTCATCTCGTCGCGCCAGTCGGTGCGGAACCCTTCGTCCAGATGGAGACTCTCGCCGACGGCGTGAACGATGCCCGCATCGAGGAGCGCGGAGAGCGCACGTTCGCCGACGTCTTCGTCGGTTTCACCGGCCAGCGACCCCGTCTCAGCCGGTGGCTGTGGCTTCGGCGAGAGTCGGGCGGCTAGCTTCGGCGCGATTTGTGGCGTTCCGGGGACCAAATACCCTCGGAGGGCGATCGCCGCTCCGCCGACGATGCCGACGGCCGAGGCGACACCGAGGCGGCGTGTTCGCTTTCCGGGATATAACTTGATCACGCCCGCGCACGCGGAAAGGAGAATGATAGCATTGAGCACGGTACACGGCCAACACCGATTCTCACCCGTGTACTCCGGCTTTCGAAGTTCGTCCAACATTGGCGAGGGATTCGAACGCGGGGCGTTTGAAGGTTCGGGAGGTGAGTCGGGAATCGACCCCGACGTATTTCGCCCACAGTTCTTTACCCGAAGTCGGAGTAGAAAGCTAGCGATGACCGAGATGCAGTACACGAAACTGGGGAGCACGGGTCTCGAAGTGTCGCGGCTCTGTCTGGGCTGTATGAACTTCGGGAGCGAATACGAGTGGATGATGAACGACGAGGCGGCCAGCCTCGATCTCATCGACCGGGCGCTGGAGATGGGCATCAACTTCCTCGACACCGCGAACGTCTATTCCCACGGCGAAAGCGAGGAGATCGTCGGCAAGGCCATCGAGGGGCGCAACCGCGACGAACTCGTGATCGCCACGAAGGTGTTCGGCGGGATGGGAGAGTACCCGAACGGGCAGGGACTCTCTCGGAAGCATATCCTCGACCAAGCGGAGGCCAGCCTCGACCGACTCGGGACGGACTACATCGACCTGTATCAGATCCACCGCTGGGACGAGACCACGCCGATCGATGAGACGCTCTCGGCGCTCGACCACCTCGTCGAGACGGGGAAAGTCCGCTACATCGGTGCGAGCACGATGGCGGGGTGGCAGTTCACGAAAGCCCTGTACCGAAGCGACATCGAGGACTACGAGCGCTTTACCTGCATGCAACCGGAGTACAACCTCGTGGACCGCCACGAGGAGGAGAACCTCCTGCCCGTGTGTGACGCGGAAGGCGTCGGCGTCATCCCGTGGTCGCCGCTTGGTGGCGGGTTCCTGACCGGGAAGTACCACCGTGACGAGGACGTTACCGAAGGACGAGCGACGAGCGACGAGTACACCGAGGAGCGGTTCACCGACGAGAACTGGGCCGTGTTGGGCGAGGTACGGGCCATCGCCGAGGAAAAAGGCGTCTCGGCCGCGCAGGTCAGTCTCGCGTGGTTGCTCCACAAGCCCGTCGTGGATTCGCCCATCATCGGTCCACGAACGGAAGACCACTTGGTCGAGAACATCGAGTCACTCGACGTTTCGCTCTCGGACGAGGAACTGGAGCGACTCGAATCACCGAAATCGCCGGTGTGGTCCCGCGAGATCGCCAATATCTGATACTTCCTCTATCGAAATCCGATGGGATTCCGTTTTACCGGTCGAAAGTCAGTCGTGACCGTCACGAAATGGTCAAAGAACACCACGATCGGAATATAAAGGCGGGGGGAGCGCCACCGCTCGTGTTACGTTTCGAAGGCATTCGAACCGCCTACCGTCCCCCTTTTTCACGTGATTTCGCCGATATATGATGATTATCGGCCATAAATGGTTTTAGTCATTCGAGATACAAGCAACACGAACGTGATACATCGTGTATAAAAAATCTAACAACGGCTGTAGTCAATCGCACCAAAGTTATAAATGGGGCAGTTCCGTCTTACAAAAGTATGGTGGGTGTTAACGACCATGATAGAGATCGCCGGCGGGACGGCGTCTCCCGGCGGACTTTCGTAAAGGCCGTCGGAGTCTCCGGAACCGCCGCCGGTCTCGCTGGCTGTACCAGTCGCGGACAGTCGGCCAACTCCAACGTCGTCAAATGGGCCGCCGATTCGGACGCGGCCGATCAGCAAAAGCCAATAAACGATGCGCTCCACAAGGCGGGTCTATCGAAGGATATCCACGTCGAGATCCTTCCCGGTTCGAGCAATACCGACGTCCGTCAGGCCCAGTATCAACGGTGGCTCTCGGCGGATCTGGCCGAACCGGACATGTTGATGATGGACAGCGGTTGGGCGCTGACGTTTATCGCTCGGAGGCAAGTGATGAACCTCTCGGAAAACCTTCCGGAGAACTTGACCAAGAAGGTGAACAAGGACTACTTCCAGGCCAGCGTCCAAACGGCGAAATCCAACGACGACGACCTGTACGCGATACCGATCTTCCCCGATTTCCCGACGATGCAGTATCGAAAGGACCTCGTGAAGAAGGCAGGGTTCAGCCCCGACAAGGAGAAGTGGGCGACGAACTCGGTTTCGTGGAAGAAGTTTTCCAAGGTCGTCAAGAAGGTCAAAGAGCAGAACGATCTGAAATACGGATTTACCTTCCAAGCGGACCTATACGAAGGGCTTTCCTGCTGTGACTTCAACGAGTTCATGACCTCGTGGGGCGGCGCGTTTTTCGGCCCCCACGACAACCTGTTCGGCCCTATCGGTAAACGCCCCGTGACGGTCGCCGAAGACCCCGTCATCAAGTCCATCAAGATGATTCGGACGTTCATTCACGGGTCGAATGCATCGGGCACCCTGCAGGGATACGAAGGCGGCATTTCACCGACCGCCGTGCTTTCGTGGTCCGAGGAGACCTCGCGTGCGCCGTTCACCAACAAGCAAGCGGTCGCACACCGCAACTGGCCGTACTCCATCGTCATCAACGGGGCAGACGACGTGTTCGGCAAGGACCTCGGCGTTATGCCGATTCCGTACGGCGTCAAGCCAAACGAGGCGAAGTACAAGGGAACTGGCGGCCCCGCTGCCGCTCTCGGTGGATGGCATATGGTTGTCAATCCGAACACCCCGAAGCGAAAGCAGACCTTCGAGGTCATTCGGGCGATGATGCAACCGTCGGTCAAACTGAAGCTGTTCCAGATCCTCGGGTGGATCCCGCCGGAACCGCAACTGCTCAAATCGAAGCAGGCGAAGCAGGTTCCGGTCATCGGCAGATACGTGAATCAACTCCGTGTCGCCGGGCAGAACGCGGTTCCACGACCGGTCACGGCGGTCTGGCCACAGGAATCAGGAAAGATCGCTCAGCAGGTGCACGCGGCGTACGCCAACGAGGCCTCGCCGGAATCCGCGATGTCCACCCTGAAAAGCCAGTTGAGCCAAATTGAAAACTACAACAAGTAATCATGGCAACTGAAGAACCAACGGAACACGGATTGCGGGAGCAGCCACGATCCGGTGCGTATGCGAGCGCAGTTCGCTGGATAGAGAGCTTGAGCGAGACGCAGTTCGCCTACCTCCTCTTGATTCCCGCGTTGCTGTTGCTCGCCGTCATCGCGTTCTGGCCGCTCCTGCGTACGTTCGAGATGTCATTGCATGCAGACAGCATTCGCGGTGCGTCCCAACTCGGCGGGTTCGTCGGATTCGAAAACTACGTGAACCTGCTGACGGGGAAACTCGATACGGTCGCCTTACCGCAACCGTTCATCGACCTCAGTTCACCGTTCAAAAGCGCCCTTATCGTCACGTTCATCTTCACCATCGTGAGCGTCATCTTCGAGACCATCATCGGTTTCGGGCAAGCGCTCGTGTTGGACCAGGATTTCCGTGGACGGCGCTGGGTTCGGGTGGCGATCATCCTCCCGTGGGCGGTTCCCATCGTCATCCAAGGGATGATCTTCTACCTGCTCTTCCAACCGGGAATCGGGTTCGGGGCGGACATCCTCCACAACTTGTTGGGCTACTCGACGACGCCGCTGGTCAACAGTCCCGAGGCGTTGTCGATCATCATTGTGGCCGACGTGTGGAAGACGACGGCGTTCATGGCCCTGCTCATCCTCGCCGGACTCCAGAGTATCGACCGGAGCCTCTACGACGTGGCGAAGGTCGCTGGCGCGTCGAGGTGGCAGCAGTTCCGGATGATCACCCTGCCGCTCGTCTTCCCGACCGTGATGGTCGCGATGTTGTTCCGCACCATCGCGGCGATGCGGATTTACGGGCTCATCCAGACCATGTCCGGGTGTACGACCGTCCCCTCGCTGTCCTGTCTCGTCGTCACGACGTTCAGCGTCCGGCGGTACGGGACGGCGTCCGCGATCGCGTTCGTCACGGCGGCCATCATCGGCATCGTCGTGACCGTGTACATCGTGAAATTCCGCGAGAGCGCAGGAGGGATCTAGAATGGCGCAAGCCGATGAAACGACGGCCGATGGGGACCAGCCATCGGGGCTGATCAACCGGTGGGCGCAAGGGTCGATGCAGAATCCGGACAAGACCTACCGCGGGTTGTTCTACCTCGTCATGGTGTTCTTCCTGTTCACCACGCTGTTCCCGCTCTACTGGTTGCTCGTCATCGCGCTGACGCCGAGCAATCAGATCTCCGACATGGGATTGGCTCCGAAGGGATTCAATCCGCACGTGTTCGTGGAGATATTCCAGCGCTTACCGTTCCACGTCTTCATGTTCAACAGCTTCGTGCTCGCACTGGTGACGACGATCATCGTGTTGGTGCTCGCGAGCCTCGCGGGCTACGTGTTCGGGCGACTCGACTTCCCCGGCCGTGGGCCGCTGATGTTGCTCATCCTCGCGATCTCGTACTTCCCACCGGCGGCGTTCCTCATCCCGCTGTTCCAACTGTTCACGGGGAACGTGAGCATTCTCGGGCTGAGCCCGCCGATGCTCTACAACACGCCGGGAGCGCTGTTGCTCCCCTTCAGCGCCCTGTTCATGCCGCTCTCGATATTCATCCTGACGACGTTCTACGCCCAAATTCCGGACGGGTTGGAGGACGCCGCGCGAATCGAGGGCACCACGCGACTGGGCGCGCTGTTCCGCGTCATCATCCCGCTGTCGGCACCCGGCGTCGCCACGGCGGGCGTGCTAACGTTTATCAACGTGTACAACGAGTTCTTCTTCTCGTACCTGATGACGGACGGACAGGCGAAACACTGGGCACCACTTCTGTGGGGCATTCTGGGCTACCAGGGCCAGTACGCATCGTTCTACAACCTCATGGCGGCGGCGAGCATCGTGGGCATCCTGCCCATCGCAATCCTCGTCGTCATCGCGCAGGAGAAAATCGTCAGTGGACTCACCTCTGGCGCACTGAAGGAGTGATACACAATGGGTGAAGTTAACTTAGAACACGTTTCGAAACAGTACGATGATGTAACGGCAGTCGACGACATGAATCTGGAGATCAAGGACGGCGAGTTCATCACGCTCGTCGGCCCGTCGGGCTGTGGAAAATCCACGACCCTAGAGACCATCGCCGGTCTCACGATTCCGACGGATGGGACGATTTCCATCGCCGGACGGGAGGTAACGACCCTCCCGCCGAAGGACCGTGGCATCGCCATGGTGTTCCAGAACATCGCGTTGTTCCCGCACATGGACGTGTACGACAACATCAGCTTCGGGCTTCGGCTCCGGAAGTACGATACGGACGAGGTGGACCGCCGGGTGGACCGGGCGGCCGAAATCGTCCAACTCGAAGGCATGCTCGACCGGATGCCGGACGAGATGTCCGGCGGCCAACGGCAGCGTGTCGCCATCGCGCGCGCCATCGTCCGTGATCCGGAAGTGTTCCTGATGGACGAGCCGCTGGCGAACCTCGACGCCAAACTGCGCGTTCACATGCGGACCGAACTCCAGCGGCTTCAGAAGGAACTCGACGCAACTATCATCTACGTCACGCACGACCAGGCGGAGGCGATGACGATGTCCGACCGCGTCGCGGTTATCAATCAGGGGGAACTCCAGCAGTTCGATCCCCCGCTCGTCTGTTACAACGAACCGAAGAACCTGTTCGTCGCTGGGTTCATCGGCTCGCCGAGCATGAACTTCGTGGAGGGAACGATCGACGCGAACGGGTTGGCGACGGAGGATTACCACGTCCAGTTCGACCCCGGCCAACTCAGCGGTGTCGCGCCGGACGACGAGGTGACGATGGGGGTCCGTCCCGAAGACGTGCACCTCCTCGACGATGCTGACGACGTGGCGAACCCCACGGATACCATCTCGGCCCGGACGGACGTGCTCGAACCGATGGGCGACGAGATCTTCGTCTACTTGCTGACGGGTGGCGCGAGTTCGGAGGGAATGGACGCCGAAGCGGACGATTCCCACCAGCTCCTGATGAGCGTAGACCCCGACAAGGACATCGAAACAGACCAGGAAGTGGAGGTCGTCCTTGACCGGGAACGTATCCATCTGTTCGATACGGAGAACGGCGACGCCATCGCACACGGACTGGAGTTCGCCTCGGTCGGAACGGGGGCCACCGGCACGGAAGCGGAGGGGGACGACTGAGATGGTGACGGAACTCGGTTGGTTCTACCTGGGCGCGGGTACGTTCCTGTTCTTCTTCTGGGCGTACGGCATCGCGTCGTTCGTCTTCGACGTGAAGAACAAGATCATTCCCGGTATTCGAGGACTGCTCGCGGACCGGAAAGACAGAAAAGCGGAGGAAGAGCGTGAGCGCGAACGCGAAGAAAAGAAACAGCAGTTGTATTGACGTGCGCCCGTTTACCCACCCGAGTTCGTCTCGACCACGGCAAAAACTGCCGAAGAACCTCTCCGTCACGGCGGAGTGGCACGACGAAAGGAAAAGAATAACACCGTCTCACCGGTGAGCGGTAACTATGAGTGCCAGTGAGCCGGTTCGAGTTGGGTTCGTCGGTCTCGGAAATATTGGACATTATCACGCCGACCGCGTCACTGACTTACGCCACGAAATCGTCGGTGGTGTCGATATCAACCCCGACGCGCGCGCCCGATTCGCCGAGAAATACGACACCCGCTCGTTCGAGAGCTACGAGGAACTGTACGAGTCGGACATCGACGCCGTCGTCGTCACGACGCCGAACAAATTCCACGAGGAGTACGCCATCTCCGCGCTCGACTCGGGGCTCGACGTGCTTTTGGAAAAGCCGCTCGCTCACACGCTGGAGAGCGCGGAGCGCATCGCGGAGGCGGCCCGCAACGCTGAGGGGTTCTGTATGGTCGGCTTCCACAACCGCTTCCGGACCCCCGTCGAGGTCATCAAAGGCTATCAGGACGAGGGTCGCTTCGGGAAGACGCGCCACGTCGAAGCCAACTACATCCGACGCCGTGGCATCCCCGGCCGTGGCTCGTGGTTCACGAACCGCGACGTCGCCGGCGGCGGTGCCCTCATCGACATCGGCGTTCACGCCATCGACCTCGCGCTTCACCTCCACGACTTCCCGAACGTGAAGGAAGTCAGCGGCGAGGTACGCTCGCAGTTCGGTGACCGAGACGACTACACGTACCTGGAAATGTGGGGCGACGACACGGACTCGGGCGCGTTTACCGTCGATGACTCCGTGACCGCGTTCATCCGTTGTGAGGGCGGCAAGACCATCTCGCTCGAAGTCGCGTGGGCCGCGAACCGCTCGTCGAGCGAGGAGTACTTCGTCCGCGGCACCGACGCGGGCGCGAGCTTCGACAAGCACGACGACTCGCTCACCATCTACGAGACGAGCATGGTCGGGTCCGACCACTTCTCGGACACCAACGTCAAAACCCGGCAGGAGGACGCCCACAAAGCCGAACAGCGCGTCTTCTTCGAAGCGGTTCGGGACAACGTCGCACCGAAGATGAACACCATCGAACAGGCTCTCACGGTCCAGCGCGTCATCGACGCCGTCTACCGCTCGTCACAGGACGAGAAAGCAGTCCAGTTGGACTGAGTTATCGAACCCATCGAAGCCATTTTCCGTGTTGTTCGTAGGCGAGTAGCCGTCGGTACTCCTCGCCGTCGAACCAGTTGAGCGCGAAGGCACCCTCCCACTCGTCGGCGGATTCGTGGCCGGACAACCAGTGGAGCGGTCGTCCTTCCGCGGCCGCTTCGATACGCACCCGGAGTCGGTCCTGTGCCGTTTCCGGGAGTTGATACCGCATCTGCGTGTCGAACACGCAGACCGGCACGTCCGACGGAATCCCCGCGAGAACGTCGGGGAGTTCCTCGACCGCGTCTCCCTGCCGAAGTTCGGGCGGATGCTGACGCGCGACGTTCGTGGCCCCCCGGAGGAGTCGATGACGGTCCTCGTGTTCCGGCCAGACGAGCGCTCGAAGCCAACGAGCGTCCGTTTCGTCCCGCACGTCGAGCGGGTTCAGGTCGATGCCGATGCGGGAGGCGACTCGTGGAAACTCGTCCGGGAGCGGTGGGGACCGTTCGCTCCTGATTTTCGTGTCGAGGACGCACTCGCCGGTGCCGTACCGCCCGGCGTCACCGTAATCGTAGACGTACCGGTCCCAACAGAGGTTGAGGCCGCCGCTGGGCCCGAGTTCGACCAGCGCGAGCGGTTCGCCGCCGACTTCGTTCGAAATGTGAGAAAACGCCGGAAAGAGCGCGGTACAGCGCCGAACCGCGTTCGTCTGCGTTCTACGATTTCGCAAGAGAGGAAGCAGTTCGTCCTCGTGTTCGGCGCAAAACTCTCGGAACGCGGGGAACGGGTCGGCAGTTTTGGGGTCGTCCGTGACGCTCGGATAGAAGTCGGCTAGCGGGTGGGAGACGCCGCCGAGCAGGTGCCAGTGAACCGCGGCGAACAGGATGTTCGGCGTGCCGCGCTTCGGCGGGATTTCCTCGGCGAGCGAAAGCAGATACGGGTCGTCGGCGACGCCACGCGCCAGTTTCTCGTACAGGGGCGACGTTCCGACACACCAGTCCGCGAACCACTCGAACTCCTCGGCGAGACTCATATGGGAAACGATTGGAGACTCGGAGTGTAAGCGTTGCCACCAAAATTTTATTCTCGAACGGGGTAATCGTTCATAACATGGACATCGGCGTTCACACACCACCACTGTACGGCGAATCGCTCGAAGACGCGCTCGAATATCTGAACGACATCGGCGTGGACGCCATCGAACCCGGCGTCGGCGGCTTCCCCGGCGACACGCACCTTCCGCGCGACGAGTATCTGGGCGACGAGGACGCACAGGCGGAACTCCACGACCTGCTCGCCGAGCACGACATGCGCATCAGCGCGCTGGCGACGCACAACAACCCGATACACCCGGACGACGAGACGGCCGAGGAGGCGGACACGGAACTCCGCGAGGCCATCGAACTCGCCGACCAGTTGGACGTCGGCACCGTCACCTGCTTCTCCGGCCTGCCCGCGGGCGGCCCGAACGACGAGTACCCGAACTGGATCACTGCGCCGTGGCCCCCGGAGCACGCCGAGGCGCTCGAATACCAGTGGGAGGACGTGGCGATTCCGTACTGGCAGGAACTGGAGGCGTTCGCCGATGACCACGACGTCGACCTCGCAATCGAGATGCACCCGAACATGCTCGTCCACGAACCCGCCGGAATGCTCGAACTTCGCCAGGCGACGGGCGAGCGCGTCGGCGCGAACTTCGACCCTAGCCATCTCTACTGGCAGGGCATCGACGTTCCCGAGGCCATCCGCCTGCTCGGCGAACACGACGCCATCCACCACTTCCACGCCAAGGACACGAAGGTGTACGAGTCCCAAGCCCGCTACAAGGGCGTCCTCGACACCACACCGTACACCGACGAAGCGGACCGCTCGTGGCTGTTCCGCTCGGTCGGCTACGGCCACGGCGAGGGCCACTGGAAGGACATCGTGAGTGCCCTCCGCCTCGTGGAGTACGACGGCGCGCTCTCCATCGAACACGAGGACTCGCTCACCAGTTCGCGCGAAGGGTTGGAGAAGGCCGTCGAGTTGCTCCAGCGTGCCGTCTTCCGCACCACGCCCGGCGACGCCTACTGGGCGGAATAACTCACAACACCTCGACGAGCGGTTCGGGATACAGCGTCTCCCCTCCCTCGGAAAATGCAGTCGGCTGTTTCCAGACGCACTCGATTTCTTCGTCCAATTCTGCTTCGTAGCCCGAGAACTCGTCCTCCTCGTACGGCCACGACTCCGCGATTTCTGCTTCGTAGACGCGCCACACTTCGTGCTGTTTCTGTCCGTCGGTCGTGAACACCTCTTCGTACGTTCCGAACTCCCGAACGTTCGAGAGCGAGACGCCCAACTCCTCGTCGAACTCGCGGTGGAGGGCGTCCTCGCTGTGTTCGCCGAACTCGACGCCGCCGCCGAGCGGGTAGTAAAACGGATCACCGTTCGGGTGGCAGTCGCGTGCGACGAGGAGTTCTTCGAGGTGAGAGTTTTCGTCGTGGCGGTTTTTTCGGTGAATCAGACCGCGCGCCGAGACGCGGATGTGTCGTTCGGGCATGGGATTCGGTACGAGTGTTGGCTACGTGGTGAGTCTATCGAAACCCGAGGGCTCTGTCTCGTCAATTTCGCTCCAACGAGTTTTTGATGGTTTTGTGATTGCAGCAACTACGAACAGGATCCAGAAAGCCCCCGCCCGTTCGCGCACCGCGTGGTCGTCTCAGTGACCGCTCTCGGTGAAGCGAGTGAAACGAGCGAAACCGAGATGTCGCTGAGCGACCGCGAGCGTGGCGGGGGCTTTCGAGGTGGTCTGCTTCTCAGGAACTGCACTCACAGACGAAGCAAAACAGCGGTTCCGATATATCTCTCTCCTCGGTAGCTCTTTTCAGTACAATTCAGTTCGAAATAGTATCTCTCAGTCCCTCATTGAGTCCAACTCGTCTCCCCGAATTGCCGCTTGTCCCATTCCCGTCCATCCTTGCCCTAGCCATCAAACACTAAGCCCCTTCCCGCAGAATTGAAACCCGATCATGACACTGAAAATCGGTGTGTTGGGGTATCGATTCATGGGGAAGGCTCACGCCAACGCCATGGCCCGACTGCCAATGTTTTTCCCGGACGCGCCGGATATCGAACGCCACACGCTCATCGGCCGGAACGAGGAGGCACTCGCGGAGGCCGCCGAGCGATTGGGATTCGAACACACCAGTACGGATTGGGAGGAGGTAATCGACGAGGTGGACGTGTTCTACAACCTCGGGCCGAACTTCGTTCACGCGGAACCGTCCATCGCGGCGCTGGAGGCGGGCGTTCCCGTCCTCTGTGAGAAGCCGCTCGCGGCGGACCTCGCGAACGCGGAGCGGATGGCCGACGCCGCGGAAGCGGCGGGCGTGCCGACCGCGACGGCGTTCAACTATCGGTACATCCCGGCGATTCAGTACGCAAAGAACCTCATCGAGGACGGCGAACTCGGCGAGATTCACCAGTTCCGCGGCCGCTACCTACAGGATTGGCTGGTGGACCCCGACGCGCCGTGGTCGTGGCGCAACGACGAGGAACTGGCGGGGAGCGGCGCGCTCGGCGACCTCGGCGCGCATACCATCGACCTCGCGCGTTTCCTCGTCGGCGACGTGGAACGCGTGTCCGGCCACCTCCGGACGTTCGTTGACGAGCGTCCCACCGAAGACGGAAGCGAGACCAAACCCGTCACGGTGGACGACGCCTACTCCGCGCAGGCCGAACTAGAAGGAAACGTCATGGCGACGTTCGAGGCCTCGCGGTTCGCCGACGGGCACAAGAACGACCACTCCATCGAGATTCACGGCTCGGAGGGCAGCCTGAAGTTCTCGCTCGAACGGCTCAACGAACTGGAGGTCCTACGCGGCGACGACCGCGGCTACGAGACGGTTCTCGTGACCGACGAGTCCGACCCGTATATCGACCACTGGTGGCCGCCGGGCCACGTCATCGGGTGGGAACACACGTTCGTCCACGAGGACTACGAGTTCCTCACAGCAGTGGAATCAGGAGAGGAGTACCGTCCGAACTTCGACGATGGGCTGGAGATTCAGAAGGTGCTGGACGCTATCGAGCGAAGCGACGAGAGCGGCGAGTGGGTCGCCGTCGAATAGGATTCGTTTTCTAGTTCAGTACTCCCACGTTCCCTCGTCGGTGACGACGGAGCTAAGGAGGTTGGTCGGGGTAGCGTCGTAGGCCGGGTTGGCGACCGTGAAGCCCTCGGCCGGTTCCCGGATGACCTCGCTGCCGGAGCGAAAGTCGTTCTCGAAGCGGAACGCCTCGCCGACGATTTTCGCGCTGGACCCGACGGAAGTGACCGGGACTCCGACTTCGTTCGCGGTGGCGACGAGCGGGAAGGTCCCGACGCGGTTGTAAAGGGTTTCGTCCACGATGCAGTCCATGCCGGTGAACACGCGGTCACACTCCGGTAGGTAGTGACCGGCGGCGCTGTCGATGATGAGTGTCACGTCCACTTGGTCGACTTCGCCGAGCACGCGGGCGGTCTTCCGTCCGAGATAGCGTGGACGGGCTTCCATGACGTACACGTCGAGGTACGCACCGTTCGCTACGGCGGTTTCGACGGCTTCCAGCACGGTGGAGGAGTAATCGTGCGTCAGCAGCGTCATGCCGTCCTTGAACAGCGGCGCGGCGTTCTCAGCGGCACGGCGCTTGGCGGTCATGACCTGTTCGACGACGCTGTCGATGGCCGCTTGCATGTTCTCCTTTGCCTGTTCGACCGACTCGTTGTCCGACTCCGTGACCATCGTCACGATTGCACGTTGGGTCGTGACGAGCGACGCGTGGGAGGGGTTCGCCCGGCGGAGCACGCTGCTGTTGTGGTCGAGCGCACGCTCGAACTCCTCGACCGTCTCGAAATCGCGGTCGTTGAGGTCCGAGAGCGCCCTCGCTGCCTTGACCGCGACGGTCGAGGAGCTGTGTGTCTGCATCTCCTGTATCTCCTCGACTGTCTCGTCTATCATGACCTAACGAAGTTCGTCGGGCTACAAGATTGTTCTGGGTCTGCGGTTGGCGGTCGTTCCGGGTCTGCGGTCGATGGTCGTTCCCGACCTCGGTTTGACGATCGTCCCGAGTCGGCAGTGATGACGTTTGGAGGGGGTTCCGCCCGTCCACAACGACGTTCGATTTCACCAGGGTCGAAGTTGACAACTAAATTGGGCGAACGGTTTACATTCGCCGGACGCTAACCGATTCCCATGACCGTTCCCGTTCGATACTACTGCCCCCACTGCGGTGCGATTGCGACGCTCGAACGCCGAGCCAATCTGGCCGACAAATCGGTGACTGCCGACCCGCTGGACGGATGGACGTACGCCAACGCCTACGACGACTTCGAGGACGCGGACGGCGTCGAAATCGTCTGTGGAGCGAGCGAAACCGACGACGATGGCTGTGGCGAACTGTACTACCTCAACTTCATCCGATACGAAAACGGGGAGGAACTCGAACCACAGGTGCCGCTCCGCCCCGAAGACGCTCCGAACTTCGACTTTCGGACGTAGTGGACACGGATCCCGTTCTCACTCGTGCACGTTGAGGTGAAACCCCCACTCGTACGTCCTCCCGGCGACGGTGTACTCGTCCTCGAACCGATAGCTTCCAGACGGATAACAGGACTCCATCGCTTCGTGGGTCAACACCGACCACTCGACGTGTGCCCCCTCGCCGGGGTCGAACCGGCGATTCTCGGTTGCAGTCCCACCGTAGGACAGCTTCGACCACCAACACCCGTCGTGATGGTCCCCCGGATCGGCCTCGTATTTGAGAACGAGTTTCGAGCCGTCGGCCGCGATGCCGAGGGTGTCCGCGAACGGGGCGGGGTAGCTGAACCGAAACGACCGGGGCTCGTCGCCCGTGTATTCGAACCGAACGCGGATTCGTGCCGGATGTTCCGCCGTGGATTCGGAGCGTAGATCCGCCGAGAGCGTGGCAGGGAGGTTCTCGGGAACGGAGTCATTGTCGATCGTAAATCGGGATTCCCCCCGTGTATCGTGGAGAATATTCCCCAAACAGCCTGCCGTCACACTCGTCCCCAACGTGCTCAGCAACGCTCGTCGTCGCATATGTCAACACTATTGTCTTCCTGTGTATCAATATCTTTTGATTGGTGAATGGAGTATTGAACCTACCACTCGATGGGTGGCATTATACCGGTCGAGTCACCCCTTGATGTTGCAGACTGGCACGGTCCGTGCGACTTTGTCGCCGATTCCGAGCGCGTCGGACACCCGAACGACTTCGTTCACGTCCTTGTAGACGCCCGGTGCTTCCTCGGCGACCGTCGCACCACTCTGGGCTTTGACGAAGATTTGCTCTCCCGCCAATTCCTCCCGAACGTCTTCGCCCCAGTACTCCCGCTTGGCCTGTGTGCGACTCATCACACGACCCGCACCGTGTGCGGTCGAGCCGAAACTACGCTCCATCGACGCTTCGCCGCCGCGAAGCACGTAACTTCCCGTCCCCATGCTGCCGGGGATGATGACGGGTTGGCCGACATCGAGATACGCGCCCGGTACCTCGGGATGTCCCGCCGGAAACGCCCGAGTCGCGCCCTTCCGGTGGACGAACAGTTCTCGCTCCTCGCGGTCGACGGCTTCGTCGTCTCCCACTGGTCGGCCCTCCGGCCCAACCCCCACGACGTGTGTCTCCTTCTTGGCGATGTTGTGGGCCACGTCGTACAGCAATTCCATGTCCATCGCTTGCCACGGGCGGTCGAACACGTCCTCGAACACCTCCCGCGTCCGATGCATGACCAGTTGGCGGTTCACCCACGCGAAGTTGATGGCCGCACCCATGGCCGCGTAGTACTCCTCGGCGAGTCGGCTTCCGGCCGGTGCCGCGGCGAGTTCCTTGTCCGGAAGCCGCGACAGCAGGTCGGAGTGCGTTCGCTCGATCTTTCGCAGGTAATCCGTACAGACCTGGTGACCCAACCCCCGACTGCCGCAGTGGATGAGAACGACGATTTGCCCTTCGGACAGTCCGTACGCCTCCGCAACGTCGTCGCGGAACACGTCCGCCACGCGCTGGACTTCGAGGAAGTGGTTGCCGCTGCCCAGACTACCCAACTGGTTTTTCCCGCGATTTTTCGCCTTCTCAGAGACGGCTGCCGGGTCGCTCTCCTCTCGAACCCCCTCGTCCTCGCAGTGTGCGAGGTCGGCGTCCGTCGCGTAGCCCTCCTCCAGCGCCCACGCCAGGCCGCGGTCCAGCACCTCGTTGACCGTGTCGATTCCTGCCTCCACGACACCACCGCCGCCCAATCCGGACGGAATCGCGTCGAACAGTTCCCCCACGAGTTCCTCCTCGTGGCCGCGCACGTCCTCGGCCGTCAGGTTCGTCCGCATCATCCTGACACCGCAGTTGATGTCGTAGCCGACCGCCCCCGGCGAGATACAGCCGTTTTCCGCGTCGATTCCGGCGACACCACCCACCGGAAAGCCGTATCCTTGGTGTCCGTCCGGCATGCAGACCGCGTACTTCACCACTCCCGGTAGACTGGTCGCGTTCTGCAACTGCTGGAGCGTCTTGTCCTCCGCTATCTCGGCGAGCAGTTCCTCGCTGGCGAGGACGCGAGCGGGCGTCCCCATCCCTTTCCCCTGTGGAATCTCCCAAACGTACTCTTCCACCTGTTCGAGCGTGATTTCCCCCGCGGTGTACGTTTTCATACGTAGGATGTTCGGGAGCGACCGCCGAAGCTATTTCGGGGACCGTGATGGGGACATCGATCGTGAGTTGGCATTCCGGTTCGTCTCGGTGGGTGTGACTTCCGGAATGAGGTTTGGAAGAATCTCACCCGCTCGTTACGAAGAGGGATATCCAGTTTTTTTCGGGAGAGCAATTACCGAACCCTACCATCCCGCGTTCGAACACGAAACCGACCCCCGCTACACGTCGAAGACGACGTAGGCGTGCCAGCCGTCGTCGGTCTCCTCGATCGCCATTTCGGAGTAGGTGACGGCTTTGATCTCCCGTGCGCCGAGTCCGGCGAGCGGGACGCCGCGTGCGCTGCCGGTGAGTTCCCACTTTCCGTTTCCGTCGCCACCGAAGGTGACATCGTTATCGACCGGGAGAACCTCCCGAACGTCGCGCTGGTAGATGAGTTCGTCCAGGTAATCGAAGAGGAGCGCTTCCCGGTTTTCGGCGCGTACCTCGATATCGAACCGCTCTCCCATCGCTGGAATTTCGTCCTCGTCCAGCATGGCGGCCGCCATGCCGTCCGCGGTGGCCGCGAAGGCGGCCGAAAGCGTGGCACCGGTCGCTTCGACGCCGACATCTGCGGTGTGATCGCGGAGTTCGTAGCCCATCGTGTACCCTTCGGTCGCTGTCAGTTTCAGCGTTGTCACTCCGCACGCCCGCTGGATTTGTATGCCGGTGGAATTATATTTGTTTGCCTATTACTGCCACAGAGTGAGTGTGAATATCGACACGCGCGTCGTCGGGCCGGGCGACAATCGCTACGTCGGGGAGGCGTGGCAGCTGAAGGAACGAATCCGGCAGGAGGAGGGCGTGCTGAAGCAACGACGTGGGTTTTTCACGGACGCGTATCGACGCTCGACCGTTTACTGTTACGTCACCGAGGGCGACGAGGGCGACCAGTTGGTCGGGTTTGCGGCGGCGCGACGCGACGGCTACATACTCTTTCTCGCGGTCGAACCCGAGTTCCGGGGCGAGGGATTCGGCCAGCGACTCGTCGCCAAAGTCGCGGACAACCACGCGTCCGTCACTTGCCACGCACGAACGACGAACGAGAACGCGCTCGACTTCTACCGCCACCTCGGCTTCGCCGTCGAGCGCCGTATTGACAACTATTATGAGGACGGCGGCGACGCCTACTACCTCCGCTTGGGAGAGGAGGAGAGTATCGCCAAGCGTCTCTCGGATTTCATGCGTAACTAGCGGCCGCGCGTTGTAACGAATACGGATCGTCGAACACCATCCAAAAGCAACTGCTCCATCCAAAGAAACAACGCTTTAATCGGGTGGGTGTTTCATGAACGTACGATGGAAGAGCGGACGCGAGCGTATCTGCGAGGCCGGTTCCGTGATCACTACCGAGCGGTAGCGCCGGAACTCCCGCCGGATGCCGACGAACGCGAGTGGGGCTACATTCCATGGACTGCCGGGTCCGGCACGACCATGGTTCGGCACAACTCCCTGCTCGATTTGGGCACCCTCGGCGGCTTTCTCGAACGCGAACGTCCGCGCCACGTCTATTTCTCCGCCGGGCGCTATCACGACCCCGGCGCGGGGACGATGGAGGCAAAGCGTTGGCGGAGTGCGGACCTCGTCTTCGACTTGGACGCCGACCACCTGCCGGGCGTCACCGAGGAAACGTCCTACGCCGAGATGCTCGCGCGGTGTAAGGACGAACTGCTCGACCTGCTCGACATCCTCGAAGGGGACTTCGGCTTCGAGGACCTGACGGTCGTCTTCTCCGGTGGTCGGGGATATCACGTTCACGTCCGGGACGAGCACGTCAAAGGATTGGATCGCGAGGGACGGCGCGAGGTCGTCGATTACGTGATGGCGAACGAAATCGAGTTCGAATCGTTGGTGCAGACCGAAACGGTCGCCGGACTCGGCCTGAAAAACCCGACCCAAAAGCGAACCCTCCCGACCGAGGGCGGATGGGGTGGCCGGGTTCACGAACACGTCTGTACGTTCGTCGACGAACTCCTCTCGATGGACGAAGCCGATGCGCTCGACCGATTGCAGGAGTACGACGGCATCGGGTCCGGAAAGGCACGGGGCGCGTACAACGCCGCGAAGAACAACCGCCGTGAGATCGAGCGCGGCAACGTGGACGTTCACCCCGCCTTCTACCAGTTGGCGAGAATCCTCGCGGACGAGGTGTTCGCGGCCGAAAGTGCGGCGGTGGACGAACCCGTCACGACCGACACCCACCGACTCATTCGCCTGCCGGGAAGCCTCCACGGCGGCAGTGGCTTGGCGGTCAAACGAATTCCCCGCGACGAACTGACGGACTTCGATCCGCTTCGGGACGCGATTCCGGAGACGTTCACGGCCGACGAGGTGATGGTCGAACTGCCGTCGGAGACACAACTTTCGCTCCGGGGCGAAAGCTTTAGGCTCCCGGCGGGCAATATATCGATTCCCGAATACGTCGCCATCTTTCTTATGGTGCGTGACCGGGCAGAAAAGGGGAAAGAATGAATCTCGACGAACTCCGCAGTGTACAGAGTAAGGAGCGTTCGAAGGATAGCTTACAGCATCTGCGCGAGTCGTTTTACGGCGACGTCGGCGAGTACATCCGCGGCCTTCGCGAGGAGCGCGAGCGGGCCGCCGAACGGGCGAGTGACCCGTTCGATTCCGACGAAGTCAATCGATTGACCGACGAAATACAGACCGCCGAGGAGGTCGTCGAGGCGGTGTACGAACGCCGCGTCGGCAAGGTCGTCAAACGTGCGAGCCTCGCCGCGGCCGGGATTCCGGCCGACGAGGAAGGACTGACCAGCGAGGAGCAGGTGTTGTTTTCGGATCTCGTGGGACGGATCGAGTCGAACAAGACGACCGTCCTCGACGTCCTGTCGGGCGAGGGATCCGCGTCTACCGAACCGTCGACGACCGAATCCGGAACCCAGACCCAAAATCAACGTGCGTCCCCAGTGGACTCCGAACCGACGTCGGAATCGGACCCAGAATCGGCTTCCGACGACCGTCCGAACGCAGAAGCGGCCGCGATCACGGGCGACGACGAATCGGGTGAGTCCGAACCGGCGTCGCCCGCACCGAGCGCTCGGGAACCCGAACCGACGGCGACGGAAGCCGACGGTAGCGCAACGGTCGCGCCGGATAGCGCGGATGCACGCCCCGATAATCCCTCGAATGCACCGGAAACGAGCGCATCCGAACCGGAGTCGAAATCCGAACCGGAACCTGCAGAGGAATCGGAACCCGACCTCTCGGACGACCGGACCATGGTCCGCATCACGCAGGACGTCGGCTCGATTCTCGGCGTCGACGAGCGCGAATACGACCTTTCGAGCGAGGACGTGGTCGCGCTCCCGACCCAGAACGCCGGGCCGCTCATCGAGCGCGACGCGGCCGAAAAACTCGACTGAATTCGGTTCCTCCTTCGACTGTTCGATTTTAAGAGGTCTCACGCAAAACGGAGCGTATGGTCTCCGGATTCGGGTGGTTCGTCCTGCTCGCGCTGGTCGGGACGGCGGTCGTCTGGAAGGCGAGCGACATGCTGGAACGGGCGAGCAAGCGGCTTTCGGCGTACTACGGCCTCCCACCGGTCGTCCAAGGGGCCATCGTCGTCGCCGTCGGGTCGAGTTTTCCGGAGCTTTCGAGTACGGTCGTCTCGACGTACGTCCACGGCGCGTTCGATCTGGGCGTGAGCGCTATCGTCGGATCGGCGATCTTCAACCTGCTCGTCATCCCGGCGTTGGCTGGCATCTTCGCGGACGGCGTCGAGGCCGACCGCTCGGTCGTCTACAAGGAAGCACAGTTCTACATGATCGCCGTCTCGGTAGTGATGATCACGTTCTCGCTGGCGGTCATCTATCACCCCGTCGCCGACATGCGCCTCGGCGGGACGGTCACGCGACCGCTCGCGCTCCTCCCCGTCGGGCTATATGTGGTCTACATCTTCACGCAGTGGCAGGACACACAGGATTACGATGCGGAGGCATCGACCGACGGCATTTCACCGCTTCGGGAGTGGGCGTCGCTCCTCGCCAGCCTCGTCCTCATCGCCGTCGCGGTCGAGTGGTTGGTTCAAGCCGCCCTCGGGTTCGGTGGGTTGTTCGACACGCCGGATTTCCTCTGGGGACTTACCGTGGTCGCCGCCGGGACGAGCCTCCCAGATACGCTCGTGAGCGTCCGCGCCGCGAAGGAGAACGACGGCGTGACCAGCCTCGCCAACGTTCTCGGGAGCAACGTCTTCGACCTGCTCATCGCGGTTCCTGCAGGCGTGCTCGTGGCCGGGTCGGCGGATATCGATTTCTCCGTCGCCGTCCCGCTGATGGGGTTTCTCACGTTCGCCACCGTCATCGTCTTCGGCTTCCTCCGCACCGAGCTTACGCTCTCGAAAACGGAATCGTGGGGACTGCTCGCGTTCTACTGTCTATTTCTCGTTTGGATGGTGTTGGAGACGGTTGGGGTGACGCACGTCGTTCCGGGCGCGTGAGCTCTCGCTGGACCAACAGTTCCCCGATGCCGAGGCTGTCCACACACTGCACTGACAGCACCGCGATAGGCCATCGACACAACCGCCAAAATTCGCATTTTCACAACCGCCGGAATCAGCAACCGACACAACCGCCAGAACGAAAAACGACACAATTTTCCAAAATCGGCCGGTGACACAACCGCCAGTCGCTAGCGTCTCGCCGGAAAATCTCAGATTTTCCGGGCCGACGAACCCCCGGAGTCCTGCTGAACGAAGTGAAGCAGGGCACGGAAGACCTCCGGTCTTCCGGAGGGGGTGAGGAGCGCTTTTGGTGCAGATTTTGCCAGGGAGCGCGGCAACGCCGCGCTCCCGCAGCAAAAGGTGCTATTGGAACGTCCGACCCAACTGCTCTTCCGTTTCGGGTTCCGCGGTGTCGAAGCGCTCTTCGATCTCTTCGTAGCGTTCACGGGTCTCCTCGGTGACGCTCGGGGTCACTTCACCCAGCGCGTCCTCGAAGTGCTCGGCCGTGATGCGGACGTTGCCGACGCTCTCGCCGATGTCCTCGGGCGAGACGGTCGCGATGAACTCGCGGCTCGCGGCCATCGCGGCCTCGCGGCAGACGGCTTCGATGTCGGCACCGACGTAGCCCTCGGTCTGGGTGGCGAGTTCCTCCAAGTCCACGTCGTCGGCGAGCGGTTTGTCCCGCGTGTGGACCTCGAAGATGGCGTGGCGAGCCTCCTCGTCCGGCACCGGCACGTGGACGTGGCGGTCCAAGCGGCCCGGGCGCAGGAGTGCCGAGTCGATGAGGTCGGGGCGGTTCGAGGTGGCGATGACGACGACGTCCTCCAACTCTTCGAGGCCGTCGAGTTCGGTCAGCAGTTGCGAGACGACGCGCTCGCTGACCTGCGTGCCACCGCCGCCGCCGTCGCGGCCGCGCTCCGTCGCGATGGAGTCGATCTCGTCGAAGAACACCACGGTCGGGGCGTTCTCGCGGGCCTTGCTGAACACTTCACGCACGCCCTTCTCGGACTCACCGACCCACTTCGACAGCAGTTCGGGACCCTTGATCGAGATGAAGTTGCTGTCGCTCTCGTTGGCGACGGCCTTCGCCATCAGGGTCTTCCCGGTTCCCGGCGGCCCGTACATCAGGACGCCTTTCGCGGCCTGCATGTCGAGCGCCTGGAACACCTCGGGGTAGTCGAGTGGCCACTGGATGGTCTCGCGGAGGCGTTCCTTGGTGTTCTCCAAGCCACCCACGTCCTGCCACGTGACGTCGGGGACTTCGACGAACACCTCGCGGAGCGCCGAGGGTTCGATTCCCTTCAGCGACTCCTTGAAGTCCGCCTCCGTCACCTTCAGTGACTCCAGAACGTCCGCCGGAATCTCGTCCGAATCGAGGTCGAGTTCCGGACGGACGCGTCGGAGCGCGTTCATCGCGGCTTCACGGGCCAACGATTCGAGGTCGGCACCGACGAACCCGTGGGTGTTGTCCGC
This sequence comes from Haladaptatus sp. AB643, assembly GCF_024136975.1. Classification (NCBI taxonomy): domain Archaea; kingdom Methanobacteriati; phylum Methanobacteriota; class Halobacteria; order Halobacteriales; family Haladaptataceae; genus Haladaptatus; species Haladaptatus sp. AB643. The sequence continues at coordinate 237,035 of NZ_JAMYJW010000006.1, forward strand.
GTACTCCTCCAAGTCCACGCCGTCCGCGAGCGGCATTCCGCGGGTGTGAACCTGCAGGATTTCGAGCCGTCCGTCGCGGTCCGGCACACCGATCTCGATCTCGCGGTCGAAGCGACCGCCACGGCGGAGCGCGGGATCGACGGCGTCCACGCGGTTGGTCGCCGCGATGACCGTGACTTCGCCGCGTTCCTCCAACCCATCCATCAGCGAGAGCAGTTGTGCGACGACGCGGCGTTCCACGTCTCCGCCCGCCTCCTCGCGCTTGGGTGCGATGGAGTCGAGTTCGTCGATGAAGATGATCGCGGGGGCGTTCTGTTCGGCCTCCTCGAACACCTCGCGCAGTTGCTCTTCGGATTCGCCGTAGTACTTCGACATGATCTCCGGGCCGGAAATCGTGCGGAAGTAGGCGTCGATCTCGTTGGCGACGGCCTTCGCCATTAGCGTCTTCCCGGTCCCCGGTGGGCCGTGGAGCAGAACGCCCTTCGGCGGGTCGATGCCGAGGCGGCTGAACAGCTCCGGGTGGCGCATCGGGAGTTCGATCATCTCGCGAACCTGTTCGAGTTCGCGCTCCAGACCGCCGATGTCCTCGTAGGTCACGTCGGGTCGGGCTTGACCGTCCGCACCGCCGCTCGCCGCGATCTCCTCGGCTGGCCGTTCGCTGATCTGGATGTTCGTCGAATCGGTGACGACGACCGTTCCGTCGGGATCGGTCTCGGCGACTTTGAGCGGGATGGATTGACCGGAGCCCATGCCCATCAGGCCGAAGCCGAACGGGATCGCTTGGCCCTGCGTGATCGCTTGGCCGCTCAACTTGTCACGGATGTGCGGCGCGATGTTCCCGCGAATCTGGAGGTTCTGCGGGAGCGCGATCGTCACCCGGTTCGCGGGGCTTACGTCGGCCTTCTCGATGCTGACCTTGTCGTCGATGCCGACGCCGGCCTCCTGCCGAAGTTTCCCGTCGATGCGGATGATTCCGCGACCCTCGTCCTCGGGGTAGCCGGGCCATACACGCGCGACTGCGCGACCTTGCCCACGCCCCTCGATGACAATGTAGTCGCCATTCTCGACGCCCAACTCGTCCATGGAGCGTCGGTCAACCGCCGCGAGTCCACGACCCGCGTCCTTTTGCTTGAGCGGCTTGACTGTCAGTTTCATTGTCCCACCTCGATAGTGAGGACACCATTGTTGATAAACGCTTGCGCGTCATCGGCCGACAGCTCTATCTCGGTCTGGAAACTCTCGCCGTCGCGCTCCACGACGACGATTGCCACGTCTCCCAGCACGTCCACAGATACGTCGGCCGTGCCGAAATCCGCGGCGATGAGCTCGCCGTCGTCGTAGTCGTAGCGACGGGCGATACTATCTTCCTGCTGTGATATGTGTTCGAGAGTCATCTTTGGCTAACCTTTGGTTAGGCACACAGATATAAATAACTTTCGCTGATTACGGCCTTGCAGTACTGCGATTCTCGTTTGGAGGTACAAATGTGGTCCACATATTTTTATCCCCATTTTGCTTCCGATCCGACCCGTCCATACTCGAACGCAACTCCGGCATCGGACCTGTCTCTGGCATCGAACACGCGACTTCGACATCGAACTTTATACTTCGTGCGCGAGAACGAATCGTATGGAGTCAGTCACGCATCAGGGTCGGGAGATTGCATACCGCGTCGTAGACCGAGGTGGCGACGGAAATCCGGTTCTGTTCGTTCACGGCAGTGGGGGAACACACGAGATTTGGAAGGCACAACTCGCTCGGCTCGCGTCCGAGTTCCCCGTCGTCGCGCTCGATTTGAGCGGCCACGGCGGCTCCGAGGACGTCGATTCCGATCCCGGTTGGGGTACTCTCTCCGCATACGCTGGCGACGTATTGGCGGTTGCAGAGGCGACAGACGCCAAGACCTTCGTCGGTAACTCGCTCGGCGGTGCCGTCGTGATGCATCTGGTCCTCGAACGTGATTTCGAACCCGAAGCGCTCGTCCTCGCCGGAACCGGTGCACGGCTCTCCGTCCTGGACGACTTGCTCTCGTGGTTGGACGACGATTTCGACCGAGCGGTCGAATTCCTCCACGGGGGCGACCGGCTGTTTCACGACCCGGACGACCGATACGTCGAACTGTCGAAGGAGTCGATGTATACGGTCGGCCAGCGAGTGACGAGTCGTGATTTTCATTCTTGTCATGCATTCGATGTTTGCGACGAGATTGACGGGATTGCCGCGCCGACGCTCGCCATCGTCGGCGAATACGACATGCTCACGCCGCCGTGGTATCACGAATTCTTGGCCGAGAACGTGCAGGACGGCAGCTACGCGGAAATCGAGGGAGCGGCCCACCTCGCCATGCTCGAAACCCCCGACGCGTTCAACGAGACGGTCGTGGAGTTCCTCGATGGCGCGCGGTAGTCGTTAGTCGGACGTACCCGAAAAACCCGCGTACGACCCGAATGACATACGACCCGAACGAACCGCGTTCGCTCTCAAAACAGCTCTCGATTCGAAACCGGCTCAGTACACGCCGTCCAGTTCGTCCTCGACGTGACTGTGTTTCTTGCTGGGGAACTCCTCCGATTCGACCTCGTCCCGATACGCCGTAACCGCACGCTCCATCTCGCTTTTCACGTCGCCGAACTGCTTGGCGAACGGCGGACTCCACTCACCCAGTCCGACGACGTCGTTGATGACGAGGACTTGCCCGTCCGTATCCGGGCCTGCCCCGATTCCGATGGTCGGGATGTCGAGTTCCGCGGTGATGGTCGCCGCGAGGTTCGATGGGATGTGTTCGAGGACGAGGGAGAACGCTCCCGCATCCTCGTGTCGTTTGGCGAGGTCGAGTATCTCGTCCGCTTCGTCCTGTGTGGTTCCCTGTCGAACGTGGCCCAACTGATTGACGCTCTGCGGTGTCAGACCGAGATGGGCCATCACCGGAACACCGAGGTTCGAAAGCGTCTCGGTCAGTTCGACGGTGTGGGGGCCGCTCTCGATTTTGATGGCGCTCGCACCCTCCTCTTTCAGCATTCGACCCGCGTTCTCGACTGCGGTCTTCTCGTCGTAGCCGAAGCCGAGGAACGGGAGGTCGGCGACGACGAGGGCGTCTCTAGTCGCCCGCACGACCGAGCCGGTTCGACTCGCAATCTCGTCCACCGTCACTGGAATCGTCGAGTCGTATCCCAGCACTGCGTTGCCCATGCTGTCTCCCACGAGTATCATGTCGATACCGGCCTCGTCTATAACGGCCGCGGTCGGCGCGTCGTAGGCCGTGAGCATCGTAATCGGCTCCTCGCCCGCCTTGGCGCGGATATCCCTCACCGTTGGCATACCTCGAACTCGTCGGTCCGACGGCTTAACCTGCCCGGTCGGGAATGTTCACCGGAATCCGACCTGACAACCCTTAAGGCGGCTCGGTTCCCGCGTTTAGCCGTGCCGGAACCAGTCGAAACCTACGAACCTGACGGCATCGACTACGGATGGGTGATGCAGATGACGTTCGTCACCACGATTACCATCGGTGCGCCACTCGTCGCACTTCTCGCGTTCGTCACCGGCGTCTCACTTCCGACGTGGAGTTCGCGCGCCTCCTTCGCCATCAGGGTCGGTGCGATCGTATGGTTCGTCACCGCAATCGCCGTGTTTCTCTACGCTCGTGCCTATCAGACACCCGAAACGTAATTTTAACCAATGATATACAGTGATACGCATTTCCAAACGAAAAGGCGCTATTTTTGGGAAATTTAGGATGTATACGGAATCTGAGTGTTTTTCCCGTTCACTGCTTCCCCTCCGGCTTTTTCTCTCACCTCATTTTGGATATCTATAGTTTAGCGGCCAATAACGGTATTAACTAGAACTCCTGAGAAAGGGCCATGACGGGAACGATAGCCGAGGTGGCGTTTCCCGCCGATGAGTTCGCCTTGGGAAAAACACTCGATGCACTCGATACGGTTCGATTCGACATCGAGCAGGTAGTCGCCTACAATCGGAACCAGTTCATGCCCTTCATCTGGGCCGGAACCGACGACCGTCAGGGAGTCGAAACCGCATTCGAAGCGGACGAGAGCGTCCGCGATTTCCAGTTGATTGGGGGATTCGAGGACGAATCCCTCTACCGACTCGAGTGGATCAAGGACATCGAATTGTTGACCCAAATCCTCGTCGAGGAGAACGGGACGGTGTTGACCGCCAGCGGAAAGGACGATACGTGGTACCTCCAGTTGCTGTTCAGCGAGCACGATGCCGTCACCCGCACCCACGAGTACTGCCGCCGTCGAGGGATCGACCTCGACTTACAGAACATCCACGAGTTCTCGAAGGGTCGGACGGGACGATACGGCCTCACCGAAAGCCAACGACGGACGCTCCAACTCGCGTACGACACGGGCTACTACTCGGTGCCGCGAAACGCGTCGGCGACGGACCTCGCCGATTCGCTCGGCGTGACTCACCAGTCCATCTCCGAAAAACTCCGCCGAGGGCACTCGAACCTCGTCAAAAACACCCTCGCGCTCAACGAGTAACCGCCGCGTCGTCGAAGAGACTCTGTCCTGAAGAATCTACACGTACTCGAAGGCCACATCCGCCCGCTTCGCAGTCAGTTCGTCGCGGGGGGAGTCGCCGATGAAGAGTGCGGGACCGTCGACATCCAACGCGTGAAGGGTCGCCAAAAGCGGCTCAGGGTCCGGTTTTCGTGTTGGGATCGAATCACGGCCGATCACGGCATCGACCGCGTCGGCGAGTTCGTGCGTTTCGAGGCTCACGTGGCAGGATGCCTCGCAGTTCAGCGAGCAGACGCCGACGGGCACCTCACGTCGAAGCAGTTCGTCGGCGTGGGGAAGTCGCGTCGAGCGCCGAGCACCGGTACACTCGTGGTCGCCGATGACCGCCTCGACTGCATCGCGGACGTTCGCTTCGTCGGCCAAATCCAGCATCGCCCAGAGGTCGACGTTACTCGCATCGACACCGTGGTCGTCAAGCACCGCGGCGACGTCCACCGCGACCTGTTTCCAGTTTACGATGAGGTCCACGAGCGTCCCATCCAAGTCGTACACGACCGCCGAAACGTCATCTCTCACGGTCACCGGTATGTATGGTGATGGCAAAGGGACTTCGGTTGGGGGGTAACGCATCGATCAGCAAGTCGATGTTTGGACATCGACGGGTATGGAAGAAGACGTTATTCACTCGACCGTCTCCGAACCGTCCAGTCGTTCTCAGCCGAGCAGGTCTCGCGCGATGACCTTCTTCTGGATTTCGGACGTTCCCTCGTAGATGGTCGTTATCTTCGAATCGCGGTAGAACCGTTCCACGTCGAAGTCCGTCGTGTAGCCGTAGCCGCCGTGAATCTGGACCGCTTCGTTCGTGATGTCGACGGCGGACTCGCTGGCGAAGAGCTTTGCCATGCTCGCGGCCGTCGCGTGGTCCTCCCCGGCGTCCGCGAGGCGGGCCGCATCGCGGGTCAGCAGTCGTCCGGCCTGCAACTTCGTCTGCATGTCCGCCAGTTTGTGCCGGATGGTCTGGATGTCCGCTATCGGTCGGTCGAACTGCTCGCGCTCTTGGGAATATTCGACGGCTTGGTCGAGCGCCGCCTGCGACAGGCCGACCGCTTGACTGGCGATGCCGATGCGGCCGCCCGTCAGGATGTGGAACGCCGCCGACAGCCCCTTTCCTTCCTCGGTCAGTCGATTTTCGGCGGGAATCCGAACGTCGTCGAAGATGAGACTCGTCGTGTCGCTCGCTCGCAGGCCGAGTTTCTCCTCCTTCTTGCCGACCTCGATACCGGCGTCCTTCGGGACGACGAACTGCGTGACGCTCCGCGGGTCGTCGCGGTCCGTTTTGGCGAACAGGACGACCACGTCGGCGCGCTTGCCGTTCGTGATCCACTGTTTCTTGCCGTTGATGACGTACTCGTCACCCTCACGACGCGCTTCGGTGGACATCTCCGCCGGGTTCGACCCCGCTTCGGGTTCCGACAGCGCGAACGCGCCGACCGGGCGACCTTTCGCCATCTCGGGGAGCCACCGCTCTTTGATCCCCTCGCTGCCGAACTCCGAGAGACAGGACGTCGCCAGACAGTGCACCGACAGCGCGGTTGCGACCGACAGCGCTCCGTAGGCGACTTCCTCGTTGACGACGCTGTACGTCAACTTCCCGACGTCCAACCCGCCGTACTCCTCCGGCACCGTCATCCCCATCATGTCGAGTTCGGCGAGTCCGTCCCAGACGTCCTCGGGGAACTCCTGCTTCTCGTCGCACTCCCCTGCCGTCGGTCGGATCTCTTCCACGGCGAACTCCCGAACCACGTCCTGAATGGCCCGCTGTTCCGCTGAAAGGTTCATGATGGTTCTTCGAGTGCCGGAGGAAAAAGGTACCCGTTCCGCGCTTTCGAGGATCGATCGATACGGTGGGATAGGAGGTTCGCTTGGCGTTGTTGATGGGTACGGTTCTGGTGCGAGGTTCACGAATCGCACGACCGTTCGAAGCTGACTCGACTACGAATACCGTTCGACGTTATCCTGCGAATCCGAGCGTCGTGAGGACGAGATTGAGACTCCAACCGGTCGCATCGACGATTTTGTAGCCGAGGTAAATCCCGACGATGCCCATGATGCCCGGTAGTTCGGGCGGGGCGGGAATCGGAACGCCGACGAACTTGAACAGCGCGCCGGTCAGCAGTCCGGTCAGCATCGCAAGCGCAGTGAGTGTGTAATCCATTGGGTATGTACTCCGGAGAGTGCGGTGAAAAGTAGTTCGGACTGTGGCGTCGTTCGGGCGAGTTCGCCGTCAACGACGTTGTGAGAGTGGTTGTGCTACACCAAGCGGGACTGATATCCACGCGTCGTCCCGCGTGATGTCCGCGATGATAGCCAACTTGCCGCCGTCGTCGTCCTCGTCCACGGCGAACATGACTTCGCCGTCCGGAGCCAGTGCATCCGAGTCGTCGGTTGAGCATGTCCAATTCAGAGTCAATCACCGTCGTTCACTTGCCTGCCGTTCGGCAAGTCTGGAGGCATATCTCTCCTTCTCCCCCTTTGTTATGGACTCCCTTCGGCGTTACAAGAACCCCTTACCGGGCCGAAAACCCGGTTTACGGCAAGTTGGTCGGTCAGTATGGGAGGTAAACCCGACCGGCGGGACGGTACGCGCAGGATAACAAAGTACCATCCGGGAATACGCTGGTCACGGACTGATTTCCATGCCGCTTCGAGAACACCAGACGGGCCAGCACCGCGCGACGACCGCCAGCGAACAATTACGCGTATGAGCCACGAGACGAACGAATCGTGGTGGACACGGATCACGCGTCCCGTGTTGGAGTTTCCGATCGATTTGGCCATCCTCGGTATTGCAGTCATACTCCTCTCCCTCGCGCTGATGCAACCGGGGGTGTACGGAACGCCACTCGCAGTCGCGTTGGGGATTCCACTCGTGTTCTTCGCTCCGGGGTACGCCCTCGTCGCGTTGTTGTTCCCGCAGGCCGGAAAACAAACGTCGAGATGGTCGAGTCCGGGGCGATTCCGGCAGGACGGCGTGACGGCGGGTGAACGGTGTGCGCTCTCGTTCGGCGTCAGCGTGTCGTTGCTGACGACGCTCGGCGTCATCTTCTCGCTCGCTCAACTGTCGTTCGCGCCGCTGCACGTACTCGGTGCGATCGTCGGGTTCACGCTCGTAGTCTCGCTTTTCGCCGTGATTCGGCGATTCTACGTGCCGAAACAGAATCGACTGTCGATTTCGCTCCGGAGCGGTATCGCTCGGTTGTATCGTGCGCTCTTCGACGAGGAATCGGCGACCGACGTGGTGCTCAACCTCGCGCTCATGCTTTCGGTCGTGATCGCGCTGACGTCCGTCGGGTTCGCCGTCGCCGCCCCGCAGGACGGCGATCACTTCTCCAACCTCTCCCTGCTCACGAAGGGATCCGACGGGAAGTACGTCGCCGAGAACTACCCGGAGAACATCACGGCGGGCGAGTCGAAACCCGTGTTCGTCGCCGTCAACAATCACGAGGATAAAGCGGTTCACTACTCCGTCGTCGTCGAACTTCAGCGCGTGGAACAGCAGCCAAACGGTGCTGGTAGCGTCACTAAACAGGAGGAGTTGGGACGGTTCGATCATCGTCTCGGCGCTGGTGACACGTGGCGCGTTCGCCACGACATCGCGCCGACGATGACCGGTGAGAACCTCCGTGTCGAGTATCTGCTTTACAAGGGCACTCCGCCCAGCAATCCGACGGTGGACAACGCCGACCAACACGCCCAAATCTGGATCAACGTGACCGGATAATGTGGCCGTGGGAACACCTCGCGTTCGGCTACCTCGTGTACTCCTCGTATCGTCACTTCCGCACCGGGCGGCCGCCGAGGGGCGATGCCGTCGTCGCCCTCGCGGTCGCAACACAACTGCCGGACCTCGTGGACAAGCCGCTCGCATGGACGCTTTCGGTCCTCCCGAGCGGTCACTCGTTGGCCCACTCGCTCGTCACGGCGGTTCCGCTGTCCGTGGCCGCGCTCGTGCTCGCACATCGCGCGAAACGAACGGACATCGGCGTCGCGTTCACCGTGGGCTACCTCTCGCATCTCGCTGGGGACATCATCTATCCGCTGGCCATCGGCAAGGAGGCCTCGTTCGCCTTCCTGCTCTGGCCGCTCGTTCCCGTCCCGCCCGACAGTTCGAGTCTCGGCTTTCTGGCACGATTCCACGAGTACTTCGGCGAGTACCTCGCACACCTCGGCGACCCGGCAGTTACCGGCTACATCGCGCTCGAACTCGGCCTCCTGCTCGGTGCGGCCTGTCTTTGGCTGTTCGACGGGTTACCGGGGCTTCCGCGGGCAATCACCCGTTACGCACCCGTCGTCGGACGGTAGCGGGACGATAATCGGTGCGAATACCGACGTGACTTATTTTCCGGAGAGAACCGTTCCGCAGTGATGGCAAGTTGCATCTTCGGGGTAGTTTTTTCGACCACACGCGTCACACTCCACCTTTCGTGGGGAGGCGAAGGTGTCAGTTTTGGTCGCCAGTCCGAATATCACCAGCAGAAACCCCGCGACCGTGATTCCGAACGGACCGAAAGAAGAACCGATACCGAAGAATATCAGCGTAATCCCTCCCGCGACGAGCGAATCCTTCATGTCCACTCCAGAAAGCGGGGAAAGAAAAGTCTTGTCGTGTTTCTTACCGGAACCGCTTGTACACGTCGGACAGCAGGTTCATCATCCGCGTGCCACGCTCCATGCTGTGATAGCGGACGAGTTCGGGGTTGAACTTCGCCTTGTAGCCACAGAGTCGGCGTTCGTTCGCGCCGACGAGGTCGTAGCGTTCGATTCCCTCGTCCATCGCGTCGCGCATGATGGCCCAGTCAACGAGGTCGTTGATAGGAACGTCGTGGTTGTGCTTCGCGCCGCCCTGCCAGCGGTACACGCGCTCGTCGTCGGCGAGGGCTATCATTCCGCCCGCGAACTCGCCGTCAACGTCACAGACGTACGGGCGAACCGCGCCCTCCGGCAACCGTCGGTGGAGGTCCACGACGAACTCCGGGGAGAGGCTGTAGGGTTCGTCCTGTTCGTCGTGACGGGCTTTCACCTGCCCGATTATCCGACGGATCGCTTCCGGGCCGCCGACGTCGATCTCGTAGCGATTCTCGTCGGTTCGGGTGTTGCTCCGGGCGTCGCCGCTGAAACTGGCCAGCACGTCGTCCTCGCCCGGCGTGAGATCGACCTCGTAGGTGTGTCGCGGCTGGATCTCGAACTCGTTCCACTCGAACGGGCGAACGTCGGTGTAGCCCGCTCCCGTGCGGATGTGGACGTACTTCGGCGCGAACTCGTGGTCGAGCCACTTGAGACAGCCGTCGATGAACCGGCGGTGTCGACGTTCGGCTTTCCGTCGCTTGAGTTTCCCCATGTTCAACAGGGCCGGGCCGAGGCTGGGGAGCCAGATGCCCGGCGGCGGCGAAAACGCGGTCGTCATCCCGCCCTTCGAAATCGTGAAGACGGGGAACAGTCCCACGGGTTCCTGTCCCTTGTACCCCATGAGGGGATGGAACTCCGAACCGGTGTGTTCGGCCTGCACTTCCAGCGACTCCAGTCGGTGGAAGACCGACCCCTGTGGCGACCGTTCGACGAGGTCGTTCCAGCGATCCAGATCGTTCGTCCGCTCTATCCTGATGCCGTCTTTTTCGATGGTAATACTCATTCGAGATATCCGAGGTCCGCAAGTCGCGTTTCCACGCGCTCGTCGTCCGTTTCGACCGTCTCGCCCGCTTCGAACGCGGGGTAGCTCTGCTGGCCGACCGATTCGACGACCGGGAGAACCCGGCCGTCCATCCGATCGCTCGCCGGGAGTCCGAACGTCGCCAGAATCGTCGGTGCCACGTCGAAGAGATGGGCACCGGCACAGTTCGCGTCCGGGTCGATGCCGTCACCCGCCGCAGCGAAGATGCCGTCTCGCTTGTGGTTCCACGGCTCGCTCGGTTTGCCGAACTGCTGGCCCCTGAGCTGGGCCGAGAGGAACTGATCGAACTCCGCGGGGACACAGACGATGTCCACGGCGTCCGCGCTGTACGGCCCGGTGAAATACTCCTCGCGCGGGGCGACCGTCTCGAACACGAAGTCGCCGTCCGGCGTCCTGACGTCGCGCAGTTTCTCGATGATCTCCGCGCGAACCCCTTCGTACTCGTCGGGAGAAACGACGCCGCTCGGGTCGCGTCCCTCGACGTTGAGTCGGACGCCGCACTCGATTCTGTCGCGCATATACGCGACGGAGTTGGGGAAATCGACCTGCTCCGTCGCCGCGCGGATGAACTGCTCGGGGACGTGTTCCGCGACGACGGTGTCCAACCCGACGCGTTCGAGTACGGTTCCGATCCGCTGGCTCGTGATGCCGACCCGCGCGGCGAGCGCGAGTCCCCGCTCGGCCATCCCCTGCTCGTGGGAGGAACTCTCCTCGCCCTGCTGTAACTGGTTTCCCGCGATGGTGGACCACGAGGGCATGCCTTCGCCGCCGCGGGCGGTTTCGACGTAGCCCTCCTCGTGCAGGAAATCGTTGACGCGGAACTCGTAGCCGTTGTACTCGCCGATGCCGTGGTCGCTGGCGACGACGACGGTGTCCGGGTCACACGTATCGAGGATCTTCCCGACCTGTTCGTCCACCGCTTCGTACACCGCTCTGGCGACCTCCTCGTCGCCTGGATGTTCGTGAAAGAGCGTGTCCGTACTCTGGAACTGGACGAAGCCGAAGTCGGGATCGAAGCGATCTACGAGATAATTAAATGCGTCACCGCGCATGCGCGTGAGGCGGCGATACCATTCGACGGATTGCTCCTCCGGGAGGTTTCGTGGCGGATACACCCGGTAGCCGCCGATTTCGTCCCGAACTTCGTCGAGGAGTCCATCGGGGTGACACGTCGGGTTTTCCGGTGCGGTGTACCCCGGCAGTATCGCGCCGTCGATTTCGCGTGGCGGGTGTGTGACGGGTGCGTTGACGACGACGCTCGACAAGCCGTGTTGGTCCAGTAGTTCCCAGAGCGTGTACTCGCGGACACGGCTGGCGTTCACCACGTCCCAATCGTAGCCGTCGAAGTGGAGAAAGCCGAACACGCCGTGCTTTCCGGGGTTAACGCCGGTGTACAACGAGGGCCACGCGCTGGGGGTCCACGGCGGTAGTTGCGATTCCAGTGGCCCGGTCGACCCCTCATCGAAGATCGAGGCGAGGTTCGGGAGCGCCCCCTTCTCGAACAGCGGTTCGAGGACGCTCCGACACCCCGCGTCGATTCCGACGAGGAGGGTCTGCATCTGACAGTCCATGCTGTTTTCGCGAACCCCTCGTTCGTCCTTTGTTATGCGTCAGTTTCCAGCCGTTTAGAGTGGCCGTACTGTCCGAATTCCCGTCAAACGTCGTCAGTAGGGGAACGTGTGACTCAATACCACCTTTCTCCGGTTCGACGGCCCATCCGTTCTCTCGACGGAATCGGCCATCAAATATTTCAGACGGTACAGTGGCCCCAAACCGATACATACATAAAATAGGAGAAGAACATTGAATCTGCAATGGCACGCGACGCAACGACAGGCGAGCGATATCCTTCCTGAAAGGGCAGGTGTGGCATCGACGTTTACATCTGGATCGATGTCACAGATGCTCACTCCACGACGAAACGTAATCGAAGGTCATTCTCAACGTCAAATAGACGACGACCCGGCGGTAATGTGGCGTTTCCATTGGAAATGACGTCATACTCTCCTCGGATAACTGCCATTAATACACTTTTAAATAATTCGGATTGCATTGAGACAGGATCGTAATCTACTTAAATTGGTAATGCGGCATTGAAACCATGGCACGCGACGAAACGGCACGCGATTCGACAGACAGCGGTCTGTTAAACCGACGTTCGTATCTGAAATTCGCCGGAGCGACGGCAGCAGCCTTCGCTACGGCCGGCGTAGCGAACGCAGAAGACTATCGAACCATCACCGTCCCTGCTGGGCAACAGAAATCGATCCACGTTGGGGACGGAGTGACGTTCGAGAACGTCCTCATCGACATCACCGCATCCGGTGCTGGCGTGGCGATCACGACCAGCGGAAACGGTTGGACGATTCGAAACGTCGGTATCAAAGGACAGCACAGCGGTGAGAGCTTCATGATCATGCCCGGCGTCGAATCGTCGGACGGTCACGGTCTCATCGAAAACGTCTACATGGGTGACGGCACTAAGGCCAGAAAACACGGTGGCGGGGTTTGGGTCAACGCCAACCTTCCCCACCGTGGAACCATCACCATTCGACGCACACACATCGCAAACACGGTCAACAACGGTCTGTACGCCTCCGGTCCGGGAAGTAAAGGTGCGACGGGGATCACGAACGTCGAGGATTCGTACTTCCACTCGAACAACATCTCCAACATCCGCCTGAACGCGAAGGGCTCCCGAACGCCGTACGTCAAGAATTCCGTGGTGAAGGTCGACGAAAGTACGCCCCCCTGTGGCGAGAACTGTTCGGCACCCGGTACGGTCAACAACCGCGGTGTCTGGTCCTGGTACGGTACGACGAAAGTCATCAACTCCGACATCCAGGGTGGATTGGTGACCGCACACGGCGGTAACGTGCAAACGGAAAACACCCGAACCGGCGACAACGCGGACCTGACGCCGCCGAAAGGCGTCCCAATGACCGCAGAGCAGGCGGCGAGCGGTGCGGCCAAGAGTCACGGAAATCGCAAGCAAGCGGCGAAGAAAAAGCAGTCGAAAGCGAAGGGACTGCCGAACGTCATCAGTATTTCGAGCAACTCGTCCTCGAAGGCGGCGTCCTACGAGTTCGAGGTCGCCGGAAAGATCCGAAAGTCGACCGATCACGGAGCCTCGAAGGACGACGACGACACGCTCAAAAACGGTACCGCAACCGGCTCCGTCGCGGGCGGCACCGACAGCTACGAGTTCTCGGGCCCGCTCGTGAGCTTCAGTCTCGACGGCAAGGCGACAGTGTCCCTCAACGGCGAGCAGGTCACGGCGGGCAAACTCGGTCTGCCAAAAACCATCGTCATCAACGGACACAAAACCGCCGGATCGAGCAGCTACTCCTTCGACGTCGGCGGGTCGGTCGCCAAATCCGACGCCCTCGGTTCGATCAACAAGATGGACACCGTCGAAGGCACCCGTGTCACGGGGAAGGTCTTCAACGGTAAGGACGGCTATCGATTCTCGGGTGACTTGAAACGACTCCAGGTCGACGGCAAGGCACGAATCTCGATCGGAGCGGGGAAATAATGAGCCGGTCCCGCTGGGAGCGACTTCCCGCCAACCCCGACCTCGAAGGGGACCTCGGCTACGAAATCGACGAGTGGGACGTTATCCGCGCCCGCCGAGACGGGCGCGGCCGACTCATGTTCCTTCCAAAGGACAAGGACATGCTCCGCGACGACGCGTTCATCCTCGCTGACGCGGACGCCGTTTGTAACGTCGAAAAGAAGCAGTAGACCCTCCAACGGATCTTTTCGAGGTCCGTTCTTCTTCCACCTACTGCCCTTCGGCCCGCCGCAGTTCGGGCGGCAATCCCTGCACGGTTCGCCGCCGATAGTAGAGATACTGGGCGATGGCCGAAACCCCGTACGCGACGAGTATGATGACGGCAGTGGCGATGCCGGAAATCAGCGTGAACGGGTATATTTCGAACCAGACGCCGAGCACGAGCAGGATGCTACCGAGCGAGAGCGCGAGGTAGTATCTGTCCCACGGAATCTCGGGTCGAGAGACGTCGCCGAGGTACGTATCGAGTTCACGTGCGCGTCGCGAGAGGGAAATCTCGCCCTCGTCCCTGTCGTACTCCACGATTCCGGCGTCGTCGAGTTTGGGGAGATGGGTCTGATAGAGCGAGATGTAGACGCGCTTGCGCTGCTCGCTCGTCAACCCCGAGAGCGTGGTGTCGTTCTCCCACACTGCGACTTGATCGGTCAAGTCGGATAGCTCGACGATTCCACCCTCACGTCGCAGGTAGTAGAGCGCATAGCGTCGTCGTGGACTCTTGAGAACCTCGAACACCTGGTCCTGTGAGAGTCCGGAACTAGCCATCGTATGGGGAGAGAGGCCGCTCGCTCATCGAAACCAATACACCTCCGTTTGCGTACGCGACCAGCCTGTGGTCACGGCTTCCACCACCGCATACACCGGCAATCACCGCTTCCCCACTTTGTTACCACGGTGCTGTTCTCGGGTAACGTCGCCATACACCCCGCCCATTCGGCCGTATTCCTCGTTCCCGGTCGAGTAACGCCGATTTCGGCGGGTAAACGGCTCGTAGCGGGGCTAGTCCGGAGCTACCCTCCGCCAAGGAGCGTATAACAAAGAGGACAGGTAGGGCATGGGGAATAACGCCCAGTCCGTCGCACGCACGGCGGAATCGGGCGATTCATGACCCAAGCTATGAACTCACTACCATCCACTGACACGCCCTGTGATTCGTGTCCCCGCTGGGGTGGTCGGCCGTGACCGAACCACAGAGTCGGGACCGGACCATCCACCCGGATGCGACGGTTGGATACGCCTACACGGCGGATTCGACGCCACCGACTATCGGTAACGGTGCGACCATCCGGTCCGGAACGGTTATCTACGACGACGTAACCATCGGGAGCGATTTCACGACCGGCCACGGTGCCCTCGTGCGGGAGAAAACGACCATCGGCGACGACGTTATCGTCGGCACGAACACGGTTATCGATGGGCAAACGACCATCGGTTCGCACGTGAGCATGCAGACGAACGTTTACGTCCCGACCAACACCACGGTCGGGAACCGGGTGTTCGTCGGACCGGCCGCGACGTTCACTAACGACCCGTATCCCATCCGCCAATCGACGGACCTCGAAGGGCCGACGCTCGAAGACGACGTTTCCATCGGCGCGAACGTAACCCTCCTCCCCGGCATCACCGTCGGCGAGGGGGCCTTCGTCGCCGCCGGTGCCGTCGTGACTGACGACGTGCCACCCGAAACGCTCGCCGTCGGTACGCCCGCCGAGATACGTCCGCTTCCGGAATCGCTCTCGGGAGGGAACGACATATGATTCCCATCGCGAACCCCGAACTGGGGCGCGAGGAGATCGAAGCGACCGTCTCCTGTATCGAGGAGGGACAACTCGCCGACGGGCCGGAAGTACGTCGGTTCGAGGACGAGTTCGCCGCCTTCTGCGGGACGGAGTTCGGCGTCGCCACGAGCAACGGAACGACGGCCCTCCACGCCGCGTTCGAGGCCCTCGATATCGGCCCGGGTGACCGCGTGGTCACCTCGCCGTTCTCGTTCGTCGCCAGCGCGAACGCCATTCGGCTCGCCGGGGCGGAACCCGTCTTCGCCGACATCGACTCGGACACGTACACGCTCGATCCGTACGCGACCGAGCAGGCGGTCCGGAAACACGAGGCGGACGCGATTCTCGCGGTGCACCTCTACGGACTGGCGGCGGAGATGAACCACCTGCAGGATATCGCCGAAACGCACGACATCGCACTGATCGAGGACGCCGCGCAGGCACACGGTGCGGAGTACGACGGCAGACCAGTCGGGTCGTTCGGCGACGCGGCCTGTTTCTCCTTCTACCCGACGAAGAACATGACGACGGGGGAGGGGGGAATGGTGACGAGCGACCGCCGCGACGTGGCCGAACGCGCGGCGAGTTTCGTCAACCACGGTCGCACCGCGGACGGCGGCTACGACCACGTTCGTCTCGGTCACAACTTCCGGATGACGAGCATGGCCGCGGCCATCGGTCGCGTGCAGCTGTCACGGCTCCCGAAGTACAACGAGGCGCGGCGGGCCAACGCGGCCTATCTCACCGACCGCCTCCGTGACGCGACCGTCAAACCGCCAGTCGAACCCGACGACTGTCGCCACGTCTACCATCAGTACACGATTCGCACGGAGGACAGGGACGGGTTGCAAAACCACCTCGAATCGCACGGCATCGGGACGGGCGTCTACTACCCGACGCCGATTCACAAACAACCAGCATACCAGCACGTCGAACACGACGCCCCGGTTTCGGAACGGATGGCGGACGAAGTCCTCTCGCTTCCCGTCCATCCCGGCCTGACGGGTGAAGACGTGCGAACGATTGCAACCACCATCATAGATTATGAGTGAACCAACGAACGCGGTCGTCATCGGCGTCGGAAGCATGGGTCGCCATCACGCCCGCGTCTACAGCGAACTACCCGAAGTAAATCTCGTCGGGATTCACGACGTGGACGAAGCGAACGCGGCCGAAGTCGCCAGAAATCACGGCACACAGGCCGTCGATATGGAAACCGCCCTCCAAATCGCGGACGTCGCTTCCATCGCTGTTCCGACTCCATACCACTACGAGACGGCGAAGAAGTGTATCGATGCGGGGGTTCACGTCCTCGTCGAAAAGCCGTTCGTCGGCGATCCCGACGAGGGGGTGGACCTGATCTCCCGCGCGAAGAGCGCGGACGTGATGATTCAAGTCGGCCACATCGAACGGTTCAATCCGGCGATCCGGACGCTCTCGGAGATCGTCTCGGAACTCGATATCATCGCCATCGATGCACAGCGACTCGGTCCGCCACCGGAGGGCCGAGCGGTGGACGTGAGCGCCGTGATGGATTTGATGATTCACGACATCGACGTCCTGCTCTCCATCGTGGACGACGATATCAACTCGATTGCGGCGGCCGGGACGCGGGATAACCGCTATGCGAGTGCGAGTATCCAGTTCGACGGCGGAATCGTCGCCGGACTCACGGCGAGTCGGGTGACACAGGAGAAGGTCCGGAAGCTGTCGATCACGGCGGCCGACTGTCGGGTGAACGTCGATTACACGAACCAGTCGGTCGAGATTCACCGTCACTCGCTGCCGGAGTACATCGAGGACAACGGCGACCTGCGTTACCGGCACGAGAGCATCATCGAGCGCCCGACCGTGGAGAACGGCGAACCGCTGAAGAACGAACTCCGATCGTTCGTCCGGAGCGCGACGACCGGTTCGACGCCGGTCGTCACCGGCGAGGACGGACTTCGCGTGCTCGAAGTCGCTCGAAAGATCGACGGATTGGCGTCCGGCCCGAAGGAGCAGGAACAGGAGGTGCATCTCGGGTGAGCCTGCGGCGACCCGAAAGGCTCTACGCGAACGACGCATCCACGGACGAGCAGCGTGAAGCGTTCCTGTCCGGCGATGTTCCCGTGGCTGTGTACGGCCTCGGAAAGATGGGCCTACCGCTCGCGGCGGTGTACGCCGAGACTTGCAGCAACGTCGTCGGGGCGGACATCGATCCGGACGTGGTCGCAGGAATCAACCGCGGCGAGTGTCACGTCCAGCGCGAACCCGGTCTCGAGGAACTCGTCTCGGAAACGGTCGAGTCGGGGTCCCTCCGGGCGGTCGAATCGCCGACGGAAGCGGCGCGGGACGCCGCGATTCACGTCGTCATCGTTCCGACGCCGATAACCGACGACGACGAACCCGACCTCGCCATCCTCCAGTCGGTGATGGAGAGCGTCGCCGAGGGACTCGCCCCCGGCGACCTCGTCGTGGTCGAGTGCACCGTCCCGCCGCGGACGACCCGCGACGTCTTGCTCCCGATGTTGGAACGCGAGAGCGACCTCACGCGTGAAGAGTTCGGGGTCGCGGTCTGCCCGGAGCGAACCTCCAGCGGTCGCGCATTGGAAGACATTCGGGGAGCCTACCCCAAAGTCGTCGGCGGCGTGGACGATGAGAGCACGCGCGTCGCGGAACTCGTCTACGGCGAACTGACCAGCAACGAGGTCATCGCGGTGCCGAGCGCGACGACCGCTGAAGCCGTGAAGGTGTTCGAGGGCGTCTACCGCGACGTCAACATCGCGCTGGCGAACGAACTCGCCACGATGGCCGACGCGGCGGATATCAGCGTCAACCGGGCCATCGAGACGGCGAACACCCAGCCGTTCTGTGACATTCATCGGCCGGGACCGGGCGTCGGCGGGCACTGCATTCCGTACTACCCGTACTTCCTCATCCGCCAGTTCGAGATGGATTTCCCGCTGTTGAGTACCGCACGCGAGGTGAACGACTCGATGCCCGCGTTCACGGTCGAAAAGGTCGGAGAACTGTTGGAGGACGAGGGCAAATCGCTCGCGGACTCGCGGGTGCTCGTCCTCGGTCTGACCTACCGACCCGGCGTCGAGGAGACGCGGGCCGCCCCGGCACGCCCCATCTGTGCCGACCTGACCGAGCGCGGTGCGGACGTGTTCGCGGTGGACCCAGTGCTCCCGACCGCCGACGACTTTGAGGCGACGAAACTCCCGCTCGAAGCCGTGGAAGGGTACGATTTCGACGCGGCAGTGATGGTCACGAACCACGACGAGTTCGCGGACATCGACTGGGACGGGTTCGATCCGATGGTCGTCGTCGACGGCCGGAACTGTCTGGACCTGTCCCGGTCGGACCACCGCGTCTACACCATCGGAGGTGACTGAATGTACGAGGGCAAATCCGTCGCGGTCGTGGTCCCGGCGTACAACGAGGAAGGACTCGTCGGCGGCGTCATCGACACCGTCCCCGAGTTCGTCGACCGGGTGTACGTCATCGACGACTGCTCGACCGACGGTACGTGGGCCGAGATTCAGTCGCACGCCGAACGCGCCGAAGCGGTCGCGGACGGTACGACGATGGGCGACGGTGGAGCGATGGACGACGGCGGTCGAACGGGCGACGGCGGAGCGATGAGCGGCAGTGGCAGGATGAACGACGGGGGCACGATGAACGACGCTCGGGCGAACTTCGACCGGCGTATCGTGCCGATCCGTCACTCCGAAAATCGGGGCGTCGGCGCGGCCATCAAAACCGGCTACTGTCGTGCACACGAGGAGAACATCGACGTGACGGCGGTGATGGCCGGTGACGGCCAGATGCGTCCCGAGATGTTGGCTCGAATCATCCAACCCATCGTGGACGGCCGGGCCGACTACACGAAGGGGAACCGACTCTCGACGCCGGGATTCCGCGAGGGAATGTCGGCGTGGCGGAGTTTCGGCAACTGGCTGTTGACGTTCCTCACGAAGGTCGCCAGCGGCTACTGGGGGATGGTGGACCCGCAAAACGGCTACACGGCGATTTCGAGCCGAGCGCTCTCGAACCTCGCGATCGAGGACGTGTACGACGATTACGGCTTCGCGAACGCCCTCCTCGTCCGGCTAAACGTCCACGACATGCGCGTCGCCGACGTGACCATGCCCGCGGTGTACGGCGACGAACAGAGCACGATTCGCTACTCGACGTTCATCCCGAAGCTCTCCGCGCTGCTGCTGTGGAGCTTCCTGTGGCGGATCAAGACGAAATATCTCGTCCGGGACTTTCACCCGCTCGCGTTCCTGTACGGTCTCGGAGCGATGGGAACCGCCGCCGGGTTGCTCTCGTTGGCTCGACGCAAGCGAGGGTCCTCGGACGGACTCACGGCGATGCTCCTCGGCGGCATCTGTTTCGTGCTGGCGATGGCGTTCGACCGGGAGGAAACCGCGGAACTGGAGGTACGCAACGAATGAATTCGGAGGAATACGATAGATGAAGGTACTGACCGTCGTCGGCGCACGCCCGCAGTTCGTGAAAGCTGCCGCCGTCTCCCGCGTCCTCAGGCAGGACCACGATGAAGTGCTCGTCCACACCGGCCAGCACTACGACGAAGGAATGTCGGACGTGTTCTTCGAGGAACTGTCCATCCCGTATCCGGACACCAACCTCGGCGTCGGTTCGGACACCCACGGTCGGCAGACCGGCGCGATGCTCTCCGGATTGGAGGCCGAAATCGAGGCCGAGGAACCGGACGCGGTGCTCGTCTACGGCGACACCAACTCGACGCTCGCGGCGGCCATCGTCACGTCGAAGATGGACCCACCGTTGGCGCACGTCGAGGCCGGAATGCGCAGCGGGAGCGAGATTCCCGAGGAGACGAACCGCGTCCTGACCGACCACGCCGCCGACCTACTGTTCGTCCCGTCCACCGACGCCGCGGCCAACCTCGCACGCGAGGGGATCACGGAAGGGGTCCACAACTCCGGCGACGTGGGCTACGACGCCCTGCTCTGGGCGCGCGACCGGGCGGATACGAGCGTTCTCTCGGACTTCGGCGTGGGGTCCGGGGAGTTCGTCCTCGCCACGGTCCACCGGGATACGAACGCGGACGATCCCGAAAAACTGGAGGAGATCGTGGACGCGCTGGTCGAGGACCCGCGTCCGGTCGTCCTCCCCGCCCATCCGCGGACGGTGGCCCGACTCGAGGAGTTCGGCCTCTACGGCCGGGCCGAACGCGGGTTGATACTGACCGAACCGGTCGGATATCGGCAGTTCGTCGCCCTGCTCGACGCCGCGGCGGTCGTCGCCACCGATTCGGGCGGCGTCCAGAAGGAGGCGTTCTTCCTCGACACGCCCTGTGTCACGCTCCGCGAGGAGACCGAGTGGGTCGAGACCGTCGAGAGTGGCTGGAACCGGTTGGTCGGCGCGGACGGCGGGGCGATTCGAAGCGCCCTGTCGGACGTGACGATGCCGAACGAGAAGCCCACGCCGTACGGCGATGGGACCGCGGCCGAACGGATCGTGGAGGTGCTTTCCGATGTTACCCGGCTATGAATTCGAACTGTGTTTGACCCACGACGTGGATAGACCCTACAAACGACTGCAAGCCCCGTACTACGCACTCAAAGACCGGAATTTGGGTCATCTCTCGGCGCTCGCCCCCGGTGTTAATCCGTGGTGGCAGTTCGAGGAGATCATGGAACTGGAGGATTCCCTGGGCGTTCGATCGGCGTTTTACTTCCTTCAGGAGGAATCGATCTTCCAGAAGCCGCCGAACGAGTGGTTCACGCCGCGCTACTGGATCGAACACCTCGGTCGCTACGACCTGTTCGACACGGCCATCCTGGACGTGCTCCACGAGTTGGACGACGGAGGCTGGGAGGTCGGACTCCACGGCTCCTACGATTCCTACGACGATCCGGATGCCCTCCGCGAGCAGAAGACCGCGCTGGAGGCCGCCCTCGGTCACCGGGTCCGCGGCGGTCGTCAACACCATCTGAACCGCGGTGATTCCACCTGGAAACACCACCGCGACATCGGATTGGAGTACGATGCATCCCTCGGGTCGAGTTCCGACTACGGCTTCCAGCACGGCTACGGCGTGCAGCGTCCGTTCGACGACGACTTCATCGTCTTCCCGCTCACCATGATGGACATCGCCATCCCCGACCCCGGCGACGATTTCGAGGCGGCGTGGGCGGCCTGCGAGGACCTGCTAGCCGAAGCCGCCGAGAACGACGCCGTGATGACCGTCCTCTGGCACCCCCGCCTGTTCTCCGACGAGTTCCCCGGCCACCGCCGCCTCTACCGCCGCCTCATCGAGTCAGCCCTCGACCGCGGCGCGTGGGTCGGCCCCCCGGGCGACCTCGCTGATCGGGTCGGAACCGCCTCGCGGACCTCGACGAGTCGCGCGAGCATGCACAGTAAATAACGCGTTCCCGGCGATTTTCGTACGCGACAGTGATACGGTTCAGATGGTTTCTCGCTCCGGAGACTGCGACGTTTGAGCTGACACGACATCCTCCGAGACCAAGTTTTCGAAGGCCGATAGATGTTCGATACGAGAGATTTTTCTATCCCCGTGACTACGTATACCGTGCGGCGATGGGACCGCAACCAAAATCCACATCGTAGCAGGTGTGGCGAGGATTTCCAACGCTTCCATCGTAGTCACTGCGTTCCCGGAGGAATTCGGTGCCGTGTCGTCGTTACCATCGTGCATTGAGAAATATATTCGAATATTCGCCTCCGTATCGAATAGTCGGATATCTTTGTGTCAGTAGCTCAAACGCTCGAATTTCGCTCGAATCCGATCCGATCTCGTCGTAACCGTCGGAGTAGACACCGCCTGAACCCCTTTCGGTCGATCATTCGTCGCGGCAGGTGGGGGATAACAAAGTGAAAACCGCCGCTATCGGCGGACGAGACGAACGAATGAGAGTCGAACGTTTATCTATCGAAGAGTGGGCTGACGCGCTCCCCAACGACGGGTTCGAGGTGTTTCACCGTCCGGCGGCGCTCGCGGCGATCGAGCGGCACGCACCGGGCGAACTCCGATTGTACGGGGGCTTCAAGGGACAACAAGCTATCGCCCTGCTTCCCGTCGTCGTCCGGAACGGACCGCTCGGAACCGCCGCGTTCTCGCCACCGCCAGGGATGGGGATTCCGCGGCTGGGACCGATCATGATGCCGACGAGTCCGAAACGACGGAAGCAGGAGAAGGTCAACCGCGAGTTCACCGAGACGGTGCTCGGCCGGATCCGAACCGACTACACGGCGCGACTCGCCGAGGTCGGATTCGATTCGCCGGTCGCACAGCGTGTGGGTGAACAGATGGAGTCCGGGTTGACCCTGTTCCGCATGCTCTGTGGCACCGACTACGGCGACCCGCGACCGTACTCGTGGGGAGACCTGAGCGTCGAACCGTACTTCACCTACGAACTGGACCTCGCATCGACCACGGCCGACGCCGTGAAGAAATCCTTCAGCAAGAGCCTCCGTCGGGAGATTCGTGACGCCGAGGACCTCGACGTGACCGTCACCCGCGAGGGAATCGACGGCGCGCGCGACGTGTTCGAGCACACCGTCGAACGGTACGACGAACAGGACGAGACGCTCGGCCTCTCGTGGGAGTACGTTCGGGACCTCTGGGAGGGACTCGACGACGCCGCCCAGACCTACGTCGCTCGGGACGACGAGGGGAACTACCTGACCGGGATCACCGCGCTCTACTCGAACGACGCGGCGTACTTCTGGCAGGGCGGTGCCCGCTCGGTGTACGAGGGGACGAGCGTGAACAGCCTCGTCCACTGGAACATCATTCAGGACATCGTCGAGGAACCGCCGGTCGAGTCGGTGACGAGGTACGACCTGATGGGAGCCAACACGGAGCGGCTCTGTCGATACAAGGCGAAGTTCGGGGCGGACCTGGTCCCGTACTATCTGGTCGAATCGAACGGGACGACGATGAGCGCCGCGAAACGGGCTTACCAGTTCGTGAGGGGATGAGAATGCGATACCTCTTCTTCACCAACACGCCCGCGCACGTCCACCTCTATCGCCACGCGATAGAGCGACTGCAAGCCGAGGGCCACGACGTGCTCGTCCTCGGGCGGGATTACGGCTGTACCCATGCACTGTTGGACTATCACGACCTGCCGTATCGAATCTACGGCAAGTGCGAGACGACGATGTTCTCGCTCTTCCGCGAACTGCCGGGGCAGTACCTCGAAATCTTCCGGCAGACGCGGCGCTACGATCCGGACCTCATCTTCGGCGTCGGCTCCTACGCGGCTCACGCCGGGGCGATGTCTCGCACGCCGGTCGTCGTCGTCGCCGACTCGGAACCGACGACGTTCGACCACGTCGCGTCCCGCCCGTTCGTGGACACGTTCCTCACGCCGCACACCTTCGGCAAGGACCTCGGCGCGAACCACTACGAGTTCCGCGGGTTCAAGGAACTCGCCTATCTCCACCCGGACGTGTACGAACCCGACCCGACGATTCGGGACCGGCTCGGCGTCGAGCCGGACGAGGAGTACGCCATCGTCCGATTCAACGCGTTCGGCTCGCACCACGACGTGGGACACTCGGGATTCTCGCCTGAAAAGCGTCGGAAACTCATCGCCGCGCTCTCCGAGCACGTCACCGTGTTCGTCTCCGACGAGGGCGGCAACCCGGCCCCCGGCGACTCCTACGAGTTCGACCTCCACCCAGCCTTGCTCCACGACGCGCTGGCCGAAGCGTCCCTGCTCGTCGCCGACACCCAGACGATGGTGACGGAGGCGGCCCTGTTGGGAACGCCCGCGATCCGGTCGAACTCCTTCGTCGGCGAGTCGGACATGGGCAACTTCATCGAACTCGAACGCGAGGGACTCATCTACAACTTCCGGGAGTTCGACGACGTGCTCTCGCAGGCGCTCACCACCATCTCGGACGACTCGGCGAAACGCCGTCTCCGCGAGCGACGGGACGAGTATCTCTCGGACAAGGTGAACCTCACCGACGTCATCGTGGACGTGGCGAGAACGGCCGTGGTCCCACAGCAACGTATCGAACGAACGGTCGCGGTGTCGCACCGATAGCGAATACGGTTTTTCGTACTTTTTCGCGTCCCGGTCGGTTCGAACTCGTCGCCGACCAGTTAACGACGCTCGTCGCGTGAATCATCAGAGCCGATATATTTTCTCGGCCGACCCGTGGGACGAATCGCAACGTTCGGGGCCGAAATTGGGCGATTTTCGGTACGCCGAACCTGCCCCCGGGAAAGCCACGGATAACAAAGGCCGACACTCCCCTCGGGTTCAGCAACGTGTCGAGAGGAACCTCACAGCCGAGCGCCAGCGTCCAGCAGCGACCGCTGCGGGTGCTGAACCTCGTGACGAACGTCGAAGCCCGATTTTACAACGAACAACTACGGGTTCTCGAAGCGCGCGGCGTCCACGAAGAGACACTCGCGCCGCCGGGAACCCATCGTACCCACGAATCGGTCACCGAACGACGGCCGACCGACTACCTCCGATTTTTCCCGACAGTCCTCAAAAACTCCTTGGACGGCTACGACCTGGTTCACGCGAACTACGGACTCACGGCACCGATGGCGCTGGCACAGGTTCGGTTGCCGGTCGTCCTCTCGCTGTGGGGGTCTGACCTCCTCGGCGAGTACGGTTGGTTGAGCAAATTCTGTGCCCGCCACTGCGATGCCGTCATCGTCATGTCCGAAGGGATGGCGGCGGAACTCGACTCCCCGTGTCACGTCATTCCGCACGGAATCGACCTCGAGCGGTTTTCCCCGCAACCCACGGGTGAAGCCCGCGACGCAGTCGGGTGGTCTCGAAACGCCAAACACGTCCTCTTTCCCTATCCGCCGATGCGGGAGGTAAAGGACTTCCCGCGAGCGGAGCGGGTGGTCACGGCCGCCGCGAAGCAGGTCGGAGGGCCGGTGGAACTCCAGAGCGTCTACGGGGTGCCACACGACGAGATGGCTTCCTACTACAACGCGGCGGACGTACTCCTGTTGCCCTCGAAGAGCGAGGGATCGCCGAACTCCGTCAAGGAGGCGATGGCGTGTAACCTACCGGTCGTGACGACCGATGTCGGCGACGTCGAGGACCGTTTGGCGGACGTCTCTCCGTCGCACGTCTGTCGGTCCGACGACGAACTCGTGGACGGGTTGGTGGACGTGCTTTCGTCCCCCCGTCCGTCGAACGGACGCGAGAACGTCCGCGACGTCGGACTCGAACGAATGGGTGATAGGATCCGTGCCGTCTACGAGTCCGTCCTCTGATGCAGCATCACACAATGATTCGGACTCGGCCGCCGTCACCCGGTTCGTCACGACATCGGCGAATCAGGTGGTCTATAACAAAGGGCCGTTCCGCCGACGAGGGTGACGATTAAATGGCACGGACCTACGCACACCGACTGGAGAAGATAACGCTGGTCGCCGGGTTCTGTGCGCTCGCAGCGGGGGTTTTTATCGCACACATGTCGCCAGCGCACGGCTACGAACTCTCGATCTACCGATCGACGCCGCTCCTCTTCTGGGTCGGGGCGGGCCTCGCTCTCCTTCTCGGAACCGCGGTTGCGGTGTCCGCACCCGACTGGTATCGCACGCTCGGTCTCGTACTGGGAGGGGCGACGGTGCTGATCATCGCGTCGCTCCCGCTCGTCAGGGGGTATTACTTCTACGGGCCGGGCGACTCGCTGACACATCTCGGATGGGCGAAGGACATCATCTCGGGGAACATGCCCGCCTACGATCTGTTGTACCCCGGTACGCATACCATCGCGATCGTAGTTCACGAAGCGACCGGCATGGCGCTCACGCAGTCGATGCTCGTCATGGTCTCCGCGTTCGTCCTCGTCTATCTGCTGTTCGTTCCGCTCGCCGTCGGTGCCGTGGTGGACGACGACAGGGCGGTGACGTACGCGGCGATTTCGGGATTCCTGCTCCTACCGATAAACACGATCAGCGTCTTCATCATGCCGCACCCGACCTCGCAGGCCATCCTGTTCCTCCCGCTCATACTCTACCTCGTGGCGAAGTACGTCACCCTATCGAACCCTCGACGGGTGCCGATTCTGGGAACCGGGGCAGGGGCGCTACTCGCCCTCGCGTCGATCGCCGTCGTGTTCGTTCATCCCCAACAAGCAGCCAACGTCATCCTGTTGTTCGGTGGCGTCATCGTCGTCCAGTTCGTCTATCGCCTGTTCCGCGACGAGCACGCCATCGCACACCATCGGGCGCTGTACTCACAGACGTTCTTCCTCGGGGCAATGTTTCTCGCGTGGTCACCGTTTCATCAACGGTCGGGCGGGGCGGTGCACGCGCTCATCAACAGCCTCCTCTCCGACCCGACTGCGGGCGCGGATTCCGCACACGCGGCCGCGAGCCTCTCCCAACTCGGCGGCAGCATCCGTCTGCTCTTTTTGAAACTGTTTCTCGTCAGTTTCGTCTTCCTCCTATTGGCGGGCATCCTGATGCTCGGCGGCCTCCTCGGCCGCGTTCGTGGAACGGACGCGAACGCGTTCAGCAAGTATCTCGCCATCGGCACCGTTCCGTTGTTCGTCCTCTTCGTCGCCTTCTTCATAGCCAGTTACGCTCAGTTTCACTTTCGGATACTGGGGTTCCTCATGGTCCCCGTTACGATGCTCGGGGCAATCGCGCTCGCCCGTGGGGTGGACGCGGCCGGAAGAAGACTGCCGAACGACGGCCCGGTGTCCGGGTTCATCGTGATACTCTTCGCCATCATGCTCGTCCTCTCGCTGGTGACTATATTCCACTCCCCCTACATGTACCAGACGTCCGGCCAAGTTTCGGACGGCGAGATGACGGGATTCTCGACGGCGCTCGCACACCGAGGTGACGTGAAATTCACCGGACTTCGAGCGTCCGGCAAGCGGTACTCGGACGGAATTCTCGGCTACGAGGCGAGCAGACGTGCCGATTTCCGTGGCGAGGGAATTTACGGCAACTACAACGCTACCGAGAAGAACTTCACCGCCGGACGGTTGGAGCACGTCTTCGATGGGCCGCGATACCTACCGATAACCGACGCCGCCAGGGAGCGAGAGCTCTCCGTGTATCGCGGGCTTCGATTCCCGGAGCGTGGGTTCAGAACGCTCGAGAGTCAACCCGGCGTGGACAGGGTACAATCGGGTGGCGGCTTCGACCTCTACTATATCAAATGACGGGATTCAGACTGCAGAAATTCATCCGATAATGGATACGAAAACCTTCGCACGCGGATTCAAGGCATCGTTGGGTGCTCGTGCGGTTCACATGGTTGCGAGCGGGTTGTTAGTCCTCGTCCTCACCCGCTTTTTGCTCACTCCGGCCCAGTACGGACTTCTCGGTAGCGCGCTCGCCGTGTTCGGCGTCGCCGGACTGTTCGCAGACCTCGGCACTTCGAAATCGGCGGCCCGATACGTCACCGAATATCGGGACCGTGATCCGGGACAGGTCCCCTACGTTCTCCGTGCGGCGCTTCGCTATCGGATCATCGCTATCGTCGTCGTGTCCGGGGCGTTCACCCTGTTTTCGGGGACTATCGCCCATCTCATCCACCAACCCGAACTCGCCCCGCTGATGGTGTTCGGCGGGGCGTACATCGCATGCTACTCGCTCTCCACGTTCGCAGTCGTCGTGTTTCAAGGATTCAATCGGGTGACGTGGAGCGCCGTGACGCGGGCGACGGGAAGCGTGAGTCTACTGGTGTTCGTCGTCATCGGCGTCGTCGTCCTCGGTGGTGCTGGCGGCGCACTCCTCGGCTACGTGGCTAGCTATGCGGTGGCGACTGTCGTCGGGTTCGCCGTCCTCTACCGGAAGTTCTACTCGACCATCGACGACGCGGACGAACCCGAGGACGGACTCTCCCGGCGCGTTCTCAGGTACAGCATTCCGCTCACGGCGACACAGGGTGCGAACGTCCTCGACAAGCGCATCGACACCATCCTCGTCGGGGCCATCGTCGGTCCGGTCGCGGTGAGTTCCTACTACCTCGCCAAGAACATCGCCACGTTCCTTCAGGCCCCCGCGGCCTCCCTCGGTTTCACCATCTCGCCGACCTACGGGGAGCAGAAGGCCGACGACGCACGCGACGCGGCCGCGAGTCTCTACGGGACGACGTTACGACACACGCTCCTGCTCTACGTTCCCGCCGCTGCCGGATTGGCACTCCTCGCCGGTCCCGCCGTGAGGCAGGTGTTCGGCGCGAAATACGCCGGGGCCATCCCCGTCGTGCAGGTGTTCTCGGGGTACGTCGTCCTCAGCGCCGTGTCGTTGATCACCAGCGACGCGCTCGACTACCTCGGCAGAGCGCGGGAACGGGCGTGGGCCAAGGGCGCGACCTCCGCCGCGAACTTCGCCCTCAACCTCGTCCTCATCCCCTCGTTCGGTGCCGTCGGCGCGGCGTGGGCCACCGTCGCGACTTTTTCGGTGTACGTCGCCGTCAACGTGCTCGTCGTCCACCACGAATTGGAACTCCCGGTTTCGCGCCTGTTCCGACACGCCGCCTTCGTCCTCGCCATCACGTTCGCCATGTCCATCGTCGTGTATCTCGCCCTCCCGTTCGTCTCGGGACCGATATCGCTCGCCGGGGTGGTGCTGCTCGGCGGCGCTATCTGGGCCAGTCTGGCGACGATGAGCGGCCTGCTCGACATCGGTCGCGTCGCGAACGTGCTGGAGTCCTAACGGAGTCGGTCGGCACGACCGGATTTCGACCGCTTGACGGTGATTTCGAATTCCACACCCCTAGAACCAAAGGTCCGTACGGCACATCCCTAATCGATCAATCGTGTCCACAGTAGCGACGACGCTCACGGACGCTCTCGGCCTCGACGTCCCCATCGTTCAAGCGCCCATCGGAAGCGCGACCTGTCCCGAACTGGCGGCCGCCGTCGCGGACGCCGGTGCGCTCGGAATGTTGGCCATCACGTGGCGGGACGCGGCGACGACCCGTCGGCTATTGGCCGAAACCGAGCGGCGAACCGACGGCGTGTTCGGCGTGAACATCGTCGAGGATCCGAGCGCGAAGGACGTTCCGACGGAAACACATCTCGAAGTCTGTCTCGACGTCGGTGTCGAGGTGTTCTCGTTCTCGTTCGGGACCGCCGCTCCGTACGTCGAACGGATTCACGACCACGACGGCACCGTTCTCCAATCCGTCGGTAGCGCCGAGGAAGCGAAGAACGCCGTCGATGCGGGCGTGGACGTCCTCGTCGCACAGGGGTGGGAAGCGGGCGGTCACGTACAGAGCGAGGTCGCAACCCTGCCGTTAGTCCCTCGTATCGTCGATACCGTTCCCGAGACGCCCGTTATCGCGGCCGGAGGTATCGCGGATGGTCGCGGAATCGCCGCCGTCCTCACCCTCGGCGCAGCAGGTGCGTGGCTCGGGACGCGATTTCTTGCAACCGAGGAAGCCAACGTTCACCGTCGCTATCGACGGCGAGTGATCGAAGCGAACGAGACCGAGACGGTCTACGCCACCCTCTTCGACGAGGGATGGCCGGAGGTGCCACATCGAGTGATCGAAAACGCGACCGTCTCGGACTGGAACGCTGCGGGACGCCCCGAAAGCCATCGACCGGGGGAGGGGGAGGTCGTCGCGGAAACTGACGCTGGGGACCCCGTTCACAGATACGAAGATTCGCTCGCCGTTCCCGGGATGAACGGGGACGTGGAGGAACTGCCGCTGTACGCCGGGCAGAGCGCGGGATTGACCGAAACGATACGACCGGCGGGGAGGGTCATTGAAACGCTCACCGAGGAGACGATCGAAGCCTTGCAAAAGAGATGACTGACGAGCATGGAACGCTCGGTGATCCTTCGCAGTTGCTCGTCACGTTCGTTCCTCGCAAAAGCGGAAGGGGCGGGATTCGAACCACGCGAAGCCTATCAAGCTCCCACCAACAAGTTGGTGGTGCTCTACCACTGAGCCACCCTTCCTCGTCCTACCCTTGGGGCGGGACTACCTTTGTTATGGTGGCCCTGAACGGGGGAAGAATTCGATCAGACCGTGAGTTCACCGACGAGCGAATCGAGGCCTTCGGAGAGCGAGACGGTCGGTTCGTAGTCGAGTCCCTCCCTCGCCCGCGTGATGTCCGCCCTGCTGTCGTCGATGTCGCCCGGTCGTGGATCGACGTGAACGACCTCCGAATCGGAGTCGGTCACGCGGCGGATCGCCTCGGCGAGGCCGCGAACCGTGACGCTCGACCCGGTACCGATGTTGAACGCTTCTCCGACCCTGTCGGTCGTGGCGGCGCGGCAGTTGGCCTGCACCACGTCGTCGACGTGGACGAAATCGCGGGTCTGGGTTCCGTCACCTTCGATGGCGATGTCCTCGCCCTCGGTCGCACGGTCGAAGAAGGTGCGGACGACGGCGCTGTATTCGGGATTCTGCCGCGGTCCATAGATGTTGAAATACCGCAGGACGACCGTTTCGAGCCCGTAGAGGTCGGAAAATCGGCGGGCGTACTGATCGGCGGTTAGTTTGTCGATGCCATAGGGAGAGGTCGGTCGCTTTCCCGCCGATTCGTGAATCGGTACGGATTCGGGATGGCCGTACACCGCGGCACTGGAGGCGAGGACGACCCGCGCGTCCTCCCGCCGAGCGTGGTCGAGGACGAGTAGACTCCCGTCGCCGGTGACGGCGTGGCTCCGGAGCGGTTGTTCGACCGACTTCGAGACGCTGACCATCGCGGCCTCGTGAAAGACGATATCGACGCCGGACATGGCCTCATCGACGACCGTCGAATCGCGTACGTCTCCCTCGATGACGGTGACGTCCGTCGGGAGGTTACCCCGCTTTCCGGCGGAGAAATCGTCGAGGATTCGGACGTCGTTGTGGTCCACGAGCGCTTCGGCGAGGTGGCTGCCGACGAACCCCGCGCCACCCGTGATGAGAACCGTTTGGCCGCGTGGAACGACCGAGTCGTCGACCGATCGTCGTCCGCCGCTCATTCCATGTACCCCAGACCCCGGAGTCGATCTTCCACGCCGTCGAAGTCCGCTTCGACGGCTTCGGACTCTCCGGATTTACCGTAATCCCGCTGTGAGACGGCCCGCCGTCCCGGTTTGGAGTGGGGATGGAAGATTTCCTTCAACACGCGACCGTCGGCGTCGGAGGGGACCGCCTCGTCCAACGCGTGAAGCAGGGTCGGGGCGACGTCCGTAACGTTCGCTTCGTTCGCCGTCGATTCCGCTTCGATACTGGCCCCCCACGCGAAGAAGATTCCCTCGGGGCGATGACTGGCGACCTTGCTCCCGCTGTCCCTGAACACCGAACGGGTGAGCGACACGGCCGTTTCGTACCCCTCGATGCCTTTGACCACGAGGTCGGGTGAGTAGGGGTCCGTCGGGAACACCTCGTCCCCGTCGTGGACGTTCAGTGGGGCGTCGTCCGTTTCCGGGTCGGTCACTCCTTCGAACAGGGTTCGGAGTTCTTCCTTGAGCGCGGGTACGTCGGCGGGCGCGACGACGCCGGGGTCAAAGCGCATGGTGTCGTTGATGTAGACGTTACCCGACCCGTGGGCGAAGGCGACCGTTTCCTCGAAATTCACGTCGTAGAGGCTGTGGTTCCCGGGAACGTGCGTGGCGACGGAATCGACCAATCCCCGTGGAAGATGCTCGATGAGCGATTTTTCGTTGATGCCGAGGCGGGCCATTAATCCCTCGACCCGTTCCTTCGTCAGCCCCATCTTGGCGAGCGTTCCCCGCGTTCCGTTGCCGCTCTTTCGCGTCAGCAGGTTCTCGCGTTCGAGCAGCGTGTTGAGGAAGGCGAACCGAGAAATCGGACCGAAACCGTGGTCGGAGACGACGAACAGTACCGCATCACGGGATTCGATGTACTCCATCACCTCCCCCAGAATCTCGTCCAGTTGCTGGTAGTGTTCGAGAAGGACGTCGTCCTCCCAGATGAGGTGCTGGAGGCGGTCGGGGGCGGTGTAAACGAAAAAGAAAAGCCGCCACTGTTCCTCCATCAACCGTTGCATCAGGGTTCGACGCGTCGAGAGGAGCTTCGCTAGCTCCTCGCGGAACTCCTCGGGGCGGTCCCGGTACTCGTCCCACGAAAGGCCTATCTGGTAGTCCGGAATCTCGTTCGCAATTTCGTCGGCCAGTTCCGGTGGTTGGGTGAACCCGTCGTCCATCTCCGGGGTCATCATCCCGGTGACGAGCGATCCGTCGATGTCGCTCGCCGGGTACGTCATCGGAACGTTGCCGACGACGGCGGGCGAGATGATGTCCCACAGTTCCGGGCGGCGAACGTCCGCGCTGGTGTTCATCCGGTGGGTGTACCCCCGCTCCAAGTGTTGGAACCCGTACAGTCCGTGCTTATCGGGCCAGACACCCGTCGCGATCGTCGGCCATGCTAGCGGTGTCGAGTCCGGTGTCGTACTCGTTAGCGGGCCGGACGCACCCTCCTCCAGCAACCGAGAGAAGTTCGGTAGCTGTCCTTCCCCTGTCCATCGCCGAATCAAATCCCATGGGACGCCGTCCAATCCGAGGACGAACGCCCGTTCCGGGCTCTCAGTTTCCATCGACATAAGTTATCGTTGCCGGGGCAGTCCACCTGCCCGTGGCTCTATCGGTTTCACCATCGGGGTTCGCTTTGTTATGGGCTTGTTTCGAGGGGTCTGGGTGTGTCTACTCGGCGTATTTGGGACTGTTTCCGACGGTTCCACTCGAATACCGACTGGAGTACGAAAACCGTCCGAAGCACTCCGACCGGTCGGGAATGTACCCCGATGGGCAGAGCAGCAGCAGCCTACTCTATCGAAACTGAGCGACGACGAGAAAAATCGATTCGAGAGAATCGGCCGCTACCGCGGACCGATGGGCGTTCGGGTCGTCGCGGGATCGGTTCCCCGAATCGCACCCGCGATTTCGCCCATCGTCCGGACCTGAAGCCTCGCTTCGTCGCGCCGGGTTGCGAGATGTTCGAGGATCGTTCGCAATCGATCGAAGTCCCGTTCCTCCGTGAAGTTGTTCGGGTGCATCCAAAGGTGAAAAACCCCTTCGTCGGCGTCCGCAGCACGGTCGATGCCGCGCTTCGCCGAGCGAATGAGCGGGTCTCCCCAAAGCCGTTCGGTGACGGTTCGCGCCCGTCCCTCGTAACCGAACAGGAACATCGACGCCGGGATGTTCACCAGTCCGTACTCGTCGACTTCGGGTGTGACGAGCGGCGGACTCGTCCTGCTCACGAGCAAATCGATGAGCTTCCCGAGCGACTGGAAGCGCGACCCATCGTACCAGAGTTCCGGTCGCTCGCCGCGGTAGCACGTGAGTCCGTAGGCGGCGAGCACGTCCCGATGTCCGATCTTGTTTCGTGGGAAGACGAACGATTCGAGGGAGTACCCCGCGTCGTCCGCGGTTTCGATACTTCGTCGTGTCTCCGCGACTGCGACCTCGCGATTCGTCGCCTCGTCGCCGAGTTCGACGTGTGAAAACGTATGGCAGCCGAGTTCGTGTCGTGCGTCGGCGTCGATGATGGCATCGATCAGGCCGTCACCGAACCAGAACGGGTTCTCCGACGCACTGCTACCGGGGTCGCGGTCGAACCAGTCGTCCGTCGGTGTCGGATGGTTCGAGTGCGTCCCATCACACGATTCGAGAAAGAGATGACCGACGACTGCCCACGTCGCGGGGATGTTGAACTCGTCGAACAGAGCGAGAAGTCGAGACCACGACGTTCGTGCGGTCTCGACGTTCTCCTTGACCTCCGAGAGGTCGTGATACCCCCATGCGAGTTCGGCGTCGAGCGAGAGGACGACGGCGTTCATGTCTGTCGAAAACCCGGTCGGAACGCGATTAAACCGCGCCGACCGTTCAGTTTCGTTCGGGTGGGTAAGCGAGGATTACCCGGTCGATTCATTCGACAGTCACGCTCTTCGCCAGATTACGTGGCTTGTCGATGGGTCGGTCGAGGAGGGCGGCGGCGTGATACGAGAGCAGTTGCAACTGGACGTTGGCGAGGATTCCCGCCGCATCGGGGTGCGTATCGGGAATCGTCAACACGTCGTCCGCGTGCTGGAAGATCGCCTCGTTCGAATCGCTCGCCACCGCGACGACCGGCGCACCGCGAGCGTCGACTTCCTTGACGTTGTTCAGGGTCTTTTCGTCGTGACGGCCGTCGAACACGGCGAACACCGGGGTTGCCGGCGTCACCAGCGCGAGCGGTCCGTGTTTCAGTTCGCCCGCCGCGAAGCCTTCCGCGTGCTCGTACGAAATCTCCTTGAACTTGAGCGCCCCTTCCAGCGCGACCGGGAACATCGTCCCCCGGCCGATGAAGAAGTAGGACTCGCTGTCGTGGTAGCGTTTTGCGACGCGGTGAGCTTTCGTGTAATCGAGGATCTGTTGGATGTGGTCGGGCAAGTCGCCAAAGGCGGACAGCACTTCCTCGATGTCGTCGCTTCGCGTGCCGACCGTGTCCCGGACGATTCGTTCGCCGAGGAGGGACAGCGAGGCGACTTGTGAGGAGAACGTCTTCGTGGCGGCCACACCGATCTCCGGACCGGCCCGGATGAACAGCGCGTCGTCACATTCGCGTGCGGCGGTGGAGCCGACGACGTTCGTCACCGCGAGCGTCCGTGCACCGCTCGCGTTCGCTCGTCGCAAGGCCGAGAGGGTGTCCGCCGTTTCGCCGCTCTGGGTGACACCGATGACGAGCGTCTCCTCGTCCACCGGTGGCGGAGAGACGGCGTACTCGCTTGCGAGGAACGTCTGGGCAGGCACGCCGCGACGTTCCACGAAGCTGTTTCCGGCGAGACCCGCGTGGTAGGACGTCCCGCAGGCGACGAACTGAACGCGTTGAACGTCCTCGAACGTCCCTGCCGGGAAATCCTCCAGCGAGATATCGCCGGTCGTTTGGTCAACACGCCCACGGAGCGTTTGACGGAGTGACGTCGGTTGTTCGTGAATCTCCTTCAGCATGTAGTGGTCGTAGCCACCCTTCCCAGCATCCTGTGGGTCCCAATCGAACGTCTGACTGGTGCGCTCGACCGGCGTTCCATCGAGTTTCGTTATCTCGTGCTGGCCGGGTTCGATGATGACGACATCACCATCGTCGAGGAAGATCACCTCGTCGGTGAAATCCAAGAAGGCGGGGACGTCGCTGGCGAGGAAGTGGGTTCCTTCCCTGACACCGAGGACGAGCGGCGACCCCGACCGAGTCGCGTACACGGCATCGCTTCCTTCGACCAACATCGCGACGGCGTAACTCCCCGAGAGCTGTCGGATCGTCCGCCGGAACGCCTCCTCCGGCGTCGCACCGCGTTCGAGATGATCCTCGACCAGATGCGGGATCACCTCGGTATCGGTGTCGCTTTCGAACGTGTGACCACGTTCGACGAGCCCCGTTCGGAGCGACTCGTAGTTTTCGATGATGCCGTTGTGAACGACAGCGACCTTTTCGTCACAGCCGGTGTGCGGATGGGCGTTTTCGTCGGTCGGTGGTCCGTGCGTACTCCATCGGGTGTGTCCGATGCCGAGGCCGCCGGACGGGACTTCGTCTATCAACATCTCCTTCAGGTGTGATATTTGGCCTTCACGTTTGAAGACCGCTGGGCCTCCCCCGTTTTTGACGGCGAGTCCGGCCGAATCGTAGCCTCGATATTCGAGGTTTTCGAGGCCGACGAGCAACTCGTCTACCGCGTCTTGCGTTTCGCCAACTCGGGCGATGATACCACACATTAGTCGAATACCTCCCAGTTGTCACTCATTGCCGACGAAGCGTTCGCAGGTGGTTCCAATGGACGGTACGACTTCCGATATCTGTTCGTCTATCGTTCGGGAATCTCATAGGCAACTCCGCTATGTCCAATACCCCGATGTCTCCAATTCGGGGATGAACGGTAATTACGAATACCCGGATTACCTCTTTGTTATACGCCCTCTGACCGGTCTGAAGGTCGATCTTAGACCCCTCCAATGATGTCGTACTTGTCCCCGCTAGATGGATGCCGAGAAGGCATTTCGCAGGCGGTACGCTCGATACCACTCGGTACGGACCGGCTACTTTCGTTCCGTCACTGGCGGAAGCGAACGGATACCGAACTGGCCCTGCCAACACTGGATACAGACGTCCTACGGGGACGACCATCGACGTGAACGAGTTCAGTGGACGACCGCGACAAGAAAAGTGGGAACTGAATTTTCGCCGTGTCGTGTGGGCTCAGATGTTGATGGCGGATGGTTTGACCCAAATGACGAACTCATCGTCTTGCCGAACGACGCCGTGAACGGACTTGCTCTCGACCGACCCGTCCACGTCAGCGTCGTCGAGGCTGACGACTTGATTTACCTCGTCGATTACCCACCCGATGCTTCGCTCGTCTTCCGTCTCGAAAACGATCACCCGGTCACCCGCCCCGGACCCGGTCTGCCCGAGGACGGTTTTCGGGTTGACGATGGTCGTCGTCGTTCCCCGAAGGTCCATGACCCCTTCGACGTGCGGTTTCGAATCGGGCAGTTTCGTCAACTCGTGACGGTCCACAATCTCGTCGATGTGCGCGATATCGATGCAGTACTGTTTGTCTTCGAGACGAAAAACTAACACCTGTAATTCAGAAACTCTTTTTGACATGAGTGGTTCTCCTTTGGGGATCCACTTTACTGTTCCGCTGAAGGCTATCTCACGAAAACTCCGTTTCACTTCGGTTGGACTCCTCTACAATTCTAACACTTTCAAATTAAGTTTCTGTGACGAGGGTGACGGTATCTTTTTATGCTCTTGTTATCAAAGTCGATAACCGATGGGGTCTGTGGAACTGCTGCGGGTGCTCGGTAACAAATACAACGCCGAAATACTCGACGCAACACACGAACCGAAATCCGCACAGGAATTAAGCGAGGAGCTTGGTATCCCGATAGCGACCAGCTATCGCCGAATCGAAGAGCTCACCGAGGCAAACCTGCTCGAACTGACCGGGCGGGAGTTTTCGAACGAAGGTCGCCGGACGAAAGTGTACCGACGTGACATCGATAGCGTCGCAATCTCGTTTCAGAGTGATGGTATCGACGTGTCCGTCGGTGACCGTCCCGAAGTCGAGAACGCATTGGTAGACGTGTGGCGCGACCTGAAGGAGCAACAGTAACCCGTACAGTCCGTACAGTCCATAGTTCCGTGCTCTTCGGCGTCACACTCGCCATCTCGGGGTTCTCGATGGTTACGTTCGCCGTCAGTGGTATTCCCGGGCCGAACGATGAACGCCGTTCTAGCTCTTCATCGGCTTTCCCTTCGTCGTTCCTACGGTCATCGCGACAACCGTCAGTGCGTTCACGTACGGGTTCGAAGGTGATCTCCCTCCTCAGATTAGACGCAAACTTGTCATTGATGATTATATGACTGTTCGGGCAGTGTTAATTATATGCAGATGAGCGACCAAAACGAATTTTCTCCGTTAATGGCCTTATTTTGGATTATATTGCCATTATAGACCGTCTAAGAACGATATCACACCTGATAATTGGATACGTAGATTTAATACAATCCTTTGATTCGTTCCGCATAGAGTCCGAACCGTGATACATTTCGGTTCGGACATGAAGTGAGAAATCATGAAAGACGCAATTCAACAGCGCCTCAATAACAGAGGTCAGGTCGGTATCGGAACGCTCATCGTGTTCATCGCGATGGTGCTGGTCGCGGCGATTGCGGCCGGTGTACTCATCAACACGGCGGGCTTCCTCCAGTCGAAGTCCCAGCAGACGGGCCAAGACAGCACGGCACAGGTCTCCAACCGCGTCGAAGTCGTCTCCGGCTTCGGTAACGTGACGGACGCCGAACAAGTAGATTACATCAACCTGACCGTCATGCGCGGATCAGGTTCGGACGACATCAATCTCTCCACGGCCACCATCGAGTGGATCGGCCCGAACAAGGCAAAGACGCTCGTGGCGGGGAACATTTCACAGGTCAATACAAACG
This sequence comes from Haladaptatus sp. AB643, assembly GCF_024136975.1. Taxonomy (NCBI): domain Archaea; kingdom Methanobacteriati; phylum Methanobacteriota; class Halobacteria; order Halobacteriales; family Haladaptataceae; genus Haladaptatus; species Haladaptatus sp. AB643. The sequence continues at coordinate 275,503 of NZ_JAMYJW010000006.1, forward strand.
GTAGCAAGTATTTCAACGTCACTGATATCAAGGACGAGGACGGCTCCGCACCGGTCCTCAACAGTCAAGACGACCGATTCACCATCTCGATGAACGCTGGTACCATCGGTGGTAGCGACCTCGGAGAGGGTCAAACAGTTGACCTCAAACTCACCACGCAGTACGGTGCAGTCACGCTCTACCGCGCAAACATCCCACAGTCGCTCTCCCAAGAGAGCGCGGTGACGGTCTAAAGTACTAAAATGAAGGACGCAATCCAACAGCGCCTCAATAACAGAGGTCAGGTCGGTATCGGAACGCTCATCGTGTTCATCGCGATGGTGCTGGTCGCCGCGATCGCGGCCGGTGTACTCATCAACACGGCGGGCTTCCTCCAGTCGAAATCCGAGCAGACGGGCCAAGACAGCACGGCACAGGTCTCTAACCGCGTTCAAGTCGTCTCCGGCTTCGGTAACGTAACGACGCTGAACAGCAGCGGTGCTTACGACCCGAACGGAAAGGAGTACGTCGATACGGTCAACTTGACGGTCATGCGCGGATCGGGTTCGGACGATATCAACCTCTCCACGGCCACCATCGAGTGGATCGGCCCGAACAAGGCAGTGACGCTCGTGAACGGCAGCAATGCGAACGGTACCCAATTCACCGTCTCGGCCATCAAGGACGGCGACGAATCGGTTCCCGTTCTCAACAGTCAGGACGACCGCTTCACGATCTCCCTGAACGCGTCGGGAATCGCTGGAAACAACGTCTACGGACTCTCCGAGGGCCAGACGGCTGAACTTCGACTCACCACGCAGTACGGTGCAGTCACGCTCTACCGCGTGAACGTCCCGCAGTCGCTCTCCCAGGAGAGCGCGGTGACGGTCTAACCAAGTATTCTCTTTCTTTTTGGTGCAACCTCTCCCCAATCATGAGTCACTACGTTTCTTTGAAAAGGTAGATTTTTTATCCCCTACAATAATTCCAATCCGTGACATCGCTGTTTACTCTCGAAAAAGAGGCCGACGCTGAACGCCTCGTCACGGTGCTCGGCGAAAGCAACAACGACACCGTTCGACAGCGAGCCGCAGAAATCCTCGGCGACCTCGACGTCCCGGATGACGAGGTCGTGGACTCACTGACGACGGCCGCACAGGACGATCCGAACGCTGCGGTTCGAGCAGCCGCCATCGACGCCCTCGACCAACGGGAAGCGGTCGAACAACTCATTGCGGCCATCGTTGGCGAAGAGATCAGCGGAAGTAGAGCGGAGTGGGCGCGAGCGGAGGAACTCACGGATGCGCTCACGTCCGATCAGCCGGAACTTCGAATGGCCGCCGCGAACGTTCTCGGACGGATCGGGAGCCGCTCTGCGACCGAGGATCTGATTCGGCAGTTGTCGGACCCGGATCCCCGAGTTCGCTCGCGTGTCGCGCGTGCACTGGGACGGCTTGAGGACAAACGAGCAGTGTCCCACCTCGCCGAGCGACGAACCGACGAGGAAGTCGAAGTCCGCCGGGAGACGGCGGAAGCGCTCGGTCGGATGCAAGGGGACGAGGCGCTTTCCGCTCTGCTCGGCATGCTCAACGACCCTGCCGAAGCGGTGCGACGAATCGCCGCCGGGTCGCTCGGGACCTTCGGTAGTGAGAGACCTCTCGACGCCCTCATCGAACTGTTAGGGGACAAATCGGATGCGGTTCGAAAAGCGGCCGTGTTCTCCCTCATCGAGTTGCTCTCGAACGTACCACCGGAGAAGAGCCACGAGCTCCGGGAGACGATGGTCGAAAAGCTCAGTACGAGCGAGCATCGTGTCGTCGTCACGTCGCTCGTCGAGATCATCGAAGAGGGATCACAGGCACACCAGCGCCGTAACGCGACTTGGTTGCTTGGTCGGGTGACAGGTACCCAAAACCGGTGGGAAGCAATCGAGACACTCGTGGGGGTGTTGGACGCCGACGACGGTATGACGGCACAGTTCGCCGTCACCAGCCTCGCAGCGATCGGCGGTAAATCGGTCGAAACTGCGCTCCTGGAAGTGCTCTCCGACTCCGAAGCGACGACGGATGCACAAGCAATGGCCGCGTTCGGTCTCGGGAAGGTCGGGGGTGAACGCTCACGGGAACGGCTCGACGATCTCGTAGATACGACCGAGGACGAGGAGGTCCGAAAGCGTGCTTTCTCCGCGCTTTCGAAACTCGGTGGAAGAGCATAATATCAGAAATCAAATCTAAATAATACCAGTCTCATTATCTAATTTGAGATTTTACTAAAGTTTTATATTCGGCTAGTGTCTTGATTCGCCAACAATGGTTACGGACTCGCTTATCCGGGTTTTAAAGGACGTTCTCCGGGATACGGATTCATCTGGAGAGTCCCAAAAGCGTATCAAATTCGACGGAGGGGCACAAAATAGTGAGGTTACTGTCTCAAGTGATAACAAAATATCGATAGGTACTGTGACGGACGTGTACGGTGGGACGGGTGCTAGCGACGAACTGCAACAGGCACAAGCCCACCATCTGAACGGACTGTTTTCGAACAGTGAGGCGACGATTGCGGAAGCGCCTCGCCTCGGACGAGAACACGCGGAGGCGGGTGTTCCGGGGGCGACGTTCGCCGCGACGTACGGTGCCGCGTTCGAAACGATGGTAGAAGCGACCTTCGACCGACTCGACCACCGACTCGGCGACGGAAACGAAGCGGTTTCCGACGAACTCACACGAGCGGAGTCCGAACTCATAGACGCGATATGGGCAGGCGTTTCCGGCATGCAAGCCGGACTGGAGGCACACGAGTCCCTGCTCCCGGCCGAGGAAGACGAAGATGAGGACGAACTCAACGTCGACGACGAAGCGCTTCTCGACGGGATCGGTCTTCCGGTGTTCATGCTCAACGCGGACCACGAAGTCGTGGCGTGGAACAGTTCCCTCGAAGAACTGACCGGTACGCCGCGCCAGGAAGCCATCGGATCGACACGGGCGAGTACCGCGTTCTATCCCGACGGCCGCCGAAGTAAGACGCTCGCGGATAAGATCCTCGACGCTCCGGAGAACACACATCTCGAATTCGATGTCGACCGGGACGCCGACGACAATCAACTCTACCGCGACGAAAGTCAGATGGTGACACAAGACGGGGAAAACCGTCAGATCGCTTTCGCCGCCAAACCGCTCTATCAGGACGGGGAACTGATCGCCGTGGTTGAAACGGTGCACGACCGCACCGAGGACGTTCGTCGCCACGATAGCGTGAGGGGATTGGTCGAAGAACTCGGGAGTACCCTATCCGCCATGCGAGGTGGCGACCTCTCGGCTCGCGCCAACTACACCGACGAGTACGACGTTATCGACGATCGGCTCATCTCGGTGGTCGACCAAGTGAACGACATGGGTGAGCGGTTCGAACTGCTCACCGACCGAGTAGACGAGCAGGCGTCCGAACTCGCCGAATCGGTCGATAAAGCCTCGGGTTCAGCTCACACCATCGAGGAACGTGTGGAGGAACAGACGTCACTCCTTACCATCGTCGCTAATGAGATGGAGAATTTCAGCGCGAGCATGCAAGAGGTCGCCGCGAGCTCCGATCAAGTGGCTTCCGCCGCGGAGCAGGCGAAAGCGGCGGCCGACAGCGGTCTCGACTCCAGCGAGGGTGCGCGCGAGGCGACGGACGACGTCATCGAGATGAGCGACGACCTCGTGGAGACCGTCACCGAACTCGAATCACAGATGGCCGAGATCGAGGGCGTTATCGAGGTAATCGCCGAAGTCGCGGACCAGACGAACCTCCTCGCACTGAACGCCAACATCGAGGCTGCCCGTGCGGGAGACGCCGGGAGTGGGTTCGAAGTCGTCGCGGACGAGGTCAAGGAACTGGCGAACAAGACCCGCGAACACACCGAGGAAATCGCCGGTCGTATCGAGGACATCCAGTCACAAGCCAACGAAACCGTCGTCGCCGTCGAGGAATCGAACCAACAGGTTCGGTACGCAGGCGAGGAAATCGAGGACGCCCTCATCGCCCTCGAAGAGATCGCGGACGCCGTGGACGAGGCTGCGACCGGCGTGACCGAAGTCGCGGAGGCGAACGACGAACAGGCCGCTAACGTCGAACAAGTGATGGCGACCGTCGAGGACGTGCGCGATACGACCGAACAGGTCGAAGCCGCCACCGAGGATATCGTCGGGGCCAGCATGGAACAGACGACAGCGATCAGTGAACTCGTGGACCGCGTCGGCGATCTCACTGCAGGATCGAACTAACGACGACGATTTCCATCTCTCTCACTCATGAGTGAAGGCGAATACAAGATTACAGATACGCGAGGAAAGTTCCTCCAAGCGATGAAAGGCGGCCAAAAGCTGAAGGACGCCGCTTGGACGAGCGGACGCATTCTGCTCTCCAATCGACGGCTCGTTCTCGCCGGAAACGGAGGAAAACGATCGATTCCGCTCTCGAAAGTCAGCGGCATGAGCGGTCGGTATGACGTGAACCAGTCGGTCGCCAGTGTGTCCGACTACATCAGCTTGGAGTTCGACGGCGACGTGTTTCTCGTCTCCTCACAGCTCGAAATCGAGGAATTCGAGGCGAAACTGTACGGCGCGATGTTGAACCAGTCGATGATTCTCGTCAAGCACCCGGCGGTCAAAGGGGGCGTGGTGCAGAACACGGACTGGGAGCGTGCACGGGTGAAAATCGAGGTCGGCGAGGTCGGAATCGCGGTAGCCAGCGGCATCTTCATCCAACTCGAACTCGACGATATCGGGCAGGTCGATACCGCAAAACGAACCGTCGAAGGACAGACCAGAACCGTTCTCGAAGTCGAGCACTCCGAGGGGAGCACGAGCGTTCAAACGTACATCTCCGGGCAATCCCGGCGCTGTTCACTCCTCGGATCGCTCTTCCAGAAGGGCGAACAACAGAGCAAATCGGGAGCCGAGCTATCGGAGACCGAAAAAGAAGTTCTGATGGCGCTGTACACCGGTGTCTCATCGTTCGAGATCCCCGACTTCCTCGGTATGGACGTAGACAAAGTCGAGGAGATCTTCGAGCGACTCATCGAACTCGACGTCCTGGACGAAGTCAGAAAACGCCGTGAAGTGGGTTTGAAGACACGCGGGCGGAACATCGCCAGCGAGTTCATCAGCGAGAAATAACGCCCGTCCGAGCCTGCTGTTTATGCTTTTTATCCCTCGTGTAGCGTGACGTCGAGTTCACCATCGGTGACTTCGACGGTCATCATCGTCGCATCGACGTCCGGCCCGACACCAGTCGCGGACCCCGGATTCAACAGGCGAACCCCGTCGTGAACCGTGTCCTCGACCTGGTGGGTGTGGCCACCGATGCCGACCATGGGTTCGTCGGCCCGCGCTCGCGTCGTGTCGGCGATCGCGTTCAGCCAATCGTCGCGGTTCATGACGACACCCTCCGAACTGGACACCGCTCGCTCGACGGGGTTGATAATGCCGTGGAGCACGACGAACGTCAGGCCGTCGACTTCGACGGACGCGACCGGAGGGAGATCGATGTCGTTCGGGTCGGCGTTGCCGTAGACACCCGTCAGATCGGATGTCAGTGCCTGTACGTCGGCGAGTGCCTCCTCGGAGCCGAAGTCGCCAGCGTGGACGACGTGGTCGGCCGCCTCGATGTGCTCGCGGAACGCGTCGGGAATCCGCTCTGCTTGACCGGGGATGTGCATGTCGGAGAGGATCGCGACTTCCATACGGCCCCAGACGAATCGATCTGTTACCAATTTGTGAGATGGACGGAGAAATAAGGATACAGTGCCCACCACCGCTCACGTGTTCACTTTCTCGATACGGTCGCTGACGATCATCTTCGCCGGGGGGGTCAGCGAGAGGCCGTCGTTGGCCGGGTTTACCAGCCCTTTCTTCTCGATTTCGGTGAGCACCATCGATGCGCTTCCGGCGTCGATGCCGAGCGCGCCAGCGAGGTTGCCGCTGTTCGCGCCGGAGTAGATGGCGACGAGGGCTTCCATCTCCTGTTCGGTAACGTCGATCCGCTCCGCTTGTTGGGAGATCTCGGCGTATTCGAGACGCAGATATCGTCCAAGCAGATTGAGTTTGCGGTCGGCGGCGACGACGAATTCCGAGGTGACTGTCTGCCCGTTGTCGGCGTGGCGAATCGCGACGACGGTTCGCGTGGTCCCGCCGACGTCGCGGTCCTGTTTCTGGAAGTAACTCACGCCCGAGAGGTCGACCGCGAACGGGTCGGGGATTCCGAGAAATTCTACCGATCCGGACTGGATTCGAAGCTTTCCGGTCTCGAACCCCTGGTCGGTGACGCGCCCACCGACGCGTGCCGGGTGTTTCACCGTGACGGGCGTGCCGCTCAGGATGGCCTTGAAAAGGAAGACCTTGAACTTCCCGACGTTGTCGTTTTTGGCTTCGATGACGGCCGTGTGGCGACCATCGTCCGCTTCGTATGCGACGGTGACGGTATCCTGAAAGAACCCTTCGAGGTCGGACGGGACGTGGCCGACAGAGATGTCGAAGATCGAACGTAACGGTATCGTCGTCTTCGAGCCGCTCTCGGCCAACACGAGTCGTTTCTGGCTGAGGACAATTCGTCCACGAACCGGTTCCAGCGACTCCCGCGTGTCGAGGCTGAATCTTGCGACGAAATCGGCGATAACTGTTTCAGACATGGCGTTGCTCAACGATTCGCTTTCTCTTCCGTTTTCTGTGTGCTGGACTCATAAGTAATTTCTCATACATTTAAGAACGTTTGCACGACGACGCGAGTCACCCACGCGATGAGCGCACTCACCCACGTGAGCAACACGAAGTGCATGTACGCGTTCACTTTGTGCCCCCCATCGACGATACGAATCATGAGCGAGGAGAGCACCGAATTAAGCAGGATGATGATAACGAGCAGGTACTCTATCATCGGAATGTTGTACACTCCGGTGTGAATTATGGTCCCGATATTGAGTTGCGAGGTGTTCAGGTCGACGGACATCCCGGAGAGGATGGTGACGATTTCGAGACCGATGAAGAAGGCGAACGTCGACGCGGCGGTAATCCCGTAGAGGACACCGATGAGTGTCATCGTGGACTGTTGGCGCTGTTCGCGCAACTGCATCACTTCGTTCATGTTGCCGCTGATGAGTTCCCCGAGGTGCTTCGGTTCACCACCCATCTGTCTGCCGATGAGATACATCTCGCTGAACTTCTGGATGAGATACGAACGGGCATCGGCGGTGAAATGCCGCCACGCGAGCTCCGACTCGATTCGCATGCTCAATCGAATGTAGAGGTCGTTGATATCGGGCGTAAGTGCGCCGAAATCCTTCTTTCGGAGCGTTTCGAGCACGTTGGTGGTGGTGCTCTGTTTCGCCGTCTCGCTCGCACCCAATGCGCGGATGAAGTTCGTGAACTCGTCGTCGCGTTCCTTGACCTTGCTCTCCTCACGCCGGACGACCAAGCCGGGTAGTATGAGCGGCGTCGTCGGCAGCGCCGCGAAAATTGGGAGCGGAATCGAACTGGGGTCGACGGACGTGCGTCCGAGGAGGATGAGTAGGCAAATAGCGATGGAGATGACGGTCAGAACGATTCCGGCGATGACGCTGAGACGCACCTTCCGCTCGGACGCCGTCCGATCCTTCTGCTCCGGATGATACCAGACAGGGTCGTACGGTGCGGTCGTTTGAATCATAAACAGAAATCCCATCTGTACGAACGCGAACATAACGACGACCGCGCTGACCGTCATCGTCGGGTTCGTCCCCGACAGGATGGGAAGCACCGTCGCGAACACGAGTGCGAAGGTGACGGAGAGGATCATCGAAAGGTAGAGGTCCTTCATCACTTCGAGGTTCTGCAACGCGCCTTCGTAGATGGTGACGTAGTTCTGAATGACCACGTCCTGTTCGGAGGCCAGGAAATCCTGAATCGTCCCCCCCGCACCGATGGTGTAGGCGAGACGGTCGAAGAAGTCCGACAGCGGCTTGCTCGGGACTTTTCTTGCCCGGATTCGGAGCGCGTCGTCCAAACTCTGGTTCCACGTATCGACCAATTGGACGATCCGTTGCATTTCCAATGCAAGCTCCTTGTACTCCTTTTCCTCCGAGAGGACACGAAACACCTGCACTCGATCCATGTTCGCCGTCGAGAGGACGGTCATGTGGCTGATGAATAGGTGTAGTCTGTCCTCTATCTGTTTTTTCCGTCGGTCCCGCAACAGCTTCGGGTAGATGACTGCCGTCGTCAACCCGAGGATTCCAAGCAGTGGGATCGGCAGAGCGACGAGAGCCGGCAGGTGAACGGCGAAGACGATGGTGAGGCTGATGACGAAAAACACCGCTGCCGGAACGATGACGAGACCGATGTATCGGAACATCGGTATCTCCATCTGCTGGTAGGCCTCGATGGTCGAGGAAGCCGCGGAGCTGAGGAGTTGCTTCGCGTCCGTAGACTGTGCTTCTGCCATGTCAAATCGACCGATGGACGTCGAACGGAAGGCCATCGACGCCGTCGCGTTGGAAGGCTTCGATGACTTCGTTCACCTCGTGGTAGCCGAGGACGTTTTCTTCTATCATCCGTTCCATGATTCGTGCACGGAAGTCCAGTTCCTCGTAGATGTCTCGCGTGTTCTTGTAGCCCAGCAGCGTCGCGATCTGTTCTTCCAACACGTAGGAGTTGTTCATCCCCTGAAAGACGATTTCGTCCTCGACGGGATCCCAGTAGAACGCTTGGCGCGTCACTACGCCGCCCATGTCCTTCGAGTATCCCTCGATCTCCTGTACGCTCGTCACGCGGCGGAGGACTTTGTCGCCCTGCTTGACCCGATTCTGGAACAGCGCCACGTCGGCGTTGTCCATGAACGTCTCGGGGACGTTGATGGGGTCGCCGGTAAACCGCTGAATCATCGAAACGATATCGCTCGCGTGGAAGGTGAGCATCACGGGGTGGCCGGTCTGGGCCGCCTGAAACGCCATCCGACCCTCCGCACCACGAACCTCACCCACGATGATGTAGTCGGGGCGGGAACGCAGTGCTGCTGCGACGAGGTCGAACATGTCCACGTCGGCGCTGGCTTCGCTCTTCCCCTCGCGGGTGAGCAGTTGCTGCCACGTGTTGTGTGGCGGCAGCACCTCGGCGGTGTCCTCCGCGGTGTAAATCTTGTTGTCCCGGGGGATGAACGACAGGATGCAGTTGAGCGTCGTCGTCTTCCCGGACGCCGTCTCTCCGACGACGAACACCGTTTGTTCGTTCTCCAGACAGAGCCACAGGTAGGCCGCCAGTTGCGGCGACAGCGTTCCCCAATTCGTAATCTGGGCAACCGACAGTGGCGTACCTTCGGTCTGACGGATGGTGAGGCTCGGTCCCTTGATGCTCACGTCGTCGCTGTAGATGATGTTGATACGCGACCCGTCCGGAAGCGTCGAGTCCACGATGGGGTCCGAATCGGAAACCGGGTCCCCGATTCGTTCGCCCATGTTACGAAGCCAATTGTCGAAGTGATCGGTCGTTCCGAAATCGACGGTCGTCCCGAGCATGCCGTAGGTTCCGTGATCGACGTACGTCTCGTGGGGACCGATGACGTGAATGTCCTCGTTCGACGGGTCACGCATGATGGGTTCGAGCGGACCGAACCCGACGATATCCCGGTTTAGCCGATAGCGAATGTTCTCGTAGGTTTGACCGGAAACCTGGTACTTACCGATTCCGGAGAAATTCCGCAACTCCTCGACCACGTTGTTTTCACGGAGCTCCTGAATTCCGGCCTTCACGTCGTCGTAGGAGATACTACTGACGCGTCGTGCGAGGTCTTGGGGCGAGACGCTCTGAATCCGCTTTTGAATGTTCCGTGCGGAAACGCCGCTGATTCGTGTTCCGATGGTGTCGTTCGCCTCGCCGATTCGAACCGTCTCTTGGAGGAGTTCTTCGATCCTGTCGTCGTACTCCGATTCGCTCTCGGGCGCTGGTTTCGTGACGCTCTTTTCGAGAATCTTGTTTCGGACGTTCCAGAACAGGTCCTGTTCGGTGTCGCTCAAATCCGGTTCGATGGCGTAGTACTTCGTATCCCGACCGATATCTCCGTAGATGTGACAGTAGATGGGACCGCCCGCCGGATAGATGACGTTCGGTTTGTCCGCTTCCCATTCGCCCGACGGTTCTTCGATGAGTTTCGGGAATTCACCCGTGAACTGCTTGAAACGTTTCAAGTAGTCACGGAGGTGCGGACGGCGCATCGCGACCTCACGGAGGTTGTCTTCGATTTGGGTGGACCCATGTTCGGTCATTTTTTATGCGACGCTACGACTCTCGATGACGATACCAGCATCGGCGCGAACCGAGTATCCGATACTGTCACCGACCTGTTCTCCCATCCCGGCGAACCGCTTGACCGAGATGTTTCGACGCACGTCGTTTCCGACTTCGACCATCTGGAGTTCCATGAACACGTCCGCGATGGCCCGGAACGGTCCGATGGCATCCTCGTCAACCGTCGAAGGGTCGACGGTCAGAACGACGACCTTGCCCTGACTGACGAGGTCACGGAAGAACGAGATGATTTCGAGTGCGGCCTGTCGTTCCTCGTTCTGCCGGACCAGCGCCTCGAACGTCGGATCGTTGCGGAGAATCGCGTCGAACGTATCGATGATGACCACGTCCGCGTCCCACATGGCCTCCGCTTTCATCAACCGGTTCAGCAACTCCTTTCGCTGTCCGTCGTCCGTGCTCTCGCTCGGTGCTGTTATCTGGCGCGTTCCGGTATCCACGTCGGCGTGCAGGAACAACAGTCGCTCGTTCAAGAGATGTTCCTCGATGCCGTAGGATAGCGAATGCATCTGATCGATGAACCCACCCACCGTCAGTTCCGTCGAGAGCAACGTCACGCTGTGATCCGTCTCACAGAGGCCGTAACTGAACCGCTGGCTCAGTGCACTCTTACCTGCACCGTAATCCCCTTCCATGAGGACGATGGACCCTCGCGGGATGCCACCTCCGAGCTCGTTGTTCAGGCGGTCGTGTTCTTGCAAGCCGAGCGAGTAGAGATTGTTCGAACTCATGATCTAAACTCCAGCACCTCCGAGTCGCCGTTGACGATGACCTTCACGCGATGATCGTTTCCGGGCGGCAATTGAGTGCTTGGTGTGATTATAACACGTGCTACATTTCCGACGTCCCAGTAGGTTCCGTCGACGACTTTTACTGAGACATTCGATTGATACTTTCCGTCTATTAGTATATCAATCTGGTCGCTTGACCCCTTTAAATTCTCTGACCCAGTGTTCTTTATCAGCAGGGTAATATTTTTGTTGCCGCTTGCGTTATAAACGGCCCCACTGGCAGGATCGCTGATGATCTCGATATCCGTCCTGACGTTGTGACTGATGTCGATACTCCTGTCACCTAACGCACCGGACAGTCGTTGGATGCCCGTGCTGAACGTCCCGGCGACGCTCGCCGCGATGATGAGACTCGCGATGAACAGAATGAGGTGGGATGTGGAGACGCTCGCCACTCAGACCACCACCGTATCCGCAGGTCCAGGACCGGTCACGACTTTCACGCGCTTCGGACCCGTCGTGACGTTGATCCTGTAATGAAGGGACTCACCAGGGAGCCACAGTTCGGTGCCGTTGTTGCCGTCAACGTCACGTGCAGCGACTGATTTTTCGGAGATGTATACACCATCGACCAACACGTCGGTATCATTTACTTCAAGCGTGGTCGTTCCGGTATTGTTCACGGTTACGTTCAGGTATCCTGCGGAATAGTTCACTGTTGTGATATTAAGTCCGGTGTTTTGTTGTTCGAGGACGTGCTCAGACTGGGACGTTTGGGCGTCGTTGACCCGCTCGAAGCCGTTGTAGGCTGACGAGTAGAACATTCCAAAGCTGAGGAACATCGCCAGGAAGATGATGGCAGTGGAACCACTAACGCTGAAGCCCATTGCCCTCTCCCCGTATCCCTGCACAGTGGTCGACGACTTTTTGCTCGATCGCGTCTCCGGTAAGTTGGCTCATGAACGAGAGACTCCGAATGTGGTCGTCCACGCTGAGGGTGGCCGGTGTCGCGTCGGTGTCCACGTCCGACACGTCGGCAATCCCGCGAGCGAACCCGAGTAGTTGCTCCTCGACGGGTTCGCTTATCCAGTCTATGTCTTCGTAGTATCCGATGGTCCGAACGGCGTCCTCGGAGCCGAACTCCTCGACGAGGAACTCCAACCACTCCATCACGACGAGGTCCACGATGTAGCCCGCGGGGAGGGTGGCGAGATACGGTTTTTGCATGCCGTTTCGCATCGCCATCGTCGTCTCCGCCGCTTGGGATTCGTCCGTTTGAGTCGGTTCCTCGAACTCGAACTCGCCCGTATCGAGCGCTTCCGATGTCCCTTGTTCAGGCTCGGGTTCCGTCTCCGGCACCTCCTCAGGTTCGACGTCGAACTCGATTTCCGACTCCGCTTCGTCGGAGTCTCCCTCTTCGGCCCAGTCGGCTTCCCCGGATTCGTACTCGTCTTTGAGTTCTTGGAATGTCGAACCGCCCGCCTGTCCGTCGCTTTCGTCATCTTCCATCGCCTCGTCCGCTTCCATCTCGTCCATATCGTCCATCCCGATGTCGTCCATGTCGTCCTCCTCGATGTCGTCGAACGTATCATCGAAGAAGCTCTCGGCATCGGCATCAGCGACATCGTCGTCGAGGTCCTCCTCGTCGTCCTCTTCCTCTTCGTCGAAGAGGCCAAAACCGTCGTCACCGCCGCCACCGAACGCGTCGCCGCCGAGGCCACCGTTAGGGACGTCGTCAACGAACGGGTTGACGCCGCGCGTGACCATCTCGTAGATTTCGAGCAGTTTGCGGACGTTCTCCTCGACGTCGTCCACTTTCTCGCTTATCTGCTCGTTTTCGCTCCGAACGGTGCTGACCGTCGAGGCGATGTCTCCGACCTCGTTTTCGAGGTCTTGGAGGCGATTTTCGAGTTCTTGTGTCGAACCGCCGCCCATGTCGCCGAACCCGTCACCGCCCCCGTCGCCCCAATCGTCCATACCGCCGTCCATGCTGTCGTCCAAATCACCGAAGTCGTCACCACCGAGGTCATCATCGAACAGGTCGTCGTCGTTCGACTCCCCCTCGGCACTCTCGTCATCCTCCATGAAGTCCATGATTCCCATGGCACCCATGGCTACCGACCCACTCAGGAGCGGAGCGAGGTTGGGAGCAAGAGTTATAAGTCTCATTATGCACACCACCGAACGCCAGCACATTAATCTTCTGCCTGAGTTATCAAAATTGATACTATGATTGGACGCTCACATTTCGACGGTAGGCGGACGATATGTGGACAAAAATCATCCCCCAAACGATCTCTAAATACGATTTAGAGATTCGACTAATTATATTGATTTCTTATATATACGGAGACGTTTGTCTATCGGGTCATATTTTTCCTTCAGAACATCGGGTAGCGTTTCCGTTTTCCCGATAACGAGATACCCGCCCGTTCGAAGCGAGTCGGTGATCGTTTGGAGCATCGGCAGTTTGTGCTCGGCGTTGATGTAGATAAACAGGTTTCTGCACGAAACGAAATCGAAATCCGACTTCGAACGACCGTGAATCAGGTCGTGCCGCTCGAATTCGACCAGCCGTTTCACCCGATCCGGCACCCGAAACTCGGTATCGTCCCGCTGTACGAACCGCTCGTAACCCTCGAGCGGTTCGAGCTGCTCCGCGATGTCCGTCGTTCGAGTGCTCCGATACACTCCACGGCGTGCCTTCGCCAACACTTCGCGGTCGATATCGGTCGCCGTTATCCGTATCTTCGTCTCGTCGATCTCCGAATCCGCGAACGCGAGCAGCGCCAGCGAGTACGGTTCCCGTCCGTCCGAACACGCCGCACTCCAGAGTTTCACGTGACGCCCGGAGTCGGTCAGCGATCGCAGGACACGCCGAACTTCCGCCCACACGTCCGGGTTTCGGAAGAAACTCGTCACGTTGACGGATAGCGCATCGAGGAGTGCGGTTCGCTCGTCCGCGTCCGTTTCGAGTCGCTGTCGATAGCGATCGTAGGTTTCGATTCCCGTCCGACGCATGCGCGAGGATACCCGCCGATCGAGATACGAGGAATCGTAGTGGCTCGTCGCGAAGCCGAGTTCCGACTCGATGAACGAGAGCAGGGTGTCGAACGAGTTCAAATTCGGTTCACCCCTCGGTGGGTACTCTTGACGACGAGGACGGCCGTCCCCGTGTGCAGTTCGAGCGAGCGTCCGTGGTTTCCTCCCGTGTCCTCGCCGACGATGGGTATCCCCCGTTCGGCGAGCAATTCCTTGCTCGCCTCGACGTTTCGCGCTCCGACGTCCCGTCCGATCCCGGACAGATCGAGCATGTTGCTCCCGCCCGCGATCTTCGCCTCGATGGAGTCGGCGTTCGCTCCTTCATCGACCATCTCCGTGAGCATCCTCTCGATGGCCGTATCCACGAACTTCGCGTCGTCCCCGCCGGATTCGGGTGCGGAAGGGAGCATGACATGTGCGAGACCGGCGACGCCGCTGGACCGTTCGGACAGCGCGATGCCGAGACAGGATCCGAGTCCGGTCGTCGTGAGCCGTGTTTCGTGGGGTGTGACGGCGTAATCCGCGACACCGACCTTTATCGGACCACTCCCCCGATGCGACTCGCTGCGATACACCTTCATAATCGTCCTGCGCTGGTTTTTCGCTCCGCAGTCGCGTCGGAATCGAGCGACTCGAGTACGTCCCGGAGTTCCGATTCGTCCGGAAGCACGTACAGCGAGCAGTCGAACGGTTGGTCCGCCGCACGAATGGTCGCATCGGAAACGAACGCGAACTCCTGATCCTGCCCGAGATGGGCGACCAACGGATCCGCGATCGCACTGCCCATGTCGTAGGCGAACGTCGGCGGCGAGATGTCGATGGTCGTTTCGAGCGCGTTCGCCCAGCCATCGATGAAACTGCTCGCCATGATGTTGCCGAGTTCCTGAATGGCGTTTCGTTCCGCCTCGCTCAACTCATCTTCTTCCCCGTCGCCGGGAACCAACGCGCTAGCGACGCCGTGTGCGGACGATTCGTCGAACAGCATCAGGACGAACCCACCGGGGGTGTTTTCGAGTTGGATGACGACGCCGACGTACGTCGTATCACCCAGTGACTCCGGCACTTCCTGGACGGGAACGAAGCTGACGTGTGTGATATCGACCGTCGTTTCGATGCCCGTCATCGCCGTGATGTTCTCCGCGACGGTCGTCGCACCGCTTCGCGTCATCTCGTCGAAGTGCGAGAGGTTCTCCACCGAAACGGTTTCGCCTTCGGCGGCGAGCAGGGTATCGTACTCCCCGACTCCCGGCGAGAGGTGAACGCGGAACGAGATCGATTCGTCCACCGCACAGATCGAACTCGCAAAGACGAACGTTTCGTCCTCGTCGAGAAGCAGCGTCGGGTCGCCGTCCACGTACGTCGGCGGCGAGATGTCGATGGTCGTTCCGAGGTAGTCGGCCCACCCATCCACGAACCCGCCAGCCATCACGTTTCCGAGCTCCCGAAGGATGCTCTCGTCCATGTCCTCCATTCCGGGTGCGAGCGCGTCACGCATCCGCTCGACGCTTTTCGCAGGGAATGCGAACGCCGTCCGTCCACAAAGCCCGCCGTCCAGTTCGATGACGACGCCGACACACCCACCACCGTCGTTCGTCTCGGTGTCCGAGCGAACGTACGTCCGCGTAACGTCCACGAACGTCTCTATTTCAGTCATCGCCGACAGGTGTGCGGCCGCCCGTTCTGCCCCCTCGTGTGCCATTCTGTTTGCCGCTTCGAGCTTTCTGATATCGATTTCCATCTCAAACCTCTATCTTGCGCATCATCCGAACCAGTTGTTCGAGTTCGGGGAACGTGTACACCTTCACTTCCACGTTCGAATCCGGTACCCGTACCCGCGAGTCGAGCACCATCGCGACGTCGTCATCTCGATGGCCGACCAGCGACTCGACGGTTCGGCTCGCCGGGCCGTACGTGAACGTCGGCGTCGAAAAGTCGATGGTCGTCCGGAGAACGTTCGCCCAGCCGTCGATGAATCCGCTGGTCATGATGTTGCCGATCTCCTGAACGGCGGATTTTTCCATGTTGCTGAAGCCTTTCTCCGCGGGGTCACCCATTCCACCCATCATGCCGTGGGCGAGCTGTTTTGCGCTTCCAACCGAAAACAGAAACAGGATGTATCCGTAGGGCTGCTCGACGAGTTCGATGTGAATCCCGACTTGCTTTTCGTGGCCCATGTGGTTGCGGATATCGCGGATGTCGATGAAGTTCGTCTTGGTTATCTCCATCTCCGTCTGCATTCCCGTCATCTGATTCAGATGGTTTGCCACCGTGTTCGCACCCTGCTTTGCCATCCTGTTGAACAGGCTCAACTTCCGAATGTCTATCTGCAAACTCATTATAAACTCTCCACGTCGAGGATAGTCACCACGTCGCCTTCACCGAGCACTGCCGCCCCGGAGAGACCCGGAATCCCGGACAGGATTCCTTCGAACGGCTTGACGACGACCTCTTCCTGTCTGCTCACTGCATCGCAGTGAATCGCGACCTGTCGCTCCGACTCGTTGACCCGAACGAGCATCCCGTCTCCGTTTTTGGTTTCGCCGGGGACGTCGAGCGCTTGTCCGAGACGGATGAGCGGATACACCGTGTCGTCGTGCGTAACGACCTCCTCGCCTTCGATGTGTTTTACTGCACCCATCCGTCGAATCTCGTCCACGTTCTTGATGGGGATCCCGTACTCTTCCTCACCCGACTCCACGAACAGCACTTTGACGATGGCGACCGTGACGGGGAGCGAGAGGCTGATGGCCGTGCCGCCACCGAGTTCACTCTCGACGCTGATATCGCCGTCGAGGCGCTTGATGGTGTTTTTGACGACGTCCATACCGACGCCGCGACCGCTCACGTCGGTGATCTCCTCGTTCGTCGAGAAGCCCGCGTGGAAGATGAGTTCGTAGGCCTCCTCGTCCGAAAGCGCGTCCGCCTCACCCCGCGTCAGGATGTTCTTGCTCACCGCCTTCGACCGGATGGTGTCGGCGTCGATACCGGCACCGTCGTCCGCCACTTCGATGGTGACGCGGTCGCGTTCGCGCATGCCACGCAGGTGAATCGTCCCGGTGCGTGATTTCCCGTTCGCCTCACGCTCCTCCGGGGGTTCGATGCCGTGGTCGACGGCGTTCCGGAGGAGGTGCATGAGCGGGTCGCTGATCTCGTTCAGGATGGTGCGGTCGAGTTCGATGCTCTTTCCTTCCATCACGAAGTCGATCTCCTTCTCCTGTGTGCGCGAGAGGTCGCGCACCAGCCGCGGGAACTTGTCCACGATCTTCTTGAGCGGCACGAGCCGCATATCCATGACCGTGTCCTGCAAGCTGGTCGTTATCTTGTCGAGTTCGTCCAGGTTGTCCGATGCGCTTCCTAGTTCTCCCTGTTCGATCGACCGTCGAAGTTTGATACGGCTGGTGACGAGTTGTTCGACCAACCCGTGCAGGTCGTCCAACTGATCAACGTTGACGCGAATCGACTGGATTTCGTCCACCGGCGTGGCGGTATCCGACTCGTCGGCTCCGGTTGCGGGTTCCGTCCCCGTCGGTTCACTCGCCGATTCAGCTTTCCCGACCGCTTTCGGATCGGACGCCGAATCGACCGTCTTCCCTACCGCTCCGGCAGGGTCGGGCACCGCGTGGGTCACGTCGGTGACGTGGTGGATTCGACCTTCGACGCACCGTCGATGACCTCCGAGACGTGTTCCTCCTCGCCGTCCGTAACGAACAGGTCGAAGCCGTCGTCGTAGTCGCCTTCGTCGATGGTTTCGACGGGCGGGACCGCACCGAGCAGATCGAGCTTCTCGGTCACCTCGCCGAGAACGAACATCGCATCGACGCCTTTCATCTGCGAGTCACCCATCTCCACTCGGGCGTGGAACACCGGGTCGACTCCGGCCAGCACCGACGGGTCGTCGAGTCGTTCGAGGATCGTTTCGGCACCGGTTTCTGCTGCCTCGTCGGTCGACTCAGGTTTTACCTCGTCGGAGACGGTACTCGCCCCCGCCAACGTCGCGCGAATGTCCTGGATGGTCGCGCTCGGGTCGGTTTTCGATTCGCCGTGTGCCTCGATTTCGGCGAGAATGACTTCGATTTTGTCCACGCCGGCGAAGACGTGGTCCATGATTTCGGGCGTGACTCCCATCCTCCCCTGTCGAATTTCGTCCAACAGATCCTCGATGGCGTGAGCCAAATCGCTTCCACTCTGGAATCCCATCGCCGCGAAGTTTCCTTTCAGCGTGTGTGCCGTCCGGAAGATGGAATCCATCGCTTCCTCGTCGTTCGGGTCGTTCTCCAGTTCGAGCAGCGAGTTGTTCAGTTCCGTTATGTTCTCTTCGCTTTCACGAATGAAATCCTGTATGTATTCATCCATATCGAATCACGTCGGTTTGCGTACGGTCGAAAGTATTCCACGGGCGACTTCGTCGGCCGGAAGCACCGTATCGACACACCCGGTTTCGATCGCCCGTGCGGGGATGCCGAACACGGAACAGGTCGCTTCGTCCTGTGCGATGGTCCGGCCACCGGCCGTTTTGATGGCTTCCACGCCGACCGCACCGTCCGCACCCATGCCGGTGAGGACGACGGCGGTCAGCGGGTCGGTGATCGCCGCGGCGGCGGACTCCATCGTCACGTCGATCGCCGGACGGACGCCGTGTCGCACCTCGTCCTGCGTGAGTCGAACGCGGAGCCTCCCTTTCGCGTAGTTCGAGACCTCCATGTGGTAGTCCCCCCGCGCAACGAGTGCCTGTCCGGCGCCGATTCGGTCGCCGTCGGTGGCCTCCTTTACGTCGTACTCGGTTCGGTTGTCGAGTCGCTTTGCGAATCGAGTGGTAAAGCTGTCCGGCATGTGCTGGACGATGAGAATCCGGAGTTGTGCCGAGCGGGGAAGCCCCGCGAGAACGCTTTCGACGACGCGTGGACCGCCCGTCGATGCGCCGATGACGACCGTCGCGTTCTCGACGTAGGAATCGTCCAGATTCGCGGGGGACGCCATCGTGTTGTCCGGTACGCTGACGGAAACGTCCGCCTTAACGACGGACCGGACCTTCGCGACGAGGGCGTCCTTGTGTGCGGAGATTCCGGTGGACACTTCCCCACCTGGTTTCGCCAACACGTCGATCGCCCCTCGATCGAGGGCTTCGAACGTCGCTTCCGCCCCCTCCTCGGTATGTGCTGAAAGCATGAGAATCGGGGTCGGCGACCGTTCCATGATCTCCTCGACGGCCTCGATACCGTTCATCTTCGGCATCTCGACGTCCATCGTCACCACGTCGGGTTCGTGTTCGGCGACGACCGAGACGGCCTCCTCGCCGTTCGACGCCTGTGCGACGACGTCGATGCCGTCCGATTCGAGAACGTCGGTGATAACCGTCCGCATGAAATGCGAGTCGTCGACGACGACCGCCCGCGTCATGCTGAGATTACGTCGTCGATGGCTTCCATCACGCTGGGCTTCTGAAACGGCTTCGTGATGTAGCCATCCGCGCCCGCCTTGATCGCCCTCTTCATTTTCTCTTCCTGCCCGATACTCGTACACATGATGACGTTCGCCACCGAATCGTACTGCTTGATTTCAGTCGTCGCCTCGATGCCGTCTCGAATCGGCATCACGATGTCCATCATCACGAAGTCCGGCTGTTTTTCTTTGTACAGTTCGACCGCTTCGACGCCGTTTTCGGCTTCGTCCGCGATCTCGAAATTCTCTTCCAGAATCTCACGCAGGAGGTTTCGCATGAATTCTGAGTCATCGACAATTAGTACGTCATTCACCATTCAAGTTTCACTATCGAGAGTTTTTGAAAGGGGGCAAAATAAATGCTCCCCTGTGATTATCACAGTTGAGGATTTCTTCAGAAAGTTAATTCAGACTGTTAATCATTTTGTCAATGTCCACCCATATCACGAGATCGAGCTCGTCATCGTCGCCGTTCGGCTTCTTGATGATACCACGTGAGATCTGATCACGGATTCCACGCGTGTCGAGGTTCTCCAATTCGTCGTTGGCGTCTATCCTCTCCGGTGCGTGTGTGGTCACGTCGAGCACCTCGTCCACTCGAATTCCGATCTTCTGTTTGTCGTCGGGGCGGTCCAAGACGAGAACGTCGTCACCTCGCTCGCCGGTTTCGACGCTGAGAAACTCCTTCGGATCGATGATGGCCGTCGTCTCACCGCGAAGGTCCATGACGCCCTCGATGGAGTTCGGCGTTCGTGGAATCCGCGTCACCTTCTTCACTTCGACGATGCTGTCTACCTGTTCGATATCGATGGCGCAAACGTCCTCGCCGAGTCGAAATTCGACGACTTGGGTCTCTTCGTTCGATGGTTCCTGTTCCTGAACGCTCATAGTCAGTTACTGGATACATCGAACGATAGAACATAAAACCCACTCCTCGCTATCACGGCGGAGAATGACTACTCGACGTCCGGCGGAAAGACGACGCCGTTCGCGTCCTGAATCGCCTGAAAGAGGTCCGCGATACTGTCGTCCGGTGAGAGGTCGTGTGTATCGAGCAGACCACGAAGACAGCGTGGCGAGTAGCGAACCCGGATGTTCGACTCCATCAGGAGGATGCCGAGGACGTCCTCGACGGCTGTCCCCTTATCCACCTGCTGAGCGTACCACAGGAGGAGGCTGTCGAAAACGGTCCCCACGTCGTCCGAAAACATCTGTTGGTGGCTGATGGAATCTTCCGATTTCGCGCTGATGTGAAACCCGTATCGGGACGTCACGTCCGCCAAATCCGCTTCCAGCCATTGACGAACGTCGCGCGAGTTGATTTCCGAAGTCGTGGCCGGTGACGAGGGGTCCGTGTTCGATGCCATCGACCCATCCTCGACGTCCGATTCGGGTTCGATGGCGGGAGGGGTATCCGTGGAGGGCGATGATTCGGACGACGGTGACGGGTCGACTGCTGGAGTCGTATCGCCATTCGCGTTTCCGGTCGTCACTTCCGTCGGTTCGTCGGGGACCGATGGGCGTCCGGATGCACCGATGACGAACCGTCCATCGTCCAGCGTAACGACGTTCTCACTCTCCTCGATGTCGAGTTCCTCCGGCGAGATGACTTTCCTCGACTCGCGGTTGGATTCGTCTCGCGCTGGATTCATTGGTCAAGACTACCACCGCTCTTCACATAAAATCACCGGCAATTCCCGACAGTGAGAACACATCTCTTCAAACGGACTCCTCCAATGGTTTTCGACAATCGTCGTGGGGTAATTTTATTATCGTCGAATGTTTCGAACCGGATACTACCATGAGCATCGAAACGACACCGATCGCACCGTTGCCCGATGAACTCGATTCACCGCGTTCCAAACTCGTTTACCTCTCGCTTTCGACGACGGGTGGCGCGACCCTCGACGAACTACAGAACGGCCTCGACCTGCCGAAAATCACGCTGTACACGGTCATCCGGTCGCTCCGCGAACGTGGTCTCGTGAACCAAGACGGCGAGTCGCTGACGCTCGCCGCTTGAGGGTCGTTCGAACGGTCTTCGCATCGACTCCCGACTGTCTTCAAACGACCTTCGAACCGACTTCGAACTGACTTCGAATCTCCGTCGTCCGGTTTTCCCGACTACTTTCACTTTCGCTCCGCTAGGCTGTCTTTCATTATCCGATCGGACATGGTGAACATATGAACATCGAAGTCGAAACGGACGAGTCGGCGGTACGACCGTGGAATTCGGCGGACGTGTCCGGATTGTCCGCCAGCGAAGTCGAGGAGTACGTTCAAACTGCGACCGAGGACGGCGCCGTCCATTTCGAGCGAAAGGGCGGTCGAACGTTCGTCGTCATCGGCGAGTAGTTCCGCAACGCAGTTGCACGTTCGCTTCGAACTCGACCCATGCTCGAATCCGGACAAACAGCACCATCGTTCGAACTGCCGAATCAGGACGGAGATCAGGTCTCGCTTGCGGATTTCGATACCACCGTCGTCGTGTATTTTTACCCCCGCGCCGACACGCCGGGATGCACCACCGAGGCCTGTGGCTTCCGCGATTCGTGGGAGGAGTTCGAAGCGCGCGACGTGCCGGTTCTCGGCATCAGCGACGACCCCGTCTCGGACCTCGCGAAGTTCCGGGAGAAGTACGACCTGCCGTTCGACCTCCTGAGTGACGAGTCCGGCGACGTCGCCTCGGCGTACGATTCGTACGGCGAGAAACGGATGTTCGGGAACACGTTCGACGGCGTCTTCCGCAACACGTTCGTCGTCGGTTCCGACGGCACCGTCGAGGCCGTTTTCGAGGACGTTTCGCCCGACGGACACGCCGACGAGATACTTGCTGCCCTATGACCTACGTATCCCATCCCGTCCGTGCCATGCGCGACGACCCGTTCCCCGACGAATCGGCGACGCTCCTGCTTCGACTCGCCGAGGGAACCGATTCCGAGTCGGTCGCCGCTCGCATCACGGACCTCGGTGGCGAGGTCGATGCGGAACTGGAATTCGAAACGCTTCGTGTCGTCGTTCCGGAACCGATCGTGGCGGACATCTGTGAACTCGACGGACTCGACGCGGTCGAAACGGACGCAACAATTCAAATCGGAGGAGGGGACGCCGGTGAAGACGTGGAGTTAAACGATTCTTAAGCGTCTGCATAGACGATCGCCGTTCGATGACCCTTGTCATCTTTCGGAGAGTTTTCTGGAGCGTCTCGAAATTCCCCTTCGCTTTCTTCGCTGTAAGGGCGAGTGCGACCCAGTATTTCGACGCCCAATCGACGCCGACGTATGTCGTCATACCTCGACAACCGAACCGGCCGTTACAATATTTGTCAGTCGAGCGAGACGGCGGTTCCGAACGCTTTGATGTTTATCATGCCGCCCTGTCCGCCGAGCGCTTCGTCGGTGACGTCGAGCGCGACGACCGCATCCGCGCCGACCGATTTCGCTTCCTCGACCAACTCGTCGAGGGCGGTTTCCTGATTTGCTTCGAGCGTTTTCTCCCACGAACCGGAGCGCCCGCCGACGATGTCGCGGAGGCCACCCGCGATGTCCTTTCCGATGTTTCGCCCCGGCGTCACGTCCGCGACGACCACGCCGTGATGGGCCGTGATTTCACGTCCCGGCACCTCGTGACTCGTCGTGAGCAATACCTCGTCGTCGCTGTAACTGAACGCTGTCATCGACGGTGATTTTCAGCCGCTATTCATAACTTTTCTGTTATTTGTCCGATGTGTCGGCCGCCGCCTTTTGGAGAGTTTCGTACTCCTCGTCGCTGTAGGCGATGAGACGAACGTCTTCGAGGGAGTTCGGGTCGAATCGCCGGATTTCCTCGCAGATGATCTCACCTCCCTCCTCCACGCCAAATCCCGCGATGCCACAGCCGAGGGCCGGAAGTACCATCGATTTGGCTTCCCGCTCGTCGGCTTCACGGAGCGCGTTCCGCGTCGCGTCACGGATGCTCTCCCGGGTGGCCTCGCCGTCCCCATAGTGGGGCATGGCCGCGGCGTGAACGACGAACTCCGCATCGAGTTCGTACGCGTCGGTGACCGCGACGGCACCGAGTTCGACCGGTCCTTTCCGCATCGCTTCGTCGTTTATCGGTCCGTCGGCACCGCGCCGGAGAGCCCCGGCGACGCCGCTCCCCATTCGAAGGCTGGTTCCGGCGGCGTTGACGAGTGCATCCGCTCGCTGTGCTGCGATGTCTCCTCGAACGACGGTGAACTCCATACCCCCGGTAGGACGGGGACGAACAAAATTATCGGGTCAGTCGTCCTGCTCTTCGAGATACGTCACTTCGACCATCAGATCCGGATGGTCAGCGTTCGGGTAGCGAAACGACCACGCTCGGTCGAA